>CBIHRS010000054.1:0-31804 GCA_966212505.1 uncultured bacterium
GGCCGACGCGGCCACGGGCCGATCGTTGACCGATCGCACCATCGGGCCGGTCGAGAACGGCGAGCGCCCCGACCATTACCTCGACTACTTTCACGGGCAGCTTCGGTTGAGCCCGGATGGCGGCCGCCTCTTCGACGATGGATGGGTCTGGCAGCCGGTCTCGGTCCCGCGGGTGTGGTCCGTCACCGATTGGTTGAGCGCCAACCCGTGGGAGAGCGAAGACGGCCCCTCGGTCATGGGCCTGACGATGCGTGACGACTGGACCACGCCGGCCTGCTGGCTCAGTGAGCGGCACCTTGCACTGTGGGGCCTGGCGACGTGGGATGTGGACGAGTTCGCCGAAGCAGGAAAAGGCCCGGGCGTGCGGATCTTCGATGTGACGCAGGCCGATCCATCGTTGGGCGAGCCATGGCCGATGGACATTTCCGAAGCAGGCGTCCGCGCTCTGTTCAGCGACGGCAGGCTGCTCTACGTGGCCTCAGACACAGGCACCACGGTGTGGCGCATCGCTTCGCGTGCCTACGTGGCTGAGCTGCCGGGCTTTGTCGCGCGGGTGCTCGATACGCAGCGCCGCACGCTCGTTGCCTTAGGGCCCGATTCGATCACCGAGGCGCATACCGACGTTTTCTCTCATCCCCTCTGACACACCATGGGCTACCTCGCTTCTGCCTTCGTCTTCAACCGCGAGCCTTCGTGGCAGGCCATCGCCTCCCTGGCTCCGTCGCTGGCTTTGCTGGCGGTGAAGCGGCGCGATGCCGATCTGTGGCTGCTGTCGGCGCGGCCGCGCGAAGACGATGAGCCGCAGTACCCGTTGGCTTCGCTGCTCGAAGCGCCCGATCTCGAGATCGAGGGCCTGGCGCCCGAGCACGAGGCCTTGGCTGACGCGCTGGCGCTGGCCGTGGCGGCGCTGCATGAAGACCATTGCGGGTGGTCGGTGGTCAAGCCGGCGGTGTCGCTCGGCTTTGCGCTCCATCGTGCGCTGGGCCAGCCGGTGTTCTATTTCGCGGCCAACGACGATGGGTTGAACCTCGCCTTCTACTTCGAAGGCGGGCAACTGGCCTCGTTCCGCTGCCAGGGCTACGACGGGCTGGTCGAGCTGCAGGGCGGGCGGGTCGTCGCCCAGCCCATCACCATCGAGGGCGAAGAGTCGTATGTCGACGAAGAGGCACTGCAAGACGAACTGGGCGACCATGCCTTGATCGACGTGGGGCCCGAGTGTGTGGTGTCCGAAGATGAAGTCGACAGCGTGATCCACGGTGTGGCGCTCAAGCTGTGGCCCGCGGGCTGGGCCGACCCGTCCAAGACGTTGGGCCTGGGCACCTGGGATGTGTGGGGAGACTTTCCTGCCGCCTACGACACGGTGCTCAATCGCGCGTAGGCCTACACCGAGAGCAGGCCATACCGCGGCAGCAGCTCATGAAGAATGTAGAACCGGTGCGCCTGCAGCGCATCGTGAAACAGCTTCCAGTTGCTGGCGGTGAAGGCGGGCGGAAACGGCAGCGGGTCGTCGCTCTCGGCAATGTCTTCCAGCGTCTGCAGCGCTTCGCATTTCCATGAGAGCTCGCCGCGGTCGTGGTAGCTCGGGCTGGCGCTGAAGCCGAAGTCGCCGTTGGCAATGGCGGCCAGCCATTGCGCATGCCGTGCGTCGGGGTCTTCGTCCATGTAGGAGGCGAGCTTTTCCGGTATACGCTCAAAAGCCGCCGGCAGGTTGAAGTTCATCGTGAACACCTCGGGCCCGTGCGTTGAAAAGGCTCGGTAGCGGCTGAAGTGCTGGAACAGCTCGCGCGCGGCCTCGGTGAACAGCGCGGTGTTGTCGCGCGCGATCCTGTGGCCCCGGCCGTTGGTGTAAGACCAGCGCAGATACGGCCTGTCGGGGTAGCTCAGCACCGCGCCGTGCCCCAGCGGAAACAGCTCGCCGAGCGCCAGGCCCTGGATCTGGTCGAGCGCCTGGCCGAAGAAGAGCCTGATCCGTTGGCTGATGTCCTCGACATGGTGGCCGTCGTTCTCGGCTTCGAGATCACGCGCGCTGTTGATGGGGTGGTGAAAGCCCACGAACTCCATGTGCGCCCAGGTGTCGACGAACACATGCGCCGCAATGCCGAGGCGGTGCAGCGCATAGGGCCGGTCTTGCCGCTCGACCACGGCGCGCATCATCTCCCGCGCCACGGGGCTGTTGGGCTTGCACACGCAGCGGTCCAGGAACTCATCCTTGCCGTAGGCGGGCGGCGGCGCGGCGGGCGCCTCCTGGCCCAGGTTGCCGGGAAGGAAGTGGAACGGCAGCCATGCCTTGCAGTTGCTCAGGTCGCTGAGGTTGGCGTAGTCGAGCATCTTGTGGGCCGACGAGATGCGCGAAAACCGCATGCCGTTGTCGAACTCGATCTGGCCTTCCTTGGTGGCGTCGTCCACATACTGCGCGCAGTAGGCGATGAGGCCGGCCTCGCTGTCGGCAAAGCCGGCCAGCCGGGCGCACACATAGGTCACCGCATGATGGAAGTCGATCTGCATTGGGGCGCTCCTCCTGGTGTTGTGGGCGCCAGTGTCGGGGGCGCGGCGGCAGGGGTCAACGGCTGGCGCGAGAATCGGGCAACCCTTGCTCATCTCCTTGGAGGATGCGATGCCAACCCCGCCCGCCACATCCGATTTCCTGGTGCTCTCCCGCGGCCAGTGGGATCGAGACAAATCGCCCGAAGAGATCCAGCGCGCCATCGATGCCTTCTATGAATGGAAAGACAAGCTGGTGGCCGAAGGCAAGATGAAAGCCGGCCAGCGGCTCGCCACGCCGGCCCGGCTGGTGTCTCGCTCGGGCATCGTCGATGGGCCTTTCACCGAAGCCAAGGAGGTGATCGGCGGCTACTGGTTCTTCGTGGCCGCCAGCCTCGAAGAGGCCGCGGCGCTCGCGGCGCAGAACCCCTGCCTGGCGTGCGGGTTAAGCTATGAAGTGAGGCCGGTAGAGGCCGAGCGCGCGAGTGCGTACAAGGTGACGAACGAGACACCGCGTGCTGGTTCATGAAATGGGAGGATGAATGCGCAAACAAATCGGGGCTTGGCTGGTCATTGCGTTGATGCCGATGGCGGTATTCGCCGCCTCACCTGCCGAGCAGGAAAAAGCACAGATGCAAAGGGAGGTCGCGGCGCTCATTGCGGCGAATGATTTCGCTGGGGTGGAGAGCAAGGCGGAGCAGGATCTAGCTTCTGCCTCGCGGTTCTCAGACGGGCTGTGGCGCGCAAGCCTGCTCTATTCGCTCTTCAACCAGCAATTGAGCATGCAAGCGAACGACGACAAGCATTGGGAAGCTATAGCCGCCAGCCTGCGATCGCTCGCCACGAGGCGGCCGAAAGCATGGCTGCTTTATGTCGAGATGCTCCATGCGCGCGCTTGGCAGGTGCGAGGTTCGGGATATGCCTCCTCAGTTAAGGCCGATGCGTGGCCTGTCTTCCATCGCTACCTCGGCGAAGCGCGCGAGGTGTTGGATTCGCACAAGAAGGAACTCTCTGCATTGCCGAGCTGGTACTCCTTGCGCCTGACTTTTGCCACCGAGACCGGCGAGGGCGAGCAGACCGCGCGAACCATTTTCGAGGAGGGCGTAAAGCGGCATCCGGCCTATCACGCGCTATTTTTTGCCCGGATGCGAAACGTCAGCCCGAACTGGGGCGGCGGCCTGCAGCAGATGCGCCAACTGCTCGAGCAGGTCGCACACATGCCAGGGGCGGTGGCCAAGGAGGGGATGTACGCAAGGCTCGTCTGGATTTCAGATGATCTGGGATACAACCTAGCGCGCGACGCTTCGATCAACCAGCAGGCGCTGCGCGAGAGTGTGGATACTCTTGCCGAGCGTTACCCGGACCAGTGGAATATGCAAAAGTTCTTCTTCATGGCCTGCGAGCGGTCCGACAAGCCGCTTGCAGGCCGGATGCTGAGCAAGGTCAGGGAGCCGCTGATCCAGTATCACTGGGCGGGTAACGAGTTGGGCTATCCGCTCTGCAGGGATTGGGTGCAGGGCAAGGTGGCTTCGTTCCTGTTTCGAGACCACTACAACGGCCAACTCCGCGAGTTTGTCGTTCAGTAGACAGTCGGACGGCTGTGCCAGCGCCGCTGGCTAAATTTGCCACCCCTGCTGAGGATCAGGCAATCCGGCCGGTGGTCGACGCCTCAGCGCTCTGCCTGCGCGAGAAACCGCCGCACCACCTGCAGGCTCAGCGCCGGCTGATCGTTGAACATGAAGTGCCCCGCCTGGGGGATCACCTCCAGCTGCGCATGCGCGAAGTGGCCCATCAGCCGGCGCTGCTGGGTTTCGCCGCCGGCCTTGTTGCAGGCGCCGCTGATGAACAGCGTGCGGCCTTTGAACTGATCGACGCCGCGGCGGAAATCGAGCTGCTTCGCAAACGCCGGGTCGTCCATCATGCGGCCCACGGTGGCCTCGAAGTTGGGGCTGCCGAAGCGCCAGGCCTGCAGCGGGGGCAGCTTGCCTTCGCACAGTTCGTCGGCGCCTTGCGTCAGCGGCAGCACCTGCAGCAGAAACCAGTCGTCGCGGGCATAGGCATCGCCGCGGGTGTCCACGAACCACTTGCCGAGCCAGGCCATCGCAAAGCCCAACATCACGCGCGCTGGCGGCAGGCCGCGCGAGCTGAATACGTCCATCGTCGTGGCGTCCAGGAAGGCCGGCTCCGCGAGGATGAGCCTGTCCACCTTGGCGGGGTGGGCGCCGGTGTAGGCCGAGGCCAGCATCGCGCCCCATGAGTGGCCGAGCAGGTGCACCGGCCGGCCGTGGCCAAAGGCATCCACGAAGGCATCGAGGTCGTCGATGAAGGTCTGCACGCTGAGGTGTGCGGCCGGCACGCGGGGCGAGAGGCCGGTGCCGCGCTGGTCGTAGAACACCACCTGGTAGTCGTCGGCCAGCGCCTTCAGTTCGAGCAGGTAGCGGTAGTCGGCGCCGGGGCCGCCATGCAGCACGATCAGCACGGGCTTGTCTGCCGGGCCGAAGTGTTCGGCATGGAAGCTGTAGCCGTTGAGCGCCACGCGCGGCACGCTGGCGTCGAGCTCCAGCGTGGGCGGCACCTGGGGCCGGGCCTGGGCCGGCAACTGGAAGAGCAGGGCCGCAAGGGCGGCGATGAGCCTGGCGAGCATGGGGCGGGGCCGCGGCGCGGCCTGAGTGGGCGATGCGCTCATCGTCGGGCGCCGAGCCTGGCCGCGCGACAACATTTGATAATGCGGCCCGCCATGGCCCTGCCTTCCTCGTCGCCTCCACCGATGCCGCTTGCCGAGGCCGAGCGCCGTGCGGTCATGGCCATTGCCACCGCGCTGGCGCCGCTGGATGCCGCGGCCTTCGAGCCGGTGCTGCAGACCCTGAGCGTGCGCCGCCTGGCGGCCGACGAGGCGCTGTTGCAGGCGGGCGAGCCGGGCGCGCGCGAGTATTTCGTGCTCGACGGCGTGCTGAAAACCTGGGTCAGTGATGCGGAAGGTCGTGCGGTCACGCTGGCCTTTCATGTGGGGCCGGGCGTGCTGATGCCGGCGATCGCACGCGTGGCCGATGGCCGGTCGCGCGTGCATTGCCAGGCCTTGACGCCGGCCTGCGTGGCCGGCTTCGAGGCCGATCTGCTGGTCGATTGCATGCGGCGCATTCCATCGGTGCAGTGCTGGGGCGATGCGGTGTTGCGGGCCGAGCTGGTGCGGCGCGTCGATCGCGAATGGGCGCTGGCGGCCTTGCCGGCGGCACAGCGGCTGCAGCGGTTCCGCGAGGAGTTTCCCGGGCTGGAGGGGCGCATCGCGCAGCACCACATCGCCAGTTACCTGGGCATCACCACGGTGAGCCTGAGCCGGCTAAGGTCGCAGGAGAAGGGTCGATGATTCGCAGGTTGGTCGCATGGGCGTGGCTGCTGATGGCGTGTGCTGGCCACGCGGCCACGCTCGATCTCCGCGATGGCGACATCGTGTTCCAGACCTCGCGCTCGACGCAGAGCGTGGCGGTGCAGCGGGCCACCGGCTCGCGCTACAGCCACATGGGCGTGGTGATGCTGCGCAATGGCCGGCCCTTCGTGTTCGAGGCCGAGGGCAGGGTGCAATACACGCCCTGGGCCGCGTGGGTGGCTCGTGGCGAGAGCGGGCATGTGGTGGTCAAGCGGCTGAAGAACGGGCCCGACGTGCTGACGCCCGCCGGCCTGAGCCGGTTCCGGCAGGCGGCCCGCAGCTTCGAGGGGCGGCCCTACGACCTCACTTTTGAATGGTCCGACGACCGCATCTACTGCTCCGAGCTGGTGTGGAAGCTCTACCAGCGTGCGCTCGGCATCGAGATCGGGACGCTGCAGCAGATCAGGGATTTCAGGCTCGACGATCCGGCGGTGCAGCAGAAGATGAAGGAGCGCTACGGCGAGCATGTACCACTCGAAGAGCCGGTGATCTCGCCGGTGGCGATGTTCGAATCGCCGTTGCTGGTGGTGGTGATGGACCGGTGATGGTGCTGAGGGAGGAGCAATGAAGATCTATGGCTATGCCGACGAAGGGCTTCCGATCGAGGACGTGGTGTCGCGTCCGTTGGCCGAGATCACGCTCTGTGCCTCGCCACAGGAGCTGCGCCAGATGGCGGGCTTTCTGATGCTGTGTGCCGACGAGATGGACAAGTTGGGGCCGAAGTACGGCCACCTGCATCTGTCCGATCGCTGCGCCGAGTTCGAACAGTCGCCGCACTTCGTGGTGTTTCCTGCGGAAGCATGATGAGCACTGAACGGGGCTCCGTCATGAATTGCCTTCGCTGCCGGGATCAGGCGTTGACACGACTCGATGCGCATTCGTCTGCCAGCAGCACGTTCTTCGAGTGTCCGTTGTGCGGTCGGCACTACACGCTGATGGCTGGGCGTGCATTGACGTTTCGATGGCGACACCCTATCAGCGTGGCGTTGTACGAGTTCAGCTTCCGATCGGGGTCTGCAGAAGGCTTCGTCGCCTCCACCGCTGCCGCGATGGAGAAGAATCGCACCCCTAAACAAATCGACGCCGTGATCCAGGAATTCGAGTTGGAACTGAACGAGCCGACCCAGCAGATCAGGGACATCATCAGTTCGCCGCGCACGGAGGAAGAGTGCCGCGCGTTTATCGCGGAAGTGGCCGCCTTGATGAGGGCGCGGAGGCAGGCGCCTTGAGTTCAGCGGCCATTCGGAAATTGCGGCGCGTGGTTTTCATCGCCCTGGGTCTCTACATCGCCGCAGCAGCCGCGCTGGCCCTCTGGGGCTGCATCGACCACCTCGAGCCCGCCGACGCGATCGTGGTGCCGGGCAACACCGTCGCGCCCGACGGCAAGCCCAGCCCGCGGCTGCGTGCGCGGCGCCGTTGATCATCGTCAGCGGTGGTGTCGGGGTCGAAGGCTTCGACGAGGCCGCGGTGATGGCGGCCTATCTCGTGCAGCAGGGCGTGCCGGCGGCAGCGGTGTTGCGCGACAGCGCGGGCAACGACACGGCAGCCACCGCGGCCAACACGGCGCGCCTGTTGCAGGCGCGTGGGCTCAGGTCGGTGATCGTGGCCACGCAGTATTTCCATGTGCCGCGCACCTGCCTGGCCTTGCGGCATGCCGGGCTGCGCGTGAGCGGCAGCGTCCATGCGCGCTACGTCGAAGCTCGCGACCTCTATTCGCTGGTGCGCGAGGTGATCGGCATCGCCGCCTACGCCGTCGGGCTGCGCGGTTGAGGTGCGGCGCTCAATGGGCCAGCTCGTCGAGGATCGGGCAGTCCGGCCGATGGTCGCCGTGGCAGCACGAGGCCAGCTGCTGCAGCGTCTGCTTCATCGCGTTCATCTCGGCCATGCGGCGCTCGAGGTCGGCCACGTGGGCCATTGCGATGCGCTTCACGTCGGCGCTGGCGCGGCGGCGGTTCTGCCAGAGCTTGAGCAGCTCGGCGATCTCGGCCATGCTGAAGCCGAGGTCGCGCGCGCGGCGGATGAAGCGCAGCGTGTGCACCTCCTTCTCGCCATACTGCCGGTAGCCCGAGTCGGTGCGGGGCACGTTGGGCAGCAGGCCCAGCGATTCGTAGTGCCGCACCATCTTGGCCGAGACGCCCGATTGGGCAGCCGCCTCTCCAATATTCATGCCGCCCTCCGCCGAGCCGCCTCAAGGAGGGCGGGCGCCCCCTCGGGGGGCAGCGAACGCATGTGAGCGTGGGGGTTCATATTCAGGTACTCCCTTTCCAGCGGCGCAGCAGCAGTGCATTGCTCACCACGCTGACACTCGAAAACGCCATCGCCGCCCCGGCGATCACCGGGTTCAGCAGGCCCAGCGCGGCCAGCGGAATGCCGACCACGTTGTAGATGAAGGCCCAGAAGAGGTTCTGGCGGATCTTGGCGTAGGTGCGGCACGAGATGTCGATCGCATCGGCCACCAGCGCCACGTCGCCGCGCATCAGCGTGATGCCGGCCGCATGCATCGCCACGTCGGTGCCGGTGCCCATCGCGATGCCCACGTCGGCCGCGGCCAGCGCCGGCGCATCGTTGATGCCATCGCCCACCATCGCCACCACGCGGCCGCCGGCCTTGAGATCTCCGACGATGCGAGCCTTGTCTTCGGGCAGCACCTCGGCGCGCACCGCGTCGATGCCCAGCTGGCGGGCGATGGCTTCGGCGCTGCCGCGGTTGTCGCCGCTCACCAGCACGGCCTCGACCTCCTGCGCCTGCAGCAGCGCCACCGCATCGGCCGCATGGGGCTTGATGGTGTCGCCGAATGCCAGCAACGCCAGCAGCTGCGGCGTGTCGCTCACGTCGGCCAGCCACGAGATGGTGCGGCCTTGGCCCTGCAGCAGCGCGGCGCGCGCTTCCATCGGGCGCAGGTCGACCTGCAGCTCCTGCATGAAGCGGGTGCTGCCCAGGCGCAGCAGCCGTTCGCCGAGCATGGCGCACACGCCACGGCCAGCCACCGCGCGCACGTCGCTCACCGTGGGCAGCGCCAGCCCCTCGCGCTGCGCGGCCTCCACCACTGCACGGGCCAGGGGATGCTCGCTGCCCGATTGCACCGCGGCCGCCATGGCCAGTGCCGTGGCGTGGCTGGTGCCGCCGGCGGGCTCCAGCGCCACCAGCTCGGGCTTGCCCAGCGTGAGCGTGCCGGTCTTGTCGAAGGCCACGGTGCGCACGCGGTGCGCGATCTCCAGCGCCTCGGCGTCCTTGATCAGGATGCCGTGCCGCGCCGCCACGCCGGTGCCGGCCATGATGGCGGTGGGCGTGGCCAGCCCCAGCGCGCAGGGGCAGGCGATCACCAGCACCGCCACCGCGTTGAGGAGGGCGTGCTCCCAGTCGCCGCGGGCCAGGCCCCAGCCCAGCAGCGTGACGAGCGCGATGCCCAGCACCACCGGCACGAACACCGCGCTCACCTGGTCGACCAGGCGCTGGATCGGCGCCTTCTTCGCCTGCGCCGATTCCACCAGCCGCACGATGCGCGCGAGCGTGGACTCGGCGCCGATGGCGGTGGTGCGCACCACGAGCAGGCCTTCGGCATTGACGGCGCCGCCCGTCACCGCATCGCCCACATGCTTGGGCACCGGCAGGCTTTCGCCGGTGATCAGCGATTCGTCGACGTCGCTGGCGCCTTCGGTCACCTCGCCGTCCACCGGCACGCGCTCGCCGGGACGCACCACCACGAGATCGCCCACGCGCACCTCGCGCAGCGGCAGCTCGCGCTCCACGCCGTCGCGCCGCACGCGGGCCGTTTCGGGGCGCAGCGCATTGAGCGCGCGGATGGCCTCGGTGGTCTGGCGCTTGGCGCGTGCCTCCAGCCACTTGCCCAGCAGCACCAGCGTGACGACCACGGCCGAGGCCTCGAAATACAGGTGCGGCATGCCGTGCGCGCCGTGGCGCAGCAGCTGGTAGACGCTCAGGCCATAGGCCGCCGAGGTGCCCAGCGCCACCAGCAGGTCCATGTTGCCGGTGCCGGCGCGCAGGGCCTTCCAGCCGGCGCGGTAGAAGCGGGCGCCGAGCCACAGCTGCACCGGGGTGGCGAGCGCCAGCTGCAGCCAGCCCGGCAGCATCCACATGGCACCGAACAGCTGGCCCAGCATCGGCAGCGCCAGCGGCAGCGAGAGCGCGGTGGCCAGCGCCACCGGCCACCAGTCGGGCCATCGGTGTGCGGGCTCGGGCGTGCCGCCTTCGGTGACGGGTTCTGCCCGGTAGCCGGCCCGCTCCACCGCGGCCTGCAAGGCCTCCAGGTTGGCTGAGCGGGCGGCCACGCGCACGCTGGCGGTCTCGGTGGCGAGGTTCACCTCGGCATCGATCACGCCGGGCACCTGCTTCAGCGCCTTTTCGACGCGGGCCACGCACGAGGCGCAGGTCATGTCGCCGATGCGCAGGCGCAGCGTCTGCTCGGCCACGCCGTAGCCAGCCTTCTCCACCGCGGCCTTCAGCAGGCCCAGCGTCACCGTGGCATCGCCGCGCACGGCGGCGGTTTCGGTGCCGAGGTTGACGCTGACCTCGCCCACGCCGGGCACCTTGCCGAGCGCGCGCTCCACCCGGCCCACGCACGAGGCGCAGGTCATGCCTTCGATGCCGAAGGTCCAGTCTTTGGGTGCGAGGGCGGCGGTGTTCATGAGGGCAGTGTCAACCTTAACATCATGGGAAGGTCAAGCAGCGAAAAGGGGCTTGACCTTCCCACGGTGGCAAGGTCCATAGTCGCATCGAACCCAGGAGCCGAACATGCTTGAACTCAAGATTTCCGCAATGAGCTGTGGCCACTGCGTGCGGGCAGTGACCGAGGCGGTGCAAGCGGTGGACCCGCAGGCCACCGTGCAGGTCGATCTGCAAGCCAAGACCGCGCGCATCGATTCGTCGGCCGACCGGCAGGCGCTGGTCGCGTCGCTCGCCGAGGCCGGCTATTCGCCCGATCCAGGGCAGGGGCTTTGATGAGACACGCTGCGCTGGCCGCAGCTGCGGCGCTGCTGCTGGCGGCCTGTGCCTCGCCGGACCTGTCGCCACAGGTGGATGCCGCCGCGCGCCTCAGCCACGACCGGCTGGGCGGTGCCGAGCTGCAATGGCTGCGCACCGGCGAGGCGCGGCACGAGGCGGCGGCGCGTGTCGATGCGCTGCTGCAGCAGCCGCTCGCAGCCGACGATGCGGTGCGCATCGCGCTGGCCTACAGCCCGGCGCTGCAGGCGCTGATCTTCGAAGCCGAGGCCGACACGGCAGCGGCCGCGCAATCGGCGCGCCTGCCCAACCCGGTGTTCGCCTTCGAGCACCTGGCGCGCAGCGAAGGCGGTGTGCGCGAGCTCGAGATCACGCGCAGCCTCGGCTTCTCGCTGGCCGACCTGCTGCTGCTGCCGGCCCGCTGGCGCAGCGCGCAGGCGCAACAGCAGCGCATCGGCCTGCAGTTGAGCGCCGACGTGGTCAAGACCGCGACGCAGGCACGCCAGGCCTGGGTGGAGGCGGTGGCCGCGCAGCAGGCGCTGCAATACCACGAGCAGGTGAAGGCCGCGGCCGATGCCAGCTCCGAACTCGCGCGGCGCATGCAGGCCGCCGGCAACTTCAGCAAGCTGCAGCGGGCGCGCGAGCAGCTCTTCGCGGCGCAGGCGCTGGCGGGGCTGGGCCGCGCGCAGCAGCAGGCGCTGGCCGCGCGCGAGGCGCTGGTGCGCACGCTGGGCCTGAACGCCGAGCAGGCCGCCCGCCTGCGCCTGCCCGAGCGCCTGCCCGACCTGCCGGCCGAGCCGCGGCCCGAGGCCGAGGTGGCGCAGGCCGCGCTCGACCAGCGGCTCGACATCCGCATGGCCCGTGCCGAACTCGACCGCCTGGCGCGCGAGCAGGGCCTGGCCCGCGCGGGCAGCGTGGTCAACGGCCTCGAGGCCGGCGCGGTGCGCAAGAGCGACACCGGGCTGCCGCCGCAGCGCGGGTACGAGTTGCAGCTGCCTTTGCCGATCTTCGATATAGGCGATGCGCGGCGCAGCGAGGCACAGGCCCGCTACCAGGCCGCCTTCAACCGCACGGCGCAGCTGGGCGCCGAGGCGGCCTCGCAGGTGCGCGAGGCGCATGCGGCCTATCTCAACGCCTATGGCCTGGCTCGGCACTACCGCGACGAAGTGCTGCCACTGCGCAAGACCATCCAGGAAGAAAACCTGCTGCGCTACAACGGCATGCTGATCGGCGTGTTCGAGCTGCTGGCCGATGCGCGCGAGCAGATCGCGAGCGTGGCCGAGGCCATCGATGCGCAGCGCGACTTCTGGCTCGCCGATGCGGCGCTGCAGGCCACACTGATCGGGGCTCCCTCCAAATGACCAACACCACAAACCGCCGCCGCTTCCTCGGTGGCGCAGGGCTGGCCGTGAGCGCGGCGGCAGTGAGCAGGGTGGCGATGGCCGCCTTGCCCGAGCCGGTGCTGCAGGCCTCGCCCGACACCATGCCGCCGCTGCATCCATCCACCGGCCGGCCCTACAACCCGGTGGTCACGCTCAACGGCTGGACGCTGCCCTGGCGCATGAACAACGGCGTCAAGGAGTTCCACCTCGTGGCCGAGCCCGTGGTGCGCGAAATGGCGCCCGGCTTCAAGGCCAGGCTGTGGGGCTACAACGGCCAGAGCCCCGGCCCCACCATCGAGGTGGTGGAGGGCGACCGCGTGTGCATCTTCGTCACCAACAAGCTGCCCGAGCGCACGTCGATCCACTGGCACGGCCAGCGCCTGCCCAACGGCATGGATGGCGTGAGCGGCCTCACGCAGCCGGCCATCGAGCCCGGCAAGACGTACGTCTACGAGTTCGTCGCGCGGCGGCCCGGCACCTTCATGTACCACCCGCACGCCGACGAGATGACGCAGATGGCCATGGGCATGATGGGCTTCTGGGTCACGCATCCGAGGGCGAAGCATCCGCTGATCGATGAGGTCGACCGCGACTACTGCTTCCTGCTCAACGCCTACGACATCGAGCCCGGCAGCATGACGCCCAGGATCATGACCATGCTTGACTTCAACCTGTGGTCGTGGAACAGCCGCGTGTTTCCCGGCATCTCGCCGCTGGTGGCGCGGCAGGGCGACAAGGTGCGCATCCGCATCGGCAACCTGACGATGACCAACCACCCGATGCACATCCACGGCCACGAGTTCATGGTCACCGGCACCGATGGCGGGCCGGTGCCCAGAGCGGCGCGCTGGCCCGAGGTCACCACCGACATCGCGGTGGGCCAGATGCGGCAGCTGGAGTTCGTGGCCGATGAAGAGGGCGACTGGGCCTTCCATTGCCACAAGAGCCACCACACGATGAACGCGATGGGCCACGACGTGCCCACGATGATCGGCGTGGAGCAGCGCGACGTGGCCAGGAAGATCAACCGCCTGATCCCCGGCTACATGGCCATGGGCTCCGAGGGCATGGCCGAGATGGGCGACATGGAGATGGAGATCCCCGAGAACACGGCGCCGATGATGACCGGCACCGGCCCCCACGGCAGCCTGGAGATGGGCGGCATGTTCAGCGTGCTCAAGGTGCGGCGCGACCAGAAGCGCGGCGACTACACCGACCCCGGCTGGTACAAGCCGCCGGTCGGCACCCGCGCCTACGAATGGACCGGCGCGCTCGCCGAACCGGTACGCCCCGCCGACACCAGCGACCCCGCCGCGGTGGAGGTGCAGGTGCGCAAGCCCCAGGGCGGGCATGAAGGCCATCACTGAAAGGACAACCGATGAAAAAGCTGATCGCCGCCCTGCTGGTGACCGCATTCGCCGGCGGCGCGCTGGCCCACGGCGCGGGCCATGCGCATGAGGGCCCGGTGAAGAAGGAGCAGCAGCCCTGGGGCATCGCCGGCGATGCGCAGGACGCGCGCCGCACCGTCGAGGTCCGCATGCTCGACACCATGCGCTTCGAGCCCGATCACTTCGAGGTGAAGCAGGGCGAGACGGTGAAGCTCGTGATCCACAACGCCGGGCAGGTGCAGCACGAGCTGGTGATCGGCACGCCGAAGGCGCTGGAGGAGCATGCCGCGCTGATGGTGAAGTTTCCCGACATGGAGCACGACGAGCCGCACATGGCCCATGTGCCGCCGGGCGGTACCGGCGAGCTGGTGTGGCGCTTCAACCGGCCGGGCGATTTCAAGTTCGCCTGCCTGATCGCGGGCCACTACCAGGCGGGCATGACCGGTACCATCCACGTGGCCCGGCCTAAGCGCTGAGCACACGGAGGCTTCGATGAAGGCGATGCGGTGGTGGATCGTGGCGGCGGCCTTGATGGCTGGCGCTGCGCAGGCGCAGATGGTCGAGATCAACTGGGATGCCAGCGGCGGCTTCGCCCATGAAGACGAGCTGCAGCCCGGCAAGTTCATCGAGCTGTGCGAGAAGCTGGCGCCCGGCCGCAACGTGGGCTGGCGCTACGACGCGCTCGGCCCGCTCGACTTCAACGTGCACTACCACGTGGGCAAGAAGGTGCACTACCCGGTGCAGCGCAAGGCCAGCCAGCAGGGCGACGGCGTGCTCAAGCCCGCCAGCGCGCAGGAATACTGCTGGATGTGGACCAACAAGACCGACGGCCCGGTCTCGCTCAAGCTCTCGCTGCAGCGCCGTTGAGCCGGCGCCACGGGCGCGGGGCTTGCCGCTCTTCGCAGGCACCCTTGTTTGCGAAGGAGACCCGACATGACCCCCTCCAAGTACCACAGCTGCATCGAGGCCTGCCAGCAGTGCGCCGAGGCCTGCAACCAATGCCTGGCCGCCTGCCTGCAGGAAGACGACCCGAAGGCGATGGCGCGTTGCATGGCGCTCGACATCGACTGCGCCGAGGTCTGCCAGCTGGCGGCCGCGGCGATGTCGCGCGAGAGCGAGCTGGCGCAGATGTTCTGCGGCCTGTGCGCCGAGATCTGCGAAGCCTGCGGCGACGAATGCGCGCAGCATCCGATGGACCATTGCCAGCAATGCGCGATGGCCTGCCAGCGCTGCGCGGCCGAATGCCGCCGCATGGCGCTGCAGCCGCGCGAGAGCCGCCTGCAGGCCGGTGGCAGCACGGCGCACCACTGAACTGCTTCAGCGGAGCAGTGATTTCAAACTCGCCGGCGGCGCGTTGGTTTCGCTGAGGTAGGCGGCCAGCAGCCGCCACCTCGGCACGCGCCGGCAGGCCGCCCGGATGGCCAGCAGCATCGGCACCGCGATGAAGGCGCCGGCGATGCCCCACAGCCAGCCCCAGGCCATCACCGAGAGAAACACCGCCATCGGGCTCAGCCGCAGCCGGCGGCCCACGACGATGGGCGTGACCACGTTCGATTCGAGCGCATGCAGCGCCAGGAATGCTGCGGCCGGCGCCAGCATCTCCAGCGCCACGCCGAAGGTCAGCGTGCCGGCGAGCAGCAGCATGCACACGATCAGCATCGGCCCGATGTAGGGCACGAAATTCAACACCGCCACCAGCGTGCCCCACAGCATCGGGTTCGGCAGGCCGATCTGCATCATCACCAGGCCGGCGGCCAGGCCCAGCGCGCCGTTGATCAGGCTCATCGTCGCCAGGTAGCGGCCCACCTCGCGCTGCGCCTGGCGCACGCCGGCCAGCACCACCACGCGCGTGCGGCGGTTCGGAATGGCGGCCACCGTGCGCGAGAGCAGCCGGTATTCCGAGGCCAGCAGGAAATACAGCAGGATCACCGTGGCGCCGCCTTCGACCACGAAGCGCCACAGGTGGCCGAGCACGGTGCGCGTCATCGTGACGCCCTGGCTGGCGAGCTGTTCCTTCACCGGGTCGGGCGGCGGCACGGCCGAGCGCGGCACCTTGCGCGGCGGCTCCAGCCCGGGGATGGCCGCGCGCAGGCGGTCCACCGCCTGCGTGAGCTGGTGCAGGCTCGATGGCGCCCGCTCCCACCAGGCAGCGGCGGGTTCGGCCAGGTTGCTGGCCGCGATGCCCAGCACGCCGAGCAGCGCCCCCACGACCAGCGCCGCGCCCAGCGCCGGCGGCACGCCCAGGTGCGTGAGCCCGCGCACCGGGCCGAACAGCAGGAAGGTGAGCAGCAACGCCACGCTCAGCGGCAGCAGCACGACCTTGGCCGCCTGCAGCAGAAAGAGCAGGGCGATGGCCAGCAGGGCCTTGCCGACCCAGCCGGGCAGGCCGGCAGGGTGGGGTCGCGGTGTCGATTGTTCTTCCATCGTGTCTCCTGCCCGCGCCAGGCACGCGGCGTGCCTGCCTTGCAGCATGAACATCGATGCATTGCGCCAGCGTGCGCTTCACCTGTGGAGCTGCCTGCCGAATCCCCTGCGCCGCACGGTGCGGGTGGGCTACGAGGCGGTACGGTTGTGGGTGGCCGAAGACGGCAGCGAGCTGGGCGCCTCGATCGCGTTCTATTCGATGTTCGCGCTGGCGCCGCTGCTGGTGGTGGCGATTGCGCTGGCCAGCACCGTGTTCGGCGCCGAGGCCGCGCGCGGCCAGATCGTCGAGCAGATCGGCGGGCTGGTGGGCCACGATGCGGCCGAAGGCATCGAGAAGATGATCGCCTCGGCCTGGCGCAGCGACCGCAGCGGGCTGGCGGCGGTGATCGGCGTGATCACGCTGCTGGTGGGCGCGAGCGGCGTGTTCTCCGAGATGCACAAGGCGCTCAACCGCATCGGCCGCGTGGTGCCCAAGGCCTCGGCCATCGGCGCCTTCGTGCGCGCGCGGCTCACGGCCTTTGCGCTGGTGCTGGGCTTCGGCTTCCTGATCGTGGCCTCGCTGCTGCTGAGCGCGGGGCTGGCGGCGGTGACGGCGTTCATCGGCAACCTGATCCCGGAGCTGGCGGCGGTGTTGAACCTGTTCGACTTCGTGCTGTCGACCGCGGTGCTCACTGTGGCCTTCACGATCTTCCTGCGCTGGCTGCCCGACGGCCCGCCGCGCTGGCGCTCGGTGTGGATAGGCGCCTTCGCGAGCGCGCTGCTGTTCGCGGTGGGCAAGCACCTGATCGGGCTGTACCTCGGCCGCGTCAGCGCGAGCAACAGCTTCGGCGCCGCCGGCTCGCTCGCGGTGGTGATGCTGTGGGTGTATTACTCGTCGCAGATCCTGCTGTTCGGCGCCGCGGTGGCGTGGGCGCTCGATGGCGTGCGTGCCGAGGATCCGCATCCGGAGCCGACACCGGCCGAGCGGGAGAAGGCGCGCGAGGCCAGCGTCGGCTATCCGAACGATCAGGTCTCGCGCCAGCGTCCCAGGGCTTCGAGCACCTGATCCACGTCGCTTTCGCGGGTGCGGAAGTTGGTGAAGCAGGCGCGCAGTCCGACGCGGCCCTGCAGCCGCACCGGGCCGAGCAGGGCCAGGCCCGAATCCACAAGCGCGTGCAGCGCGGCCTCGTTGGTGGCATCGTCGGCGCCGGCAAGGCGGAAGCACACCGCGCTGAGCGTCACCGGCGCCAGCCGTTCGAAGCGCGGATCTGCATCGATGCGCCGGGCCATGTATTGCGCGAGATCGAGCATGCAGTCTGCCGCCTGCGCGAAGGCGCGAGTGCCGAACGCCTGCAATGCGCACCAGAGCTTGAAGGCCTTGAACCCGCGCGAGAGCTGCAGCCCCTGCTCCATGTAGTTGGTAAACAGCGGATCGTCCTGCGCGCCCAGGTATGAGGCGCTGAAGCCGAAGGCCTTCTTCAAGGCAGCGGGCTGCCGCACCACGAGGCAGCCGGCCTCCAGCGGCGCGAACAGCAGCTTGTGCGGATCGAGCGCCAGCGAGTCGGCCCGTGCGCAGGCCGACATGGCCGCCTTCATCCGCGGGCTCTGCACGAACAGTGCGCCGAACGCACCGTCGATATGCAGCCACAGGTCTTGTGCGGCGCAGAAGTCGGCCAGTTCGTCGAGCGGGTCGATGGCGCCGGTGTTCACCGTGCCGGCCGTGCCGACCACGCAGACCGGGTGATGCCCCGCGGCCCGATCGGCCGCCACGGCTGCCTGCAGCGCATCCATGCGCAGGCTGAATGCGGCGTCGACGGGAATGCGGCGCACATGGTCCAGCCCCAGGCCCAGCACCGCGGCCGCCTTCTCGACGCAGCGGTGCGCCTCTTCCGACACATAGACCGTGAAGGCCCGGCCCTGGCCTTGCAGCCCGCAGCGGCGGAAGTCGAGCGGGCTCTTGGCGTGCAACGCGGCCGACAGCGCCATCAGCGTCGCCATCGATCCGCCGCTGGTGATCAGCCCGCCGGCCTCGCTGCCGAAGCCGAACAGCCCGGCCAGCCAGCCCACCACCTTGCGCTCGATGACGCTGGCCGCCGGCGAGAGCTGCCAGAAGTTGCAGTTCTGGTTCAGCGTGGCCGCGATCGCCTCGGCGAATGGCGCGATGCCGTTGGGCGGCCCCTGCACGTAGGCCAGGAAGCGCGGATGCGCGATCGCGGTGGAGTTGGGGATCACGGTGCCGGCGATCTCGTCGAACAGGCGCTCCAGGCCGATGCCGTCGGCCGGGAACGGCTGGTCGCGCAGTGCAATCAGCGCCTCGCGGTCGAGCGGGGGAAACACCGGCAGCGACTCGAGCTGCGCTTCATAGCGCAGCAGCATCTGCGTGAGCAGCCGGCCGGCGCGGTCGATCTCGGCGGCGCCGAGCTGGAGGGTGGGAGAGGGCGTGTCGGTCATGGTGGCCGCAGCTTAGGCAGCGGCCCGGCGGCGGGCTTGTACGTTCTTGCGCTTCGGGGCGGTTCGTTTCAGGCGCGCTGCCACTGCCCCGGCGCCACGCCGTGGGCGCGCTTGAAGTGCCGGGTCAGATGGCTCTGGTCGGCATAGCCGCAAGCCGCCGCTGCCTCGGCCACCGCGATCCGGCGGCGCAGCATCTCGGCCGCGCGGTTGAGCCGCAGCTGGTTGCGCCAGGCATGCGGCGGCATGCCGACGTGGCGCGTGAACAGCCGTGCCGCATGAAAGGGCGACAACCCCACCGCTGCGGCCACGGTGCGCAGCGTGACCGGCTCGCACAGATCGGCGGCCATGCGGTCGCGCATCGTCGCCACCCTGGCCTGATCGGCGGGCGGGATCGCGGCCGCGGGCTTCACGCCGGCGTGCCGCGCCAGCAGCAGTGAAAAGGCCTCGAGCAACGCGGTCTCGGCGGCCAGTGGGTCGTGGCCGCATTCGAGCAGGCGATGGGCCAGCAGCAGCCGCTGCGCGAGATCGGCGTCGTCGAGCGTGCGCAGCGGCAGCCAGGGCGTGCCGGCCGGCGCATCGGCGAGTTCGCCGGCGAGCCGCTCCATGAACCCGACCGAGGGATAGAAGGCGCGGTAGGCCCAGCCGTCTTCGGTGGCGCGCTGCGCGGTGTGCATCTCGCCGGGGTTGATCACCGCGATGTTCCCCGGGCCGGCCACCAGCGTTGCGCGGCCATAGCGGTAGCGCTGCGCACCCGCCTCGATGATGGGCACGACGTAGCTCTCGTGCCAGTGAGGGCTGAACACCTGCCGCCGGTAGCGTGCCGTCACGAGCTCGGCGCCTGGCATCAGCTCGCTGCGCCAGTAGCGGGCCGCGTCGGCGGGAGCGGTCATCGGCGATCGAGCTCGCAGCCCGGACACAGGTGCACCTCGATCGTCGAGTGCACGATCTCCTCGTGCGCCTCCAGCCGCTCGCGCAGCTGCTGCGAGGTGAGGCCGCTGTCGTGCGTGACGACGGTGAGCGCGCAGGTGTAGGCCTTGGGGCCGACGCGCCACACGTGCAGGTCGGTGATCTCGGTGCCTTGGGCGCTGTCGCCCGGCGTCTGCACCGCGTCGCGGATCTCGGCGACGATCGGATGGTGCATCTCGCGGTCGAGCAGCACCGCGCTGGTGTCGCGCAGCAGGCCCACGCTCCAGCGCGCGACCAGCACCGCGCCCACCAGGCCCATCACCGGGTCGAGCCACGACCAGCCGAACATCCAGCCGCCGATCAGCGCCAGGATCGCGAGCACCGAGGTGGCGGCATCGGCCAGCACGTGCACGTAGGCCGACTTCAGGTTCAGGTCGTGGTCATGGCCGTCGCCGTGGGCATGGCCGTGGTGATCGTGGTGATGGTGGTGGTGATCGTGTCCATGGTGCGCATGACCATGATCATGGCCATGCCCGTGATGGTCGTGCCCCTTGCCGGCGCGCAGCAGGATGAAGGCACAGCCCAGGTTCACCAGCAGCCCCAGCACCGCCACCGCGATCGCGTCGAGGTACTGGATCGGCTGCGGGCTCAGCAGCCGCTCGGCCGAGCCCCACACCATCAACCCGGCCACCCCGACGAGGAACAGCGCGCTGGTGTAGCCGCCCAGCACCTCGATCTTCCAGGTGCCGAATGCGAAGCGCGGGTCGGAGGCCAGCCGGCGCGAGGCGGCATAGGCCATCGCGCTCATGCCGATGGCCACCGCATGCGAACTCATGTGCCAGCCGTCGGCCAGCAGCGCCATCGAGTTGAACCAGTACCCGGCGGCGATCTCCACCGCCATCGTGACCAGCGTGATCCACAGCACCGCCCGTGTGCCGCGTTCGGCGGCCTCGCTGGCGGTGTGGAAGGTGTGGTCGTGCTTCGGAAGGTCGGGGTGGCGGTGGGTGCTCGGCATGGCCCCGGCATTCTTACACCGCGGGCCGACCCTCCGCTTCGCCGAGGACACAGGCCTCGAGCAGCCGCTCGATGGTCTGCAGGTGTTCCTGCTCCTGCTGCTTGGCCTGCTCGAACTTCGCGGCCATCTCGTCCTGCCCGGCCTGCCGCACCAGCTTGATCAGCAGCTCCCAGCTGGCGTTGTCGGCCAGCTCGGCCACCAGCATCGCGTTGAGGCATTGCGACGGGGTGGCGCGCGGATCGGTCACCACCTGCAGGATGCCCATCGACATCACCGCAGCCACGTCGGCGCAGGGGGTCTGCGCGGTGGGGTCGGCGCCCAGGCTTTCGAGCGAGCGGGCCAGCAGCTCGAAGTGCTCCTGCTCCTGCAGCTGGATGCGGCGCAGCGTGCCGAGCAGCGCTTCGTCGGGCTCGCGGCCCTGCTGCACGCACTTGGCGATCAGCGCCTCGTACAGCCGCGTGCCGCTGCGCTCGAAGGCCAGGCGCTCGCCGAGCTTGTCGATCAGCACCGCGGGCTTGTTGCCCTTGAGCGCCTGCACGCCGGTGGTGACGATGCCTTTCACGGTGGCGGGCACCGGCACCGAGCCGAGCGCGTCGGCCTCGGCGATGGCGGCGCTGCGCAGGCCGACGATGGTGTCTTCGGAAGCGGTTTCTCCCGCGGCTTCGGCGATCTCTTCCATCGCCTTCACGTCCAGCGGCGAGAGCTGTGCGCCGGTGCGGTTGAGGCCGGTGTGGGTCTGGGTCTGCATCTGCGGTCTCCTTGGTCTGTGTCAGGCGTGGGCGGGCTTGCGGGTCAGCTCGGTGCCGGGTGTCCAGCGGTAGCCGGCGGCCACGGTCTGCGAGGGCGAGCCGGCGGCGTTGATGTGCGAGCGATAGGCCAGCGTCGCGTCGCTTTCCTCGCCGGTGGTGTTGAACTCGGTGCCGATGACGCGGTAGCCCACTTCCTTTTCGAGCACCTTGCGCACGAAGTCGCGCTGGCTCTTGAACTTGAGCGGGATCGGCAGCTCGGCGGTGAGCACCTCGCCGGGGTCGCGCCGCTCGATGTCCTTGAACAGCCGCGTTGCGAGGTCCAGGTGCCCCAGCTCGTAGTCGAGGAAACGCTCCCACACCGCCTTGAGCCGCGGGTTGGTCTCGCTCTGCATGCAGCTGTGGTACAGGTAGACCTCGGTGGCCTCGTGGATCAGCCACTTCTCGAGGAAGCTCTCGGTCGGGTCTTCGAGCGAGCCGTATTGCGTGACGTGCTGCTCTTCGATGGAGGCGATCTCGGCATAGAGCTGGCGCGCGATCGGGTCGCTGAACAGCGGGCCGATGTTCATGTAGTAGTCGTGCGTCTGGTATTCGGCGGCGGTGATCAGCGCCGCGTGGATCTTGCTGACCAGCGCGGCCGCGCTGCGCTCGTAGGGCTGGCGCACGTCGTCCTGCGGCGCGCGGTGCTCTTCCACCGTGGGCCGGCCCGGCACGATGTCGGTGTAGCCCTGGGTGATGTTGTTGGCGTCCTTGCCTTCGAGCCGGTCGAGCAGGGCCGAGTACCGGTAAAGATGATCGAAGTCTTCGAGCAGACCGAAGCGGTAGGCCTGCGCGAGGTAGGGGTCGGGCTCATGCTGCGCCACCTCGGCGGTGACCTCGATCGCCACCTGCTCGTAGGCGATGGTGGTTTCCAGCGGCGAATGGTCGGCGCCGATCATCCAGTTGATCATCGTCGCCTGGTGCTGCTCGATGCGCCGCACCTCGGCCAGCGGCACGCGCAGCCGGCCGTCGAAGCGTGCGATCAGGTGCTTCAGGCGCAGCGCATCGAGCTCGATGCCGTTCATCAGGATCACCCGCACGCGGGTGAAGGCGTCGTCGTCGAGCTTGCTGATCGGCTGCGGGGTGAGGTCTTTCCAGGTGAAGCGCTGGCGGTCCAGCGGGCAGCCTTTGGCATCGAGAAAGCTGAAGTCGGCCATCGGATCTCCTTTGGGGGTTGAAGGGGCGGGAGCCTTGTCGCGGCAACCCACATTCCCCCCGGGAAATCTCCGGGTGACCGGCTTCAGCGAGGAGGGCGGGCCCTCAGGTCGCCTTGCCGACCGCGCCGTTGCTGCGCGGCACGCTGCGCGCGGCCTTCACCAGCGCTGGGCGCACCACGTCGTTGGCGGCTGCGGTCTGCTTGGCCGCGGCTTCGGTGCGGCCCTGGCGGCTCAGGCGGATGAGCAGGTCGCCGGTGGCCTGCACGCTCTGCGCGAGCGAGAGGCGCTGCACCGCCAGCGCGCGCGACCGTTCGCCGAAGGCCTGCAGCATCGCGCGGTCGTTCAGCAGCATGCGCACCCATTGGGCGAGGCCTTCGATGTCGCCATCGTTGGCCAGGTAGCCGGTGATGCCGTGCTGGATCAGGTCGGGCACGCCGCCCACGCGCGTGCCCACCACCGGCAGGCCGCAGGCCATCGCTTCCATCACCGCCAGCGGCATGGCTTCGGAATGCGAGGTGGAGACGACGAGGTCGAGCTCGTTGAGCACCTCGGGGATGTCGTCGCGCAGCCCGGCGAGGTGCACGAAGTCCTGCATCTGGAAGTTGCGGATGAAGCCCTCGACCTGGCCGCGCATCGGCCCGTCGCCCACCATCACTGCGCGCACGCCGGGCAGGGCCTGGTGGGCCAGCAGCACGGTGCGCAGGAAAGTCTCGGGGCCCTTCTCCCACGAGAGCCGGCCGATGAAGCCGACCAGCGGCGCCTCGGGGCCGATGCCCATGGCCTGGCGCAGCGGGCCGTCGCGCCGCGGTTGCGGCTTGAACACGTCGACATCGACGCCGTTGGGGATCAGGTGCACGGCCGCGGGCTTGATGCCCAGCGCCAGCGCATGCAGCTCGGTGTAGCGGCACACCGTGCTCACGTGCGTGCCGGTGAGGCGGTGAGCCTCCACGTCGGCCGGCATCAGCTGGCGCCCATGGTTGGTGAAGAGCACCGGCGTGCCGGTGAGCTTGCCCACCACGCCGGCCAGCAGGTGGGCGTTGGTGAGGTGGCAATGGATGACGTCGATGTTGCGCGATTCGACGAAGGCGCAGGTGGTGCTGATCGACGACCACGAGGTCTCGTCCGGCATCGGCATCACCAGCACTTCGAGCCCGAGGGCCCGTATGCGCTCGCTGAAGAAGCTTTCGTAGGGGCACATCACGGTGACCTGGAAGCGGTCGCGCGGCATGCGCTCGCACAACCGGATCACGTAGGTCTCCATGCCGCCGACGATGGCGTTGCCGACGACTTCGAGCACATGCAGGCGCCGCTGCAGCGGCGTGGGGGCTAGCGTTGACATTGGACTTGCTTCAGCAGCAGAACGGCATCCACCGCGCCGGTGCATGCTGCGAGTGCACGCTGGCGTCGGTCCGGGCGCCGGTCGCGCCCTCGTTGAACGCGAACAGCCGCCTGCCGACGGCGGGCTGCGCGGGGGAAGGGGTGATGCCCAGCCACGCGGCGGCCGTGCGCCACATGATCTGTTCGCGGCCGTCCTCGTCGACCTGCAGCTCGGACAGCAGGTCTTCGAGCCAGCCGCGCCGCTCGCTGATCTGCGCGCCGCTGCAGGGCAGGAAGCAATCGCTGCCGAACTGCAGGCAGGCCGGCCCCAGCACGTCGAGCGCCTTGCGCAGCACCTCGAGCCGGTAGGGCGGCGGCGGGCCGAAGCTCAGGTCGAAGCGGAACATCGCCTTCTCGGGCGGCACGCCGTGGATGCGGTCGATCAGGCCGACCGCGATGGCTTCGTCGGTCCACGGCCAGCTCAGGTGCGCCAGCGTCACGCGCACGCCCGGGTGGTCGCGCAGCGCCTCGAAGAAGGTGGGCCGGCAGAAGCGGCCCGAGCGGCCGTCGATGAAGATGCCGCTGTGGAACAGCAGCGGCAGCTTCAGCTCGGCGGCCTTGGCGAACAGCGGCTGCACCTTGTCGTCATACGGATACCAGCCGCTGGGCACCATCTTGATGCCGCGCAGGCCGGCGTCCACGGCGCGCTGCAGGTCATCCACCACGCCCGGCAGGCTCGGGTTGAGCACCGCGAATCCGACGAGCCGGTCTTCCTGGCCCTTGACCAGATCGGCCAGGAAGGCATTGGCCCGCCGCAGCGACTCGGCGTCGTGCATCGTGTAGCCGTTGTTGAGAAACGGCGCGAGCAGCACGCCGATGTCGGTCTGCGACTCGTCGAGCGAGCGCAGCACATCGGCCTGGCGCTCGTCGCCGGTGGTGTGCAGGTGGGCGTCGATGATCACGGCGCTCGCCCTCTTGCGTTCAGCGTGCCACTTGTGTGGCGCGGGCCAGGCGGGCGATCTCGGCCGCACGCACGGCCGCCGCGGCCTTCAGCACCGGCGCCGGCTCGTCGGCGCCGCCACCGGCAGCGGCCACCTTCTGGGGCTCCTCGTTGGCCGAAGGCGCGTTCACCCGGCGCGCCACCGCTTCGCGCAGCAGCCGCTGCGCTTCCAGCGCCTGCTCGGCGGCCTTGCGGCCGGCCACGAAGGCATGGTCGGAGTTGTAGTACTCCCACTCGCTGTAGCGGCCCGCCAGCACGATGCCGAACTGGCTCATCCAGTCGCGGATGCGGTTGACGTTGGCGGCGCGCGCATGGTCGTACACCACGTAGGCGCAGGGCATGTCGACCTGGTTGGCCACCTCGACTTCGTCGTCCTCATTGATCAGGCCGACGCGCCGGCAGTCGGCGATCACCAGGTCGATCAGCGCCTGGCCGTCGCAGGGCAGCGGCTTGCTCGGGCTGTAGGTGATCTCGGCGGTGAGCGCGAAGCCGCCCGGCGCATTGCAGTGCGGGCTGGCGTTGCCCTGCACGAAGATGCGGTGGAACACCGAGTCTTCCGGGTAGTAGATCCAGTGCTTGTCGGTGATGTTCTCGCGCTTGACGCCCAGGTTCACGCAGCGCACCGACACATGCCGCAGGCCGCGCGCGGCCTCCTGCACCTCGGCCGGCGCCTCTTCCCCGCAGGCCTGCACCAGCGCCGGCAGCGGCATCGTGCTGATCAGCGTCTCGTACTGGATGGTGCGGCCGTCGTCGAGCAGCACGGTGCGGTTGGTGGGCGACACCTTCACCACGCGGGTGTTCAGCGCCATCTCGCATTTCAGGTGCGGCAGGAAGCCGTTCATCAGCGCCTGGAAGCCGCCGCGCAGCGGATAGCCGAAGCGCGCATTCGGGCCCATCGGCGCCGGCGTGGGCTTGAGCGCGCCTTCGATCATCTGCTCCAGGTCGGGCAACGGCACGCGGCCGCCGAGCCATGAGGTCTCCATCTCGTTGAGCGGCACGGCCCACAGCTTCTGGTTGTAGGGCACCGCGAAATGCTTGGCGATGCCCTTGCCCCACACGCGGTAGATGAACTCCTCGAAGTTGGCCGGCTCCGGCTCGGGCGCGCGCGACACCGCGTTGAAGTTGGCCTTCAGCGAGCCGAAGCGCGCCTCGATCGCGCCGGTGATGCATTCCTTCAGCACCTCGGGCGGCAGGCCGTAGAGCGAGCCCTGGAACGGATAGCGGGTGTAGACGTTCTTGCTGTAGATCCAGGCCTCGCGGTTCTGCCAGTGCAGGTTGTCGCCGAGCAGCTTGTCGTAGAGCTTCAGCACTTCCTGGTCGTTCGAGAACATGATGTGGCCGGCGTAGTCCCAGGTGTAGCCGGCTTCCTGCACCGAACGGCACCAGCCGCCCACGCGGTCTTCGCGCTCGACCAGCAGCGTGTCGGTGTTGCCGCCTTCGCCCAGGTAGTAGGCGGCCGCCAGGCCGGTGGGGCCGGCGCCGACGATCAGCTGGCGCACCGCGCGCGGCGCGGCGGTGGCGCTGCCATCCGGAGCAGCCAGGGCCGGCGTGATCGGCGTGGCCTCGGCGGCGGGGCCGGTGAGCTCGATGCCTTCGGCCGCGGCCATGGGGCGGCGGCCGCGCGCCACGGCCTCTTCCATCAGCCGCAGCACGGTGCGGGCCGACTCGTCCCACGAGAAGCGCGACACGGTGGAGGCGCCGGCCACCAGCCGCTCGGCGCGCTGCTGCGGCGTTTCGTCGAGCGCCTCGCGGCAGGCCTCGATGAAGGCATCGTGGCTCTTCGCGATGCGCACCACGTCTCCATACATGCCCACCACGTCATTGACGGGCGTGCTGACCACCGGCTTCTCGGCGGCCAGGTATTCGAGCGTCTTGGTCGGGCTGATGAAGCGGGTGTGGTCGTTGATCGCAAACGGCAGCAGGCACACGTCCCAGCCTGCCACCAGCGCCGGCAGCCGCTGGTAGGGCTGCTGGCCCAGCCAGTGGATGTTGGGTCGCTGGGGCAGGGCGGTGCGGTCGATCTTGGCCACCGGCCCCACCATCACGATGTGCCAGCTGGGGTTGGCATCGGCCAGCGCAGCGACGAGGCCGATGTCGAGTCGCTCGTCGATCACGCCGAAGTAGCCCAGGCGCGGCGCGATCAGGTGGCCCTGCAGCTGCTCGGCCGCCAGGTACTCTTCCGAATGCAGGGTGATGCGCTCGGGCGCGTAGTGCGTGGCATCCACCGAACTCGGCAGGCAGTGCACGTGCGGATTGAGCTCGCGCTTGGCCTGGTAGAGGCTGGGGCCGCCGGTGAGCACGAGGTCGGCCGTCTTCAGCAGCGCCGATTCGCGCTGGCGCATCTGGCGTGGCGCGCCCTTGAAGGCGGCCAGCTCGTCCATGCAGTCGTAGATCACCGCCTTGGGCTGCAGCTCGGCCAGCAGCGGCAGCGCCATCGGCGTGTAGAACCACACCAGGTAGTCTTCCAGCGCCTCGTCGTGCAGCAGTTGCTGCAGCAAGGGCTTCAAGGCCTTGAGCTGATCATCATGGAAGCCGGGGGCCTGCACGTCGGTGATGGGCCGCAGCACCAGCACGTTGTCGCAAGGGTTGCGGTACTCGAACTTCGGCGCCGTGCCGGCCTCGTACATCGGCTCCTCGATGAAGATCACCCGGTGCTGGTGGGCGACGCGCGACAGCAGGTGCTGGGGACGCTGGTAGACAAAATCCCAACGCAGGTGCGAGAAGACGATCAGCGGTGACTTCATGGCTTGTTCTCTCTGAGTCTGGTTGTGTTGAAAGGAATGGGCGGCAGGCATGCGGCGTTGCCATCTGCGCAATGCCTTGGCATACCCTTGGCACAAGACGCGCCCGGGTGCGCCACGCGGGCCGCCGGTGCCGGCGGGCGCCGCATCCCACAGGCCGCTGTTGTGCCAGTGGTCGGGGTCGGTCCAGTCGGGCCGGTCGATGATGGGATAGAGGCACATGCCCTCGAGCGGCACGCCCAGGCTGCGCACGCGCTCGACCTCGGCCGCCATCTCGCAGAACCATTGCGCGCGGCCCACGCCCACGTGGCTGGTCTCGGCCACGATCAACGGATGGCCATAGCGCCGCCAGGCGGCCAGCGCGAGCTCGCCGAAAGGCTTGCGCCGCGGATCCTGCAGGTGCCAGTACAGGCGCTTCTCGGTGCCTACCTCCCACTGGCCGCTGTGGTAGTGGTTGAGGCCCAGCAGGTCGAGCCACTGCGGCGCGCCGCCGAGCTGCGGCTCGAGCCGGCCGCACAGCAGGTCCCACACCTGCCACTGGTAGCCGGCCACTTCGTCGGCCAGCGCGGCGAGCTCGGGCTGGCCTTCGGGCGGCACCACGTGCACCACCGGCTCCACATGCAGGAAGCGCATGCCGGGCAGCACCTCGCGCATTGCGCGGCAGGCCGAGAGCGCGGCCTCGGCCAGCCGCAGCTTCACCGCATAGCCGCTGTGCCGCGAGCTGGCCTCGTCATGGTCTTGGGTACCGGGCGGGCCACCGGCCATGTCGCGCGTTTCCGAGAGCACCCACGCGAGGAAGCTGATCTCGTTGACCGGCGTGACCACCGGCGCGGTGTCGCCCAGCGCTTCGAGCTCCAGCGCCACCGCCCGCGCGAACGCGGTGAAGCGCGGCACGAAATCCGGGTGCAGCACATGCAGGTCATCCGGCATGCCGTAGTGCATCAGCGTCCACAGCACCTGCAGGCCCTGGCGCCGCGCCGAGCGGGCCATGCGCCGCAGGCGGGTGAAGTCGTAGCGGCCCGGCTGCGGCTCGGCCAGGCGCCAGCCGATGCTCTCGCGCACAGCGCCGAAGCCGAAGCGCGCACAGCGCGCATGGTCGGCTTCGAGCTGTGTGGCGTGGCCGGTGATGCGCACCATGTCGAGCGCTGCACCGGTGCCGTTGCGATGGTCGGCCCCTTCGAAGCCGGCCATCCAGAAGGAACGGAAAGGGGCGGAAGTGCCGATCCCGTCCATTCGCTCAGCGCGAGTGGCGCGAGGCGTTCGACGACTTGCCGCTGCTGCGCGAAGCGTGCATCGCCTGCTCCACGTCGGGCTCGCTGGCCTCGGTGAGGCCCTTCTCCGACTTGAGCTCCTGCTGGCGCTCGAGCATGTCTTCGAGCAGCGGCTCCCAGTCGATCTTGGCGCGGCCGAGCTTCTCAAACATCTCGCCTTCCTCTTCCTTCACGTGGTGCTTCACGTACTCCGTCAGCACCGTGAAGTTGGCCTTGAACTTGGGCTCGTCGGCGGTGAGGCTGCGCAGCTCGGCGATCAGCTGCTTGAGGCTGGTGTGCTCGACTTCGGCTTCGTCGATCAGGTCTTCGCCCTCCTTCTCGGCGAGGGCGCGGCGCGCGGCGGGGTAGAAGAGCTCTTCCTCGAGCTGGGCATGCACCTCGAGCTCATCGCAGACGCGGAGCACCAGCTCCTGGCAGGCCTGCGGATCGGCCTCGATGTCCATCTTGTCGAATTCGCGGAAGTGCTTCTTCACGTGCTTGTGGTCTTCCTTCAGCAGGTCGAGCACCTTTTCCCGGGCGCTGGCGTTGGCGGTGGTCATGCAAGGTCTCCTTGGTCGAAGGTGAAACGGTCAGCACCATCCGGCAATCACTGTTCCCTCATGGTTTTGCGAGCCCTGCGGCATGGGGCTTGCACGAACCGGGACGGCACTTTCAACGAGAGGACACCACCATGCCGAACACCCCCGACAGCAAGCCCAGGCGCGGCCTCACGAACCAGCGGCGCGACCAACTGGGGACCGAAGGCGAACGCCGCGAACCGCGGCTGCCGCATGAGCGCGACGAGTCGAGCGATAGCCAGAACACCGGCGACGTGCGCGGCGTGATGCAGCAGGCGCATGACGATCTGCGCGACGGCCAGCAGGACACCGACCGCGGCCCGCCGCTCGACCGCGCCTACCGCCAGCAGAAGGCCGGCGACGACTGCTCGGGCACCGAGCCGCCAAAGGCGCCGCGCAAGCGCTGATCGTTGCGGGGAAGGTGGGCAATGCGCACTGTCCGGTCTGGCATTTCTTGCGGCAACCGAACCCTGCTTTGCTGGCAAAAGATGCGCCTGCCGCATCCCCTGTTTGCGGGGTCACACCCGGCCTGGCGCGGCATTGCAACGCCCAGGAGCAGCAATCCGGTGGCCCGGTTCCACCAATGAAAACAGGGGCTGAAGGAAACGAAGCGACCGGTTGCGAAACAGAGGCTTGGTAACGCTGCGACGCGGTCCGTGAAATTTGGCACGTGAGTTGCGTAAATGGCTCGCCATCGCACATTGCATGACGGGAGAGCCAATGACGACGCCACCAAGCAGTTCGCTGCGCATTGAACACCGACAGCACCAGACCCTGACGCCGCGCCTTCAGCAGGCGGTGCGGCTGCTGCAACTGTCTTCGCTGGATTTCGCACAGGAAGTCCAGCAAGCCCTGGATACCAACCCCTTTCTCGAAGAAGACAGCGAATCGCCTGTCCCCGCGGCCGACACGATGCAGACCACCGACGGCCTGCCGGCCGACGCCAGCACCGTGTGGGAGACCGCTGCCGAGGTGCCGGCCGAAGGCAGCACCGTGGCGGTTGAAGAGCCGGCGTGGGAACGCGACGGCTGGACCGCCACCGTGGGCACCGGCGCGCGCCAGGGCGGCGGCGACGGCGACCTCGATCTCGTGGAGATGATGGCCGCCGACGTGTCGCTGCGCGACCACCTGCACGGCCAGATCAACGTGATGCCGCTGTCGGACCGCGACCGCGCACTCACCGCCGTGATCATCGAATCGCTCGACGAAGACGGCTACCTGCGCGTGAGCCTCGACGAGCTGCTGGCGATGGCCGAGCTGAGCCCCGCGCCCGAGATGGACGAGATGGTCATCGCGCTGAAGCTGGTGCAGTCGCTCGACCCGAGCGGCGTGGCCGCACGCGACGTGCGCGAATGCCTGCTGCTGCAGCTGCGTACGCTGCAGGACGACGACGAGCGCGACCTCGCGCAACGCATCATCGCCCACCACCTCGAGCGCCTGGCGATGCGCGACATCCCGCACCTGGCCCGCACGCTCGACCGCAGCCCGGCACAAGTGGAAGCGGTGTGCGAGCGCATCCGCCACCTCGACCCGCGGCCCGGCTGGCGCTTCGGCTCGTCGAACGTGCAGTACGTGACGCCCGACGTGATCGTGCGCAAGGGCAAGAACAACCAGTGGATCACGATGCTCAACCCCGACGTCGTGCCCAAGGTGCGGTTGAACCAGATGTATGCCGAGCTGTTCCAGCAGCACCGCGAATCGGGCCATGCCGAGCTGGCGGCCCACCTGCGCGAGGCACGCTGGACGGTGCGCAACGTCGAGCAGCGCTTCTCCACCATCCTCGACGTGGCCGACGCCATCGTGCGCCGGCAGTGCCACTTCTTCGAGTTCGGCCCGCTGGCGATGAAGCCGCTGGGCCTGCGCGAGATCGCCGAGGAGCTGGGCCTGCACGAATCGACCGTGTGCCGCGTGACCAACAACAAGTACATGGCCACGCCCTCGGGCGTGTTCGAGCTCAAGTACTTCTTCTCGCGCGCATTGCCCACGCCGGGCGGCGGTGCTGCGTCGGCCACCGCCATCCGCGGGATGATCCGCGACATGATCGAGGCCGAGAACCCGTCGGACCCGCTCTCGGACGCACAGATCGCGCGGCAACTGGCGCGCGAAGGCCTCTCGGTGGCGCGGCGGACCGTCACCAAGTATCGGCAGATGATGAAGCTGCCGGCGGTGGAGAAGCGGCGGCGGCATTCCTGAGGGGCGGGAAGGGTGGAGCAAGCAAGGCCCTGGGCAGCCCGGCGGCTGGGCTAAGCGTCTGGCGGTCGGCCCTGCGGGCCGACTCCCTTGCGCTGCTCGGAGCGGGGGCTGCGCGGGGAAACTCGCTACGAGCGCGTTGCGCTCTCCGCTCAGACAGTCCCCACGAGTCAGTGCTTGATGCGCGCTATCGCGCGCTGCCCCCACTCCTGCGCTGCTCAGCGCCAGACGATACGCCCAGCCGCAGGGCAGCCCAGTGCCTTGCTGAACCGGCGGTGGCAGGCAAAGAAGAATTCATCCGTGCCCCACAACGAGCAGTGCTGCAAGGCTGCGAGCGGGCTGCGCTGCGCGGGGGCGCATCAGACGCCGCCGAGGAG
>CBIHRS010000055.1:0-31534 GCA_966212505.1 uncultured bacterium
TACTTCCACAACTGCGTCTACGACTTCATGTGGAAGAACAACCGCCGCCGCTTCAGCGAGAAGACGCCCACCTGGGACGTGATCCGCAAGTACAACAAGGACTACAAGCTGGTGTTCGTGGGCGACGCGACGATGAGTCCCTACGAGATCCTGCAGCCGGGCGGCAGCGTCGAATACAACAACGAGGAGCCGGGCGCCGAATGGCTGCAGCGGCTGACGCATGCCTTTCCCAAGTTCGCGTGGATCAATCCCGAGCCGCAGGGCGTGTGGCAGTACCGGCAAAGCATCGCCGTCATCCAGCAGCTGATGAACCAGCGCATGTTCCCGCTGACGCTCGCCGGGCTCGAAGGAGCGATGCGCCTGCTGAGCAAATGAGGAGGCTGCGCCGAGCCGCGGCCTGCGCGGCCGTCCTGTTGCTGGCGCTCGCGCTGCCGGGCTGTGCGCTGCTGGGGCACGACAAGAAGGCCGACGCCGCCAAGGGCACCGACTCCCCCGACGAAGGCCCGACCGTCGCAATGGTCGAGCTCGAGGTCGACGCGCCCGGTGACCTGAAGCCGCTGCTGGAGAACAACCTCGACCTCGCCCGGCTGCGCCGCCTGGCCGGCCGCGAAACCGTGAGCGACACCGAGCTCGCCCGCCTGGTGGCCGCGGCGCCGGCCCAGGTGCACGAACTGCTCGAGACCGAGGGCTACTTCGATCCGGTCGTGCAGGTCACGCGCACGCCAGGCGACCCGCCGCGGGTGCGCGTGAGCGTGCAGCCCGGACCACGCGCCACCATCAGCCGCCTCACCTTCGAGATCGAGGGCGAGCTGGGTGCCGCCGCCGAAGCGGGCGACGAACGCGCCCGCGTGGCCATCAGCGCGCTGCGCGAGGCCTGGACGCTCAAGCCCGGCATGCCCTTCCGCAACCCGGCGTGGAGCGACGCCAAGAACGCCGCCCTCGCCCAGCTGCGCGCCGAGGGCTATGCGGCCGCCAACTGGAGCGGTACCGCGGCGGAGGTCGACGGCCAGACCGACAAGGTGCGGCTCTTCGTCGTGGCCGACAGCGGCCCGCTCTTCCACGCCGGGCCGCTGCAGATCCAGGGCCTGGAGCACCAGGACGAGGCCTCGGTGCGCAACCTCGCCGGCTTCGGCCCCGGCGCGCCGGTCACCGACCAGCTGCTGCTCGACTTCCAGGAGCGGCTGCAGACCTCGGGGCTGTTCGACCGCGCCAGCGTCGTGATGGACCCCAACCCCGAGCATGCCGGTGCGGCGCGCATCGACGTCAAGGTGCATGAGCTGTCGCTGCAGCAGGCGGTGCTCGGCGCCGGCTTCAGCACCAACGCCGGCCCGCGCCTCTCGCTCGAACACTGGCACCGGCGCGTCTTCGGCATGGCCGCCACCGCACGCAACAAGATCGAGTGGGGCCGCGACCGGCAGGCGCTCGAGGGCGAGATCAGCTCGCACGCCAAGCACGACCTCTGGCGCAACCTCGTCGGCTATTCGCTCGAACAGCTCAAGACCTCGAGCGACACCGTCACCTCGGCGCGCGGCCGCGTCGGCCGCGCCCAGGACACGCCGCGCACGCAACGGCTCTACTACCTGGAGGCCGAGAACGCGCGCCGCGTGGCCGGCGAGACGCATGAGCACTCGCATGCGATCTCGGCCAACTACCACTGGGGCTGGCGCGAGCTCGACAGCAACGTGCTGCCGACGCGCGGCTTCAGCATCGCGCTGCAGACGGCCGTCGGCCAGGCCAGCGACAACAGCGGCCGCAGCGGCGCGTTCAGCCGGCTCTACGGCCGCCTCACCGGCTACGTGCCGCTGGGCAACAACTGGTTCGGCAACGCCCGCATCGAACTCGGGCAGGTGAGCACCGCCAACGAGGTCGAGGTGCCCGACACGCTGCGCTTCCGCGCCGGCGGCGACGACTCGGTGCGCGGCTATGCCAACCGCGCGCTGGCCCCCACCGAGAACGGCGCACTGATCGGCGGCAAGGCCTTGTTCACCAGCAGCGTCGAGATCGCGCACCCGATCACCGCCAAGCTGCCCAGCGTGTGGTGGGCCGCCTTCGTCGATGCGGGCCGCGCATCGGAGCGCTTCTCCGACCTGAAGCCGGCCTATGGCTATGGTGTCGGCCTGCGCTGGCGCAGCCCGGTCGGCCCGCTGAAGGTCGACGTGGCCCACGGCAACGAAGCCAAGGGCGTGCGGCTGCACCTCAGCGTCGGCATCGCATTCTGAAGACGATGGCAGAGACACCCCCACCCATCCCCCCCGCAACGGCCGACCCCGCGCCGCCGATGCGGCGCAGCCGGCTGCGCCGCTGGCTGGTGGGTTCGGCCTTCGCGCTGGCCGGGCTGATCTTCGTCGTGGCCGCGCTGCTGGTGGCCGGCTGGCAGGCGCTGCGCACCGATGCAGGCACCACCTGGCTGCTGTCGAAGGTGAGCGGCCTGAAGATCAGCGGCTCGCGCGGCAACCTGCAGGGCGGCCCGTTCGAGGCGGCGCAGGTCGAATTCCGCCTGCGCGACGCGCCGGTATGGGTGCACATCGACGGCCTGTCGTGGCGCGACCTGCACTGGCGCTGGCGGCCCTACGACGGTGCCTGGACCGCGCTGGCGATCGATGGCCTGAAGGCCCGCCGCGTCGAGGTGCACACCGTGCCCAGCGGCAAGCCATCTGCCGCGCCCACGCAACTGCGCCTGCCGCTGGAGCTGGACGTGCGCGATGCCGAGGTGCAGGCGCTGCAGATCGACGAGCTGCCGCTGTTCACCGAGGTGCGCACCGCGCTGCACCTCGGCGCCGACCAGGGCCGGCTGCATCGCGTAGATCGCCTGAGCTTCGCGTGGGACAAGCTGCAGCTGCAGGCCAGCGGCCAGGTGCAGGCCGTGGCGCCGATGGCGGTGCAGGCCCAGGCCCGACTCGCCTCGCTGCAGTGGCCGGGTGCCCATGGCCAGCAGACCACCTGGCAGGCCCAGGTGCAGGCGGGCGGCACCCTGCCCCGCCTGCAACTCGACGGCTCGCTCAATGCGCAGAACGGCCCGGCCCGGCTCGACCTGCACGGCATCGTGACGCCGTTCGCAGGCTGGCCGATCGCCGCGCTCGAGGCGCAGATGAAGGCGCTCGACCTCTCGGCGCTGGCCACCGGCGCGCCGACCACGTCGCTCGAAGGCCATGCCCACCTGCAATCGACCGGGCTGGACCAGCCGGCGCAGGTGGACCTGCAGCTCGCCAACGCCCGCCCTGGCCGCTGGGACGAAGCCCGGCTGCCGCTGCGCCAGATGCAGGTCGACCTGCGGGGCAAGCTCAACGACCGCTCGCACCTCGAGCTGCATGCCTTCGACCTGCAGCTGGGCAACGAACAGCACGCCGCCGGGCGCTGGCAGGGCCACGGCGCCTGGGCCGGCGACCGCCTGCAGCTGCAGAGCACGATCGACCGGCTGCAGCCCTCCGAGCTCGACCACCGCCTCGCCGCGATGACGCTCAGCGGCCCCGTGACGCTGGACCTGAGCGAGCTGGCCGCTGCCGGCGGCCCCGCCGCCCCGCATTGGGTGGCTGCGCTCAAGGCCCAGCTCGATGGCCAACTGGCGGCACCGCGAACGCCGCCGGTGCGCCTGCAGCTCGAAGGCTCGGGCCAGGCCACCGACACCGGCCCGCGCTTCGAGCTGCGCCAGCTCACGGCCAGCGCCGGCAGCGCGCGCGCCCATGCCACCGCCCTTGCCCAGCGGCAGGCCGATGGCCGCTGGCAGATCAGCAGCCGGGGCGACCTGACCGACTTCGACCCAGTGCCCTGGTGGCCCGGCCCCGAAGGCTCGGCCTGGCGACAAGGCCCGCACCGGCTCAACGGCCGCTGGGATGCAGACCTGGCGTGGCCCGCAGCGTCGTCGCAGGCTGCGGACCTCTGGCACCAGCTGCAAGGCCTGCGCGGCCGGGCCGAGGTGCAGCTGGCCGAGAGCCGGCTGGCGGGTGTGCCGGTGCAGGGGCAGTTGAAGCTCACGGCTGACGGCCGCACCCCGGTGGCTGCACTGCAGGCGGAGCTGCAGGCCGCCACCAACCGCCTCAAGCTTGACGGCCAGCTGGGCCTGAGCAGCGACGGTGCTGCCGACCGCTGGCAGGTCGATGCCCAGGCGGGTGCGCTCGCTGCCCTGGCGCCACTCGTCAAGCTGGTGCCCACGCTGGAGGCCTGGGCGCCGAAGAGCGGCAACCTCACGCTGCAGGCCCGCGCCCAGGGCCGATGGCCGGCGCTGCGCAGCGATGGCGATGCGCGCCTGGCCGACCTCAACGCCGGCAGTCTCGGCATCGGCCAGGCGCAGGCGCACTGGCGCTTCGGCGGCGGCATCGACGCGCCCCTGGAGCTGAAGGCCAGCGCCGACCGCGTGGCCTTCGGCCGCCAGCAGGCCGAGCGGCTGAGCGCCGACCTGAGCGGCACGCAGGCCGCGCACAAGCTGCAGGTCGAGGCCAGCACCGCCGCCCGCCCGCCGGCCTGGGCCGAGACGCTGATCAATGCCACGTCGCCGCGCGGCACCCGTTTCGAGCTGCTGGCCGAAGGCAGCTGGCAACCCGCCCGCGATGGCGGCCGCTGGCGCGGCAAGCTGCAGCGGCTGCGCAGCAGCGCCACCGAAGGCACGGGCGGCAAGCCCTGGGTGGTGGCCGATGGCCTGCAGGCCGAGGTGCAGCTCGACGGCGCGATGAACCCGACCCAGGCGAGCGTCGAACCCGGCCGGCTGCAGTTGCTGGGCGCCGCGGTGCGCTGGAGCCAGATGCGCTGGCAGGCCGCGGCGGCCGGCGGCACGCCCCGCATCGACGTGCAGGCCGAGATCGACCCGTTGCGCGTGGCGCCGCTGCTGGCCAGGCTGCAGCCCGATTTCGGCTGGGGCGGCGACCTGACGATGGCCGGCCACGTGAGCCTGCACAGCGCCAGCGCCTTCAATGCCGACGTGGTGGTCGAGCGCATCAGCGGCGACCTCAGCGTGACCGACGAAGGCGGCACGCAGATCCTCGGCCTCACCGACCTGCGCCTCGGCCTGGTGGCCAACGAGGGCGTGTGGCACTTCACCGAGGCCTTGGCCGGCAGCACCGTGGGCGTGCTGGCCGGGGCGCAGAGCATGCGCCTGTCGCCGCGCGCCGTGTGGCCCGCGCCCGACACACCGCTCGAAGGCCTGCTCGAACTGCGCGTCGACAAGCTCGACGTCTGGGGCCCGTGGACGCCGGCGGGCTGGCGCCTGACCGGCAACCTGCACGTCAGCGCCACGCTGGGCGGCCGCTTCGGCGCGCCCGAATACACCGGCCGCCTCGAAGGCCACGGCATCGGCGCGCGCAACCTGCTGCAGGGCGTGAACGTCACCGACGGCGAAGTGGCCATCGCGCTGCGCGGCCCCACCGCGCACATCGAGCACTTCACCGCCAAGGGCGGCGAAGGCACGCTCGCGCTCGAAGGCGGTGCCAGCTTCGGCGAGAAGCCGCAGGCCGAGTTCAAGCTGAAGGCGCAGCGCTTCCAGGTGCTGGGCCGGCTCGACCGCCGCATCGTCGCCAGCGGCGATGCGCAGGCCCTGCTGCAGGCCGACGCGATCAAGCTCGACGGCCGCTTCACCGTCGACGAAGGCCTGTTCGACTTCAGCCGCGGCAACGCGCCGACACTGGACGACGACGTGGTCGTGGTGCGCCGGCCCGCCGCCAGCGCCTCGGCCGTGGCCTCGGAGATCGCGGCCGAGCCGCCCCCGCCGCCCAAGCCCTCGCGGCAGGTCAATGCCACGCTGCAGGTCGACCTCGGCGAGCACCTGCGCATCCGCGGCCGCGGGCTCGATGCCTTCCTGCGCGGCGAGCTGAAGATGACCACGCCGGGCGGCCGGCTCGCCGTCAACGGCACCGTGCGCGCCGAGAACGGCGTGTATGCCGCCTACGGCCAGAAGCTCGAGATCGAGCGCGGCCTCGTCGTCTTCAACGGGCCGGTGGAGAACCCGCGGCTCGACATCGTGGCGCTGCGGCCCAACCTCGACGTGCGCGTGGGCGTGGCGGTGGCCGGCACCGCGCTGAAGCCGCGCGTGCGCCTGTTCTCCGACCCCGACATGTCCGATGCCGACAAGCTCTCGTGGCTGGTGCTCGGCCGCGCGCCGGAAGGCCTGGGCCGCAACGACACCGCGCTGCTGCAGCGCGCCGCGATGGCCCTGCTCGCCGGCGAAGGCGAATCGACGACCGACCGCGTGATGAACGCGCTCGGCCTCGACCAGTTCTCGGTCCGCTCCGAAGGCGAAGGCGACGTGCGCAGCACCGTGGTCACGCTCGGCAAGCAGCTCTCGCGCCGGCTCTACGTGGGCTACGAACGCGGCGTGGCCAGCACCACCGGCACCTGGCAGCTGATCTACCGCATCGCCCAGCGTTTCACGCTGCGGGCGCAGGCGGGCGAAGACAACGCGGTGGACCTGATCTGGACCTGGCGCTGGAACTAGCCCTCGCCCAGCGCCGAGAGGATTTGTTCGGTCGAGTGCACGCGGCCCAGGCGCGGAAAGATCTGCTCCACCGCGAAGCGATGGTTCTCGGCGCTCTGCCCGCTCATCGCATCCTCGGCCAGCACCATCGCATAGCCCAGCTCCCAGCCCATGCGCGCAGTCGACTCCACGCCGATGTTGGTCGAGATGCCCGCCAGCACCACGCTGCGGATGCCACGGCGGCTCAGCTGCAGGTCGAGCTCGGTGCCGTGGAAGGCATTCCAGTGCCGCTTGACGATGCGCAGGTCATTCGCGGCAGGCGCCAGCTCGGCAGGGATGTCCCACCAGTCGGTGGGCAGCTCCGGCGGCAGCGGCGCCGCGCGGTCGACCGGCTGCGCGGGCAGGTCGCCCCGGTCGTCCGACCAGCCGACCCGCACCAGCACCACTGGCGCACCCGATGCGCGGAAGCGCCGCGCGAGCGCACCCGCGCGCGCCAGCACGTCGACCGCGCTGTGCGGTCCGCCGGCGTACCTCAAAATGCCCTGCTGAAGATCGATCAGCACCAGGGCGGTGCTGCGAATGTCGAGTGCGTCCATGCCGGCTCCTTTGCGTGTGTTCCGTCAAAACATGAGGATATCCTCATGAATCAAAGTATATGAGGAAACCCTCACAAACCCAGGAAGACGGGCCGAAGCAACCCCAGCGCGAGCGGGGTCGTGCGCGCGTGGCCGCGCTGCTCGATGCAGCGGCGGCGGTGTTCGTCGACAAGGGCTACGAGGCCGCGACCATGACCGAGATCGCGGCGCGGGCCGAATCGTCGATCGGCTCGCTGTACCAGTTCTTCCGGACCAAGGAGCTGGTGGCCGACGCGCTGATGGGGCGCTATGCCGAAGTGCTGCTGGCCCGGCTGGCGGAGTTCGAGGCCCAGGCCGAGGGCTGGAGCATGGAAGAGCTGGGGGCGCGGCTGTCGGGCGCGTTCATCGAATTCCGCGCCGAGCACCCGGCCTTCGCAGCGCTGGCCGAGGCACAGGGGGCGCCGACGCCACTGGTGCTCGAATTCCGCGCGCACTTGCGCCGGCACATCGCCGCCATCCTGCGCCGCAAGGCGCCAACGCTGCCCGCTGCCGAGCTCGAAGTCACCGCCTCGGTGACGCTGCAGATGATGAAGGCCACGGTGAGCGTCAACGCCGAACCCGGCCTGCCGCGCAAGCGCGCCGTGCTCGACGAGCTCAAGGGCATGCTGCAGCGCTACCTGCAAGAGCGGCTCGGCAGCCACTGAGCCATGTCAGAATCCGCGTTTCGCTCGCCGTAGTTCAATGGATAGAACGGCCGCCTCCTAAGCGGCAAATACAGGTTCGATTCCTGTCGGCGGGACCAAACTCTTGTCGGCAGCGGCCGAGAACATGCGAAAGCCCCACTATCTCCCAGGTAGCGGGGCTTTTTTCATCCCGGTTCGTCCGGTGACGCATCGTCGCCCTGCCTTGATCGAAGAACTGACGACGAGTATGCAAGCAACCTTCATCCCTCCGGAGAACATGAGCCAGTGGGAGGCTGCTCCTTGCTTCACGTTGGGGACACCCTCTAGCCCAACGGAACGGTCGGTTGCCACCGTTGGGGTGAGCAGCGAGTTAGGAGAGCAATGGCGTGTCGATTTCTTTGAGAGCGTCGGCCACTCCTGCTTTCAGGACGTGCGCTGCGTTGGTGAGCTCGTCTACATCGGCTATGGCGAGCAAGTTGCGGTGTTCTCGCCTAAGACCGGAAGCCTGGTATCGCACCCGCTCGATGGCTACTTCGGGCACCTGTTCACCGCTTCCGATCTGGACTCACCCGATCTCGGCTCGTCGGTGTTGGTTACCTCGGCTTCGGAGTTGCTGCGCTTCGACAGCGATGGCCAGTTGTTGTGGCGTAGCTCAGCGCTTGGCGTCGATGGGGTCATCGTTCACCGGGTCGAAGACGGCGAGATCGTCGGGGATGCCGAGCAGGATCCACCGGGAGGCTGGGAGCCCTTCCGGCTCCACTTGGACTCTGGCGCTGTGCGCTGAGGGTGAGAGCCTTGCACCGCGTGTCGCCTGGGCCTCGCTGTGGCTGGTCATGCCCCTCAGCGATTGCGAATCGATCCCTTCGCATGGCGGTGCAGCGCGAATTCCACCGCCGAGGCGAGTGTGTCGAAGATTGCCTCAACGCTGAAGTGAGGCGCAGCGGGCTCGCCGATCACCCAGCGACCCGAGAGGGTCTGGATGGCGAACGAGTTCTCGATGACCCGAATTCCTTCGTGCTCTGTGATGCCGGAGCCAACCACTATGTACGCACTGGGCTCGCCGCTTCCCCGTGGCGATGCGAATAGGCCGTGTGACCTCAACACCTCGACTGCTTCAGCAATATCCATCGCTCCCTCCTTCCGCGTGCGTCACCGTTCGATCACCGCGACAGGATGATCATCGTCGAATCGTAACGGGGTCGAACTACTGGGCGGCCTCCACTACACCAACCCGAACATGCCGGCGAACTGGAGCAATCCGGAGCCGGCCAAGGTCTACATGAAGCAATTCGAGCGGAACTACCGGCAGGCGAAGGCCTATGAGCTGCGGTACTAGTCCCCTCCTTGGGGGGATATCGCTTCCTTTTCGGACTTTTTACGATTTGGTGGGGAGTTATAGCAAAGCGAATTTATTTTTACATTATGAAATCGCTGGTGCGAAGTGCTTGATGTAGGTGCGAATTACGACCTTAGTCGGGCCATTGGGTTAGGGGGAACCCATAAAAATCATGGCTAATCAGCGCTACTATCCATCCCATAAAATTTACGGGTTGCGCGTATGACGTTCAAAACGCAATCGCGCAGCCAGTTGCAGCGGCACATTCGGACTACGGCTCGTGACTCATCGCGTGTCTTCATCTCTAAGCATGCGGCCGTCCGGATGCGGCAAAGAAAAGTCCTTGACGCTGAGGTCTATCACTGCCTACAGCACGGATCCATCCTGCAGGAGCCGGAAGAGGACATCAAGACCGGGCACTTGGTTTGCAGGATGGAGTGCTATGGAGCGAGTCGCAACCTAGCGGTCTGTGTGGCGCTGGATGACAACGACCCGTCAATGATTGTCGTTACCGTTTTAGTCTGAAGGCTAGTGAACCGGGGGATGGATATGTTGCACTACACGATGTGCGGCTTGGACAACGTGTGGCTGAAGAATGGCTATGTCGTACGCGACACGCCGTACGGGAAGGCGGTCGCCGTGCGACACGCTGAACAGCTCCACCAAATGCTTGCTATGAAGCTCGTGAAGAAGCCGGGGAAGCTCACTGGCAAGGAACTGCGCTTCCTCCGGGTTCAACTCGGGCTAACGCAGGAAGGCTTGGCTAAATTGCTGGGAGTGACGGAACAATCGGTGAGTCTCTGGGAGCGTCGGGGCAAGGTCCCTCGCTCGGGAGATGCGATGACGCGCTTTTATTTCATGGCCCGTCATGAAGGCGATGTCACGATCAGCCAAGCCATCGACCGGGTGAAGACGGTCGAGAAAATGGTTCACCAGAAGATCGTGGCGGCGTCGACGGGCCGAAAGTGGTCTTCGAAGGTCGAATCGGTAGAGGATTGCGAAGTTGCGGCCTAAGCTGGGCATACGCCTTTGGCGGCACAAAATGCCGGAGTGGAATCTGGCGTGCCGCATCGCAAGTGGCGCAATGGCCTCGATGGATATTTGCCGGGATGGCCTCAAGCACCAGATGAGGCGGGGTTCTTGGTGCGTCGAGCACCATGTACTCCGACTTGGTTCCGTGACAGCCGGTGCAATTCGAGCTCTGCAGTGTCGTGGTTGGAGCCGGCTCCCTTGGCTTCCTTCGAACAGAAGCGGAAACGGCTTCATCGGATGAGCTTGGGGCCGCCGCACCGCAAGGGTGTCGCGTGGCCGCATCGTTGAGAGATCCACCCCCGAGATGAATGCCCCGGCCGGCGTCCCCGCGCCACCCTACCTCTCCTCCACGGGGCAACTTCAGCCGAATTCAGCTGACTCACCTCTGAACTTGCGTTCCTGTCGGCGACCAATGCGTCTTCGTTCGCGGTGATATCTTGATTGCCACCCAATAGCGCAAGACAGGAGGCTTGGGCATGAAGATCTCTGCCGAACAAGCGATTGCGCTCGCCACAAACTACTTGGCATCGAAGCGCAGCGAGTCGGAACGTGGCCCGTTCTCCTCGATTCGGCATCGCGTGAAGTCATCTGCATCGGGAGCCTCGGGGACTTATTACGTCGAGTTTGCCTACGCTGGCCCACCGGTCAAGACGAAAACGACCCCACCTCGCGACCACCCCACGGTGGTGCTCGTCGATGACGAAACAGGTGCCTGCCACTTCATGATGTGGATGTAGGTGGGATGGCAACGCGGATCAGCACTGCCGTCATCACGGGTGCCCAGCACCGCTCCTCAAAGCCCAGTTCACTACCACCCGCACCAGCGCCTGCCGGTGATCATCGAACGTGTGGCTGGTGTCCATCGTCACCGCTTCAACGCGGGCCACGTCGCGGAAAGCGTCCTTCAGCGAAGGCACCTGCAGCGGCTCCGAGCCGGTGCCTTTCGTGGCCACGACGACCAGCACGTCCTTGCCGGCCAAGCCAGCACGCGCAGCCAGCGGATCCCAGAAATCGGCGTCCGCAATGATCTCGTCGACCACCGCACGCGGCGTGGTCATGCGCACGGCGCCCATCGAGGCGAGCCAGTCCACCGTCTCCTGCGGGTGCGCGCGCATGTCGTCGATGTCGCTGCGCATGTCGGTGGGGTCCAGCAGCGCGACGGCGCGCACGCGCGGGTCGGCAGCGGCCGCCTTCAGCACCGCGGGGCCGCCCCAGCTGAAGCCCAGGAGCGAGATGCGCTCGGGGTCCACGCGCTGCTGCTTCGCTCCCCACTCGCTGCGAAGGTAGTTCACGGCGGCCTCGACATCCTCGTACGAATGGCGCAGCGTGAACGTACCTTCGCTGCCCCAGCAGCCACGGTTGTTGAACGACAGCACATGAAAGCCCGCCCGCCTCAAGGCCATCGCGATGTCGAGGCTGCCCAGGAGATCCGGCATGCCGCGGGCGATCACGATCGTGGGATGGGCCCCTGCCCCGCTCGCGAGGAAGAGGCGGCCCGACAGCTTGGCGCCGTGGCTGTCGAAGCTCACATCGCGCGACGAGGCCGGAACCGCGGCGTCGGCGGGCGGATCCTGGGTCACCGGGTCGAAGCCAGCTCCGGGCATGGATGCGCATGCCGACAGCACGGCAAGGAGCAGAGGCGCCGAAATGCAGCGCCACGCAGGGTGGAACAAGTTCATGGCGTCCAGGCGCTATTCCCGCACCTGCACCCCGTTCCAGAACGCCATCCGCCCCTTGATCTCGGCCGCGGCCTCCTTGGGCTCCGGGTAGTACCACACCGCATCCGGGTTGGCGTCGCCGTCGACCAGCAGGTTGTAGTAGTGCGCAGTGCCCTTCCACGAGCAGGTGGTGCGGGTGTTGCTGGGCATCAGGTATTCGCGCTTGACCGCGCTCTCGGGGAAGTAGTGGTTGCCCTCGACGATCACGGTGTCGTCGCTTTCGGCAATCACGGTGCCGTTCCAGATGGCCTTCATCGGGGATCTCCTGCCTTCAGTCGGAGGATTGATGGTAGTCAAATCGGGCAGCGGCCGCGCTCAGGTTTGCCTCGGCAGCGCCGATAGATCCGACAAGAACAATCGCGCCCGATGGAGTCTTCGCCCCCCTCTGCCAGCGAGCTGCCGGTCGACAAGGCCTTCGACAGCCGCACCTTCGCCCGCTTCGAGCGGCTGCACCGCCGTGGTGCAGCGGCGTTCGTGTTCATGCTCGCGCTGCTGATCGTCGTGATCGGGGTGCAGGGCTGGCGCACCACGCTGGCGGTGCGGCATCAGCGCCAGGTGCAGGCGATGCTGCACGAAATGAACCGGCTGCGCCACCGCACCCTCGACATCGAGGCGGCGCTGCTCACCTACCGCAGCACCGGCAATGCCGAGATGATGCGCGAGCGCCTGGCCTGCGCAGCGCCCTGCCCGTCGGGCGCCACGCTCGCCGCGCTGGCCGCCGACGACCAGGAGCAGCGCGAGCGCTTCGAACGCATCAGCAGCTGGGAGCGCTCGCTCGACGGCGTGCTCGACACCATCGCCCATGCCGACGGGCCGGTCGATTCGGTGCTGCAGCAGGTCAACCATGGGCACCTGGTGTTCCTGCGCGAGATCCGCTCGCTGCTGCTCGACGCCGAGGAGCTCGAGCTGCGGCGGCTGCGAGACGGCGAGGCCACGCGCTACCAGCAGAACAACGCGCTGCAGCTGCTGCTGGCGGGCGCGGTGATGGTGGCGCTGGCCTGGCTGCTGCTGCTGTGGCGCCGCTCGCGTGCGCTGATCGCCGCCGGCCTCGCCGCCGAAGCCGCCATGCACGCGCTCTCGCTGCGCGACGCCCTCACCGGCCTGGCCAACCGCCGGGCGCTCGACCTGCACCTGCAGCGCATGCTCAAGACCGCCCACCGCAGCGGCCGCCCGCTGGCGGTGCTGGCGATCGACCTCGACAACTTCAAGCCGATCAACGACGCCCACGGCCACGGCGCCGGCGACGACGTGCTGCGCGAGCTGGCGCGGCGCATGCTGGGCACGCTGCGCGAGAGCGACCTGGTGGTGCGGGCGGGGGGCGACGAGTTCGTGGCCGTGCTCGACAGCCTGGAATCCCCCGCCACCGCGCGCAATGCCGCGCGCCGGCTGCTCACCGCGCTGGCCGAACCGGTGCTGCTGGAAAACGGCGAGCTCGCCAGCGTGACGGCCTCGATCGGCCTGGCGCTGTACCCGGCCGACGGCAGCTCGCCCGAAGCGCTGCTGCAGTGCGCCGACGCCCGCTCGTATGCCGCCAAGCGGCGCGGCAAGAACCAGCTCTGCGATGCCGACGGCCCCCGTCCGGAGGATCCGCCGCAGCCCGAGGCGCGGCACAAGCTGCGCCGGGTGGTCTAGGGAATCCCCCTCAACCTCCTTGAAAACCCTGAATCCAGCCCCGTATTTCGAGCGAATCAGGGTGCAACTTTCCCCCAGTTGTCGCGCTCAAAGGCCGAGGTCGGGTCTTATACTGAAACGGCCGTCGTTGTTCATCGTCTGGCAAGACGTTTTCGATCGAAAGAAGCAGTGAATATGGGTGCCAAACTGAAAGTGGCCGGTTGGATTGCATTGGGCGCGGTGGCAGGCGCATTGACGACGATGCAGTTGCAGGCATTCGCGCGCAGCTCCTCGCTGGCCCCGCTTCCGCTCGAGGAACTGCAACAGCTGGCGGCGGTGTTCGGCCTCGTGAAGGCCGAATACGTCGAGCCGGTCGACGAGAAGAAGCTGATCTCCGACGCCATCTCGGGCATGGTGTCCGGCCTCGATCCGCACTCCCAGTATTTCGACAAGAAGAGCTTCAAGGAATTCCGCGAAGGCACCTCGGGCCGCTTCGTCGGCGTGGGCATCGAGATCGGCATGGAAGACGGCCTGGTCAAGGTGGTCTCCCCGATCGAAGGCTCGCCCGCCTTCCGCGCCGGCCTCAAGACCGGCGACCTGATCACCAAGATCGACGACACGGCCGTCAAGGGCCTGAGCATGGACCAGGCCGTCAAGCGCATGCGCGGCGAGCCCAACACCAAGGTGCTGCTCACGGTGTTCCGCAAGAGCGAGAGCCGCACCTTCCCGGTCACCATCACCCGCGAAGAGATCCGCGTGCAGAGCGTGCGCGCCAAGGTCATCGAGCCCGGCTACGCCTGGCTGCGCATCACCCAGTTCCAGGACCGCACGGTCGAAGATTTCGCCAAGCGCCTCGAAGAGATCTACAAGCAGGATCCCAACCTGAAGGGCTTGGTGCTCGACCTGCGCAACGACCCGGGCGGCCTGCTCGAGGGCGCGGTGGCCGTGTCGGCCGCCTTCCTGCCCGCCGATTCGGTGGTGGTCACCACCAACGGCCAGCTGCCGGAGTCCAAGGCCTCGTTCAAGGCCTCGGCCGACAACTACCTGCGCCGCGGCGGTGCCGACCCGCTGAAGAAGCTGCCCGAGGCGCTGAAGAAGGTGCCGCTGGTGGTGCTGGTGAACGAAGGCTCGGCCTCGGCCAGCGAAATCGTCGCCGGCGCGCTGCAAGACCACCACCGCGCCATCGTGATGGGCGCGCAGACCTTCGGCAAGGGCTCGGTGCAAACCGTGCGCCAGCTCAGCGGCGACACCGCGCTGAAGATCACCACGGCCCGCTACTACACGCCCAGCGGCCGCTCGATCCAGGCCAAGGGCATCGTGCCCGACGTGATGCTCGACGAAACCGCCGAGGGCAACGTGTTCGCCGCACTGCGCCTGCGCGAGGCCGACCTCGACAAGCACCTGATCAACTCCGACGACAAGAAGGACGAGGCCCGCGAGAAGGCGCGCGAAGAAGCGCGCAAGAAGCTAGAGGATCAGCTGGCCAAGACCAAGGAAGCGCCGAAGCCGCTGCCCGAGTTCGGCACCTCCGACGACTTCCAGCTCGCCCAGGCGCTCAACCGCCTGAAGGGCAAGCCGGTGCTGGTGAGCAAGACCATGACCGAGCGCAAGGCCGAGGCCGAATCCGAGAACTGATCTCGCCGTCTCTCGTGCCCACGGAAGCCCGCCCTGCGCGGGCTTTCTTGTTTTCCGTATCCTCCCGCCCATGGACGACCAACAGCTGCTGCGCTACTCCCGCCACATCCTGCTCGACGAGATCGGCATCGAGGGGCAGCAGCGCTTGCTGGCCTCGCATGCACTGGTGATCGGTGCCGGTGGCCTGGGGTCGCCGGTGGCGCTGTACCTGGGCACGGCCGGCGTGGGCCGGCTCACGCTGGTCGACCACGACAGCGTCGACCTCACGAACCTGCAGCGGCAGATCGCGCACAACCTCGCGCGCGTGGGCGTGCCCAAGGCCGAATCGGCGGCGCAGAGCATCGCGGCCATCAACCCCGACGCCGCCGTGCAGCCGCGGGTGCAGCGCGCCGACCCGGCGCTGCTCGACGAGCTGGTCCCGCAGGCCGACGTGGTGCTCGACTGCACCGACAACTTCAGGATCCGGCACCAGATCAACGCCGCCTGCGTGCGGCACCGCAAGCCGCTGGTCGCGGGCGCGGCGATCCGCTTCGACGGCCAGATCTCGGTCTACGACACCCGCGACGCGGCCTCGCCCTGCTATGCCTGCCTGTTTCCGCCGGAGTCGGGCTTCGAGGACGTGGCCTGCTCCACGATGGGCGTGTTCGCCCCGCTGGTGGGCATCATCGGCAGCCTGCAGGCGGCCGAGGCGCTGAAGCTGCTGGCGGGCGTGGGGTCGTCGCTGGCCGGCCGCCTGCAGATGCTGGATGCGCGCACGATGGAATGGAGCGAGATCCGGGTGAAGCGCAGCGCCGACTGCAGCGTGTGCGCGGCGCTGCGCTGACCCGCACGGATTTACAAGCCAACCTCGCCCGCCCCGCGCCACCATGGCGCATGGCTGCCCTCGCCCTCCTCCACGCCTCGTCCCCTTTCCAGCACGGCATGCGCCGCAGCGTGCCGCTGGCGCTGAGCGTCGCGGCCTATGGCCTCGTGTGGGGTGCGCTCGCCGGGCAGGCCGGCCTGGGCATCGCTGAAACCGGGCTGATGAGCGGCCTTGTCTTCGCCGGCGCCGCGCAGTTCGTGGTGCTGAAGCTCTGGAGCGCCACCGCCGCGCTGCCGCTGGGTGCGATCGTCGCCGCCACGCTGATCGTCAACCTGCGCTTCGTGCTGATGAGCGCCTCGATGCTGCCGCTGTTCGAGCGCGAGCAGGCCGGCCGCCGCTGGACCCGGGCCTTCCTGATCAGCGACGAGAACTGGGCGCTCACCAGCGCCGAGATGGCCCAGGGCCGCGGCAGCGTGGGCTTCCTGGTCGGCAGCGGCTGCCTCATCTACCTCGCGTGGCTCGCCTCCACGCTCACCGGCCGCATCGGCGGCGCCGCGCTCGGCGACCCCGCACGATGGGGGCTCGATTTCGCGTTCACCGCCACCTTTCTCGCGCTGCTGCTGGGCATGTGGAAGGGCAAGGCGAGCCTGCTGCCCTGGGCGGTGGCGGCCGGCACGGCGGTGCTGGCGCAGGCACTGCTGCCGGGCAAGTGGTACATCGTGCTCGGCGGCCTCAGCGGCAGCCTGGCCGGCGCCTGGCAGCGCGAGGATGCGCGATGAGAACCGACGCGTTGCTCGCCATCGCGGCCATGGCGCTGGTCACCTGGGGCCTGCGCGCCGGCGGGCTGGCGCTGGCGCGCAGGCTGCCGCAGCAGGGCCGGGTGGCCCGCGCGCTGCGGCAGATGCCCGGTTGCGTGATGGCCGCATTGGTCGCCCCCGCGGTGGCTGCGGGCGGACCGGCCGAGGCGCTGGCCGCGCTGGCCACCGCGGCCGTGATGTTCGCCACGCGCAGCCTGCCGCTGGCCATGGCGGCCGGCGTGCTCATCGTCGCCGGGGCCCGACAATGGCCGGCGTGACCCCCACCGAAGCCAGCGACTACTGGCGCGTGCCGGGCCTGGCCGGAGCGAGCTTCTTCAAGGCGAGCTTCGTGCGCCACAGCTACAGCCGGCACACGCACGACGAATACGCGATCGGCGCGATCGAGGCCGGTGCGCAGACCTTCCATTGCCGTGGCGGGCAGCAGCTCTCGTCCCCCGGCTCGCTGATCCTCGTGAACCCCGACGACCTGCACGACGGCCGCGCCGCCGATGTGGGCGGCGGCTACCGCTACCGCATGGTCTACATCGACCCGCTGCTGGTGGCCGATGCGCTGCGCGAGGCTGGCCAGCCGGGCGGGCCGCTGCCGCTGTTCCGCACGCCGGTGGCGCGCGATCCGGCGCTGGCCGCCGCGCTGTGCGAGCTCAACCGCCAGAGCGAGCATCCCGAGGGGCTAGACGCGCTGGCACTCGAGAGCCGGCTGCTGCAGCTGGTGCATGCGCTGCTGTCGCGCCATGCAGCCGGCACGCTCACCCGCACGCCGCGCGAAGGGCGCGATGCCGCCATCGTGCGCTTCGCCTGCCGCTATCTCGACGAGAACTTCCACGCCGATCCGTCGTTGAGCGAGCTGGCGCGGCAATGCGGCGTGAGCCGCTTCGCGTTGCTGCGCCTCTTTGCCAAGGAAATCGGCATGCCGCCCCATGCCTACATGACCCGCGCCCGGCTGCGCGAGGCGCGGCGCCTGCTGCTGCAGGGCGAGCCGGCGGCTTCGGTCGCCGCCGCGGTGGGGTACGTGGACCAGAGCCACCTGACCAAGCGCTTCCGCGCCGCCTTCGGCATCACGCCGGGTCAGTTCGCCGCCTCGGCGCCCGGCTTCACGCGCTGACGATCCAGCCCTCGAGCCGGTCGAATTCAACCGGCAGGCCGTGGCCGGGCTGGCCCGCGGCCTAGCCCGCCTGCATCAGGCACAGCACCGCATCCAGCCGGTCGCCGCCGGCATCGTCGACCAGCGCCTCGCGCTGCGCATGCGTGAGCTTGAGCCGCAGCTGCAGCCGGGTGCGGCCCTGCTCCAGCGCATCGACGATGTCCTTGCGGGCGATCAGCCGGTCGGCTGTCTGCTTGGCGGCCTCGTCGCTCTTGTACGAACGCCGGCCCACCAGCTCGCGCGCCAGCAGGCCCGGGTAGCCCTCGAGCGCCACGCGCTGCGGGTCGCCCGCCTGCTCCACGGCCGGCAGGCTCACGCCGGCATCGACCAAGGGCGGCACGCCCGCATGCAGCATGTACGCCACCGGCGGGTTCACCCACTTCATCGAGGGCGACGACCCTGCCGGCTCGTCGCAGGCGCGGTGCGCGAACTTGGCGCCCACCGGCCGGGCCGCGCAGAACGCGGCGAAGGTGCTGCGGATCTCCTCGCGGCTCAAGGCCGCGTAGTGCCGCATCAGCGCCGGCCACTCAGTGGGCCAGCCCAGGTGCTCTACCAGCTCGCGCGGCAGGCTGAACGGGAAATCGAAGGCGCCAAGCCACGGGCCCGGCTGCTGCAACCAGGCGGCGAATCCTTCGAGGCTGTCGATCGCCTCCACGCGCTGCAGGCGCAGCACCGCGCCGGCGCGCTCGCCGTGGGCCACGGTGATGGGCTTGCGGCGCGTGGGCCGGCTGCTGAAGTCGACGCCCACCAGGGGCGGAAAACTGGAAGACATTGCGGCGATTGTCGCGGGCCGGCTGCCGCACAATCCCCCGAGTTTCTGCACCATCGCCATGCGCACTGCCACCCGTCGCCTGCTCATCGTTGCCGCCGTGCTCGGCGTGCTGCTCGTCGGTCTCTACGCCGCCTACCACTACGCGCTGCAACGCCTGCAGGGCGCGCTGATCGAGGCGCTGGGGCCGCGCAGCACCGTCGGCGCCATCGACGTGAGCTGGAACCATCTCGAAGTGCGCGACCTGCGCATCCGCGCCGATCGCGAGGGCAAGAACCGCTGGCCGGCCGAAGACGAGCTGCGCGCCGAGCGCGTCGAGGTGCTGCCCGACCTGCGCAGCGCCTTCAACGGCCAGTGGCGCGTGGGCCATGTGCGCATCGAGAAGGCCTATGTCTCGCTGCACCGCGACCGCGCCGGCAAGCTGCACCTGCTGCCGGCGCTGCTCGAGAAGCCAGGCGCCACGCCACCGGCCGCTGCTGCATCAGCCGCCTCGGGCGCGGACGGCAACGCGGCGCTGGCCCCGCTGGTGCTGATCGACCGCGTGACGCTGCACGATGCCGAGGTCGAGTTCTTCGACGGCTCGGTGCGCCAGCCGGCCCACAAGATGAAGCTGTCCGCGCTGCAGGCCGAGGTGAGCAACCTGCACCTGCCGGCGCTCGACGAGCCGGTGGCGCTGAAGATCGAGTCGCTGTTCAAGGGCCCGCAGCACGACGGCCGCCTGCAGATCGACGGCACGGTGACGCCGGCCACGCGCGACGCGAAGATCAAGGCCGATTTCGCCGGCGTCGACCTCGTCGCGCTGCAGCCCTACCTGCTCAAGGTGGCCGAAGGCGGCGTCAAGCGCGGCTCGCTCGACCTCAAGCTCGACGCCACGGTGCAGCACAACCAGCTCAAGGCACCGGGCACGCTGGTGCTCAACAACGTGGAGCTGGGCAACAGCGGCACCTTCGCCGGCGTGCCGCAGCGCGCGGTGCTGGCCGCGATGAGCCGCGACGGCCGCATCGCGATCCACTTCACGCTGGCCGGCCGGCTCGACGACCCCAACTTCTCGCTCAACGAAAACCTCGCCACGCGCGTCACCTCGGCGCTGGGAGAATCGCTGGGCGTCAGCGTCGGCGGCGTGGTCGAAGGCGCCACCAATGTGATCAAGGGCCTCTTCGGCCGCTGATGACATGGCCCACCCCCGTAGCGCCTTCGGCGCCCCCCCCTCAAGGGGGCGACCCCAGCGGCCCGGCAAAGCCGGATCCGCGGCGTCTCTGGGCTCGACCGAGTCATGCGATGGCGGGCGCGTCTACCTTGTTTCAGAGCAAGGCATGCATTCGCTTCTGAAACCCCGGCTGATCGACGCCTCGCGGCGCGAGCCGGGCCTGGTAGTCGACCTGGCCGACGAGCGGCGCGCACTGCTGTTCGACCTGGCCGAGCTGACGCTGCTGGCGCCCAAGGTGCTGCTGCGCGTGTCGCATGGCTTCGTCACCCACACGCACATGGACCACTTCGCCGGCTTCGACCACCTGCTGGCGGTGGCGCTGGGCCGCATGGAGAAGCTGGTGCTGTGGGGCGGGCCGGGCTTCGTGAACCAGGTAGAGCACAAGCTGCGCGCCTACACCTGGAACGTGGTGCACCGCTATGAGATGGCGCTGGTGATCGAGGCCAACGAGCTGCGGCCCGACGGCCACCGGCACCGCGCACACTTCAGCAGCCGCACCGGCTTCGAGCGCGCCGGCGACGCCAGCTGGCACGACGCCAGCGACGTGCTGCACGACGAGGCCACCTTCCGCGTGCGCGCCCGCTTCGTCGACCACGAGATGCCGGTGCTGGCCTTCGCGCTCGAAGAGAAGGCCCGCCTGCGCATCGCCGGCAACCGGCTCGCCGAGATCGGCGTCACCTCGGGTGCCTGGCTGCGCGAGCTGAAGGAGGCCGTGCTGAACGGCGCCCCGGGCGACCGGCCCATCACTGTGCACTGGCGCGACCGCGATGGCGAGCATGAGCGCGTGCACACCGTGGCCGAGCTGAGCCCGCTGGTGCTCGACACCGTGGCCGGCCGGCGCATCGGCTACGTGACCGACCTGCGCTACACGCCGGCCAACCTCGAGCAGCTGGAGCAGTTGCTGGCCGATGTCGACCTGCTGCACATCGAGAGCATGTTCCTCGACGAGGACCGCGCGCATGCGCTGCGCAAGAACCACCTCACCGCGGTGCAGTCGGGCACCATCGCGCGCCGCGTGCGGGCGCGGGCCGTGGTGCCGTTTCACTTCTCGCCGCGCTACGAAGGGCGCACGCAGGAGCTGATCGCTCAGGCCGAGGCCGCCTGGCGCGGCGAGCCGGCGTAGTAGCCGAAGCCGGCCGCCAGCACGAGGTGCAACACCGAGTTGGGGAGGATCCCCCACGCCCGCGTGATCACGCCATCGAGGTAGGCCGCGATCTCGATCGGGAACAGGCCCAGCTGCACCAGCATGTTGAAGACCAGCACCGCCCGCAGCGTCGGCGAATCGTCATGTCGGCGCACCATCAGCGCCAGCACCGCGAGCGCGATCAGCAGCACCGAGACCTCGCGGATCCACACCTCGGCCGCCGCGCTCGGCGCAACGCCCTTGCTGTGCAGCAGGTGCGCAGGCCACAGCAGGGCCAGCGTGGCGACGGTCAGCGCGATCAGCGCGGCGACGGTGAGGAAGACGTGTCGTTTCATGGTGACCACGATAGGTGGCCGCGCCTGCGGCCTCAATAACCTGCCGAGGTAGGTGCCGGGGCTGCCCGCGCCTGCTAGATTCGCGCGGATGACCGCCCGCCTGTTCCCTGCCCTGCTCAAGTATTGGCGCGGCCGGCATGGGCTCTCGCAGCTCGACCTCGCGCTCGCGGCCGGCCTCTCGTCGCGCCACCTGAGCTTTCTCGAAACGGGCCGCGCACAGCCCAGCGAGGAGATGGTGCTGCGCTTGGCGGACACGCTGGGCCTGAGCCTGCGCGACCAGAACGAGGTGCTGCGCGCCGCCGGCTTCGCCCCCCGCTTTGCCGAGCCCGGCCTGGAGGCGCTGCCGCCCGAGGCCGATTGGGCGATCGCCCGCATGCTGGCGCAGCAGGAGCCCTATCCGCTGGCGGTGCTGTCGGCAGGGCACGACATCGTCCGCATCAACGGCGCGGGCCGGCGCATGCTGCAGGCCTTCGTGGTCGACTTGGCCCGCCTGCCGGATCGGCCCAACATGTTCGACCTCGTCTTCGACCCGGCGCTCGCGCGGCCTTTCATCGCCAACTGGGCAGAGCTGGGGCGCCACATGCTCTCGCGCCTGCAACGCGAGGCCCTGCAATCGGCCGGCAGCGCCGCGCCGGCACGGCTGCTGGAGCGCGCGCTTGCCTACCCCGGCGTGCCAGTCGACTGGCGCCGGCCCGACTTCGGCGTGGAGCTGGGCAGCACGCTCACCGTGCGCCTGCGGCGCGGCGACACTGCGCTGAACTTCCTCACCACGATCACCACCTTCTCGTCGCCGCAGCTGGTCACGCTGCAGGAGCTGCGGATCGAGAGCTACTTCCCCCTCGACGAAGCAACCCGTTCCGCCTGCGAACGGCTTCTAGGATCTCATCCATGACACGACACATCGGCATCGTCGGCTGCTCGGCCGAAGGCGCGGCGCTGTGCTACCGCACGATCTGCATCGAGGGCGCGCAGCGGCTGGGGCCGCATGCGCATCCGGAGGTCTCGATGCACACGCATTCGCTGGCCGACTACGTGAAGTGCCTCGATGCGGGCGACCTTGCCGGCGTGGGCGAGCTGATGCTGTCGTCGGCGCGCAAGCTGGCGCAGGCCGGGGCCGATTTCCTCATCTGCCCCGACAACACCATCCACCAGGCCTTGCCACTGATCGAGACCCGCTCGCCGCTGCCCTGGCTGCACATTGCCGAGGTGGTGGCCGAAGAGGCCGTGAGGCGCGGCTTCCGCCGCCTGGGCCTCACCGGCACACGCTGGCTGGTCGACAGCGAGGTGTACCCGGCCAAGCTGCAGGCGCGCAGCCTGCAGTACCTGCGGCCCAACCCCCAAGAGCGCAACGAGATCGGCCGCATCATCATGGACGAGCTGGTGTGTGGCCAGTTCAGGCCTGAGGGTGTGGCGTACTTCCAGCAGGTGATCGCCCGCATGAAGCAGCAGGGCTGCGATGCGGTGGTGCTCGGCTGCACCGAGATCCCGCTGATCATCAGCGACGCGAACTCGCCACTGCCCACGCTCGACTCCACGCGACTGCTGGCGCGGGCCGCGCTGCGGCGGGCCGTTCAGGCGTGAAGCATGCGGCCGCCGCCGGCCGACCAGTTCTCCCATGCGGTTTCCTGGAAGCACACCATCACGTGCTCGGGGTTCACGTCGCGCTTCGACAGCTCCTGCACAAGGCCGGCGAGGATCTGCTTCTTGACCTTGGGGCTGCGGCCCACGCCGAGCAGGATCTCGACCAGCGCGAAATCATCGGTGCGCGCGCTGGCCAGGTCGGGGTAGAGCGGATCGAAGCGGAAGTCGTCTTCAGCAAGCTCGAGCACGCGCTGGAAGCGATCCTGCGGATGCACGCCGGTGCCGACGAGCGCGGCATGCGCGGCGTCGAGGATGGCGGTCTTGAGCGCTGCCGGTCGGGCCTGGCGCAGGGTCAGGGTGACGAGGGGCATGTGCGGTTCTCCTGTGGGGCAAGAGCCGCACTCTAGGCAGCAGGCCGTGCGCCGGAAAGCGCCGGCCATGCAAAGCGGTATTGCAGCCGGCGCGAAGCCGGAACGCCCGAAAAGAAGACACCATCCAGTTCGTTTGAAAGCCTGGCGCGGGGCCGCGCAGTGTTAGCGTGCCCCCTCCAACGAACACAGCGAGGGAAACGCGATGAGGGTCCAGATGCCTGCGGCGATGAACACGCCTCTGGAAACGGCACGCACGCCCGGCCGCGCCACGGCCACCGCCGCAGCCAACCCGGCCCCGGCCTCCGCGAGCCCGCAGCTCGGCAAGTCGGCGGCCGCACGCGAGCTGCTGTCCGGCCACGACCTGCGCCACATCAGCTGGAACGAGCTGCAGTCGCTCGGCCGATCGCTCGGCGAGGCCGGCGTGCTCACGCCGCAGCAACAACTGGATTTCACCGCGCCCTGGTTCGTCGATCCCGACATCGGCGGGCACCAGGGCCCGGTACGGGCCGACACCGCGGTCGACGCCCTCCAGCGAAGCCAGGACATGGTCGACACGCTCAGGCGGACACGCCCCGACGACAAGCGCTCCATCGCGCATGCCCAATACGTGCAGGCGATGTACGAGAACCTCGCGGCGATGCAGCCGTGAAGGACCTGTCGTTCGACGACCTGCAGCTGTTCGCCCGCGTGGCGGCGCTGCGCACGCTCTCGGCCGTGGCGCGCGAGCGGCAGGTGCCGGTGAGCGGGGTGTCGCGCACGCTGGCGCGCATCGAGGCCGCCTGCGGCGCGAAGCTGGTGCGCCGCTCGACGCACGGCATGACGCTCACGCCCGAAGGCGAGAGCTTTCTCGCGTGGTGCACGCGCATCGGCGGCACGGTCGACGAGATGGAGGCCGAGTTCGCCGACCGGACCGCGCGCGTGAGCGGGCTGGTCAAGCTGAGCGTGAGCACCGTGATGGCGCAGTACTGGATCGTGCCGGCGCTGCCCTCGCTGCAGGCCCGGCATCCCGACCTGCAGGTGGAGCTGCGCGTCAACGACCGGCTGGTCGACATCGTGCGCGAAGGCATCGACATCGCCATCCGCACCGGCGAAGTGGCCGGCGAGGCGATGGTGCTGCGGCCGATGGGGACGCTGGGCACCGCGCTGTACGCCAGCCCCGGCTACCTGGCCGCGCATGGCACGCCGCACGCCCCTGAAGACCTGGGCACGCACCGGCTGCTCGCGAACTGCAGCTACCCGGTGCTGAACCGCTGGCACTTCGCCAATGGCCACACGCTGATCGCGCAGGGGCCGACGCAGGCCGACAACACCGCGGTCATCGTCACGATGGCGCTGCACGGCCTGGGCATCGCCCGCCTGCCCACGCTGGTGGGCGCACCACTGGTGCAGGCGGGGCAACTGGTGCCGGTGCTGCCAGGCGCCTTGCAGGTCGAGCCGATGCAGGTGCACGCGGTGATGCTGGCCGAGCGCCAGCGGCTGCCGCGGATGCGTGCGTGCATCGAGCATTTCTGCGAGTGGTTTGCTCGTTCAAGCTGAAGCTCGCCTGGGTTGGAGCGACAGGGGGACGGGGGAACCTGCGTTCTCCGGCTCCACCTCGCGGGCGGCGACCGAGGACTGCCTGTGCTTGCCTCTTCAACACCACAGTGCACTGCCCTCATTGGGGCAACCGCGAATGGGGCCTGCGCCCGCAGGCACCCCCATCCCCCTGCGGCACCACCGGTGGCATGCCTCCTGGTGGCCTGCCACCGGTGTATCCGGGGCAGGTGGCCCGTGTGTCCGGGCGCAGGCCCCATTCGCGGTGTCATGACTCGTCCACTGCTTGGCTCGTATCGACGAGGTGACGAGGGCGGCCCTCGGTAGCACCCCGCGAGGTGGAGCCGGAGAACGGACACCCGGGCCACCTGCCCCGCGCCCCACACCGAGGCAGGAAAAACAACCTCAGCCGAACGCCAACGAAGCCACCCCCACCGCCATGCAACCCGCACCCACCAAACGCCACCCTCGGTCCTCCTCGCCCAGCAACCGGCCACCGATCAAGGCCGCAAACAGCATCGACACCTCCCGCGCCGGCGCCACATGCGACAGCGGCGCCATGCGGGCCGCATACAGCACCAGCACGTAGCCCAGCGGGCTGACAGCCGCCACCAGCAGCGCATGCTTCCACAGCTTGCGCACCGAACGCACGAGCCCCGCGCGATCGCCGACCGCCATCACCAGCAGGAACGGGATGCGGCAGAGGTTGCCGAAGTAGTCGATCAGGATCGGCGAGATCGCGAGCACCTTGACCGAATAGCCATCGAGCACCGTGTAGGCCGCGATCAGCGCGCCGGTGGCCGCGCCCCAGCGCAGGCCCGCATGTACGCGGGCCCGGTCCTCGGGCTGATGCGCGCGCCGCCACAGCGCCGGGCCGCCAGCGATCATCACGATACCGAGCGTGATGCCGGCCAGCCCCAGCAGCGTGAAGAGCGTGGGCCGCTCGGCGAGCAGCAGCATCGCGCCCACTGAAGACAGCAGCGGCCCCGTGCCGCGCGCCACCGGATACACCACCGTGAGATCGCTTTCGCGGTAGCCACGCAACAGCGACAGGAAGTAGGCCAGGTGCGTGACCGCGCTGCCCACGATGAAGGCCCATTCCTTCCAGCCCCACGCTGCCACCGCGCCGATGCCGGCCCACAGCGCCACCGGCAGCCACAGCAGCGCCAGCATCGCGCCGCACACCAGGGCGAAATGCCGGTCGCCGCCAGCATGCTTGGCCACGATGTTCCACAGCGCATGCAGCAGCGCGGCGACGAGCACGAAACCCAGGGCGAGGAGCGACATGGGCGCGATTCTCGCGGCCTTGCGGGGCTTCGCATGCTGATTGCTGCCGCGCTAGAGTCAACGTCCAACCCCGGGAGAAGACGATGCACAACCCTGTGCTGGTCGAGCTGCAGCGCGGCGACATGGTGGAGTCGGTGCATGCCGGCGCCTTTGCAGTGATGGATGCGGATGGCGGCGTGGTGCTGTCGGTGGGCGACATCGACCGGCCGGTGTACCCGCGGTCGGCGGTCAAGATGCTGCAGGCACTGCCGCTGGTGGAAAGCGGCGCACCCGAGCGGCTGGGCCTCACCGACGAGGAGCTGTCGATCGCCTGCGCCTCGCACAACGGCGAGCCCGAGCATGTGAAGACCGCCGCCTCGATGCTGGCCAAGGCCGGCGTCGACGATACGGTGCTCGAATGCGGTGCGCACTGGCCCTACGACGAAACCAGCGCGCGCCACCTGGCGGCCTCCGGCAGCGCGCCGCTGGCGCTGCACAACAACTGCTCCGGCAAGCACTCGGGCTTCGTCTGCGTGGCCTGCATGATGGCCGGCGCGCAGGACCTGCGCGGCTTCGTGCGCGGCTACGTGCAGCCCGACCATCCGCTGATGCGCGAGATCACCGCCGCGCTCGAATCCACCACCGGGGTGCCGCTGGCCGGCGGCAAGGCGCCGCGCGGCACCGATGGCTGCTCGATCCCCACCTATGGCGTGCCGCTGCGCCGGCTGGCGCTGGCCTTCGCGCGCTGGGGCACCGGCATCGGCCTGCGCGAGGGGCAGGCGCATGCAGCCGCGCGCCTGCGCCGCGCGGTGGCCGCCGCGCCCTTCATGGTCGGCGGCAGCGGCCGCTTCGACAGCGTGGTGATGGACAAGCTGCGCGAGCGCGTGTACTGCAAGGTGGGCGCCGAGGGCATGTACTGCGCGGCACTGCCGCAGCGCGGGCTGGGCGTGGCGATCAAGATGGACGACGGCAACAACGCCCGCGCCTGCGAGGTGGTGATGGCCTCGCTGATCGAGGCGCTGGCGCCGCTGGACGACGAGGAGCGCACGTTCATGCGAAGCATGAGCGCGTTGACGATGCGCAACTGGAACGGCATCGAAGTGGGGATGTTGCGGGGCAGCGAAGCTTTGCACAATGCATTGCGCGGCACGGGAGTCGCCGCTGCATGAGGCTTCATGACGATCTACATCCTGCTCGCCGTGGCGGCGCTCGTTGCCGCGGCGTTCTTCATCCAACGGCGGCCCCACGCCGTGACGGCGCCGGCCGGCCACAGTGCCGCGCTGGTACCCTCGGCCGCACTGCCCGCCATTGAGCAGCGCCGCCAGCTGCTGCGCGCGCTGCTGCCCCTGGGCACCACCGCCCCCAAGACCTGGACCACCGCCCACCTGCCGCTGCTGCAGGACGTGGTGCGCACACACCTGCAGGTGGAGCAGCACAGCCTCATCTCGTTTGATGATGACGGCGAGATGAAGATCGACCCCGCCTGCAAGGTCTTCAACGTCGATCTGGCCTATGCGCTCGGCGAGGCGCTGGGCGACATCTGCATCCAGCGGCTGCCCTCGTTCCGCTGGAAGGCCGCCACGCGCGAGGCCGGCCTGCCCTTCGACATCGAGCAGAACCCGATCTACCTCACGCACGACCTGTGGCAGGTGGGCATCCCGATGTATGGCGCGGTGGTGCGTGCGGTGCAGCGCGGCCAGCCGGTCGACCTGCGCGCCATCCTCGACACGATGGTCGAGCGCACCCGCACCATCCTCGAAGAGAACGACCTGATGGGCCAGAGCGACGCCGCAGAAGACACCGCGCCCGCCGCGCTGATGGCCGAGCCGAAAAAAGAGGGCCACGGCACCCCCTGAGATGCCGCGGCCCACATCAAACGCCGTCCGGATCGCCTGGACGGCGGCTCGCCCTCCTCGAGGAGTTCAGTGCCTGACCTTGCCGTCCTCGGTGAGGATGGTGAGGTCGATGAATCGCGAGCCGGCATGCTTGCCGGGCCCGAAGTCCACATGGAAGCCGCCGAGGTCGAGCTCGTGCAGCGATTCCAGCGCGCTCGCGATGGTGGTGGGTGAAGGCGCGGCGGCGCGGCGCAGTGCCTCGGCCAGGGTCTTGGCGGCCACGTAGCCTTCGATGCTGCCGTAGCTGGGCTGGAATTTCTCGCCCAGCGCGGCGTGGCCCGCGGCCAGGTATTCGCCCGACAGCCGCGTGAGCGGCGAAAACGGATACGGCATCACCTGGCTCACCACGACGCCCTGCGCGGCCGTGGCCAGCTCCTGCGCCAGCGCCTGCGCCCCCACCAGCGAGATGTTGTAGAACACCCCGCTGAAGCCGGCCCGCCGCGCGGCGCGGATGAACGCGGCGCACGAGCGGTAGGTGCTGATCTGCACGATGGCATCGGGCTTCGCGGCCAGGATGCTCTTCACCGCTGCATCCACCTCCACCGAGTTGCGCTCCACGAAGCCCAGCCCCGCGGGCGACTGGTACTGCAGCTTGAGCGCCCGCGCCACGCCGAGCAGGCCGGCCTTGCCGTCGCCGTCGTTCTGGTAGAACACGCCGATGCGCTGGATGCCCACCGAGGTGAGGTGCTTGACGATCGCATGCGCCTCGTCGACATACGAGGCCCGCAGGTGGAAGGCCAGCGGATTGAACGGGATGCGCACCGCCTCCGAGCCGGTGAAGGGCGCGAAGAACACGCGCTGCGCGGCCGTGGCCAGCGGCAGCGCTGCAAGGCTGGCGGCCGTGCCCACGTAGCCGAACAGCACGCTGGCGCCGGCCTCTATTAACGCCTGCGTGTTCTTCACGCAGCGCTGCGGCTCGAAGCCATCGTCGAGGCTGCGCAGCTCGATGCTGCGGCCGTTGATGCCGCCCTGCGCATTGAGCTTGTCGAACAGCAGCGAGGCGCCGAGCCTGAACTGCAGCCCGAGCTCGCCGGCCGGCCCGCTCAATGGCGCCGACTGGCCGAGCAGGATGCTCTCGCCGCGCGCGGCCCTGGCCTTGGGGCTGAAGGCGCTGAACACGCCGGCGCCCAACGCAGCCCCCATCGCACCGATCCAACGACGCCTGTCCATTGCCGTGCTCCTCATCACTTCGCCGCCTTGTAGGTCTTCTGCAAGACCGCCTGCAGCCGCTGCGCCGCCGCCTCGGGCGTGAGCGTGCCTTCGATCACCGCCGCACCGGCACGCCAGAACTCGAGCTCGAGGTTGGGCGTGCCGCGCGACAGCATCTGGTAGGTGGGCCGGATGGTCGAGGCGCACTGGCTGCGCCAGCCGACGAACTGCCGCGCCAGCGGGCTCTTCAGCGCCACCGCCTTGCTGTTGAGGCTGAAGAAGCCGGGCAGCGCGTTGGCATACAGCGAGGCGAACTCCGCCGAGGCCACCCAGTCGAGGAACACCCGGGCCTGCGCTGCATTCGGACTGCGGGCGTTGATGCCGAGTGCGATGTCGGGGTGGTCGGAGATGTGGCACTTGTCGCCGGCGCGCTGCAGCGGCGGCTTGAACACGCCCAGCCTGAAGCCGGCCTGTTTCTCGAAATCGGCGATCTCCCATGAGCCCGCCGGGTAGATGGCACCGCGGCCGAGCGTGAAAAGGTTCTGGCTGTCGGGGTAGGTCTGCGCCTCGAAGCCTTCGCCGAGGAACGGCTTCCACCGCGCGATCACGCGGAAGGGCTCCACCCATTCGGGGTCGGTGAGCTTCGCGGTGCCGGCGATCAGCGCCTTGCGGCCTTCTTCGCCGCGGTAGAAGTTGGGGCCGATGTTCTGGTAGCCCATCGTGGCGGTTTCCCAGCCGTCCTTGGTGCCCATGATCAGCGGGATGTAGCGACCATCGGCCTTGATGCGCTGCAGCGCCGCGAAGAACTGGTCCCAGGTGGCGGGCGGCTCGATCTTCAGCGCGGCCAGCGCATCGGCGTTGTAGATGAAGCCGTGGATCACCGAGGCCATCGGCACGCAGAAGGTGGTGGCGCCGTCGTCGGTGGTCCAGGCCAGCTTCGCCAGCGGCGAGAAGTTGCCCAGGCCCTGGAGGTCATTGAGGGCCAGCAGCCGGCCCTTCTGGAAGAGCTTGAGCGAATCGTCGAACGGGCGGCAGGTGATGAGGTCGCCGGCCGTGCCCGCGGCCAGCTTCGCCTCGACCCGGGCGTTGTATTCGCCCATCGGCGTGGTCGGCGTGAAGACGACGTGGATCTCGGGGTGCGCCTTCTCGAAGGCCGGGATGAGGGTGTCGCGCCACACCGGCAGATCGTCGTAGCGCCAGCTCTCGATCTTGAGCGTGACCTGTGCCGCACCTGCCGCTCCCAGCCCGGCGGCCAGCGCCAGCGCTGCGAGCGTCCTCATGAACCATGGCTTGCTGGTCGCACGCATCAGCGGACCTCTCTTCAATGACCTCGATCTCTGTCTCCCTGGCGGCCAGTATTCCGACCACCACGCCACACGGGTAGCCGCGAAAGAAGCCACAACTGATACGTTTGTGGCGAGGCTTGCTCAGGGCCGGCACCGATTGCCTCACCCTGCCGGAGAATCTACTTTCGTAAGCAAAGGTTGTTGTTGCCGGAGCCCCGTCATGAACGCACTGCTGGAAAGCCTGCTGGTCCCCGATGGCGCCACGTGGACCTACTTCCACCGACGGCTCGACGAGGCGATTCCGTTCAACTGGCACTACCACCTGGAATACGAGCTGACGCTCACCGTCAACAGCCAGGGCCAGCGCTACGTGGGTGACAACATCGAGCCCTATGGCGACAACGACCTGGTACTGCTGGGCTCCAACCTGCCGCACACCTGGATGTCGCAGGACAAGATCAACCGCGCACAGCCGCACGTGGCGCATGTGTTCTGGATCCGGCCCGACTGGATCCATGCGCTGATCGACAACCTGGCCGAGCTGAAGGTGATGCGCAACATGCTCGCGCTCTCCAACCGCGGCATCGCCTACTCGGCCGAGACGGCGCAGGCGGCAAGGGCGCGCATCGAGGGCATGCACAAGCTCTCGCCGGCGGGCCGGCTGGTGCGCTTCATCGAGGTGCTGACCATCCTGGCCGACGACGTCGACTACCGGCTGCTGTGTGCGCCCCGATCAGAGACCGACACGATCCGCCAGGTCGACCGGCCGCGCATCGACCGCACGCTGGAATACATCCACAAGCACTACCAGACCGACATCTCGATCCCCGAGCTGGCCGACCGCGCGGCGCTCAGCGTCTCGGGGCTGCACCGCTTGTTCAAGCGGCACACGCGATTGACGGTGGGCGAATACATCGCGCAGCTGCGGGTGGGCAAGGCCTGCTCGCTGCTGGTGTCGACCGACACGCCGATCTCGTGCATCGCCAGCGAGGTGGGCTACAGCAACCTGTCGCACTTCAACCGCCAGTTCCTCGCGATCAAGCAGATGACGCCGCGCGAGTTCAGGCGCTCGTACGTGCACCGCGAATCGCAGACGGGGAATGGGACGCCTTCCGGCGAGGACTTGATGCCTTCGCCATTGCATTACGCGATCACTCAGGCGTCGTGAGGTTGGTTGTGTCTTGAGGGTGTCGCGAGCAAGGCCCTGGGCTGCCCGGCGGCTGGGCTAAGCGTCTGGCGGTCGGCCC
>CBIHRS010000056.1:0-30798 GCA_966212505.1 uncultured bacterium
AGGCCGACCCCAAGGGCGACCGCGTGCAGATCGTGATGTCGGGCAAGTTCCTGCCCTACAAAGCCTACTGAGTCTTCAGCGCCGCGGCATGGTGCGCGAGGTGATCGCCGATCACCGACGCGATGAAGTAATAGCCGTGGTCGTAGCCTTCGTGCCGGCGCAGCGTGAGCGGCTGGCCGGTGCGCGCGCAGGCGGCCTCCAGCAGCTCGGGCTTGAGCTGCTCGTGCAGGAACTTGTCGGCCAGGCCCTGGTCGACGAGCAGCGGTGGTGCGGTGGCACCGCTTTCGATCAGCGCCACCGCATCGTGCGAGGCCCAGGCCGAGCGGTTGTCGCCCAGGTAGCGGCTGAACGCCTTCTGGCCCCAGGGGCACTGCATCGGCGCGCAGATGGGCGCCAGCGCCGAGACGCTGCGATACAGCCCGGGGTGGCGCAGCGCGAGCGTGAGTGCACCGTGGCCGCCCATCGAGTGGCCGAAGAGGCCGATGCGATCAGGCATCACGCCGAAGTGCTGCGGCAGCAGCGCCTGCAGCTCCTGCGTGATCCAGCTCTCCATGCGGAAGCGCGCTGACCACGGCGCCTGCGAGGCATCGAGGTAGAAGCCTGCGCCTTCGCCGAAATCCCAGTCGTCGGTCGCGCCGGCGATGCCGGTGTGGCGCGGGCTGGTGTCGGGCGACACGAGGATCAGGCCATGCTCCGCGGCGAGGCGCTGCGCGCCGGCCTTGATCGCGAAGGTCTCTTCGGTGCAGGTGAGGCCGGCCAGGTAGATCAGCGCCGGCAGCGGGCCTTGCCCGGCCTGCGGCGGCCGGTAGACGCCGAAGCGCATGGTCGCGCCGATGGTGTGCGAGTCGTGCTGGTAGAAGCCCTGCACGCCGCCGAAGCAGGCGTGCTCGCTGAGCGTGGTGATGTTGTTCGCCGCCACGTCAATACACCACGACCGACCGGATCGACTCCCCCCGCTTCATCAGCTCGAACCCTTCGTTGATCTGCTCCAGCTTCAACCGGTGCGTGATCAGCTCGTCGATCCTGATCTTGCCGTCCATGTACCAGTCGACGATCTTCGGCACGTCGGTGCGGCCGCGCGCGCCGCCGAAGGCCGAGCCCAGCCAGCGCCGCCCGGTCACGAGCTGGAACGGCCGCGTGCTGATCTCGGCGCCGGCCTCGGCCACGCCGATGATGATGCTCTGGCCCCAGCCCTTGTGGCAGCACTCCAGCGCCTGCCGCATCGTGGTGGTGTTGCCGATGCATTCGAAGCTGTAGTCGGCGCCGCCGTCGGTGAGCTGCACGATCGCATCCACCACGTTGGGCACTTGCTTCGGGTTGATGAAGTGCGTCATGCCGAAGCGGCGCGCCATCGCCTCGCGCTCGGGGTTGAGGTCGATGCCGATGATCTTGTCGGCGCCCACCATCTTCGCGCCCTGGATCACGTTGAGCCCGATGCCGCCCAGGCCGAACACCACCACGTTGGCGCCCGCCTCCACCTTGGCGGTGAACAGCACCGCACCCACGCCGGTGGTCACGCCGCAGCCGATGTAGCACACGGTGTCGAAGGGTGCGTCGGAGCGCACCTTGGCCAGCGCGATCTCGGGCACCACGATGTAGTTGCTGAAGGTCGAGGTGCCCATGTAGTGCAGCAGTGGCTTGCCAGCCAGCGAGAAGCGCGACGAGCCGTCGGGCATCAGCCCCTTGCCCTGCGTGCCGCGGATGCGCTGGCAGAGGTTGGTCTTGCGCGAGAGGCAGAACTTGCACTCGCGGCATTCGGGCGTGTAGAGCGGGATCACATGGTCGTCGCGCTTCAGGCTGGTGACGCCCGGGCCCACGTCGACCACCACGCCGGCGCCCTCGTGCCCGAGGATCGCGGGGAACAGCCCCTCGGGGTCGGCGCCCGAGAGCGTGTAGTAGTCGGTGTGGCAGATGCCGGTGGCCTTGACCTCCACCAGCACCTCGCCGGCGCGCGGGCCTTCGAGGTCGACGGTTTCGATCGTGAGCGGGGCGCCGGCCTTCCAGGCCACGGCTGCGCGGGTCTTCATGGGGTGTCCTTCCTGGGGATGCGTCGTCGCGGCATTGTCGGAGCTTCGTGGATCATGCGCTCGGTGCGCCGGGCGGCATCGGCCGCCAGCGGCGCGATCAACGCGGCCTCGGGCAGGTTGCGCCAGTATTTCTTCGGCATCTCGCCCTGCATGTGCTCGAGCTTCAGCCGCGCGGGGTTGAAGATGCTCGCGTAGTAGGTGAGCCACAGCGCCTGCTTGGCATCGTCCTTCGGCAGCACGGCCTCGCGCTGCGCGCCACCGCCGAACTGCAGCGCGCGGCCATCCCAGGCCACACTGCGCCGCGGCGTGAAGATCGCCCAGCGCATGCTCGCGAAGCGGCCGGCGAAGAACGGTGCGTTGCGGTCGACGACGTGATGTTCGGGCTCATACCACGCGACGAACTGCGGGCCCTGCGGCGTGGCCTGCTCATGGAAGCGCACGAAGGCGCGCATCTGGTGCTCGTCGCGGTGCACGGCGCGGGCCAGCGTGCGCACGGCCAGCCAGTCGGGGTCCAGCCGGTCGTGGCGCAGGCCGGGCTCATGCACCAGCCGCCACAGCAGGCGGTACAGCAGTGCAAAGCGTTGCGGGTCGGTGTGGCACAGCGCATCGGTGGCCAGCTCGACGAACGCGGCCGGCACCGCCGGCCGGGGCGCATCGGCCGCGGCTTCGGGCAGCGCGGGTTCATCATCGAACAGCGCATCGGCCTCGCAGCCTTCGACCTGCCAGGCCACCTCGGCCGGCGGCACGCCCGCGCGCAGCAATGCGCGCGCCGCGCTGCGCCAGCCCTCGGCATCGGCGCTGTCGGGCAGGCGGATGCAGTGCATCAGGCCGGCGTGTCGTCGAACAGCCCGGCCTGCACCGGCGCGGGCCGCAGCCTCGCGGCGAGCGAAGCGGCATCGAGCTCGCGGCCGGGGTGGTGGTCGGCCACCATCACGAACGGCGTCAGCTTGCGCAGTGGCACGCGCAGCCGGCGCAGGTCGTCCAGGCGCAGCTGCCGCACGCGCCGGCTCTGCAGCAGCCGGTCGACCGCGGTGACGCCCAGCCCCGGCACGCGCAGCATCAGCTCGCGCGGTGCGCGGTTCAGGTCGACTGGAAAGCGCTCGCGATGCGCCAGCGCCCAAGCGAGCTTGGGGTCGACATCGAGCGCCAGCAGGCCATCGGGGCTGGCGACGATCTCGTCGGCATCGAAGCCGTAGTAGCGCATCAGCCAGTCGGCCTGGTAGAGCCGGTGTTCGCGCACCAGCGGCGGCGCCTTGAGCGGCAGGGCCCGGGCCGCGTCGGGGATCGGGCTGAAGGCCGAGTAGTACACGCGCTTCATGCCGAACGACGCATACATCGCGCTGCTGGTCGCGAGGATGGTGCGGTCGTCGGTGGCATCGGCGCCGACGATCATCTGCGTGCTCTGGCCTGCGGGCGCAAAGCGCGGCGGCGTGGCCGCTGCGGGGGCGAGGCCGGCGCCGGCACGTGGCGCGCGGGTGCGGGCGGCGGCCTTCGATTCGTCGATCAGCCAATGCATGCGCGCCATCGAGCGGCGGATGCCCGGCGCATTCTTTTCAGGGGCCAGCTTCTGCAGCCCCTCGGGTGTGGGCAGCTCGAGGTTGATGCTCAGCCGGTCGGCATGGCGGCCGGCGCGCGCCAGCAGCTCGGGCGACGCATCGGGAATCGTCTTCAGGTGGATGTAGCCGCGGAACAGGTGCTCTTCGCGCAGCACGCGCGCCACCTCGACCACCTGCTCCATCGTGTAGTCGGCGCTGCGGATGATGCCGCTCGAGAGGAACAGGCCTTCGATCAGGTTGCGGCGGTAGAAATCGAGCGTGAGCTGCACCACCTCGTCGACCGTGAAGCGGGCCCGCGGCACGTTGCTGCTGACGCGGTTGATGCAGTAGAGGCAGTCGTAGCTGCAGTAGTTGGTGAGCAGCACCTTCAGCAGCGAGACGCAGCGGCCATCGGGCGTGAAGCTGTGGCAGATGCCCGAACCATCGGAGGAGCCGAGGCCGCGGCCGTCAGAAGAATCGCGGCGCGTGCTGCCGCTCGAGGCGCAGGAGGCGTCGTACTTGGCCGCGTCGGCGAGCACGGCGAGTTTCTGTGGCAGGTCCATCGCGATACAGCAGCTGATGAGCTGTATGAATGTACAGTATCGCTCCGCCTGCGGGAAGCACGCCGCCTCGGCCCCGCAGGGTCATCGCTTGACTGTGGCGATCCAGGCCTCGAAGGCCTGCATGAACCTGCCGAGGAATTCCTTCGTGCCGGGGTTGGCGATGCCGCCCTGCTCGTCGAACAGCTTGTCGGCCCCGCCGATGTAGGCCTCGGGCTGCTGCAGCACCGGCACGTTCAGGAACACCAGCGATTGCCGCAGGTGGTGGTTGGCGCCGAAGCCGCCGATCGCGCCGGGCGACACACTCATCACCGCACCGGGCTTGCCGCTCCACACGCTGTGGCCATAGGGCCGCGAGCCGACGTCGATCGCGTTCTTCAGCACACCCGGCACCGAGCGGTTGTATTCCGGCGTGATGAACAGCACCGCATCGGCCTTCGCGATCTGCTCGCGGAACGTCACCCAGGCCTGCGGCGGCGTGTTCTCGATGTCCTGGTCGTAGAACGGCAGGTCACGGATCTCGACGATGCCGAGCTTCAACCCCTCGGGCGCCAGCGCGGCGAGCGCATGCGCCATCTTGCGGTTCAACGAATCCTTGCGCAGGCTGCCGACGAGCACGGCGACGTTGCGGGCGTTTGTCATGGGTCACTCCTTCATCAGGCTTGAGGGACATTCGGGAACGCGCGGCAAGAGGCGCGCCTATGATGGTCCGCATGGCTTCAAACGACAACACGGCACCGCTGGTGCTGGTCACCGGCGGCAGCCGCGGCATCGGCGCGGCCACGGCGCTCCTCGCGGCCGAGCGCGGCTGGGATGTGGCGATCAACTACACGCGTGATGCGGCCGCAGCTGATGCGGTGGCCACCGCGGTGCGCGAGCGGGGCCGCCGCGCGATCGTGCTGCAGGCCGATGTGGCGCACGACGAGCAGGTGTGTGCGATGTTCGAGCGCCTCGATCGCGCGAGCGTCGAAGGCCTGGTCGGCCGGCTGCGCGGCCTGGTCAACAGCGCCGGCGTGGTCGATGTCGCACAGCGGGTCGACGAGATGAGCGCGGCGCGGCTGCAGCGCATGTTCGCGATCAACGTGCTCGGCAGCTTCGTCTGTGCGCGCGAGGCGCTGCGCCGCCTGAGTGCGCGCCATGGCGGTGCGGGTGGGGCTATCGTCAATCTGTCGTCGGCCGCGTCGCGGCTGGGCAGCCCGGGGCAGTACGTGGACTACGCCGCCAGCAAGGCGGCGATCGACACCTTCACGATCGGCCTTGCGCGCGAGGTGGCGGCCGAGGGCGTGCGCGTCAACGCGGTGCGGCCCGGCATCGTCGAGACCGACATCCATGCCTCGGGCGGACAGCCCGACCGGGCTCGCCAGCTGGCGCCGCAGATCCCGATGGGCCGCGCCGGCACGGCCGATGAGGTGGCGCACAGCATCGTGTGGCTGCTGTCCGATGAAGCCAGCTACTGCACCGGCGCATTGCTCGACGTGAGCGGAGGCCGCTGATGCGTGCGTGTCGGCGCCTGCCGACGCCAACTCGCGCCGTGCGGGAAGCGCCTCGGGAACAGGCCTTGCACAGCGCGTGGCAGGGCCGCTTCACTTCATCGCCACCATGAAACCGAACATGCTCACGCGGCTGCTCACCGAGCAGCGCCCGCAGACCCTCGGCGAGGAGATCGCCAACGCCATCAGCCATGGCATCGGCTTCCTGCTGGCCGTGGCCGCGCTGCCGATCCTGCTCAACTCATGCGCCGAACGCGGCGCGCAGGCGATCGACTTCGTCGCGGTGAGCCTCTTCGCCGCGACGATGATGCTGCTGTACCTGGTGTCCACCGTGTACCACGCGCTGCCGATGGGCCGGGTGAAGGAGATCTTCAACCGCTTCGACCATGCGGCGATCTATCTCTTCATCGCCGGCAGCTACACGCCGTTTGCGCTCGGGGCGCTGCGCGGCGGGCTGGGCTGGGGGCTGTTCGGGGTGGTGTGGGCGCTGGCGGTGATGGGCGTGCTGGCCAAGCTGCTCAACCGGCTGTCGCATCCGTTGCTGTCCACCGGGCTCTACATCGCGATGGGCTGGCTGGCGGTGTTTGCGGCCGGTCCGCTGCTGCACAACCTCTCGCCGCGCGGCATCACGCTGCTGGTGGCCGGCGGTATCTCTTACACGCTGGGTGCGCTGGTGTTCCTGGTCGACTCGCGGGTGCGCTACGCGCACTTCGTGTGGCACCTGTTCGTGATGGGCGGCAGCATTTGCCACTTCTTCGCGGCGCTGTGGTACGCCAAGTAAGGCTCACAGGTCTTTGAGCCGGCGCGCCGCCTGCATCGAGGCGCTGCCGTCGGGCGCCTTCACCGCGACGCGGTACCAGCGCTTCGCCGCTGCGTGGTCGCCGGCCTCGGCATACGCCAGGCCGAAGGCCTCGGCCACCGCACCCTGCGCGCCCCAGCGCGCGCCGTGCTGCGCCTCGAGCTGGCGCACCTGCTCGAGCAGCTGCTGGTGCGGCGTGTCGCCATGGCGGGCCTCGATGGCCAGCGTCTCGAGTGCCAGCGCCAGCGCGGGCGACGACACGATGGCCGAGGCGCCCGCCACGCGGCGTACCGGCAGGTCGGCATCGACCTGCGGCATGTAGACCCAGTCGGGATCGCCATAGCACTGGTAGGCCGCCCAGGTGATGCTCTGCGGATGCTCGCGCCACACCAGCTCGCGCGCGGCAGCCACCGCATCCATGAAGCGGGCGCCCTTGAGCAGCTGCGTGTAGAACACGGTGGCGAAGCGCTGCGCCGGCTCGTCGTCGACCGCCCAGCCCGCCGCCACCACGCAGCGCACGCCCAGCCGGATCAACTGCTCGGCCACGTTGGCCGCGAAGGCGGTGCGGCTCTGGTCGGGGTGGGTGGAGCCGGCTTCGATCTTGCCGAGATGGCAGCAGTTGACGAACACCAGCTCGGGCACGGTGCGCATGCTCTCGATCTCGCGCGGGCCCAGCACCGCATGGTTCGACAGCACCACGCCGCCGCTGCCGTCGGGCGCATAGCTGCCGTGGCCGGCCACGTGCACGATGCGGTAGCGGTCACCCAGCAGCGCATCGACCACCTGCAGCGCCTGGGCGCCGAGCAGGGCCTGCGCTCCCAGCGTGGCGGCCACTGCCTCGGCCTCGGCGCGCGCGCCGGGCAGTGGTGGGTAGGCGGGGTCGTCGAGGGCCGGCTCGCCGATCACCAGCACGCCGCCGTCGGCCCCTGCGCCCTGCGGCTGCCGGCGGAACTGCGGCGTGCGCAGCTTGCGCAGCAGGCGCGTGCGGATGGCCCAGGGCGGCTGCGGCGCGGCCGTGGGCTCGCCGTCGGGCTGCGTGTCGAGCAGTTCCCACGGAATGGCAGCGGTGGTGGCGTCGAGCTCCAGCAGGGTCTCGCCACTGCCGGCGAGAAATGGCTCGAGCTCGGGCGGCACCAGCAGCTGGAACAGCGCGCGCCCCAGCTCGGGCCGCGGATGGCGCTCGTCGGCCGCCGCGCCGATCAGCTCCTGCACCAGCACGCGCTGCGTCGACTGGCCGCGCACCTCGGCGCGCGCGCGCCGCGTGTCCAGCGTGTACTCGATCAGCGCTTCGCCCTCGCGGCCCGTGGCCGACACCGCGCTGACGAAGTCGTAGTGCGCGCCGCGGTAGCCCGAGTCGAGCGGGCGGCGCAGCGCGCCGGGGCCGGGCTGCACCACCTCGTCGAGCACGAAGTCGCCGGGAGCCGACTGGCGCAGCACGTCGAGCGCGACCCAGGCCTCGGTCGCGCGGTCGAGGTAGAGCTCGACGAAGGTGAGGCGCGCTACATGCGGCCATGCGGTGCCGCGCAGCCGCTCGTTGGCCTCGTGCACGCCCTGCGCGATGGCCTGCGCCGCGGTGCCCACGCTGATGCCGGTGCCGCCGCTGCCCAGCAGCGTGGCGGCGATGTCGATCGATGCGCGGTCGTGGGGCGCCGGGACGCGCTCGGCCATCCGCTGCGCATAGGCCAGCGTGGCCTGCCGCACCGCGCGCTGCAGGTCGCCCACGCGCAGCTTGCCCTCCTCGCCCAGTCCGACGACGATCACCGCGGCCGGGCCGCCATCGTGCGCCGGCGCGAAGACCTGGTGCGTGTCGAGCTCGTCGGCATACAGGCCGGCGCGCTTGGCCTCGCTCAAGGCGCCGCCGAGCAGGCGGTCGACCACGGCCTCGGTGCCGGTGAGCTTCATCGCGAGGTAGTGGCCCAGCATCAGCGGTGCGCGCACCTCGCGCAGGTGGGTGTTCAACACGTCCATCTGCAGTGGCGCGGCGCCGGCGGCCAGCACGGGCAGGGCCGGGGCATGGGCGGCTTCGAAGGGCGAGGCCAGCATCGCGCGCTGCCCGCTGCTGTCGGTGCCGGCCCAGGCCTGCGGGCCGATCGCGCTGAAGCCCGGCGGCTGCGGCAGCAGCAGCGCATCGCGCAGGGCCTGCGCGGTGCGCGGATTGACGAAGTAGTGGAAGTGGTCGACCTCGCCGCCGTGGTCGAGCAGGAAGCTCGCATGGCCGGCCTCGCGGCGCGCCCCGCCATACATCGAGCGGGTGTGCACCACGAGGTCGTTGTCGGTCCAGTAGAAGGCGTCGCTCAGCAGCGTCTTCAGCCAGCTCATCAGCGAATCGCCTTCGACCTCGCCGGCCACCACGCGCAGGTCGCCGGGCAGCGGCGCGGGCGCATCGTGCAGCCAGCCGATCAGCGGGCAGCCGGGCATCATCGCCTCCAGCCCCGGCAGCTCGGCCGGATCGGCACGGCGGCGCGCCACTTCGTGCAGCAGGTCCATCAGCGCCGGCAGCACCGGCATGCCCGAGCGCTCGATCAGCCACTGCAGCACCGACAGGTAGGCATCGAGCCGGCGCGAGGCCAGCAGCGTGCCGCGCGCCGGGCAGGCCACGCGCACGATGCGCTCGACGCGGATGTCGCGGCCCCGCACCGCCGCGGCCAGCGCGCGGAGCTCGTCGGCCTGCGCCGCATGTGCGCCGCTGAAGTGGCGTGCCAATGTCGCCTCGTCGAGCGCGGGCTGGGCGCACACGCGGGCCAGCACCTCGGCCACGAGGCCGCCGCGCGAATGCGTGGCCAGGTGCAGGCGCGCGCCGTCGGGCAGCGCCTGCGCCAGCGTCAGCGCATTGGCGATCGGGCTCGCGCCCAGCGTCGGATGATCGAGCGCGTAGACGCTGCCGTAGCGCGCGAACAGCGCCTGCACGATGTCGGCATGCTGCTGCCACAGCGCGCCCCAGGTGCTGTGCGTCTCCACGAAGGTGCCGTGCACCAGCACGAGCAGCGGCTGGTCGCCGGCGGCGATGCGCTCGACGCGCAGGCCGCTGCCTTTCAGCGGCGCCAGCGCATCGGCCTGCAGTGCATACACGCCGGGCTCGACCTGGCCATCCACGTGCTGGGTGACGGCGGCGGTGAGCAGGCTGGCGGCCGCATCGCGCGCGCCGAGCTCGACCACGTCGAACGACTGCAGCACCGCCTGCCCGAGCGAGGGGCTGCGCGGCGCTGCGCGCAGCGATGGATGCGACGCCAGCGCCGCCCATGCAAGCTGCCGCGGCACTTCGACGGCTCCGGCCGCGCGCAGCATGTGCGGCGCAGTCGATTGCGCCGACAGCAGCTCGGCGGCGGTCTGCGGATGCAGCAGCAATGCCGGCCCGTGCTCCAGCTGCAGCCGCACCGCATCCTGCCCGGGCCGCGCCTGCAGCGCACCGCGCCGGCCATCAGCGAACGCGAAGCGGATCGGGTTGGCGGCCATGGGCTGTGGTGGCGGATCAGCGCCGCTCGATGATCACCGGCACCAGCTGCAGCGCCGCGCGGATGCGCTCGGCCGCGCTGCTGGCCTCGCCGCGCGAGCTGTAGGGTCCGGCCTGCAGCTTGTGCACGCTGCGGTCGTTGAAGACGGCGAGCAGCGGGCCCAGCCAGTCGAGCTCGCCGGCGATGCGGCGCTGGAAATCCATCGCGCCGTCGCGCTGCTTGAAGGCCCCCAGCTGGATCCAGAAGCCCTTGGCGCTTTCGGTCAGCGCGCGCATCGGTTCGCCGGCCGCGATCGGCGGGGTGGCAGGCGTGCTGGCGGCGGCATCGGGGGCCGGCGCGGCGTCGGACGCTGCGGCGGGCGTCGGCATGCTTGCCGGTTCGGCCTGCGCGGCGGCGACGGCAGGTGTCGTCACGTCAGCCGTCGGTGCAGGCACTGTGGGCGCGGGCGGCACGACTGGCGGCAAGGCCTTGGCCGCCACCGCCGTCTTGGCCGCGGCGCGCACCGCAGTGGGCGGTGCCACCGGTGCCGTCACCACCGTGGCCGCGCCCTCGCCGCCCACCGTGGCCAGCATCGTGGTGCCGGGGGCGGTGCCGTCGCGCTTCCAGGCGCCGGTGCGGATGTCGTCGTAGGTGATGCGCTCGATCTCCACCGGCCGCACGCCGCGCAGCAGGTCGAGCTTGAGCGCCGCGGTGTAGCTGAGGTCGATGATGCGCTCGCTGTGGAACGGCCCGCGGTCGTTCACGCGCACGATCACCTCGCGGCCGTTGGCCGGGTTGCGCACCCGCACGTAGCTGGGGATCGGCAGCGTGGGGTGCGCCGCCGTCATCGCATACATGTTGTAGGTCTCGCCGCTGGCCGTGGGCCGGCCATGGAACTTGCGGCCGTACCACGAGGCGAGGCCGCGCTCGGTGAAGGGGGCGTCGGCGGTGATCGGCGTGTATTGCTTGCCGGCCACTTCATACGGCTTGTTCGGGCCGCCGCTGCGGATGTTCTCGACCCGTGGCTCGGCGTCGGGCACCTTGTCGAGATCGGGCGGCGGGTTGGCCTCGGGGCCGTCGCGGCCGGGAATCGGCTTGGGCGCCGGGCGCACGGCCGGCACCGGGGATGAGGGTGAGGAGGGAGCGGGCCGCGGTGTCGTGCCGCAGCCGGCGAGCAGCGCGGCCGCGGCCAGCGCTGCCAGCCCCCCGCCCAGCCGGCCCCTCGCGCTTCCTGGTGAGCGCCTGTCTTTCATGGGGCGGCACCTTACACGAGGCGGGCACGAAGTCAAAGGTCGCATGCCTCTGCCGCCGCGGCGGCGTTGTTACCACCGGTAGGCGCCGGGCACGGCGACTGCCGCTGCCAGGGGCTGACATCGCAAGACGAAAGGAGCCTCCATGACCCGCCGCAAGACCGAAGACGCCCCCGAAGCCACCGCCGAGAAGCACCGCGCGATCCAGCGCGACCAGGACCTGCACGACAAGGCGCAGAAGGAGCAGCACGGCGCCGGCAAAGGCGAGAACAAGGGCGAGAAGCAGAAGCCCTCGAAGCCGCCGGTGCAGGCCGGGGCGCGCGAGCAGCCCAGCGAGCTGCCGGCGCAGCACCTGGAGAAGCCCGGCCACGAGGCCGCCATGCAGCTGAAGCCGCAGTTCGAGGCGCCGGACTACAAGGGCAGCGACAAGCTGCGCGGCATGAGCGCCATCATCACCGGCGGCGACTCCGGCATCGGCCGCGCGGTGGCCGTGCTGTTCGCACGCGAAGGTGCCGACGTGGCCATCGTCTACCTCAGCGAGCACGACGACGCCGAGGAGACGAAGCGCCACGTCGAGAAGGAAGGCGTGCGCTGCCTGCTGCTGCCGGGCGACGTGAAGGATCCGGCCTTCTGCCGCGACGCGGTGGAGCGCACGGTGAAGGAGTTCGGCCGGCTCGACATCCTGGTCAACAACGCCGCGTTCCAGGAGCATGCGCAGTCGCTGGAAGACATCACCGAGCAGCGCTTCGAGGAAACGCTGATGACCAACATCGGCGGCTACTTCCACATGGCCAAGGCCGCGATGAAGCACCTGAAGGAAGGCGCCTCGATCATCAACACCGGCTCGGTGGTGGGCCTGCGCGGCAGCCCGAAGCTGCTCGACTACTCCACCACCAAGGGCGCGATCCATGCGTTCACCAAGTCGCTGGCCTCCAACCTGATCAGCCAGGGCATCCGCGTCAACGCGGTGGCGCCCGGCCCGGTGTGGACGCCGCTGAACCCGGCCGATTCGCCGGCCGACAAGGTGGCCCAGTTCGGCAAGGACAGCGACATGGGCCGCCCCGCGCAGCCCGAAGAGCTGGCGCCGGCTTATGTGTTCCTCGCGGCGCCGGTGTGCTCGAGCTACATCACCGGCATCGTGCTGCCGGTGACCGGATCGGTCGGCGCGATCTGATGTTGGTGGCCGGCGGGCCGGGCACATCGATTGCGGGTCTTCTGCCATGACGACTCAGGAGATCCCACGATGAGCACCAGCCCCCTGATGGGCGGCGAGCGCGCCGCCCGCCGGCCGCAAGGCACCGGCACCGACCTGCTCGGCCCCAGCGACACCTCCGATTCGGGCAGCGACATCGTCGGTGCCGACGGCGCGGTGGACACCGACGACATCGGCTTCGACGGCGGCTCGAACGACGACATCCGCCGCGCGGCCGGTGCCGGCGCCGACATCGGCGATGCCAACCTCGACAGTGACAGCGACAGCAGCGGCACCGGCGAGCGCGCCGAGGCCGGCCGCGACACCTTGCGCCATGAAGCGCCCGACATCTCGCCCGACCATGTGGAGGGCGGCTCGGTGGAGGCGATGGCGGCCGAACTGGACGACCTGGCGAACGACGAGCCGGCCGACACCGAGAACGAAGACGACGAAGACGACGAAGACGCGTCGCCTTGAATGTCCTCCGAGCTCAGATCGTGATGCGCCAGCCTCGCAGGTAGAACAGCCGCATCAGCGCCCAGAACACGGCCGTGAACGCGAGCGCGAACGCGGCCGACGGCACCCACGGCTCGAAGCCGGCGAGCGGGCGCGCGAACAGCGCGGCATACAGGGGCTTCATCGCGCCGCTGCCCACGAGCACGCAGATCGCGATCCAGGAGGCCGCGTACGCGGTGATCGCGTTGACGCCCATGCTGCGCCCCAGCGCCGGCCAGCCGCGGCGGTCGACCAGCCAGTGCGCCGCCAGCAGCAGCAGCGTGGCCCAGCCGGCCATCCACAGCACGAAGGATGAGGTCCACAGGTTCTTGTTCAGCGGCAGCACGGTCGACCACAGCGCGCCCAGCGCGACCATCGCGAGGCCGGCACGCAGCAGCGTGTGCAGGTCGCGGGCGCGCAGCCAGTGGCCGGCGCGCAAACCCAGCAGCGTGGTCGCGATGGCGGGCAGCGTGCCCAGCGGGCCTTCGGGATCATGGGCGCGGCCGGTGGCGGCATCGAACATGTAGGCGTGCCGGCCGAGCAGCACGGTGTCGAGGCGGTCGTGCAGGTTGTCCCACAGCGTCAGCGGGCCGCCGCGCGCGAGCAGCGCCCAGTAGCCGAGCAGCAACCCGATGATGCAGGCCCACTGCACGCGCACGCTGCGCACGTGCAGCGTCAGCACGCCCACGGCGGCATAGCACAGCCCGATGCGCTGCAACACGCCGAAGGGCCGGAAGCCGCGGCTCGGATGGAACGCGATCTGCCCCACCGCCTCCAGCGCCAGCCCCAGCAGCACGATGCGCAAAGCACGCCACAGCACCTTGCGCTGCAGCACCGCGCGATCGGCCCCGCGCTCGAGCCGCGGCACCAGCGCCAGCGCAATCGACACGCCGACGATGAACAGGAAGAACGGGAACACGTAGTCCGGCGGCGTCACGCCATGCCACTCGGCATGCTCGAGCCAGGGGTGCACGTGCTGCCAGTCGCCGGCGTCGTTGACGACCAGCATCGCAGCGACGGTGAGGCCGCGCAGCGCGTCGACGGAATCCAGGCGGGACGAGGTCGTCGAGGGAGAAGACACGGCCGGGCTCGCGGAGTGGAGGCCGCCGGATGTTATCGGCCGGGCCGCGACAATCCCAGCCATGAAACCAAAAAGACATCGAGGGAGGCTGGTCGCGCTCGGGCTGCTGGGCTTTGCCTGTGCGGCCGTGGCTGGCGACTTTCAACTGAACCTGCCCGACAGCTGGGTGGCGACGCTGGTGTTCATCGCGCTGCTGCCCTTCCTGGGCATCGCGCTGCTGGTCTTCCTGGGCGTGAGCAGTGCCGGCGTGGTGGCCGGCGTGGTGCTGTCGGAGCGAAGGGCCAAGCGGGCGCAGGCCGAGCGTGAGGCGGGCGGTGGCGCGGATGACGTCTTGTTCGACGTATCGCCAAGGGATGAGTCCAGCGGCAAGCATTGGGGCTACCTGGCGATCGGCGTGGCGGCGCTGGCCTGCGTCTGGGCGCTGGTGCACCTGATCGACGACTGGGCGTATGCCGACGAGCGCCTGCACCGTCACGTAAAGGCCGGGGATGCCGAAGCGCTGAAGGAGTTTCTCGGCAGCTGCTGGACCTGCGGCAGCCGGCTGGCCCATGAGAGACATCCGCCCTATCTGCTGCAGGCCCTCGAGACCTACGAGCCCCGCGACAGGGCTGCGGCGGTCAGGTTGCTGGTGTCATACGGCGCGGCCCTGCCCGAGAGTGAGAGCGACTGGCGAGCCGTCCTGTCGACGAACGATGCGCGCGTCGTGTCGCCGGTGCTCGAGCGGTCGTTCGTCATGAAAAGGGCGGATACGGTGCGCGATGCGCAGGTCGACTTGCTGATCCAGGTCGCCGTGGGTCGAGACGACATCGAGATGCTCAAGACCGCGGTCGATGCCGGCGCGAAGCTCGGCGCGCCACAGCTCCGCCGCTCGACGCTGCGGGCCGTGCTCGACCGTGCCGAGCCACGGCTCGACCTGTACCACGAGCTGCACAACCTCGGCGCCGGCCCAGCCGACCTGCCGCCGCTGCACGCGGCGATGTTCCAGCTCGCCCGCGAGGGTTCGTCGCAGGCACTGAAGTCGCTGCAGCCCACGTCCGCCCAACTGCTCGAGCCGCAGGTTGATGCCGGCTTCCAGCGTTCGCCAGCCCTGCTCGCGCTGCTGTGGGGCGAGGACGATGCCGCCCGCCAGCGCGTGCTCACCGAAACCGGCCTGGACATCGCCCGCGTGCTGCAGGCCACACCGCCGGCACAGCGCTGCGAGCTGGCGCGGATCATCGGCATGGAGGCGGTGCTGAAGACCTTGCCGCGCGGCAGGGACGGGAAGAAGGCCCGCATGTCCTGCGCACCGAGTTGATTCCCTTCAGGCGTTGCCGAGCGACTTACGCGCCGCCACGCGGGCGACGAAGCGGTCGAAGGCATCGAGCAGCGGCGCGGCGTCGAATGACGGCCCTTCCAGCATCGCCAGCGCGTGCACCACGGCTTCCAGCGTCGAGACCTGATCGGCCCGCCGCGCTGCCCTGATCGCGCGGTAGCGCGTCGGCGCTGGCTCGTTCAGCGACAGCCGCGGTAGCGCGGCCAGGGCTGGATGCTCGAGCAGCATGCGAAGGCTCTTGCGCCACGTGGCGTCGAGCACCACCAACCGCAGAGGGGCGCCTGGACTCGGCGGCGCAGCCGAGGGCGCCGGTGCCGCCGGCACGTCCGGATAGAGCAGCCGCGTGTCCCATCCGGGTCGGTGCAGCAGCGTATGCAGCTCATCGGGTGTGAAGCGATCACCGACGACGACCTCGCAGTGCGCCAGAGACAGGCGCAACAGCGCCACGCTGTTCTTCGCCTGACGCTGTTCCTGCGGATGCTGCAGCACCACGACCTCCGTGCAGTGGGTGGTGGGCCGTGCGAGTGCGCACAGGCAGGTGGCCTGCGGGCGGAGGCAACGCACGCAGGTTGCGCGGCGAGGGTTGGCGGGACCGTTCACGTGGGCATCGTCTCACGCTGCATCGACCAGCACGCGGAGGACGCCAGCGAGACCGTAAAAAATATTTCCATGACCACTTGACGAAGAAGTGAAGAGTCTTTACAGTTCAATCCCGTTGCTGCTGAAAACGGCAGCCCTCAAGACATCAACTCACACATCACTGAAGAGTCCATCGTGAACGCACTACGCCACATCGCCAATCGCTCGCTGCCCGTCTCGGGCCAGTGTGCGTTCGTGTGTGCGGCCGGTGCAATGGCCGTGGCCACGATCAGTGAGCCGTATCCGTCCGGCTTCCAGCGCTCCTATCGGGCGCTTGGTGAGAACGATCGGATGCAACCGGGCAAGGGAGGCGCATAGGCGCTGACCTTCCAACTCGATTTCCCCTCGAGGCCCGGATTCCGAAAAGGATCCGGGCCTCGTTGTTTTTGCCGGTCGGCAACCGGCTGCCGCACCTCACCGGGGTGCAACCGCCGCCCTCTGGGTAGCGGTACTGCTCTTTAACAAGTTGCCGCGAAACGCCTGCACGACTGGGTGCAGTGTGCGTTCGCAAATCTCTGCGGGTATAGCTCAGAAGGTAGAGCGCGATCACGCCATGGTCGAGGCCCGGGGTTCGAAGCCCCGTATCCGCTCCAAACAGAAGCCTTTGTCGAGCTCACGCTTCGAAGGCGGAAAACGGCCGCAACGATTGGGCGGCGCCGGAACCCGTCACCGGATACCACATGGGGGTGTAGCTCACTTGGAAGAGCGGCTGTTTTGCACGCAGCGGGTAGCGGGTTCGAATCCTGTCACCTCCACCAGTTTCATCGCCTCCTTAGCTCAGCAGGACTCAGAGCGCTGGCTTCCGAAGCCGGAGGTCGCACGTTCGAATCGTGCAGGAGGCGCCAGTTGATTCGCCGCGGTAGCTCAATGGGTAGAGCGCCGGCCTGAAGAGCCGGGCGTAGAAGGTTCGAATCCTTCCCGCGGCACCAGTCATGCGGAGACCTTAGCCGAGAGGGGACTAGCGGCAGCGGTCTTGAAAACCGAGGGCCCAGAAATGGGTGTGTGGGTTCGAGCCCCACGGTCTCCGCCAGTTTTCATTGCCTCCTTAGCTCAGCAGGAATCAGAGCGCCGGTCTACGAAGCCGGAGGCCGCACGTTCGAATCGTGCAGGAGGCGCCAGTTCATCTCGGGATAGCCAAGTGGCCGAAGGCAGCGGTTTGCAAGTCCGCCGGCGTCAGCCCTCGCTGGTTCGAATCCAGCTCCCGAGTCCATTCCCCGGTAGCTCAGTCGGTAGTAGCGCCTGGCTGTTAACCAGGAGGTCCGAGGTTCGAACCCTCGCCGGGGAGCCAATCAACCAACACCTCGTGTAGCTCAGTGGCAGAGCACCGTCTTGATAAGGCGGGGGCCGGTGGATCGTTCCCACCCGCGAGGACCAGAGATCACTCGGTGTGGCGCAGCAGGCAGCGCACATGCTTCGGGAGCATGAGGTCGTCCGTTCGATCCGGACCACCGAGACCAGTCCCCTCGTGGCGGAAATGGCAGACGCAACGGTCTCAGAAGCCGTGGCCGACAGGCATGCCCGTTCGACCCGGGCCGAGGGGACCATCTTCAACCCGCAGGAGAGCTGCCCGAGCGGTAAGGGGTCGGCTTGCTAAGTCGAAGCCGGTGCGACGAGCGCCGCACAGGTTCGAGTCCTGTGCTCTCCGCCATTCATTCGTTTGTCCCGTTCGTCTAGGGGTCAGGACGCGACGCTTTCAATGTCGCAACACGGGTTCGAATCCCGTACGGGACGCCAGACAGATCCATCCAACAGATGGGGTGTAGTCGAGAGGCCTCAGACAGCCGGCTTTGAACCGGTGCACGCAGGTTCGAATCCTGCCACCTCCTGCCAACCCATGGCTCCCTAGCTCAGAGGCAGAGCAGCGCTCTTACAAAGCGACGGTCGGGATCTCGGAATTCCCGGGAGCTACCACTTCAACCATGCCACCACGGCTTCCTGGCGGAAGGCGAAACAGGTGGCGCGCCCGGCTGGGATCGAACCAGCGACCCTTGGCTTCGGAGGCCAATACTCTATCCACTGAGCTACGGGCGCGAAGGCGCAATGGTAACCGTTCCCCGAAACCGCGGCATCGGACGTATGCTCAACCAGCGGACGAGCAGCGTCGGTCAAGCTGTGGCGCGAGGCGGCGCCGGTCCTGCCGCAGGGGGCGAGCCCATGGAGTTCGAACTGGGTGAGTTGTTCGTTCATGCCGTGCGGCAGGTGCTGCCCATCGCCAGTGGCAAGGGCCTGATCGGGCTGTCCGACTGCGAAGGTCCCTGCGTGTATGCACGCGGTGCGGCCACCGAGCTGCGGCACTGCCTGCACCGGGTGTTCTGCAGTGCGGTCGACGTGCTCGACAGCGGCTTCATCTTCTTCTCTGCCAACGTGGCGCTGCTCGACGAAGAGCGCTGCGTGTTCGATGTCCATGCCGCTGGCACCGGCATTCCCGCGCCGGCCGAGGCGTTGACGCATGCGCTCGCCCGGCTGGGGATGGTGGAGCCGCCTGGCGGCTCCCCGCGGCGCTCCGCGCACGGGCAGTGCGCAGGCACCGGTGCCGAACTTTCGTTCCTCGGCGTGCCGCCGGATGGCTCGGTGTTCAGCCTCTCGGTGGTGTTGCCGCGTGGTCGGCAGCACGACGACCCACCCAACTGCAATGCGATGGGCGCGCCGGCCTGGGTGGTGGTCGACGAGCCGCGCTGGGCGCGCCTGCTCGAGCACCAGCTGCAGCACCTGGGCTGGGCCGTCACGCTGCATGCCTCGGCTGCTGCGGCCGAGCAGCAGCTCTGTGCCGCGCATCCCCAGGCACGCCGGCCGGCGCTGGTCATCGGGCTGCAGTCGCCGCAGGTGACGCTGGTCGAGATGGAACACCTGAGTGCCGGCCTGCCGCAGGCCCAGGTGGTGCTCGGCCTGAAGGCCGGCGGCGCGGAGGGCCTGGCCTGCCGGCGCAGCGTGGAGCTGCGGCCGTTCCCGTTCAGCCCCGGCGACCTGTTCCGCTTCACGCAGCGCGTGGCCGAGGGCGGTCCTGCAGGCGATGCTTCAGGCCACACCCAGCCGGCACCACTGGTGCTCGAAGACCGGCGCCGGGTGCTCGTGGTCGACGACAACCCGGTGAACCAGCTCGTCGCCTCCGGCATGCTGCAGGCGCTGGGCTTTGAGGTCGAGGCGGCGGCAGACGGCCACGAGGCGATCGCGCGCTGCAGCGCCCGCGCGCCGGATGCGGTGCTGATGGATGTGCAGATGCCCGGGCTCGATGGGCTCGAGGCGACACGGCAGCTGCGCGCCCTACAGCGCGCCGGCCGTCTGCAGCCGTTTCCGATCATCGCGTCGACGGCGGGCGACAGCGGTAGCTCGCGCCGTTCGTGCCTCGATGCGGGCATGGACGCCTACCTTGGCAAGCCGCTGAGCCTGACGCTGCTCGAGGCCGAGATGCGGCGCATGCTGCCAGACGAGGCTGGCTAGCCATCCGACTGGTTGCCCGCCTGGCCGCCGGTCAGGTAGTCCTTGACCTTGTCGACGCGCGGCCCCACCGCGTGCACGGCGGCCTGCAGCGCCTCGGTGGTCACGCCGAGTTCGCGCGACCAGTGCTTCAGCCGCTCGGGCGGATCGGTCTCGACGGTGGCCTGGGAGTGCGGGTCTTCGCTGGCGCGGCGGGCGGTGTCTGACATCGGAATCTCCTGCGGGCAAGGGGCTGTTGCCCCTGTCCAGACGGGCAACCGCCATGCCGCCTGCCGCGTGGGGCGGCCTGATACCCGATCGTTATAATCCCGCGGTTTTGCGCGGGCTTCGCCGCATGCCGCAAAACCCCCACCACGAACGCTTACCGCAGCCGACGTCACCGAGGACTACATGAGCGACGCCCACTCCCAAGACGCATCCCACGACGCCCCGCACGAGGGGCCGATCAAGACGCCCAAGCAACTGATCCTGGCCGTGTTCTTCGCGTTCGTGGTGCCGATCGTCGCGATCATCCTGCTGGTGCACTACGTGGCTTCCGAGCAGAAGCCAGCCGCGGGCAGCGACGGCCTGAGCGCCGAGGCGGTGGCCCGCCGCATCCAGCCGATCGGCACCGTCGAGGTCAAGGACGCCAGCGATGCCGGCGCCCTCAAGACCGGCGAGCAGGTCTACACGGCCGTGTGCTCCGCCTGCCACGCCGCGGGCACGCTCAACGCCCCCAAGTTCGGCGACGCCGGCGCCTGGGGTCCGCGCATCAAGCAGGGCTTCAACACGCTGCTCAATTCCGCGCTGCACGGCAAGAACGCCATGCCCCCGCAAGGCGGCGGCGAGCTGAGCGACGTGGAAGTCGCCCGCGCCGTGGTCTACATGGCCAACAAGGGTGGCGCCAACTTCCCCGAGCCGGCCGCTCCGGCCGCCACTGCTGCTGCCAGCGCCCCGGCAGCCGATGCCGCCGCGGCCAGTGCGCCCGCCGCCATGGCTGCTGCCGCGCCGGCTCCGCAGCCTGCTGCCACACCGGCCAAGACCGAGACGGCAGCCGCTCCTGCGGCGGCCGGCGGTGCCGTCCCCGCGCTCTACACCCAGACCTGCCAGATGTGTCACGGCGCCGGCGTGGCCGGTGCGCCCAAGCTGGGCGACAAGGCCGCCTGGGCGCCGCGCATCGCCCAGGGCATCGATGCGCTGACCGCCAGCGCAATCAAGGGCAAGGGCGCGATGCCGCCCAAGGGCGGTGCCGCCGCGTCCGACGCCGAGATCAAGGCCGTGGTGACCTACATGGTCAACGCCGCCAAGTAATCCCCTCAGCTTCTTCCCGAAAGGGCCGGCTGCTCGCAAGAGCGCCGGCCCTTTTTCATTGCATCCGGCGATGGCCGCCGTGCGTAAGCGTGCTCATGGACGCGCTGCTTTGCTCAACCCCTGGCCGCTGTACCGGCCCGCTGCGGGCTGAGCGTGTAGCCGAAGCGCGCCGGCATCTCGGCGAAGGGCAGCGTCTGCGGCGCCGGCCAGCGGCCGGCCTCGAGCGCATCGGCGGCGTCGTTCATGTCCTGCGTGTGCACGATGCCGAAGCCGCGCTCGCTGTCGACGAACAGACGGCCCTGCTCGTCGAGCCAGCAGCTGCGCGGCTCGGCCCCGAGGCCGGTGTGGGTGTGCAGCGCGGTGCCGCCCGCGGCCGTCTGCACGCGCCAGACCCAGGGCGCGGCCTCGAGCTCGACGTAGACGCGCTGCGGCCCGTTCTGGAAGAACCAGCAGCCGGCCTCTCCGGCCTCGTAGTTGCGGTGGATGAACTCGCGCAGCTTGTCGTGCGTGATGCGGCTGCCCTTGACCTGCGGAAACGGGCCGGCCGCCTGGATGCGGTCGTCGCGCATGTACCACTCGCCACGCGCATCGAGTGCGAGCCAGCCCACGCAGGCCGGCACGTTGGGCCATTTCTTCAGCGCGGCTTTGACGATCTCGTCCATGCGGTTGATCCTGCCTCAGCCGCCGGCCAGCATCCAGGCCATCACTGTCTCCGGCAGGGTCATCACATGGCCGGGCGGCAGCACGCCGCCGGGAAAGCCCACGTGCCCGCCATGCTGCGGCTGCCACAGCGTGACGTGCGAGCCTACCTCGTGCACGCCCGGCAGGCAGTGCGCCGGCACGAAGGGGTCGTTGCGCGCGTTGAGCACCAGCGCGGGGATGCGGATGTCCTTCAGCCGCGGCTTGGCCGAGCCGCGGGCGTAGTAGTCGTCGGCGTCGCGGAAGCCGTGCAGCGGCGCGGTGAAGAGGTTGTCGAAGTCGCGCAGGTCGGCCGCCGCCCGCATCTTCGCGGCATCGAACAGGCCGGGATGCTGCTTCAGCTTGGCCATCGCCTTGGGCTTCATCGTGCGCAGGAACATGCGGGTGTAGACCAGCCGGTTGAAGCCCCGGCCGATGGCCTGCCCGCCGGCGGCCAGGTCGATCGGCGAGCACACGGCGGCCACCGCGCGCGCGGTCAGTGCGGCGCTGCTGCCGGCCTCTTCGGCCCAGCGCAGCAGCGCATTGCCGCCCAGCGACACGCCCACCGCATACACCGGCGCCCCATGGCCTTCGCGCAGGCGCCGCAGCATCCAGCCGACCTCCTCGAAATCGCCGGAGTGGTAGGCGCGCGGCGCCAGGTTCAGCTCGCCCGAACAGCCGCGGAAATGCGGTACGGCGTAGTGCCAGCCCTGCCCGCGCGCCCAGTGCGCGAAGGCCTCGGCATAGTGGCTGCGCGACGAGCCCTCGAGGCCGTGGAACAGCACCAGCATCGGCCGGCCCGGGCGGCCGTCTTGAAAGTCGACGTCGACGAAGTCGCCGTCGGGCGTGGTCCAGCGTTCGCGCCGGTACTGCGGCCGCGGGCCGGAGTAGCGCCGTGAGAACAGCGCGGGCCAGATCGTCTGCAGGTGTCCGCCGAGCAGCCAAGACGGTGCGCGGTAGTCGCGCATGGGGATGGCCTCTGTCGGGTTCAGTGCAGCACCGAGGGCACGTCGCCGATGTCGGGCAGCTCGTGGTCGGTGCCGGGGCTGGCATGGTGCGCCACCATGCGCCAGCCCTGGTCGGTCTTGAGGTAGACGTTGGTCGCGATCACCCAGGCGGTCTGCGTGCCCTCGTCGGTGGCCACGTCGACCCGCACCAGCAGGTGATGCACCGCCGCGGTGGGTTGCTGCACGCGGCGCACGCGCTCCAGCCGCACCGGGATGCCGCCGTTGGCCAGCACTGCCTCGAAGCTCGCGCGGATGGCATGCGGGCCGATCACGCGCGGCCCGCCGGGCAGCACGCAGACGATGTCGTCGTCGTCGGACCACACGGCCATCAGCTTGGTGATGTCGGCCTGCTGCAGCGCCTCGTAGAACTGCGTCTCGATGTCGTCGGGCGACGACATCAGCGCCGCGGTCTGGGCCTTGGGCCGGGGGGCATTCATGTCAGTGGTCTTTCAGCGGAAGACCACGCACTTGTGGCCGTTCATCAGCACGCGGCGCTCCACGTGCCAGCGCACCGCGCGGGCGAGCACGATGCACTCGATGTCGCGGCCCACGGCGGTGAAGTCTTCGGCGCTGAGCGTGTGGTCCACCCGCTCGACGTCCTGCTCGATGATCGGGCCCTCGTCGAGGTCGGCGGTCACGTAGTGGGCGGTGGCGCCGATCAGCTTCACGCCGCGGGCATGGGCCTGGTAGTAGGGCTTGGCGCCCTTGAAGCTGGGCAGGAAGCTGTGGTGGATGTTGATCGCGCGGCCCTTCAGCGTCTCGCAGAACTCGGGGCTCAGGATCTGCATGTAGCGCGCCAGCACCACGAGGTCGATGCGCTCGCGCTCGACGATGGCCTCGACCTCGCGCTCCTGCGCGCGCTTGGCGGCCGGGTCTTTTCCATCCTTCAGCGGCAGGTGGTGGAACGGGATGTCGTAGCTCGCCGCCAGCTCCGCGAAGGTGGGATGGTTGGACACGATCGCCGGGATGTCGACCTCGAGCTGGCCGCTGCGCCAGCGGAACAGCAGGTCGTTCAGGCAGTGGCCGTGCTGGCTCACCATCAGCAGCAGGCGCGGCCGCGCGTTCACGGCATGGAAGCGCGCGTCCATGCGGTGCTGCTGCCGGGCGTGCGCGAACAGCGTGTCGAGCGTGGCCACGTCGGCCAGGTGCGGCGGGGCCTCGAAGTGCACGCGCATGAAGAACAGGCCGGTGGCATCCTCGCCGGTGAGGTCGCCGTACTGCTGCGAATCGATGATGTTGCAGCCGGCCTGGTACAGCAGGCCCGAGACGGTGTAGACGATGCCCTTGGCGTCGGGACACGACAGGGTGAGGATGAATTCTTGAGGGCGCGGCATGTTGCCGCCGATTGTAGGGAACCCCCATCATGCGAACGATGAAGATCGACCCCAACGACTGGTCCCAGCGCAGCCGCGAGCTGTCGCAGCTGCTGTCGCGCACGGGGCTGGGCGACCGGGCCGCGTTCGGCGAGCTCTACGAGCGCACCAGCGGCCACCTGTTCGCGGTGGTGCTGCGCATCCAGCGCGACCGCTCGCTCGCCGAAGACCTGCTGCAGGACATCTACGTGAGCATCTGGAAGGCCGCGGGCAGCTTCGATGCCGCGCAGAGCCAGCCGCTCACCTGGCTGACCAGCATCGCGCGCAACCGGGCGATCGACAGCCTGCGCCGCGCGCAGACACAGCCGCAGCTGGTGAGCGCAACGGCCGACGATGACGACGAGACCGACACGACCGAAGCCGCCGCCGACGAGGCGCCGGGGCCGATGGACCTGCTGGCCCAGGCCAGCGAGGCGCGCCAGCTCACGCACTGCATGGAGGGGCTCACCGCGCAGCAGCGCCAGAGCGTGGCGCTGGCGTTCTTCGACGGGCTGAGCCATGCCGAGGTGGCCGAGCATCTCTGCCAGCCGCTGGGCACCGTGAAGTCGTGGGTGCGAAGGGCGCTGATGTCGCTCAAGACCTGCCTGGAACGGGCGGTGGTGCGCGACACCCAGGCGGAAGGGGCCTGAGCATGGATTACGGAAGACCCACCCTTGCCGACGCGCTCGCTGCGCAGTACGTGGCCGGCACGCTGCGCGGCCGCGCGAAACGGCGCTTCGAGGCCTTGCTGCCCGGCCATCCCGCGCTGCGGGCCGCGGTGCGCGCCTGGCAGGACCGCCTGATGCCCTTGACCACGGTCGTGGTGCCCGAGGCGCCGCCGCCCGCTGTGTGGCGCGGCATCGAGCAGCGGCTGTGGCCCGCACCGGCCGCGGCGCCTCAGCCCTGGTGGCAGCGCCTCGCGATCTGGCGCGGCCTTGCCGGCTTCGCGACCGCTGCGGCGCTGGGGCTGGCGCTGTTCGTGGGCAACCCGCCGCCCGCGCAGCCGCCGGTGGTCGTGGTGCTGCAGGGTACGGGCGGCACGAGCCAGGGCGTGAACACCTTCGTCGCCAGCTTGAGCGGCGATGGCCGTGCGCTGGTCACCAAACCGCTGCAGCCGGTCTCGCTGCAGGCCGACCGCGTGCTGGAGCTGTGGGCCGTGCCGCCGCAGGGCACGCCGCGCTCGCTGGGCCTGATCTCGGCCAACGGCACCACCATCGTGCCGCGCGGCAAGCTGGCGGCTTCGCTGGTCAAGGGCGACACCGCGGCGCTGGCGGTGTCTCTGGAGCCGCCGGGCGGGTCACCTACCGGTGCGCCCACGGGGCCCGTGCTCTACGCCGGCAAGCTGCAGCTCTAGAAGATCATCGCCGCGCAGTGGCTCAGCTGCGCGGCAGCTTCGAGATCTTGACGAGCTGGTCCATCGCCTCGTCGCTGGTCATTGCGTCGTTGTCCCAGAAGCGGGTGACGACGTCCTTGATCGCGCTCTCGGCCTTCTCGGGCAGCGCCATCTTGTGCGCCACCGACGGCACCAGCGTGTTGATCATCGAGGTGGCCACGAAGTAGGCGCTCGACTCCTGCGCGCAGTGGTCGAAGTGGTCCATGTTGACGCCCATGCCCACCGGGATCGAGCCCTTGTTGAGGTTGAACACCTCCTGGAACTGCGGGCTCATGATGGTGCGGGCCAGCGTGTTCTGCGCCTGCACGGCTGCGGCGTCCTGCAGCTTGAACATCGCGAAGCTGTCGATGTTGAAGATGAAGGCGCGCGAGGTGCCGGGCGCCGAGGTGCAGATGAAGTCGCGCACCGGCTGCTTGCCGGCGGCCAGGAACTCTCCCTTGGCCCAGTCGCCCATGAACTGCATGCCGGCCTCGCCCTTGATCACCATCGCGGTGGCCACGTTCCAGTCGCGGTTGGGCGCGCCCTTGTCGGTGTAGCTCTTGATGCGGCGGTAGGTGGTGAGCACCTGGCCCATCATGTCGCTCTTGAGCGCGGCCGGATCGAGCTGGATCAGCGCCTTGCGGTAGAAGTCGGCGCCGCCCACGCCGAGCGCCACGGTCTCGAAGGTGGTGAAGTCCTGCCAGGGCTGGCCGCCGTGGGCCACCGGCACGATGCCGGCCTTCTGCAGCTTCTCGGCCAGCGCGAAGAAATCATTCCAGCTCTCGGGCGCGCGGCCACCCACCTTGCGCAGTGCATCGCGGCTGATCCACAGCCAGTTGACGCGGTGCACGTTGACCGGCACCGCGGCGTAGTGGCCGTCGACCTTCATCACCTCGGCCACCGCCTTCGGCAGCTGCATGTCCCAGCGCTGCTCCTTGGCGATGTCGTCCAGGTTGGCCAGCACCTTCATGCGGCCCCATTCCTGGATCGCCGGACCCTTGATCTGCGCGGCCGCCGGCGGCTTGCCGGCCTGCACGCGGGTGCGCAGCGCATTCATCGCCGCGTCGCCGCCGCCGCCGGCCACCGAGAAGTCGCGCCATTGCACGCTCTGCGCGCCGAGCATCTTCTTCAGCTCCTGCACCGAGCGCGCCTCGCCGCCGGAGGTCCACCAGTGCAGCACCTCCACCTCGGCGGCCTGGCTGGCCAGGGCGGTGCCACAGATCAACAGCGCCGCGGCGCGGGCCGCCCAGCGGGGCGAGGCGGTGGGGATGGAACTGCGTTGGGCCACGGTCGTCTCTCTCGGCGGGTTGTGTCAAATTGTTCAAGAGACGATAAGGAATCTGTACGCTTCTTTGAATCGGGTCCGGCCCCCTCAGGGTTTCTACCCGGTTACGTGCACCGGGCTGGGGCGGCGCGCACTGCGTCACGGAAATGCGGTATCCCGGTTTCAGCGCGAACGTGCGAGGGCCGTCGCGATGCACCACTGCGCGACCCAGTAGGTCGACAGGATCAGCGCGGTGGCGGCCGGCAGCGGCGCATGGAAGCGGTCGATCGCGATCAGCGCGTCGGACACGACGAACAGCCCGGCGCCGGCGGCCGCGATGCCGGCCGCGCGCTGCCGCAGCTGCAGCGCCCGCGAGGCCGCCTGCGCGGCCATGGCCGACAGGCACAGCACGTACACGCCCACTGGTGCCTTCAGCTCGCCCGGCACGTCCGGCCACAGGAAGGCCAGCACGCCCCCGGCCGCCACGGCATAGGCCGCGAACGCCAGCGGCCGCGCGGCCAGGCTCGCATCCCGCGTGAACGCACGCAGGTAGCAGAGGTGCCCGAGCAGGAAGGCGCCCAGCCCCGGCACGAAGCCCTGCTGCGGCCACAGCAGCGCGATGTCGCCTAGCAGGCCCAGCACGAGGCCGGCGCGCAGCCAGGTCCGCATCGCCGGCGTGCCGGCGCCGCGGCGCCAGGCATAGGCGATCACCAGCACGGTGGCCAGCGGCTTGAACACGAAGGCCAGCCACGGCAGGCCGACGGGCTCGGCCGCGATCGCGAGCAGCGCGGCCAGTGCGGTGGCAACGGCGAGCGCGGCGTCAGGCATGGCGTTGCGCCGCCATGCGCAGCTCGGCGGGGGCGAGCCAGCGCGGACGCGCCAGCAGCGCGATGAAGTCGTCGGCCGGCAGCGCGTGCGAGAAGTGGTAGCCCTGTCCGACGCGGCAGCCGTGCGCCTTCAGGAAGCCCACCTGCCGCTCGGTCTCGACGCCCTCGGCCACCACCTGCAGGTGCAGGCTGTGCGCCATCGCGATCACCGCGGTGACGATGGCGGTGTCGTTGGCATCGTCGCCGATGCCGTCGATGAAGCTGCGGTCGATCTTGACGCCGTGCACCGGAAAGCGCTGCAGGTAGGCCAGGCTCGAGTAGCCGGTGCCGAAGTCGTCGATCGCCAGCCGCAGGCCCAGCGCGGCCAGCTGGTGCAGCGTGGCCATGTTCTCGGGGCTCTTCATCATCAGCACGCCCTCGGTGATCTCGAGCTCCACGGCGGAGGGCGGCAACCCGGTCTCGTGCAGCACGCGCGCCGCGAAGTCGGCAAAGCCGGGCCGCAGGAACTGCTGCGGCGAGAGGTTGACCGCCACCGACACGTCGGCATGGCCGGCCGCATGCCAGCGAGCGGCCTGGCGGCAGCTCTCGCGCAGGATCCACTCGCCCAGCGGCAGGATCAGCCCGGTTTCCTCGGCCACGCGGATGAAGTCGTTGGGCGGCACCACCGTGCCGTCAGCCTGGTGCCAGCGGATCAGCGCCTCGGCCGCCAGCACGCGGCCGCTCACGAGGTCGACCTGCGGCTGGAAGTGCATCTCGAACTCGCCGCCCTGCAGCCCAAGGTGCAGGCGGGTCGCGATCGACAGGCGCTGCTGCGCCGCCTCGTTGAGCCGCGCGGTGAAGAACTGCACGTTGTTGCGGCCCTTCTCCTTGGCGTGGTACATGGCCGCGTCGGCCGCGCGCATCAGCGCCTCGGCATCGTCGCCGTCCGACGGGAACACCGCGATGCCGGCGCTGCCGGTCACGTGCAGCAGGTCGGTGCCCACCTGCACCGGCTGGCGCAGCGCCTCCAGCACCTTGTCGGCCACCGGCATCGCATCGTGCGGCGAGCGCAGCTCGGGCAGGCAGACCACGAACTCGTCGCCGCCCAGCCGCGCCACCGTGTCGCCTTCGCGCAGGCAGTGTTCGAGCCGCTGCGACATGGCCTCGAGCAGGCTGTCGCCCGCCTTGTGGCCCAGCGAGTCGTTGATGTTCTTGAAGTGATCGAGGTCGATGAACATGACGCCGGCCTGCATGCCGCTGCGCCGGGCGCGCGTGATCGCCTGCGTGATGCGGTCGCGCAGCAGCAGCCGGTTGGGCAGGCCGGTGAGCGCATCGTGCTGCGCGAGGTAGCGGATGCGCTCCTCGGTGCGCTTGCGCTCGGTGATGTCGGTGGCGATGCAGCCGATCGCGAACAGCTCGCCGTCGGCCCGGCGCAGCGGAAACTTCTGCGCGAGGTAGGTGTGCTCGCCGTCGTGCTGCATCGCCTTGAGCTCGTATTCGACCGGGTCTTCGCTGCGCATCGCGCGCTGGTCGGTGATCAGCGCTTCGGTCGCGCGGTCGGGCAGCACCTCTTCGGGCGTGTGGCCGATCACCTCCCGGCCCTCGCTGAACACCTCGCGGTAGCGGCGGTTCACGAGCAGGAAGCGCGACTGCAGGTCCTTCACGAACACCACCGCCGGCGTGTTGTCGACGATCGCCTGCAGCAGGAAGCGCTGGTGCTCGAAGGCGTCCGACAGCTGGGCCCGCTCGGTGTCGACCGCGGCGCGGCGCTCCAGCTCGGCCGCCAGCGCCTGGCTCATGTCGTTGAGCGCGCTGGCCACGAGGTCGAGCTCGTCGGGCGCCGGCCCGGGCTTGCGCTTGAGCTTGAGCGGCCGGCCCAACTGGTCGAGGCTCAGCTCGCGCGCATAGTCGGCCATGCGCACCAGGTGGCGCGTGATGCCGCGGTTGACCAGCAGCAGGATCAGCAGCGCGATCACCAGCGTCTTGGCGCTCTCGCTGACCAGGATCACGATCGCGCGGTCGAGCAGGCGGCGGTGCACGCCGTCGAGCCCGACCACGACGGTCAGCGTGCCCAGCGGCACCGGCTGTCCGGCGCGGCTGTAGCGCAGCGGGTAGTGGCGTTCGACGATGCTGTGGCCCGCCGCCGGCCGCGTGCCGGCCTCGGCCGTCGAGCCGTCGGTCAGGCGCACCTGCACATGCTGCACGTCGCGGCCCTGCAGCAGGCCGTTGAGCTGCAGCTGTAGCTGCGTCTCGTTGAACGACCAGAGGCTGTCGGCCAGGCTGTCGAGTGCGCTGCGCTCCACCTGCGCCAGCTGCTCGTCGATGGCGCCGAGCTCGCGCCGGTAGTCGCCATAGAGCTGCACGGCGGTGGTCAGCAAGGCCAGCAATGCGCTCGCGAGCACGATCGTGCCCAGCAGGCGGTAGCCGAGACGATGACGCTTCGGTTGCGAGAACATGGACCCCCGGCAGCGTCGTGCCGCCTGTATTGCCGCGCTGGTGGAAGCGGCGAGTATGCCGCCGGGCGCCCGGCGGGCGGCTTCTCGAAAGCCCGCATCCGCCGGCTGCGGTCCGTGCTCGGATTCACGGATGGCCAGCCCTGCCAGAATCGCCGCATTCCAACCAGAGGGAGCAATGCATGGAGTCATCCGGCCTGGGGCGCTTGTGGCCTGCCATCGGCGAGGCGCTGGGCTGCGTGGCCACCGGCCTGCGCGACGGCCTGCACCCGCGCGTGATCCTGCGGTCGCTGGCGATCTGGATCGTCTCGCTGCTGCTGTGGACGGTCGTGTTCTGGATCTGGCATGGCGAGATCCATGGCCTGTTCGAGCAGCTGCAGTCGCGCTTCTTCGGCGCCTTCCGCGGCAGCGCGGCGCTGGCCTGGCTGGCGACCACCGTGGCCTTCGTGATGGCCGTGCTGCTGAGCGTGGTGCTGCTGACCGAGCTGCTGCTGATGCGGACGATCCAGGCGGTGGTGCTGCGCCGGCATCCGCAGCTGGCGCGTGCCGAGGGCGGCTCGTGGCGCACGGCGCTGCTCAACAACGTGGGCCACTACCTGCTGGTCGCGGTGGTCGCGCTGCCGCTGATGCTGGTGCCGGTGCTCGGCGTGGTGGCGCTGTTCGTGCTGTTCGGCTACGTCAACGTACGCGGCACGGTGCCCGATGCACTCGACGGCGTGGCCACCCATGAAGAGGTGCGCGCGCTGATCCGCGGCTCGCGCCTGGAGATGGCGGTGCTGGGTGCGCTGGCCACCGTGGTGATGATGGTGCCGCCGCTCACGCTCGTAGGCCCGTCGTTCTTCGGCGCCACGGTGGTGCAGTTCTCGCTGCGCCGGCTGGGGGCGCTGCGCCGCTCAGGCTGATTCGCTGGGCGCGGCCGCCGCCTTGGCGGCCAGCTCGGCGCGCAGGCGCTTGAGCCGTTCCTTCGGGTCTTCCTTGGTCGGGCTCTCGTGCAGCTTCATCTCGTTGACGAAGCGGCTGGGGATGCCGATCACCGTGTCGCGGCCCTTCTTGCGCCGGCGCAGCACGCTCACCGCCAGCGTGGTGCGGGCGCGGGTGATGCCCACGTACATCAGCCGGCGCTCCTCTTCGAGGCGCGCAGCCGTCATGTCCTCTTCCTCGCTCTTGAAGGGCAGCAGCCCCTCGTTCACGCCGGCCAGGAACACGTGCGGCCACTCCAGGCCCTTGGAGGCATGCAGCGTCGAGAGCGTGACCACGTCCTGGTCGTCGCCGCGTTCGGCCAGGCTGATGATCACGCTGATGGTCTGCGCCACCTGCAGCACCGTCTGCT
>CBIHRS010000057.1:0-28683 GCA_966212505.1 uncultured bacterium
GGTTCGGCAAGGCCCTGGGCTGCCCGGCGGCTGGGCGTATCGTCTGGTGCTGAGCAGCGCAGGGGCGGGGGCGGCGCGCGCAGCGCGCATCAAGCACTGACCCGCGGGGACTGTTTGAGCGGCGAGAGCGAAGCGAACGAAGCGAGTTTCCCCGCGCCAGCCCCCGCTCCGAGCAGCGCAAGGGAGTCGGCGAAGCCGACCGCCAGACGCTTAGCCCAGCCGGCGGGCAGCCCAGGGCCTTGCTCGCTCCACCCCGAAAAGTACGACATCACCCAAGCGATGTCACATTTGCCACCGCTGCTTCGTCATGACATCAGAAGCCCCCGATCCATGACGCCATGCCTCACCTCTTCGACCCACTGCGCTGGCTGCTCGCCACAGCCCTGGCCGCCAACGGCCTCGCCATGCTGCTCGACCCGCCCGCCTGGTATGCCGCGATCCCTGGCGTGGCCTACACCGGCCCGCTGAACATCCACTTCGTGCGCGACATCGGTTGCGCCTACCTCGTCAGCGCCGCGGGCCTTGCTTGGCGCGCTTGGCGGCCCATACAGGGCGTACCGGCCGCGCTGCTCGGCGCCGGCTTCCTGCTGCTGCACGCCGGTGTGCACTTCGGCGAAACGCTGGCCGGCCTCTGTGGTTGGAGCGCCTTGCTGCGCGACGTGCCCGGCGTCGTGCTGCCGGCATTGCTGGCGTTCGTGCTCGCCGTCCCGACGTCTTCCTCATCCACCCGCAGGAGTCCTCGCCATGCTTGACTGGCTGATCCGCCGCCGCATCGCTGCCTTCGAGAAGCAGTTCGACTACGACATGAGCTATGCCCGTGAGCTGCTGGGCTTCAGCCGCGCCGGGTTCATGCGCTTCTCGCGCGTGTACCCGATGGCCAACTACCGCGATGGCGTGCCGCCCAATGCCTGGCACGCCGCGAAGATCGTCGCGACGCGGGCCGAGGATTGCGGGCCCTGCACCCAGCTCGTGGTCGACATGGCGCGGGCGGCCGGCGTCGACGATCCGCTGCTGCGCGCCGTCTTGCGCGAAGACCTGCAGGCGGTCGGCCCCGATGTGGCACTGGCCATCCGCTATACCCGCGCCGCCATCGCACACAGCCCCGAGATCGCAGCGCTGCGCGACGAGGTCGTCGGCCGCTGGGGCGAGAAGGCACTGGCCTCGCTGGCGCTCACCATCACCGCGACGCGCATGTTCCCGATGCTCAAATACGCGCTCGGCCATGGCCAGGCCTGCCAGCGCGTGCAGGTGGGCAGCGAGGCCGTGAACACCGCCGCCTTGCCTGCCGCCCATGCCGCCTGACGACGATCTCTTCCAGCCCCACTACCGCTATCTGCGCGCGCTGGCCTACCGCATGCTCGGCTCGCGCGCCGAGGCCGAAGACGCGGTGCAGGACGCCTGGCTGCGCTGGCAGTCGGCCGATCGTGGCAACGTGGAAAACGTGCGCGCCTTCCTGTCGCAGACCGTCACCCACCTGTGTCTCGACCGCCTGCAGTCGGCCCAGCGGCGGCGCGAACAGTACGTGGGCGTGTGGCTGCCCGAGCCGCTGGTCGACGAGGCGGTCGATTTCCATCCTGGCCCCGACGTGACCACCGAATACGCGCAGGACGTGTCGATCGCCTTCATGCTCGCGCTCGAGCGGCTGAGCCCGCTGGAGCGCGCAGCCTTCCTGCTGCACGACGTGTTCGACCTCGACTTCGACGAGGTCGGCCGGCGGCTGCAGCGCTCGCCGGCCGCGGTGCGCCAGCTCGCCAGCCGTGCGCGCCAGCATGTGAAGGCCGACTATGCGCGCAGCGAGGTCGCGGCCGAGGAGGGTGAGCGGCTGCTGCAGGCCTTCGGCCTCGCGCTCGCGCGCGGCGACGTGGAGGCCCTGGCCCGCACACTGACCGACGATGCCGAGTTCCTCTCCGACGGCGGCGGCAAGGCCACCGCCGTGCCGCGTCCGCTCGAAGGCGCCGAGCGCATCGCCAAGGCGCTGATCGGCTTCGGCCGCCTCGTCGACTGGACGCGCACGCGCTTCAAGCGGGTGAGCGTCAACGGCCACGTGGGCTGGCTGGTGCACGACATCGGCGGCGCACCGATCCAGACGCTGGCCCTGCAGTTCGCGGCCGATGGCCGCATCGAGCGCATCTACGTGATGCGCAACCCCGACAAGCTGCAGCACCTGCAGCAGCCGGGGCAGGCCTAGCGATCAGCGGCCCTCAGGGCTGCAGCGCGTTCGTCAGGTCTCCCGTCTTCGGCCGCACGCCCGGCAGCGGCTCCAGCCCGAAGCGCTCGGTCAGGAATTTGAGGATCGAGCCGGTGTCGTAGGGGGTGTGGTCGACGAAGCCGCGCTTGACCATCGGGCCGATCAGCAGCGCCGGAATGCGCGAGCCGGGGCCGAAGCGGTCGCCCCAGCCGGGGCCGGCGGGCGGTGGCATGTGGTCCCAGTAGCCGCCGTTCTCGTCGTAGGCCACGATCACCAGCATGTCCTTCCACTGCGGGCTGGCGCGCAGCTTCTCGAGCAGCGCGGCCATGTGCTCGTCGCCGCTCTGCAGGTCGGTGTAGGCTGGGTGCTGGGTGTAGCGGCCGGCCGGCTTGTAGAAGGCCACCGGCGGCAGCGTGCCCTGCTCGATGTCGCGCACGAAGTCGTCGCCGTCCTTCAGGTGCTCGGCGCGGTCGGCGGTGCCGGGCGCGAAGCGCGCGTAGTAGTTGAAGGGCTGGTGGTGCGCCTGGAACTTGAGGGTGCCTTCCTCGCGGGAGTAGATCACCTTGCGCGGCGCATCCGGCGGCTGGCGGCCGTCGGCCAGCGCGGCGGTCCAGCCGCCCGAGTACCAGGCCCAGCGCACGCCCTTGTCGCTCAGCGTGTCGCCGATGGTCTTCTGCGTCTGCGGCGGCAGCACCGATTCACCGTCGACCACCGCGGTGTTCGCGAGATCGGGCGATCCTCCCGGCGCCGGCGGGATGCCGCTGGGCTGGAAGGCCGGCTGCGAGGTGTTGACCGCATAGCCGTCGGGCGTCACCTGCCCGCCGCCGTAGCTGTGGACGCGCACCGCGCCGTCGTTGGCCGAGGGCGAATCGGGCTTCTTCAGCAGCTTGCCATTGGCGTCGAGCTGCACCCGCATGCTCTCGGGTGCGTCGGGATGACGCGGCGCGCAGGCGCACACCAGGTACTGGTGGTTCAGGAACGAGCCGCCGAATGCGCCCATGAAGAAGTGGTCGGCCAGCGTGTAGTCCTTGGCCCATTGCCACAGCTTGAAGCCGGAGCCGTCGTAGTAACCCATGGTCCAGCCGCCCACGTTCGACATCGCCGCGAACATGTTGTTCTTGCCGCCGTTGATCTGCTCCTGGTTGTGCCAGAACGCATGGATGGGGCTGGGCACCAGCTGGTCGGTGCGGCGGCTGACCGGTGGGGCGTCGATGCGGAACGGGCCGTTGGGCAGCTCGGGAAAGCTGTCGTCGGGCTTGCCGCCACGGCCGAACACGTGCAGCGACTTCAGCGGCTGGCCGTCATGGTCGAGCTGCGTCTTCTGCTCGGCGGTGGCCTGGGCCACGCCTTCGGCACCGGGGAACATCCCGTACATGTTGTCGAAGCTGTGGTTCTCGGCATAGATCACCACCACGTTCTGGATGCGCTGCAGCGCCGCCGGTCGCACCGGCGCCTGGGCGCAGCCGGCCAACAAGAGCGATGCTGCGGCGCACAACAGCGCGGGGCGCCCCCACGCAGTGGGCGAAGCTGGGAAATACGGCATGGCTTTTCCTCCTGAGATCGGCTAATTCTGTGTCAAGACGCAGGGCGGATCCGTCGATAAGACGTAAGAGCGGGTTGTCCATTCCCGCTGAAAGGCGGTGCGCGCCATGAAGCTGATGCCGTTGGTCGAAGTGCAGTCGCAGTTGAAGGCGGGAGCCCCCTTGCCCTTCAGCATCCGGGACGCGGAAGGCAAGCTGCTGCTGGCGCGCGGCCACATGGTCGACGACGACGCGGTGCGCTCCATCCTGCTCGAGCGCGGCGCCTCGGTCGACATGGAGGAGGTGCATTCGCAGCGCCGCGGCGAGGCGATTGCGCCGCCCTCCGAGAACATTCCCGGCAAGTGGCACCAGCTGCAGACGCGCGCGACCGTGGCGCTGCGGCCGCCGCACGGCGAAGACCTGATCGATCGCGTGAAGGACCTCGGCACGCAGATGCTTGCGCTGGCCGATCGCGACACCGACCTCGTGCTGTACCTGACACTGCGGGCCGCGCGCGATCCGGGCGTGCAGTACGGCGTGCTGCATGCAATGCAGGTCGCGGTGGTGTGCGCGCTGCTGGCGCGGCGCATGGGCTGGCCGCCGGAGCGGCAGGCCAGCCTGGTCGGCGCGGCACTGACGATGAACCTCTCGATCATCGAACTGCAGTCGCGCCTGGCCGGCTCCTCGCAGCCGCTGACGCAGGCCCAGCGCGAGGTGATGGATGCGCATCCCCAGGCCGGCGCCGAGATCCTGCGCAAGGCCGGGCTCGACGATGCCGAATGGCTGCGCGCGGTGGAGCTGCACCATGCGCCGCCGCCGGGCACCGAGCCGCAGCCCGAGGCCGACGAGATGACGCGCCTGCTGCGCATCGTCGACGGCTACTGCACCCGCATCACCGACCGGCCCGACACCATCATCGCGTCGCCCGCATTGGCAGCGAAAGACCTGTTCGCGCAGCACGCGAAGGACCCGCTCGCGCTGCACCTCGTGAAGGAGCTGGGCCTGTATCCGCCCGGCTGCTTCGTGCGCATGGCATCGGGCGAGACGGCGGTGGTGCTGCGGCGCGGCGCAAGCGCCAACGCGCCCCAGGTGGCGGCGCTGACCAACAAGCGCGGCGATGCGCTGCAGACGCCGATCCGGCGCGACACCGGCCTGCTGGCCGACCATGCCATCGTGGCCGTGGTGCCCGACAAGGAAGTGAAGGTGCGCGTCCCCGCGACGCAGCTCTACGGTTGAAGCCGCCGGGGCATGCGGGACAATCCGCCGCATGCTCCAGTTCGAACTGCTCAAGACCGAGGGCCTCGCGCGCCGCGGCCGCATGACGCTGAACCACGGCGTCGTCGAAACGCCGATCTTCATGCCCGTGGGCACCTACGGCACCGTCAAGGGCGTGATGCCGTCGTCGCTGGAGGAAATGGGCGCGCAGATCATCCTCGGCAACACCTTCCACCTGTGGCTGAGGCCGGGGCTGGACATCCTGCGCCAGTTCGGCGGGCTGCACCGTTTCGAGAGCTGGCACAAGCCCATCCTCACCGACTCGGGCGGCTTCCAGGTGTGGAGCCTGGGCGAGATGCGCAAGATCTCGGAAGAGGGCGTCAGGTTCGCGTCGCCGGTCAACGGCGACAAGCTGTTTCTCACGCCCGAGACCAGCATGCAGATCCAGACGGTGCTCAACTCCGACATCGTCATGCAGTTCGACGAGTGCACGCCGTACGAGACCAAGGGCCACCTCACCACCGAGCGCGAGGCGCAATCGTCGATGGAGCTGAGCCTGCGCTGGGCCAGGCGCTGTATCGAGGAGTTCAAGCGCCTGCAGAACCCGAATGCGCTGTTCGGCATCGTGCAGGGCGGCATGTTCGAACACCTGCGCGAAGCCTCGCTGAATGCGCTGGTCGAGCTCGACCTGCCCGGCTATGCGGTGGGCGGCGTCAGCGTCGGCGAGCCCAAGGAAGAGATGCAGCGCATCATGGCGCACACGCCGCACCGGCTGCCGGCCCACAAGCCGCGCTACCTGATGGGCGTGGGCACGCCTGAAGACCTGGTCGACGGCGTGGCCTGCGGCGTCGACATGTTCGACTGCGTAATGCCCACCCGCAACGCCCGCAACGGCCACCTCTTCACCCGCTTCGGCGACCTGCGGCTGCGCAACGCCCGCTACAAGACCGACGAGCGGCCGGTCGACGAGACCTGCGGCTGCCATACTTGCAAAAACTTCAGCCGGGCCTATCTGCATCACCTCGACCGCTGCGGAGAAATGCTCGGCCCCATGCTGACCAGCATCCACAACCTGCACTACTACCTGAACCTGATGCGCGAGGTGCGCGAGTCGCTCGACCAGGGGCGCTTCGAGGGCTTCAGGGCGCAGTTCAAGGCGGATCGCAGCCGCGGCATCTGAGCCTCCCGACACCATCTTGAAGCTGCTGCTGCGCACCCTGAAGAACCTGCTCCGCTGGGCGCTCGCGCTGGTCCTGCTGTTCGAGGAATGGGGCTGGGAGCCGCTGGCGCGCATGCTGGCCCGGCTGGGACGTCTGCCGGTCTTCGCGCAGATCGAGCGGCTGATCCGCGCGCTGCCGCCGTATGCGGCGCTGGCGGTGTTCTTCGTGCCGGCGCTGCTGTTGCTGCCGGTCAAGATCCTGGCGCTGTGGCTGATCGCCAAGGGCCGGGCAGGGCTGGGCGTGATCGTGATCATCGCGGCCAAGCTCGTGGGCACGGCCATCGTCGCGCGGCTGTTCATGCTCACGCGCGATTCGCTGATGCGGCTGGCGTGGTTCGCGCGCTGGTACACCCGTTGGGTGACGTGGAAGGATGCGCTGCTGGCCCAGGTGCGGGCTTCGGCCGTCTGGCAGCGTGCGCGGCGGTTGAAGGCCGGGCTGAAGCGGTTGTTTCGACGCACCTTGCGCTCGAGCATGCGCAGTCGCTGAGGCGACGACGCGCCCGCGGCCGCCGCCGTACCATCGGGTTCTCCACCCGAACTGCGGCAGCCGATGAGCACGGACCTTCCGACCTTCGACTACATCATCGTCGGCGCCGGCACGGCGGGCTGCCTGCTCGCCAACCGGCTCAGCGCCGACCATGCGCAGCGCGTGCTGCTGCTCGAGGCCGGCGGCCGCGACGACTACCACTGGATCCACATCCCGGTGGGCTACCTCTACTGCATCGGCAACCCGCGCACCGACTGGCTCTACAGCACCGATCCCGATCCTGGCCTCAACGGCCGCTCGCTGCGTTACCCGCGCGGCAAGGTGCTGGGCGGCTGCTCCAGCATCAACGGCATGATCTACATGCGCGGCCAGAGCCGCGACTACGACCACTGGGCCGAGCTTGCGGGCGATGCCAACTGGCGCTGGGAGCATTGCCTGCCGTACTTCAAGCGGCATGAGGACCACTGGCGGCTCGACGATCCCAAGCATGTGCCGCCGCATTTCGCGCACCTGCACGGCCATGGCGGCGAATGGCGCGTGGAGAAGCAGCGCTTGCGCTGGGATGTGCTCGATGCCTTCGCGGCCGCGGCCCAGGAAGCCGGCATCCCGGCCACCGACGATTTCAACCGCGGCAGCAACGAAGGCGTGGGCTACTTCGAGGTGAACCAGCGCAGCGGCTGGCGCTGGAACGCGGCCAAGGCCTTCCTGCGGCCCACCTGCTACACCCGGCCCAACTTCGAGATGTGGACCGGCGCGCACGTGAAGCGCCTGCTGGTCGAGCGCGATCCGTCCACCGGGCAGTTGCGCTGCACCGGCGCCGAAGTCGTCACGCCGCAGGGCGTGGAGACGGTGCGCGCCGCACGCGAGCTGATCCTCAGCGCCGGGGCGATCGGCTCGCCGCAGCTGCTGCAGCTCTCGGGCATCGGGCCGGGCGGGCTGCTGCAGCGCCACGGCATCCCGGTGCTGCACGAGCTGGCCGGCGTTGGCGAGAACCTGCAGGACCACCTGCAGATCCGCGCGGTCTATCAGGTGCAGGGCGTGAAGACGCTGAACACCATGGCCAACAGCCTGTTCGGCAAGGCGATGATCGGCCTCGAATACGCGCTGCGCCGCACCGGCCCGATGAGCATGGCGCCGTCGCAGCTGGGCGCCTTCACCCGCACCTCGGCGCAGTACGAATGGCCCAACGTCGAATACCACGTGCAGCCGCTGTCGCTCGAGGCCTTCGGCGAGCCATTGCATGGCTTCAATGCGTTCACCGCCAGCGTGTGCAACCTCAACCCGACCAGCCGCGGCCATGTGCGCATCGCCTCGCCGCGGCACGAGGATGCGCCGGTGATCCGCGCCAACTACCTGTCGACGCCCGAAGACCGCCAGGTGGCGGCCGATTCGCTGCGCCTCACGCGCCGCATCGTCGCGCAGCCGGCGCTGGCCAAATACCAGCCGCAGGAGCTCAAGCCCGGCGTGCAGTACCAGAGCGATGAAGACCTGGCGCGCCTGGCGGGCGACATCGCGACCACCATCTTCCATCCGGTGGGCACCTGCAGGATGGGGCCCGACGACGACGCGTCGGCCGTGGTGAACCCGCGCCTGCAGGTGCGCGGCATCGCCGGCCTGCGCGTGGTCGATGCGAGCGTGATGCCCACCATCACCAGCGGCAACACCAACTCGCCGACGCTGATGATCGCGGAGCGCGCCGCCGAGTGGATCCGCATGGCGGGCGCCAACTCGGCCTGACGACCCTGCCGGCGACGCGAGCGCGCCGCCGGGATTCGTGTCAAATCGTTACACTGCTGCGGTGATGTCCTGCTGCCGCCGTCTGCCGTCGTTTGCTTCCGCCTCTGCGCTCCAGGGGGAGACGTCGCTCGGCTGGGCGGCATGAAACGCGAAGGAGCGGCCGCGATGACGGCTCCCACGCCCTGGCGGCTGCGCGCCCGCGCACTGTGGGACGTGCTGCGCGACGACTTCCGGCGCTTCGCGCGGGTGATGCATCTGTCGCTGCTGGTGTTGCCGGTGGTGCTGTGCCTCGCGTTGTTCGCAACCCATCCGCCGCCGCTGAACGACTGGGCCGAGGCGCAGCAGCTGCAGTCGGCCGTGGCGCAGCTGGCGGTGGCGGTCCGGCCTAGCGTGGAGGCGGCGCCGCCCGACGAGGCGGTGCAACAGGCCCGCGAGGCGGTCGAAGCCTCGATCGCGGTGCTCGCCGGCAGGCCGCACGATCCCTTGCTGGCCGGCCCGGTCGATACGGCGCTGCAACAGTGGCCGCCGATGCGCGCGGTGCTGGACAGCCGCGAGCCGGCCGCCAGGCGGATGCCCGTGCTGCGCGAGCTGCAAGCGGCCACCCACCGGCTCGCCGAGGCAGCCCGGGCACAGGTCCGCGTGGCCCAGGCGCGCCAGCGCTCGCTGACGATGGCAGCGCTCGGCGCGCTGTGGCTGGTGCTGCTGCTCACCGGCTGGCAACTGTGGCGCGAGCAGCGGGCCACCGCCGGCTCGCTGCTGCGCCTGAGCCGCCACCTGCACAGCGGCCATCCCGCGAGCGAACTGCTGCGTGGCGCCGACAGCGTGCAGGCCAGCTCGATGCTGGAGGAGGTGACGCACGAGGTCGAGCAGGTGCTGTCGCAGGGCGAGCGGCGCTGGAAGGCGCGCGCCCGGCTGTCGGCCGACTGGTACTGGGAGACCGACGAGGCCGGCCGCGTGGTCTGGGTTTCGGACGACCTGCGCTCGCACCTCAAGCTGGGCCTGAAGCCCGAGGACCTGCTGGGCAGGCGCTATGAAGAGGTGCCGTTCTTCCTGCCGCCGGAGGCCGGCTGGGAATCATTGCGCGAGCGCTTCGAGCGGCGCAAGGTGTTCCGCGATGTCGAGATCGAGGTGCTGCGCCCCGGGCGCTCACCGGTATGGATGTCGCTCGACGGCCAGCCTCGCGTCGGTGCCGACGGCCGCTTCCTCGGCTTCGAGGGCATCGGCCGCGACGTGACCGAGCGCCGCCTCGCGTTCAAGCGGCTGTACGACAGCGAGCGCCGCTACGCGGTGATCGCCGACCTGTCGGCCGACTGGTATTGGGAAACCGATGCCGAGCATCGCGTGGCGTTCATCGGCCCGGTCGCCCGCGAGCTGCTGGGCGAGATGGCGGTGCAGGTGATGGGCGAGCCGCGCTGGAGCGCCTACCCCGACGGCACCTCGGCCGAAGGCTGGGCGCGCCATCGCGCCGACCTGGAGGCGCACCGGCCGTTCCGCGGCTTCGAGTTCGTGATCCGGCGCGCGGCGCGCGGCGCGCTGTGGGTGTCGATCAGCGGGCTGCCGCGGCACGACGAGAAGGGCGAGTTCATCGGCTACCACGGGGTCGGCCGCGACATCACGCTGCACAAGCGGGCCGAGAAGATCCTGCTGACGCGCAATGCGCAGCTCGAGCGCCTGGTGGCCGAGCGCACCACCGAGCTCGAGCAGGCCAACCGCGACCTCGAGGCCTTCTCGCGCCAGCTCGCGCATGAGCTGCGCACGCCGATCGGCCACGTGGTCGGCCTGGCCGACCTGCTGCGCGCCCGCGCCTGGGATCGGCTGGAAGACGAGGAGCGCGAATGGCTGCGGCTGCAGGCCCAGTCGGGCCGGGCGATGTCGCTCACCGTCACCGCCTTGCTGGAGCTCGCGCGCTCGCAGTCGGTGCCGCTGGTGCGCGAGCCGGTCGACCTGAGCGCGCTGGCCCGGCGGGCGCTCGATGAACTGCCCTGGATCGAGCGGCGGGCCGAGCTGCGCTGCGAGATCGAGCCCGGGATGACCGCCGACTGCAGCGCGCAGCTGCTGCGGGTGGCCCTGGCCAACCTGCTGGGCAATGCCGCCAAGTTCACCCGCGACGTGGCGGCCCCGGAAGTGCGCATCGGCTGCCGTGACGAGGACGGCCAGGCGGTGTTCTACGTGGAAGACAACGGTGCCGGCTTCGACGAGGACCGGGCCGGGCGGCTGTTCCAGCCCTTCGTGCGCCTGCATGCGCAGGAGCTCTACCAGGGCACGGGGCTGGGGCTGTCGATCGTGCGCCGCATCGTCGAGCGCCACGGCGGCTCGATCCGCGCCGCCGGCGCGCCGGGCCGCGGCGCGCGCTTCGAGTTCACGCTCGATGCCCGTACCCGCATCGAAACCGCGGCAGAACCGGCAGCCGCCGTGCCGGAGGCCGTCCTGGCACGGGAAAGCCCTGATGACGGGCAAGCGCCAGTCCCCTAGAGTGCGCCCACTCGCAGCGGAGATGCACCGGAAACGGCGCTTCCCCGGCTGGACGGGGGACTGAGGAGACAGCAGCAACAGCACTCGAACAGACAAATTGGCCCATGACCGTCGGTTTCGGCGGGTGGAGTCAGAATTCAAAGGCACCCACCGGGTGCCTTTTCTTTTTCCAGCTCCCCTGTTGCAGTCTTCATGCTCGATCTCGTCCTTGTCTTGCTCGCCTCCGGCCTGGCCGGCTTCGTCGATGCCATCGTCGGCGGCGGCGGCCTCGTGCTGACGCCGGCCCTGTTCAGCGTCTATCCGTCGGCGCCGCCGCCGCTGCTGCTGGGCACCAACAAGGGCGCGGCCGTGTGGGGCACCGGTTGGGCCACCGTGCAGTACGCCCGGCGCGTCACGCTGAGCTGGCGCTCGCTTCTTCCGGCGGTGGCGCTGGCGCTGGCTGGCAGCTTCGCCGGCGCCTGGACCGTCACCCAGGTCAGCGCGGGCGGGTTGCGGCGGGCGCTGCCCTTCGTGCTGCTGGCGGTGCTGCTCTATACGCTGAAGCGCAAGGACCTCGGCCGCCACCATGCGCCGCGCTTCAGCGGCGGCGCCGAGATGGCGGTGGCCGGCGCCATCGGCCTGTCGATCGGCTTCTACGACGGCTTCTTCGGCCCCGGCACCGGCAGCTTCTTCGTGTTCCTGTTCGTGCGGCTGTTGGGCTACGACTTCCTGCATGCCTCGGCCAGCGCCAAGCTGCTCAACACCGCGACCAACGTGGCCGCGCTGGTGCTGTTCGCCTCCAAGGGCTTCGTCTGGTGGCCGGTGGCGGCGGCCATGGCCGTGACCAACGTGGGGGGCAGCCTGCTCGGCACTCGGCTGGCGCTGAAGCACGGCGCCGGTTTCGTGCGCATCGTGTTCATCGTGGTGGTGGGGGCGCTGATCCTGAAGACGGGCTACGACGGCTTCCTGCGCTGAAGCCCGCGCACGCTATTCGTAGAACCGGAGCTGCACGCCCCGGGCGCGCAGCGCGTCGCAGGTCGGCTGGCTCAGTGCGCCGCTGAACAGGCTGAGCCTGCGCAGCCGCGGCAGCGCCGAAAGCAGCACCGCCTCGTGCTCGTAGGGCCCGAGGCCGAGCGCAAGCTCCTGCAGGCCCAGGCCGGCGATCTGGCGCAGGTCGGTCACCCGGCAACGCTCGTCGAGCGACAGCGTTTCCAGCGCCGGCAGGCGATCCAGGCCCGAGAGGTCGTGCACGTCGAAGTCATCGGTCTCGCCGTTCCAGAAATAGTGGGCGTGGCGCACCACCTCGCTGCCGCCGCCGAAATCGAGCCACGTGACCGCGGCCAGCTCGTCATCCGTGAGGGGCAGGCGCGCCAGCGCATCGTGTGCCGCCTCGATCCGCTCGTAGCCCTCTCGCTCCAGGTCGCAGCGGCGCCGCAGCACGAATTGCGCAAACTCCGCCGGTTCTCCCAGCTGGATCCGGCGGTCGGCCAGCAGCGTGTCCAACACCGCCAGCTTCAGGTTGCGGTCGTGGAAGGGCGTGCTGTCCGGTTGCAGCGGCAGGAAGCGTGCATATGCCGCATCGACCTCGCGCTGCACCCAGGCATCGTCGGGGTAGGCCGCCTGCGGATCCTCCAGGCTCACCGTGCCTTGCAGGGTGCCGTTCTTCACCGAGACCGTGATTTCCCAACCGGAGGGCAGCGCGGCGCGGTGGTGGCTGAATCCGTATTTCGCGGCATCGGGTTCGGGCGGCAGTGCCGCCAGCTGCGGCATCAGCGTCTGCGCCTGGGCCAGCGTCATGCCGGTGGCCAGGCCTTCGACCGGGTACCGGGGGCTCCAGGGCGAGAACGTGATCTGGCCCACGGTGCCGTTGCGGGTGAAGCGCAGGTTCGCCGGTACCTCGGCACGGAAGCCCCAGAGCCAGCCTTCGTCGTGGGGGCCGGGCCGGCGCCACCGGTCGCCAAAGGCGCGCCTGACCTCGTCTTCGGTGGCGCCGGGTCGTAGCGCCGCAATGCTGGCGGGAAGCTTCATGCGGCGGCATTCTGAATCAGGCCGGTAACCTGGCCGTTCTTTCGGTGACAGCCCGTGATGGCGCGCGTAGGATGGCCCGCATGCCCGTCGATCCCGAACTCCGCTCCCTCGACATCGACATCCCCGCGCAGCCCGAGGCGCTGGTCAAGCTCTCGCTGCTGCTGGCCGAGGAGGACATCAACCTGCAGGCCGCGGCCGCGCTGATCGAGTCCGACATGGCGCTGGCGGCCGCGGTGTTGAAGGCCGTCAACTCCTCGCTCTACGGGCTGAAGGGCCGGGTGCAGTCGGTGCAGCAGGCCATCACCTACCTCGGCATGCGCGAGGTGGCCGGCATCACCTTCGAGATGGGGTTGCGGGCGGCGTTTCCGCATGCGGCCGAGCTCGAGCCGCTGTGGGAGCGCGCCAGCCAGCGCGCGATGCTGATGTCGCGCATGGCGCAGCAGCTGGGCGTCGATGCCTGGGCCGCACATTCGGCGGGCCTGTTCGAGGAATGCGGCAAGGCGGTGCTGTTCCGCCATGCGCGCGACCACTACCACTCGATGCTGCGCGCCGCCACCAACGATTCGGAGCTCGCGCAGCTGGAGCATGCTGGCTTCGGCGTCAGCCACGATGCGCTGGGCGCCGCGCTGTGCGAGAGCTGGGGCCTGGCGCCGGCAGCCACCGCCAGCGTGCGCTACCACGTGGCGGTGCAGGCCGGGGCCGACCTGCCGATGCACCTGCAGCGGCGCGGCATCTGCCTGCTGTCGGCCGTGGCCTATGCGCAGATGAACGAGCCCGAGACGCTGGAGGCCACCGTGCAGCGGCTGGCACCGCAGGTGCCGCTGGAGCCGGAGCTGGTGCTGCGCGCCGCCGAGCGCGTCGCCTCCCAACTCTCGGGGGATTGACGCACCGCAGCAGGCCGCCCAGCATCGGCGCTCGTCTGCATGGTCAGGGAGCGCGCGATGTTCTGGTGGTTCAACGTCTTCAGCCCGCAGTTCAAGGGGCCCGAAACCCATTGGCCGCTGAGCGGCAACGTCGACCAGGACATCCACCCCACGTGGTGGATGGCGCGCAGCCGTGACGGCGGCGTCGTTGAGCAGCGCGTGTTGCGCGAGGTGGTGTCCTACGGCCGGCAGATCGGCGCGTTGAGCGACCTCGTGCTGGCGCTGCTCGAAGACCGCGCGCCCGACTCGCTGAGCGACAAGGGCGGCCAGGCACTGCGGCAGCTGCGCGAATGGGCGCAGCAGATCGACCGCGTGAAGCGCGGCCTCGCACCGCTGCCCGACAACCTGCCCGATGCGGCCCGGCTGCTGCACGACCTGCTCGAGCGCTACCCCGAGCTGCGAGGGCAGCCGCCGGCATTGCCGGCCGAGTAGCGCACCGAAGGGTGCGCCGAAGCGTGTGCCCTCAGTCGACCTTGGCGCCGGAGGCCTTCACCACGGCGGCCCATTTCTTCATCTCGGCGGCGATGAAGCGGCCGAACTCCGCGCTGGTCATGCCGCTGGGAATCGCACCCTGCGAGAGCAGGCGTTCCTTCAGTGCCGGCGTGGCGAGCGCGCGGGCGGTCTCCTGCTGCAGCCGGTTGACGATGTCCATCGGCGTGCCGGCGGGCGCCAGCAGCCCGAACCATGAGCTCGCCTCGTAGCCCTTGAGCGCCGGCCCGCCGGCTTCGGCGATGGTGGGCAGCTCGGGCAGCGCCTGCGAGCGGGCCGCGCTGGTCACGGCCAGTGCCTTCAGCTTGCCGGCCTTCACATGCGGCAGCGCCGAGGGCAGGTTGTCGAACATCAGGTCGGTACTGCCGCCGATCAGGTCCATCAGCGCCGGGCCGGAGCCGCGGTACGGAAAGTGGACCATGTAGGTGCCGGTCATGGTCTTGAACAGCTCGCCCGAGAGGTGGATCGAGGTGCCGTTGCCGCTGGAGGCCATGTTGAGCTGCCCGGGATGCGCCTTGGCGTAGCGCACGAGGTCGGCCACGCTGGCGATGCCCGCGGCCTGCGCCTTGGCCGGGTTCAGCACCAGCACGTTGGGCACGCCGGCCACCAGCGTCACCGGCACGAAGTCCTTCACAGGGTCGTAGGGCAGCCTGGGGTAGAGCGCGGCATTGATGCCGTGGGTGCCCACCGTGCCCATCAGCAGCGTGTGGCCGTCGGCAGGCGCATGGGCCACGTCGGCCGCGCCCAGGTTGCCGCCGGCGCCGGGCTTGTTGTCGATGACGAACGGCTGCCCGAACACGCGCTGCAGCTCGGGTGCCAGCGAGCGGGCGAGCAGGTCGGTGGTGCCGCCCGGCGAGAAGGGCACGACGATGCGCACCGGCTTGCTCGGCCAGCCACTCTGCGCCAGGCCGGCGGCGGGCAGAAGGGTGGCGCTGCCGAGCAGGCGCAGGCAGCGGCGTCGGTCGAAGCGGGGCATGGCCTTCCTTTCGTCGAGACGCGACAAGTCTGCGCTGGCGCCGCGGGCGCCGGCCTCGGTAGTTGCACGGGCGGCGCCGCGGGCCGCCGGCTCAGGGCGTCGGCGAGCCGGGGCCCTCGATCGTGTGCAACGCGACACGGCCTTCGCTCCAGGCGCGCTCGAAATCGGCCTCGGTGGCGACGAGCGCGTCGGCGTCCTGCGCCTGCGCGCTGCGGATGCCGATCGCGCGGTTGCGGCCCAGGCTCTTGGCGGTGTAGAGCGCCATGTCGGTGAGATTGAGCGCGCGCTCCCACGAGAGCTGCAGCCGGTGCGGCGCGAGCGGGAAATGCGCATGGCCGATCGAGGCCGTGACGTGCAGCTGGTGGCCGTCGGCGGCGATCGGCGTGCCGCCGATGGTCTGCAGCAGCCGTTCGGCCAGCGCGTCGAGCGCCTCGGCCTTCAGCGCCGGCGCGAAGACGAGAAACTCCTCGCCGCCCCAGCGCACGACGATGTCGTCGTCGCGCACCGCCTGCGCCAGCCGCCGCCCCACCTCGACCAGCACCTCGTCGCCCACCGCATGGCCGTGGCTGTCGTTCACATGCTTGAAGTGGTCGATGTCGACCAGCAGCAGCGCGCCCTCGAAAGCCTGCTGTGCGCCGCGCGCCTGCATCACGTCCTGGAAATGCCGGCGGTTCGCCAGGCCGGTGAGCGCGTCGCGCTCGCTCTGCACGCGCAGCCGGGCCTGGCTCTGCACCAGCTGGCGCTGGGTTTCGCGCACCCGCAGGTACAGCAGCACCGCGAAGACCACCGCCAGCGCCAGCATCGCGGCCACCAGGGTCCAGATGCGCTGCAGCAGCGCGCGGTTCTCGATCTGCGCCGTCTTCAGCGCGTTGTCGCGCTCCAGCAGCTCGATGTTGCGCTGCTTGGCCTCGCGGTCGTAGCGGGCCTGCAGCTCCTTCAGCGCGGCCTCGCGGTTGCGGGTCATCACGTCGTCGGTCAGCTTGCGCTCGCGGTGGTAGAGGTCGAGCGCGCCGCGCAGGTCGCCGGCACCGGCCAGCGCATCGCCGAACTCGCGCAGCGCCACCGCCTGGTCGCCGGCGCCGCTCTTCTCCCACACCGCCAGCATCTGCTCCATGTCCTTGCGGGCGCCGGCCACCTGCCCCAGGCCGAGCCGGGCCAGCGCCGCGTTGTGCAGCAGGATGCGTTCGTTGCGCAGGTCGTGGTGCTGGCGCACGACCGGCAGCGCCTGCTCCACCGCCTTGAGCGCGTCGTTCGGGCGGCCCTGCTTCACGTAGTCGTCGCTCAGGCTGGCGAGGAACAGCGCCGCCAGCCGCGGCGACCGCGCCAGCCGCGCATGGCGCAGGCCGTCTTCCGACGCGTGCATGCTCGCGAGGTCGTCGCCGTGCAGCGCGAGCACCCGCGCTTCGCTGAGCTTCACCCGCGCGACGATCTCCTCGCCGCCGTCGAGCCGGGCCATGCGCTGGGCCTGGGCCATCAGCTTCAGCGCCGGATCGAACTCGCCGGCCTGGGCATGGCCGGCGGCAAGCGACGCCAGGCTCCAGGCCTGCCGGTAGCTGTCTTGCGCTGCGCGGGCCACGTCGAGCGCGGCGCGGAAGTGCGCCCGGGCCTCCACCGTGTTGCCCTCGGCGACCGAGCGGGTGCCCAGCAGGCGCAGCGCGGCCCAGAGCGAGCGGGGGTCGCAGTCGGCGCGCGGGGTGGCGGCATCGCGGCCGCACAGCGGTTCGTAGTCGGCCAGGGCCGACCGGGCATGCTGCGCCGCCACGCCGCTGCGCCCTGCGGTTTCGGCCAAGGTGGCGAGCACCAGTTCGGCATCGGCGCGCGCCAGCGCATCGCCGCTCTGCCGCGCCTGGGCCTGCAGCTGCTGCGCGCTGGTGAGGGCCTCGGCCTCGCGGCCGTCGCGCGCCTCGACCAGGCCGCGGGTGCGCCACAGGCTGCGCTGAACCGTGGGATCGTCGCGCGTGCCGGCGCGCAGCGCCTCGATGGACGCCAGCGCCTGCTCTGGCTGGTCGTAGCCCTGGCGCACCAGCAGGTCCAGCTGGTGCTGCAGCTCGGGCAGCGCCATCGGCCCGGCAGCGGCCGCGCCAGCGGCGACCAGCAGCGCGAGCAGGAGGGTCATGGCGCGCCTCATGCGGCGGCCTCCGGTCCGGCCGCCGGCCCGGGCAGCATGGTCAGCGCCACGCGGCCATCGCGCCAGCATTCCTCGAGCGTCTTGACCATGCGGCCGACCTCGTCCTCGTCGCGCGCATGGAACAGGCGGATGCCGTAGGCACGGTTGCGGCCGTGCGCCTTGGCCAGGTACATCGCGGTGTCGACCAGCTCGACCGCCCGGTCCCACGACAGCGCGAGCCCGTCGGGCTCGAGCGGCAGCGTCGCGAAGCCGATCGACGCGGTCACGCGGACCGGGCCCGAGGCCGTGTCCACCGCCTCGCCGGCCACGGCGGCCAGCAGACGCTGCGCCAATGCCTCCACCTGCTCGGGCGACAGCGCCTGCACGACCACCAGGAACTCCTCGCCGCCCCAGCGCACCACCATGTCCTGCTCGCGCAGCATCGCGCGCAGCCGGCTTGCCATCTCGACCAGCACGGTGTCGCCGGCGGCATGGCCGTGCAGGTCGTTGATGCGCTTGAAGTGATCGATGTCCATCAGGAACACCGTGCCGGCGAGCCGGCCGTCGGCGGCCAGCCGACGCATCGCCAGCTGCAGGTGGCGGCGGTTGGCCAGCCCGGTCAGCGGGTCGCGCTCGCTCTGCACCTTGAGCAGCTCGTTGGTGCTGGCCAGCAGCGCATTGGCGCGCCGGCCGCGCTGCACCAGCAGCACGATGATGCCCAGCGTCAGCACGCCCACGGCCGCCGCCAGCGCCCACAGCCGCTGTTGCAGCTCGCGCTGCAGCAGCTGTTCTTCCTTCAGCCGGTTCTGCCGGTTCAGCAGCTCGAGTTCGCGGTTGCGGCGGTCGTTGTCGAAGCTTTCCTGCAGCTCCAGCACTGCCTGCTGCTGCTCGCGCTGGAACACCTCGTCCGCGAGGCGGCGGTGCTGGTGGTAGGCCTCGAGCGCATCTTTCAGCTCCCCGGCGCGCTCCAGGTAGGTGCCGAGCTCCTCGTAGCTGTTGGAGACGGCCGGCAGCGCGCCGGCGCGCTCGTCGATCGCGATCCCCTGCTTCACGTACTTCACGCCTTCGGCCTTGCGGTGCAGGCCGATCAGCGAAAGGCCGATGTTGGCCAGCGCCACGCTTTCGGAGCTGGCGTTGTGCAGCTCGCGGGTCAGCGGCAGCGCGCGCTCCGACATCGCCAGCGCGGTGCCGTACTGTTCGCGCTTCAGGTAGAAGTCGGCGATGTTGGCCAGCGTCAGGGCCTCCTGCCGCTTGTCACCGGCCAGCCGGGCCTGCTCGATCGCCTCGGTCAGCGCGGTGAGCTCGGCCTGGTCCTGGTGCTGGCCGTCGAGCAGGAAGGATTCGGTGGTCAGTGCCGCCGACATGTCGAGGTGCTCGCCGGCATCGCGCGCGATCGCGATCGCCTCATGGTTGAAGGCACGCGCGCGGTCGCGCTGGCCGGCTTCGTTGAGCGTGAACGCAAGGCTGGAGCGCACCTCGCTGCGGCGCCAGGGCGGTGCCCAGGCATCGGCCAGCGTCAGCGCCTGCAGGTACAGCCGCACGGCATCGTCGAGCTTGCCGGCGCGGTCCTTGATGTCGGCATGCAGCAGCAGGTAGCGCAGGCGCATGACCGGCGTGGTGTCGTCGGGCAGGCGGGCAGCGGCCTCGGCCATCACCCGGTCGGCACGGGTCAGCGGGCCGGTGCGGTAGAGCACGCGCGCCCGCACGAAGCCGGCGGCGGCCAGCGCCGGCTCGGCCAGCCGGGGCTGTTGCTGGGCCAGGCTTTCGAGCTGCCTGGCGACGCGTTCGGCCGCGTCGTAGTCGGGCACCATCGCGTGCAGGCTGCCGAGCACCTGCAGGCCGTCGATGCGGAGCCGGCTGTCGGCCGGCAGGGCCTGCAACCAGGGCACGAGCTGGGCCGCCACCTCCTGCGGGCGCGCGCGGCCATCGTGCTCCATGCGGAGCAGCTGCTGGTCTGGCGGTACTGGGGCGTCGGCCGCCGGGGCGGCGGGGCCGCACAGCGCGAGCGAAAGAGCCAGGGCCGCCCGCCAGTACTGCGATGCAGGCGGCCTGTAAGACACGGGGAACATCCGGAACCTCATCGGCGAGTGCGCCGCCGCCTTGAGCCTGCGCCCAGGGCCGCTGTGTCCGGAGCGGTCGGAATGCGCACTCGCGCGCGGTCAGCGGCGGCGCAGCAGCGCGTGCAGCACGATCGCGCCGAAGGTGGCCGTGCCGATGCCGCCGAGCGCGAAGCCGCCGAAGCGCAGCGTGAAGTCGCCGGTGCCCAGCACCAGCGTCACCGCGGCGGTGATCAGGTTGGCGTTGTCGGAGAAGTCGACCCGGTTGTCGACCCAGATCTTGGCGCCGGCCACCGCGATCAGGCCGAACACCACGATCGACACACCGCCCATCACCGCGAGCGGGATGGTCTGGATCAGCGCGCCGAACTTGGGGCTGAAGCCGAGCAGCACCGCAATCAGCGCGGCCACGACGAACATCGCGGTGGAGTAGATCTTGGTCGCGGCCATCACGCCGATGTTCTCGGCATAGGTGGTCACGCCGGTGCCGCCGGCCGATCCCGAGACCATGGTGGCGATGCCGTCGCCGATGAAGGCGCGGCCCATGAAGCGGTCGAGGTCGCGGCCGGTCATCGCGCTCACGGCCTTGATGTGGCCCAGGTTCTCGGCCACCAGGATGATGGCCACCGGCACGATCATCAGCATCGCTTTCGGGTCGAACACTGGCGACGAGAAATGCGGCGCGCCGAACCATGCGGCGTTGGACAGCGCCGTCAGATCGATCGGCTTGCCCAGCCCGAGGCCATTGGTCAGCAGCGCATAGATCAGCGTCGCGGCGATCAGGCCCACCAGGATCAGCAGCCGCTGCACCATGCCGCGGGTGTACACCGCCACCAGCCCGACGCAGAGGAAGGTCAGCGCCTGCATCCAGGCATCGAACGGCGTGGGCGCCATGTTCTTCACCGGGATGCCGGCGAGGTTGAGGCCGATCACCGCCACCACCGCACCGGTGACCACCGGCGGCATCAGCCGCTCGATCCAACCGGTGCCCACGGCGCTGACCAGCAGCCCGATCAGCGCATACACCGCGCCGCAGGCCACGATGCCGCCCAGCGCCGGCCCGAGGTTGGCGTTGGGCCCCGAGCCGCCGTAGCCGCTGGCCGCGATGACCACGCCGATGAACGCGAAGCTCGACCCCAGGTAGCTGGGCACCCGCCCGCCAACGCAGAAAAAGAAGATCAGCGTGCCGATCCCGCTCATCAGGATCGCGAGATTGGGATCGAACCCCATCAGGATCGGCGCCAGCACCGTGGCACCGAACATCGCGATCACATGCTGCACGCCCAGCGCGGCCGTCTGCGGCCAGGGCAGGCGTTCATCCGGCGCGACGACGGCACCCGGCTGGGCAACGACCTCGCGCCACTGCGGAAACAGGCTCATGGCTTCTCCTCTTCAACAGGGCGCGGCCAGTGTAGGCGGCACCTGCAAGAAGAAGGAGGGTGGCAGCCCTGATGACATGACCCACCCCCGAAGCGCCTGCGGCGCCTCCCCCTCAAGGGGGCGCACCCAGCGGCCCGGCAAAGCCGGATCCGCGGGTGCCGCTTGGCAGGCGGTTCGACCGGAGCAGCCAAGTCCCTTTGGGACAGGCCGCACAGCGGCCAGGGGCGGTGGTGAAAGACGAGCGAAACGCGGACGGGTTGCCCGGCCGCGTTTCGAGCCCCCTCGGGGGGCGGCCGCCAGACGGCCGTGGGCTCCAAAAAAAGAGGGGAGCAGAGCGTATGAACCCAGGAGGCTCGCTCTCAACGCTCCTGGACGCCTGCTCCCCTTTGGACGTCAACCAGGGTCGACGTCGGCGCTTCGGGTCTACCCGCGCCGAAACTCAAACGACAGCTGCGCCGGCGCGCGGCTGGACTGCAACACCCGCGTCGGCTGCACCGCCACCGGCTGCGGCTTGGCCTGCTGCGGCACCGGCCGCGAGGTGCCCGGCGCTGGTGCCGGCTTGAGAACCTTGCTCCACATGGTCAACTTTCGCTTGCGATGCTCAGACCGGGTTCGATGCCGGGCCAGAAACGGGTGAGTACGTCGCTGCTGCCATGGGCCGACACCGCCGCGGCGGCCGCGCGCTGGGCCCAGCCTGCGAGCGCGGTGCTGCTCGGCAGGCGGCCGCCCTCGGTGGCGTGCGACAGGCGCAGCAGCGACGACGCGCCGCCGTGGCTTCGCATGCCGGCCGGCCGCAGGCGACGCGGCTTGGGCGCTGCCGAGGTGGCAGCGGCGGTCGGCTTGGCGGTGGCGTTGGGGTACATCGGCATGGCGTTCAACGATTCCTTGCGCGGCTGCTGCACAACATCGGCCGCCGCGCGTGGTCACCTTGCGCATCTTCCATGCCAACCCTTGGAGCGTGATGCTGTTCACGCTTGGGCTGCAACCACCTGTATAGACGACCGGGCCGGGTGACCAAAGCCGTCGGGGGCTTGGAACCGGGTTACAACGCTGCCGCGATTTGTCGGTTCTCAAGATGGGCGAGCACCGCTTCGGCCACGCCGGTGTCGTCGAGGATGCGGCGATGTCCCAGGCCTTGCGTCACCTGCAGGCGGGCATCCGGCAGCGCCTTCTCGAGCTGCCGCCCGGCGGCCAGTGGCGCGGCGCGGTCGTCCTGGTCGTGCAGGATCAGCGTGGGCACTGCGATGCGGGCGCCCAGCCACGCCGGCTCGAACTGCTCCAGCGGCACCCCCTCGCGGGCCTGGATGGCCTGGTGCATGCGGCCGGCCAGGCCGGCACCGAGGCCGAAGCTCAGCGCGAAGCCGTGGATGAACACGGCGGGCGGAATCGGCGGCGCGATCAGCACCAGCCGCTCGGCCGCCAGGCCCCGCGCCAGTGCGTGCGCGCTCGCCAGCGCCCCCAGCGAGTGCGCGACCACCGCATGCAGCGGCCCGGTGCGGGCCTGCGCGGCGAACAGCGCTCGCACGAACTGCGGCAGCGTGCTGCGCCAGCCGTCGCTGCGGCCGTGCCCGGGAAAATCGAGCAGCAGCGGGTCGTAGCCCGCGTCGGCCAGCCGGTCGCCGAGCCGGCGCAGCTGCATCGCATCGCCGGCCCAGCCATGCACCAGCAGCACCGTCGGACGGCCGGGCGCGAGGGCGGCGCGGCGCCACGCGGCGATCTCGCCGCCCTCGAACGGCCAGCGCCGGGCCTGCCAGGTCGCAGGCACCGGTCTGGCGCGCGCCGCCAGCTTGGATGGCAGCGGCGTGAAGAACAGCCGCAGCGCGAGCCGCAGCCCGAAGCCGGGCGAGACGCGGTGCGCCGCGCGCAACCCGCGGCCGAGCCAGCGCACCGCGCGACTGCCGGCATAGAACGCGGCGACCGGCTGGGCCGCGGCGGAGGTGGAAGAGGTGCTCATCGGAACGGGCTCCTGTGGGGTCAATCGAGGCCGAAATCGGCATTGCGGCGGGGGACGGCGCGCCACAGCCGATGGAGGCGCAGGCCGCCCTCGAAGAGCGCCAGCAGCAACAGCGGGGTCAGCAAGGCAAACATCGTTTTCTCCTTGGTTTTCGCACGGTCGTGCGAAATTGGGGAAAGAAAAACGCCGAGGAGGGATGCTCCTCAGCGCGCGGCGGCCCTCCCGGGTGGGGCGGGCGTATCGATCTCGACACCAGGCACCAGGTAGGTGCCGGCCAGGCGCAGCCAGGCCGCCCACATGCGCTCGCCGGCCCGCGGGTCGCGCAGGAAGCGGGCGTCGTGCATCAGGCCGACGAACAGCGAACCCATCTCGAACAGCAGCTGCTCGGGGTCGGTGTCGGGCTTGAGGTGGCCGGCATCGATGGCCTGGATGACGGTGCGCTTCAGTGCGGTGCGCCAGCGGCGGATGCCGTCGAGCAGCAGGTCGCGCAGCGGGCCTTCGCGGTCGTCGAACTCGAAAGCCCCGGCCACGAAGATGCAGCCACGGGCGCCCTCGACATCGCGTACCCGCTGCAGCCACAGCCGCATGATGCAGTTCAGCCGCGGCAGCCCGCGCGGCTCGCGCAGCGCCGGCACGAAAACATCCTGCAGGAAGCGGCGCTCGTATTCCTCGATCACCGCGCGCTGCATCGCCTCGCGCGAGCCGATGCGTGAGAACACGCCGCTCTTGGAGAGGTTGAGCTGCTTGGCGACTTCGCCGATGGTCAGGCTTTCGAGGCCCCTGGAGGCAGCCATCTCCAACGCGGTGTCGAGGATGGCGGCGAGGGTCATCCCGCTGCGCTCGGTTTTCGTTTCCATGTCCGCAATTTAGCACGACCGTGCGAAATTGCAATCACCCTGAAGCGGGGAGGGAACGGCGGGGGAACGGCGGGGGAACGGCGCGTAGCTTATCAGGCCGGCTGGGCGGCCGCCACATATCCGCGCGGCACCGCGCTGAGCAGCTTGCGGGTGTAGTCCTGCTGCGGTGCGGCAAGAATCTGCTCGGCGCTGGCCTGCTGGACGACCTCGCCGTCCTTCATCACCAGCACCTCGTCAGAGATGAAGCGCACCACCGCCAAGTCGTGGCTGATGAACACATAGGACAGGCCGAACTCGTCCTGCAGATCCTTCAGCAGGTTGAGCACCTGGGCCTGCACGGACACATCGAGCGCCGACACCGATTCGTCGAGCACCAGCACTTCGGGCTGCAACGTGAGACAGCGCGCGATCGCGATGCGCTGGCGCTGGCCGCCGGAGAACTCATGCGGGTACTTGAACAGCGCGTCGCCGTCGAGGCCAACGCGCTCGAGCAGGCTGCGCGCGCGCTGTTCACGCTCGGCGCCCGACGCGCCGATGCCGTGGATCTGCATCGGCTCCAGCAGCGTCTGCCCGATCGTGAAGCGCGGGTTCAGCGAGGCGTAGGGGTTCTGGAACACGATCTGGATGCGGCGGCGCATCGCCTGCCGCTCCTGCGGCGGCAGCGTGAGCAGGTTGCGGCCGTCGAAGATCACCTCGCCGCTGGTGGGTTCGTGCAGGCGCAGCAGCGTCAGGCCCATGGTGGTCTTGCCCGAACCCGACTCGCCGACCACGCCCAGCGTGTGCCCCTTGCGCAGCTGGAAGCTCACGCCGCGCACCGCCTTGAACTCGCGGCGCTTGAACAAGCCCTCGCGCAACCAGAACGACTTGGCGAGCGATCGCACCTCCAGCACGACCGGCGCCGCGGGATCCTTGGGCTTGGCCGCGGCCGTGGCGGTGCGGCCGGCGATGTGGTCGTCGATCACCATCAGCCGCGGCGGGTTGGCATCGAGCCGCGGGCGGCAGGCCAGCAGCGCCTTGGTGTAGGCATCGTGCGGCGCATCGAAGATCCGGGCCACCGGGCCCTGCTCGCGCACGATGCCATGGCGCATCACCACCACCTGGTCGGCGATCTCGCCCACCACGCCGAGATCGTGGCTGATGAACAGCAGGCTCATGCGGTGCCGCTGCTTCAGCCGCGCCAGCATCTCGAGGATCTGGCGTTGCACCGTGACATCGAGTGCCGTGGTCGGCTCATCGGCGATCAGCAGCTTGGGCTCGCAGGCCAGCGCCATCGCGATCATCACGCGCTGCTGCTGGCCGCCGGAGAGCTCGTGCGGATAGGCCCGCAGGCGGCGCTTCGGCTCGTGGAACTCCAGCTCCTCGAGCAGGTGCTCGGCCTTCTGCAGTGCCTCGCGCTTCGGCAGGCCGAGGTGCCGCACCAGCGGCTCGGTGATCTGCTCGCCCACCGTGTACACCGGGTTCAGCGAGCTCATCGGATCCTGGAACACGCAGGCGATCTCGCGGCCGCGCAGCGCCTGCAGCTCGCCGAGGCCCGCCTGCAGCAGATCGCGGTCGCGATAGCGGATCTGCCCGCTGCGCTCGGCATTGGCCGGCAGCAGGTTGAGGATGGACATCGCGGTGACGCTCTTGCCCGAGCCCGATTCGCCGACCAGCGCCACGGTGGTGTTCTCGGGCACCTCGAAGCCCACGCCCTTGACCGCCTCGGTGCGCTGCACCTGCCCGCCGACGGTGCCGAGGCGGAAGGCGACGCGGAGGTCCTGGATGCTCAACAAGCTCATGCTTACTCCAGACCGCGCAGCTTGGGATCGAGCGCGTCGCGCAGCGCATCGGCCATCAGCGAGAAGGCGGTGACGAACACCGCCATGAACAGCGCCGCCGCGGCCAGCTGCCACCAGTAGCCGAGGATCAGCTCGCTCTGCGCCTCGGCCAGCATCGTCCCCCACGACACCTGGTCGACCGGCACGCCGAGCCCGAGGTACGACAGGATCACCTCGCGCTTGATGAAGCCCACGACCAGCAGCGACATGCGCACCAGGATCACATGGCTCACGTTGGGCAGGATGTGGCGGAACATGCGCGACCACACGCTGGCCCCGATGGCCTCGGCCGAGCGCACGTATTCGCGCTGCGCATGCTTCATGAACTCGGCCCGCACCTGGCGGTACAGATCGGTCCAGCCGACCAGTGCCAGGATGATCATCACCGTGCCGATGCCGCGGCCCAGCACCGCGGCGAGCGCGAAGATCAGCAGGATGTCCGGGATCGCGGTGAACACGTTGTAGAGCCACTCGGTCACGTCGTTGACGATGCCGCCGAAGAAGCCGGCCAGGCCACCCAGCAGGGTGCCGACCAGCGTGGCGATCAGCGCCGCGCCCACGCCGACCATGATCGACACCTCGGCACCTTTGATCGCCTTGGCGAGCACGTCGCGGCCCAGGCGGTCGCCGCCGAAGGGCAGGGTCTCGGCCTTGGGCGGCACGCTGATCTGGATCTTGGCGGCGCGCTCGGCCCACTCCTTGTAGCGCGGGGCGAGGGGGTCGACGTCCGAGAGATCGACGTTGGGACCCTTGGGCACTTCGACGATCGAGGTGGCTTCGGGCGCCGCCGGGCCCATCACGGTGGGGGGTGCATAGGGCACGCCCTTCTCGACCTGCCAATCCTTGGCGACCAAGCCCGCGGCGGCGAGCAGCACCAGCACGATGAAGGCGAGCACGACCGCGAGCGAGACGATGCCGACACGGTCGGTGCGGTAGCGCTTCCAGGCGGCGGCCCAGACGCCATCGGAGCGCTGTGCGGTTGCGCTGGTCGGGTAGGGCGCTGCAGAGGTCGTGGTTGTCATTGCGGGCCTCATCTCAGCGACACCCGTGGGTCCACGACCTTGTAGAGCAGGTCCGTGGCGAGGTTGATCACCATCGTCAGCACCGACAGATACACCGTCGTCGCCTGGATCACGGGATAGTCCCCGCGGTTCACCGCGAGGAGCACTTCGCGCCCCAGTCCCGGGATGGAGAAGAACTGCTCGATCAGGAACGAGCCGACGAAGATGCCCGGCAGCGCCAGCGACACGTTGGTGAGGATCGGGATCATCGCGTTGCGCAGCACGTGCTTCAGCAGCACGGTGCGCTCGGTCAGCCCCTTGGCGCGCGCAGTGCGCACATAGTCTTGCCCGATCTCGTCGAGGAAGAACGAGCGGTACAGCCGGATCTGCGGCGACAGCCCCACCATCACCGCCAGCATCACCGGCAGCGGCACGTAGACCGCGAGGTTGGTCCACACGCTGTCGCTCCAGCCCTGCACCGGAAACCAGCCGAGCCGGAAGCCGAACAGCCACTGCCCGACGATCACGTAGACCAGGAACGAGATCGACAAGGCCACCGTCGTCGCCATCATGATCAGGCGGTCGGTCAGCGACCCCCGCACATAGGCCACCGCCAGCGCGAACGGGATCGACAGCAGCACATCCAGCAGCAGGATCGGCACCATCACCGTCAGCGTGGCCGGCAGCCGCGTGGCAAACAGGTGGCTCACCGCCTCGTTGGTCGCCCAGCTGCGCCCCCAGTCGAAGGTGACCACCCGGCGCACGAAGATCCACAGCTGCTCGGGCGTGGACTTGTTCAGGCCGAGCTGGTCGCGGATCACCTGGATCTGCTCGGGCGTGGCTAGCAACCCGCCGAGAATCTCCGCCGGGTCGTTGCCGAAATACTTGAAGAGGAAGAACACCAGCAGGATGACGCCGACCAGCGTCGGGATCATCTGCCACAGCCGCCGTATCAGGTAGGCCGCCATCGAACCACACTCCTGCCCTGGGTTCCGAGATGCGCGAGTGTAGGCCGCCCGAATGACGCGGCCGCCTCCGCATTTGCCCTGCCTAGACATGCTGGCGCGGCCGCGCGCCGCTAGACTGCGGCGCCATGATGCGCACCCTTCTGCTGGCCGTGATCGCGAGCCTCTCGCTCGCCACGGGGGCTGCCTTGTCGCAACCCACAGCCACGCCGCCGAAGGTGCTGCGCTATGCGATCCGCGCGGCCGAGAGCGGCTTCGATCCGGCGCAGACCACCGACCTGTACTCGCGCACGCTGGCCAACAACGTGTTCGACACGCCGCTCGAATACGCCTTCCTCGCCCACCCGGCGCAGCTGCGGCCCAACACGCTGGCCGCGATGCCCGAGGCCTCGTCCGATTTCCGCACCTTCACGTTCCGCGTGCAGCCCGGCATCCACTTCGCCGACGATCCGGCCTTCAACGGCCGCAAGCGCGAACTGACGGCGGCCGACTACGTCTACAGCCTGAAGCGCCACTACGACCCGCGCTGGAAGAGCGGCTGGGTCGGCGTGCTCGAGGCGAGCGGCATCGTCGGACTGTCGGCGCTGCGCAAGCAGGCGCTGGAGAGCAAGGCGCCGTTCGACTACGAGCGCGAGGTCGAGGGCCTGCGCGCGCTCGACCGCTACACCTTCCAGGTCAGGCTCGCCCAACCCAACCCGCGCTTCGTGCACCTGCTCGCCGACCCGATGTCCGGCGCGGTGGCGCGCGAGGTGGTCGAGGCCTATGGCGACAAGATCACCGAGCATCCGGTGGGCACCGGCCCGTTCCGCCTGACCGAATGGCGGCGCAGCTCGCGCATGGTGTTCGAGCGCAACCCCAACTACCGCGAGCGCTTCTACGACGAGACGCCACCCGAGGGCGATGCCCGGCTGAAGGCCGACGCGGCGCGGCTCAAGGGCAAGCGCCTGCCGCTGGTCGACCGCGTGGAGGTCGCGGTGATCGAGGAGAGCCAGCCGCGCTGGCTGGCCTTTTTAAATGCCGAGCACGACGTGCTCGACAACATGCCGCAGGACTTCGCCAACATCGCGATCCCGAAGAACCGGCTGGCACCGGCCCTCGCGAAGCGCGGCATTGTGATGGAGCGCTATGCGCGCGGCGATGTCGTCTACACCTACTTCGCGATGGAGAACCCGGTGGTGGGCGGCTACACGCCGGAGAAGGTGGCGCTGCGGCGCGCGATCAGCCTCGCAGTGGATGTCGAAGGCGAGATCCGCCTGGTGCGCAAGGGGCAGGCGATTCCCGCGCAGTCGATCGTGCCGCCGGAGGTGTGGGG
>CBIHRS010000058.1:0-27026 GCA_966212505.1 uncultured bacterium
ACATGCTGGTGCTGGGCGCCGGCCCGGGCGGCTATTCGGCCGCCTTCCGCGCCGCGGACCTCGGCATGAAGACCGTGCTGGTCGAGCGCTACCAGACGCTGGGCGGGGTGTGCCTCAACGTGGGCTGCATCCCGTCGAAGGCGCTGCTGCATGTGGCCGCGGTGATGGACGAGGTGTCGCACTTCGCTGACCTTGGCGTGAGCTTCGGCGCGCCGCAGGTCGACCTGGCCAAGCTGCGCACCCACAAGGAAAAGGTCGTCGGCAAGCTGACCGGCGGCCTGAGCGCGATGGCCAAGATGCGCAAGGTCACCGTGGTGCGCGGCTACGGCAGCTTCGCCGACCCGCACCATGTGGTCGTCGAAGAGACCACCGGCACGGCGCAGGAAAAGACCGGCAAGACGCAGACCATCAAGTTCAAGCAGTGCATCATCGCGGCGGGCTCGCAGGCGGTGCGCCTGCCGTTCCTGCCCAACGACGAGCGCATCGTCGACTCCACCGGTGCGCTGCAGCTGCGCGGCAGCCCCAAGCGCATGCTGATCGTCGGCGGCGGCATCATCGGCCTGGAGATGGGCACGGTGTACTCCACGCTGGGCGCGCGCCTCGACGTGGTCGAGATGCTCGACGGCCTGATGCAGGGCGCCGACCGCGACCTGGTCAAGGTCTGGCAGAAGATGAACGCCAAGCGCTTCGACAACATCATGCTGAAGACCAAGACCGTGGGCGCAGAAGCCACGGCCGACGGCATCCGCGTGTCGTTCGAAGGCGAGGGTGCGCCCAAGGAACCGCAGCTCTACGACCTGGTGCTGCAGGCGGTGGGCCGCGTGCCCAACGGCAAGAAGATCGGCGCCGACAAGGCGGGCGTGGTCGTCAACGAGCGCGGCTTCATCCCGGTCGACGTGCAGATGCGCACCAACGTGCCGCACATCTTCGCCATCGGCGACATCGTCGGCCAGCCGATGCTGGCGCACAAGGCGGTTCACGAGGCCCACGTGGCGGCTGAAGTGGCCGCCGGCGAGAAGGCCGCCTTCGACGCCCGCGTGATCCCGAGCGTGGCCTACACCGACCCCGAGGTGGCGTGGGTGGGCCTCACCGAAGACGAGGCCAAGGCCAAGGGCATCGCGGTGAAAAAGGGCCTGTTCCCGTGGACGGCCTCGGGCCGCGCGATCGCCAACGGCCGCGACGAAGGCTTCACGAAGCTGCTGTTCGATGCCGAGAGCCATCGCATCCTCGGCGGCGGCATCGTCGGCACGCATGCCGGCGACATGATCGGCGAGATCGCGCTGGCCATCGAGATGGGCGCCGACGAGGTCGACATCGGCAAGACGATCCACCCGCACCCGACGCTGGGCGAATCGATCGGCATGGCGGCCGAGGTCGCGCACGGCTCCTGCACTGACCTCCCGCCGCAAAAACGCTGAGCCCTTTCCCTCGCTCCCAAGAACAAAGCCGCCCTCGGGCGGCTTTGTCGTTCCTGCGGCGAAGGTTCAGTTCACCGTCACGCTGATCGATTGCTCGGTCGCGTTGCCAGCCTTGTCGATCGCACGGGCCTTGATGGTGTGTGCGCCGGCCGGCACCTTGCGCAGGTTCCAGTTCGCGGTGTAGGGCGTGCCGGTGTCGCGCACGAGCAGCGTGCCGTCGACATAGAACTCCACCGCCTGGATGCCGGAGGCGTCGCTCGCGCTGGCCGAGAGCGAGGCGCTGCGGCCGCTCAGCACCGCGCCGTTGGCGGGGCTGGTGATCGCAAGGGTGGGCGCCGTGGTGTCGCGGTACAGCACGTAGGAGCCATGCGAGGTGCTGGCCGTACCGGCTGCGCTGTCCATCGCGCTGACATCGAAGGTGTAGGTACCGTCGAGCGCCGCGGTCGACGAGGTGACCTGCACCGAGGTGCTGGCGCTGCCGCCCGCCGCGATCGAGAGGCTGCTGGCGGCGAGGCTGCCGGTGAAGCCGCCGGGCACGGCCTGGCTCACCGCAAAGGTGCTCGTACCGCAGGCCGAGGAGTTCAGGTTGCTGACCGTGACGTTGTAGGTCAGCGCACTGCCCGGGCCGCCCGTCTGCGAGGCGGGCGAGAAGCTCACCTGCGGCGCGCTGCGCGCGCAGGTGGCGCCGGTGAGCGTGACGCCCACTGTCGAGGTGTTGCCGCTCAAGCCCTGGTGCGTGATCTGGATGCCGTTGGTCGCGTCGGTGAAGCTCTGGCCGACGGCCAGGTTCTGCATCAGGTAGGTGTGGGTCGGCAGCGTGCCGGCGGCGCGGTGGATGCTCAGCGTGTTCTGGTAGGCCGTGGGCAGGCCGGTGTCGACGCCGATCGCCTGGCGCAGCGTGACGTAGTAGTACTCGTTGGTGTCGGGCTTGAACAGGCGCAGGACCTGCGGCGTGGCGCTGCCGGTGAGCTCGAGGGCGGCCACCGTGTAGGAGCCGCCGTTGTACACGTCGAGCACCGTGCCGGCGGGCATCCAGCCGGCCATGGTCTGGTTGGCGCCGTTGAAGCGCACCAGCCGGGCAGCGCCCATCGGATCGGAGCCGTCGCCGTATTCGGCGGTCGGCGTGCTGCCATGGTGGAAGCCCAGGTTGTGGCCCAGCTCATGCGCATAGACGCCGGTGGAGCCGCACGATTGCACCCAGGTGCGGCTGCCCGGCATGTAGCCCAGGCCGTTCCAGCCGCAGGTGCTGTTCGGCGGGGTCACGTAGTTGACGTGCTGGAACAGAGACGGGTCGATGCCGGCTGCCTTGGCGGCGGCTTCGGCGGCAGCGCCCCAGGCCGTGTAGTCGCAGGTGCCGCTCGCCGAATAGGGAATCGTGAACGGGCCCGCGACCTGGCCCGAGAAGGTGACCAGGCTGCGTGACGACTCCACGTAATCGTTGTTCACCGTGGAACCGGTGGTGCCGAACACGCGGTTGGCCACGTCGGCCGGCGTGCAGCTCAACGTGGCATCGGAGAAGTTGGCCATGATCACCAGGGTCTTCTTGTTGCCCTGGATCGTGCTCGACGAGGAGGCGGTCGTGGTGGCCGCTGCCGTGGTGGTGCTGCCGGCGGCCTGGATCTGGCCCGTATCGTTGACCAGCAGGTGGCCATCGATCCGCGTGGCCTGCAGGCTCACCTGCTTGCCCGACAGCGCGAGCAGCGCGCGTTCACGGGCAGCAGCGTTGGCGGCGTTGGCCAGGTGGAGCTGCAGCCGTGTGCCGTCGGCGGATTGCAGGAAGACCTGGTGCTTGCTCTGGCCGCGCGAAAAATCGTCGCTGACCGAGGCAAACACGATGCCGCTGCTGCGCACGCTGCTTTCCACATGCTGGCGCGCCTCGGCCGGCAGGCTGTCGCGCAGGCCCTCGGGCAGCAGACGCATCGCGGCCAGCTTGGGATCGCGCTCCATCAGTGCCAGCAGATGGGCTTTGCGCAGCGCCGCCACTCGTGTGAGTTCGGCGATGCGGGCGGCGCGGGCCTGCGGTGGGGCCGCCTGGAGCTGGCGCATGGCGGCCAGCAGCTGGTTGGTGACCGTCACCGTCTGCTGGTCGACGGTCAGGTCTTCGCCGATGTGGCTGGCATGCACCAGCGGTGCCCCGCCAACGGTCAACAGAATTCCACCCAGCAGCGCGCAGCGCCGGGCCACTCCGAAATACGGCATGTTCGATCCTCAACGACGTCTGTGCCGCTTGGCTCGCGGCAACTTGCCGGAAATGTATCGGCGCCGCTGGGGCAGGATGAAGCCGGTTCAGGGCGGTGGGCGGCTCGCCGCGAGCCGGCCGAGCCATCGCTGTTACAAGCCGAGCCAAGAAGCCCGATCAGAGTTGTGTAAATGTGCGCGCTTCACATGCAACATGTTCCACCGGCACAGCGTGCACTACCCAATACGCAACCGATGTAACAAAAAGAATTGAGACTCGCCGAACGTGAAGAAAGTCGCAGTGCGACTCTCAAGCCAGCCACACATCGATGGCCATCGTCGGATCTCCCGCGCGCCCCTTCACGCGTATCGTCACGCCGCTGTCGCGTCCGCCGGTCAGATGCAGCGGCGGCTTGCTGCGGCGGCCCAGGACACGCCGGGTCCGGTAAGGGTAGAGGTCGCCGCGGTCGCCGGCGTTGCCGCGCTCGGTCAGCGCCTCGAGGTCACGCCGGCCGTCGGCCTGGACCAGCTGGATCTGCAGCGCCTGTTCCTGGTTCTCGTCATGCAGCGATTCGTCGACCACGTACACCGCGATGCCCTGGTCGGGCAGGTAGCGGTCCTGGCTTTCGCGGCGCCGGTACTCCACGAGGATGTACTGCGAGGGCGCCATCGTCCGCGGATGGCGGATCAGGATGCAACCGCCGCCTTCGGCCGCCGGCTTCAGCAGCAGGTCCTGCCGGCTGGCGGTGACCACCTGCGGCCGGATCCAGCCCTGGCCGAGCCGCAGCATGCCGTTGGGCAGCACCGGCGTCGCCCCTTCGTTGCCCCAGCTGCCCGAGGCCATCAGGCAGTAGTGGCCGAGGCCGTTGGACACACCGTGGCGGCCGGTGTCGTAGTAGTCGCCCCAGCGGGCCGCGAGATGCCCCCACTCATGCGCGACGACGCCTACCTTGCAGTCCTCGGGCACCATCAGGTAGGTGGCGGCCCGAATGCCTGGTGTCACCTCGGGGCAGCCGGGCACCGTCCACTTGTGGCTCCACAGGTCGCTGCGCTTGCCGGTTTCCTCGGCGCCGCAGCCCGCGTGGACGATGATCAGCGCGGTGAGCCGCTGCTCGCCGAACACGTCGAAGGGCCGGAAGTCGACGCCGGCCGCCATGGCCGCGTGCACTGCATCGAGCGCCAGGCCCTGCGCGTTGTGCGGATAGTGCCGGCCCATGCCCGATGCGCGGCCCGCGTAGTGCGACACCGGCTGCGGCATGCGCAGCCAGCCCACCACCTGGCCCTGCACGTCGACACCGCGGCCTCGCCCATGGTTGCTGGCGAGCCGGTAGTACTCGCGCATCGATCCAGTGGGAAACGCATGGCGCAGCCCGAACAGCATGCGCTCGTAATGCTCTCGCGTGTGGCTGGGCTGGTGGTGCCGGTCGGGAAAATCGACCAGCAGCACCAACGTGTTGACCACGCCCTTCAGCGGCCTCACGCAGCGCTCGGTGCCGGTGGCCGGCAGGCTCGGCCGCTCGAACCGGCCATCGTCGAGGCCGGCGACGAGCGCGGCCGGGCCGCCGCGCCGCGGCGAGGCCCAATCGTCGAAGAACTGCGTGAAGCTCGTGCCGGGCGGCAGGCTTTGCTCATGCCGCATCGCCCGGTACTGCTGCAACAGGCGTTGCATCAGGCCGGGCGACGGTGGAACCAGGCAGCGGTCGGCTTCGCAGTTCAGCGCCCGCAGGGGGCGCAGACGGCGATACATCGGCTCACCTCAGAACGCAGAACGCGCGTCAGCGGGAGGCCGGCTTGGCCGACGGTTGCGGCGCGTTGTTGACCAGGCTTTGCGCGCGCGCGTCGAGCTCGCTGCGCGGTGTGCTCTGCACCTCGGTGACCAGCACCGGGCAGCGGGTGGGCACGTCGGCGCCGGCATCCCATTGGGCGGCTTCGGCCACATCGGGGCCGAGCTCGGCCTTGGCCAGGCCGAGCTGGGTGGTCAGGCGCTGCATCGAGGCCAGGGCACGCAGGCGGGCCACCTCGAGGTCGAAGCGGGCATTGGCCAGCGCCCGGCGGGCTGTGTAGAGCTCGTTCTCCGAGTTCAGCAGGTCGAGCAGGCTGCGCTGGCCGATGTCGAACTGCTGGCGATAGGCGTCGCGCGCCTTCTCGATGGCCAGTGCATTGCGGTCGAGCGCCTCGATCTGCTCACCCAGCTTGCGGGTGTCGTTGTAGGCGATGGCGGCGGTCTGGCGCACGTCGCGGCAGGCCTTGTCGCGCAGGTCGGCGGCCTGGTCGACGAGGCGGGCCTGCTGGCGGATGCGGGCCTGGTTGGCGCCGCCGTCGTACAGCGTCCAGTTCATCACGATCTGGGCGGTGCTGTCGTAGCGCTGGTCGGCCACGCCGTCGAAGTTGCGGCCACCGCCGGCGCGCACGCGCGCCTCGATGCGCGGCCACAGGGCGCTGCGCTTCTCGTCGGTGAGGTCGCGCGCGGCACGCAGGTTCTCGATCGCGGCGTTGATCGCGGCGTTGTCGCGCAGCGCGAGCGTCATCGCGTCGCTGGCGCTGGCCGGCAGCACGCCGGAGAGATCCGACGGACGCCCCAGCTCGGCCGGCGGCGCTTCACCGATCAGGCGCACATAGCGGGCCGTGACGTCGTGCAGGTTCGAGACTTCGGTCGACAGGTTGGATTCGGCCAGCGCCAGGCGGGCCAGCGCCTGTTCCTGGTCGACGCCGCGGCCCACGCCGGCCTTGAAGCGGGCCTGGATCTGCGACATCGCGTAGCGGTGCTGCACATAGTTGTCTTCCGCCAGCGCGACGAGGCGGCGGTAGCGCAGCACGTCTTCGTAGGCGCGGGCCGCTTCGAGTGCCGTTTGCTCGGTGGTGTCGAGCAGGTCGAAGTAGCGGGCCAGCTTGTCGTGGCCGAGGCGGCTGACCTCGCGGCGCACCACGCCCCCATCCCACAGCAACTGGTTCAGCGTGAGCGCGCCGCCGCTGCGCGACTGGCTCACCGTTTCGGGGCTGCGATTGGTGATCTTGTCGCGGTCTTGCGCGACGCTGGCGTCGAGTGCCACCTGCGGCAGCAGCCCGCCGCGCGCGATGTCGACCGCATCCACCGCCGAGCGCAGCAGGTTCAGCTTGGCGTTGACCTCCGGGTTGGAGCCGATGGCGCGCTGCACGGCGCTGCGCAGGGCGTCGTCGGGGCGGGCGGAGGACTGGGCATGAACGCTGCCGGCTGCCGAGAGAGCGAAGGCCAAGGCAAGCGACGCCAGAGCGGGCGGCGTGTGGATCGGGCGCATGTTTTGTAGGGAAGAGCAGTTGCCTTCCGCAGTATTCCACGCCGATGATCCGCGGTCAGCCCTGCCGGTGCACTCGGCGCTCAAGTCCGCACAATCCGTGACGAAACAACGACTTGAGGGCGGTGGGCCGCCGGTCCCTGGCTGCCTTCTTACAACACCTGCTTCGTGTCGATTCTTCGCCGTCTCCCCATCCTGCGCTGGCTGCTGTGCCTGCCGTTGGCGCTGGCGACCATCGCGCCGCTGGCCTGGGATGCCGACCACATGAACGCGGCGGCCCAGCGCATCGGGCCGCGTGCGGTGGCGGGCGTGCGAGCGCTGCAACCCGTGCTGGTGCAGGCGGCCAAGGTCGACGAGGAGCACCGGCTGACGCTGATCAACCAGTTCTTCAACCGGCGCATCGTGTTCCGCGACGACATCGAGGCGTGGGGCCAGGTCGACTACTGGGCCAGCCCGCTCGAGACGCTGAACAAGGGCGAGGGCGACTGCGAAGACTACGCGATCGCCAAGTACTTCAGCCTGGTGGCCACCGGGGTGCCGGTGGCCAGGCTCCGGCTCGTTTACGTGCGGGCGCAGATGGGCGGGCCCGGCGGGCAGGTGCTGGCCCACATGGTGCTGGCCTACTACCGCGAGCCGAATGCCGAGCCGCTGATCCTCGACAACCTGATCTCCGAGGTGCGGCCCGCGTCGGCCCGGCCCGACCTGGCGCCGGTGTTCAGCTTCAACAGCGAAGGCCTGTGGCAGGGCGTGGGCGGCATCAGTGCCGGCGATCCGGTGAGCCGGCTGTCGCGCTGGCGCGAGGTGCTCAACAAGGTACAGGCCGAGGGCTTTCTGTGATCAACTTTCCGTCCGATTCAAGGACTCTGCGATGCCTCTGATCCGTCAGATCTGGTTGCTGCTGCTGGGGGTGGTGCTGCTGGCCGTCGTCGGCAGCGTGACCGTCAACGTCGTGTCGGCGCGCGACACGCTGCAAACCCAGCTGCGCCTGAAGAACAGCGACAACGCGCAGTCGCTCGCGCTGGCGCTTTCGCAGCAGCGCGGCGACCCGGCGCTGATGCAGCTGCTGATGGCCGCGCAGTTCGACACCGGCTACTACCGCAGCATCCGGCTGCGCCGCGCCGATGGCAGCGTGGCCTTCGAGCGCAACGGCCCGGCCATGCCGAGCAAGGCGCCGGCCTGGTTCACCGGGCTGCTGCCGATCGAGGCGGCCCCGGGCATCGGCCATGTGTCCGACGGCTGGCGCGCGATTGGCCTGGTGGAGGTGGTGAGCCAAGTCTCGTATGCGTATGACGAACTGTGGCGCGGCGCGGTGCGCAGCTCGCTGTGGTCGGTGGTCGTCGGCCTGCTCGCTGCGCTGGTCAGCCTGGTGGTGGTGCGCGGCATCCGCGGCCCGCTCGATGCGGCGGTGAACCAGGCGCAGGCGCTCAGCGAGGGCCGCTATGTGCAGGTGCCCGAGCCGCGCGTGCCCGAGCTGCGTCGCCTGACCGCGGCGATGAACGGCATGGTGCAGCGTATCCGGGCGCTGTTCGAGGCGCAGGCCTCGCAGCTCGAGAACCTGCGGCGGCAGGCGCACTGCGACCCACTCACCGGCCTGCCGCATCGCAACCACTTCATGGAGCGTCTCTCGGGGGCGCTGCAGCGCGAAGACGGTCCCGGCGGCGGCGGCCTGCTGCTGGTGCGGCTGGCCCACCTGGCCGACCTGAACCTGCTGCTCGGCCGCGACAACACCGACCGGGCGCTGAACATCATCGCCAATGCCCTGCAGACCTACACCGAGCAGGTGCACGACTGCTTCGCCGGCCGACTCAACGGCTCCGACTTCGCGCTGTGCCTGCCCGCCGGCGGCATGACGGCCGAGACGGCGCAGACGTTGGCCACCGCCTTGCAGACCGGCCTGCAGAGCCTGGGCGGCAGGGTGGCGGTGCACATCGGCGCGGCCGAGATCCGCCACGACCACAACGTCGGCACGCTGATGGCGGCGGTCGACCAGGCGCTGGCGCGGGCCGAGAGCCGAGGGCCGTTCGCGGCGGAGCTCGCCGTGGAGACCACCGAGCCGATGGCGGTGCAGGGCGAGCGGGGCTGGCGCACCCAGATCGTCGAGGCATTGGCCGCCGGACGCACACGCCTGATGTCCTATCCGGTGCTCGACGCGCGGGCCGAGCTGGTGCACCTGGAGTGCCCGCTGCGCATCCAGCTCGACCTCGATGGCGATTTCGATCCGGCGGCGCGCTGGCTGCCGCTGGCGCTGCGCGGCCGCCTCACCGCCAGCACCGACAGCCATGCGCTGATGCTGGCGCTGCAGGCCATTGAGCAAGACGGCATCCCGCGCGGCATCAACGTGGCGGCGGCGTCGCTGGCCGATGGCAGCTTCGGCGCCCATGTGCGCCATCTCGTCAGCGAGCAGCCGCACCTGGCGGGCAAGCTCTGGCTGGAGGTGGACGAGAGTGTGGCGCTGGCGCACTTCGGCGCGGTGCAGGAGTTCGGCCGCCTGCTGCGGCCGCTGGGCGTTCGCTTCGGCCTGGAGCATGCCGGCCAGCGCCTGCACCAGATCGAGCGGCTGTTCGAGCTGGGGCTCGACTACGTGAAGCTCGATGCCTCGGTGTGCCGCGGCGTGGCGCGCAGCGAGCCGGCGCGCGAGTTCGTCAAGAGCACCGTCACGCTGCTGCGCGCGCTCTCGTTGCAGGTGCAGGCCGAAGGCGTGATCGACCGCGCCGATGCCGAGGCGCTGTGGGCCTGCGGCATCGATGCGATCACCGGCCCCTGGGCCAGCTCGAACTACGAGCCGCGGGGGTGATGCAGCGCATGCAGCTGGCGCAGGCGCTCGCGCGCCACGTGGGTGTAGATCGTGGTCGTCGAGATGTCGGCATGGCCCAGCAGCAGCTGCACCACGCGCAGGTCGGCCCCATGGTTGAGCAGGTGGGTGGCGAAGGCATGGCGCAGGGTGTGCGGTGACAGGGCCACGGGGATGCCGGCCGTGCGGGCGTGCTTCTTGATCAGCGTCCAGAACATCTGCCGCGTCATCGGCCCGCCGCGCGCGGTGACGAACAGCGCATCGCTCTGCTGGCCCTGCAGGATCAGCGGCCGCCCTTCGGCGAGGTAGCGGCGCAGCCAATCGTGCGCCTCGGTGCCGAAGGGCACGAGGCGCTCCTTCGAGCCCTTGCCGGTGACGCGCAGCACGCCTTCGTCGAGGCCGAGGTGCACGCTCTTCAGCCCCACCAGCTCGCTCACGCGCAGGCCGCTGGCATACATCAGCTCGATCATCGTGCGGTCGCGCAGGCCGAGCGGCGTCTCGAGGTCGGGTGCATGGAGCAGGGCTTCGACCTGGGCCTCGGTCAGGGTCTTGGGCAGCGCGCGGCGCTGGTTGGCCGACAGCAGCTTCAGCGTGGGGTCGGCCTGCACCAGGTGTTCGCGCAACGCCCACCGGAAGTAGCGCTTGAAGACCGTGAGGCGGCGATTGGCGGTGCTGGTGCGGGTGTGCTCGTGGCGGGCGGCGATGTAGCCGCGCAGGTCGATCTCGCGTGTGGCGTCGAGGGCCAGCGAAGCTTCCTGGGCGAGCCAGTCGGCATAGCCCTGCAGGTCGCGGCGGTAGGCGGCCAGCGTGTTGGAAGAAAGGCCATCCTCGATCCAGAGCGCATCGAGGAAGCGGTCGATGCTGCCCTGGCTTTGCTCCCGGGGGCTGGTCATTCGGTCGGCAGCGTGATCACTCCAGCTTCAGGTGCTGCAGGAACACCACCTTCTTGTAGACGACCAGCTCGTTCTTGATCTGCTCCGCAAACTCCTGCGGGGTGTTGGCGATCACGAAGGAGCCGGTGTCCTCGATGCGCTTCTTCACATCGGGCAGGTCCAGCGTCTTCTTCACCGCATCGTGCACCTTGGTGACGATGTCCTTCGGCAGGTTCTTCGGACCGTAGATGCCGTAGAAGGCCATGCGGTTCACCGGCTCCAGCCCCACTTCCTTGAAGGTCGGCACGTTGGGCAGCGCGGTCAGGCGCTGCGGCGCGGCCACCACGATCGGGATCAGCCGGCCGTCCTTGATGAAGGGCAGGGCCGAGGGCAGGTTGTCGAAGATGATCGGCACCTGGCCTGCCACCACGTCGTTCAGCGCCGGGCCGGCGCCGCGGTAGGGAATGTGCGTGACGAAGGTCTTCGACATGCTCTTGAAGAGCTCCATCTGCAGGTGGCCGATGCCGCCGGTGCCCGAGCTCGCGAAGCTGTACTTGCCGGGCGCCCGCTGCAACTCGGCGAGGAAGCTCTTGTAATCCTTGGCCGGGAACGACGGATGCACCGCGATCACGTTGGGCGTGGCCGCGATGTTGATGATGGGCGTGAAGTCGGCCAGCGGGTCGTAGGGCACCCGGGGGTTGATCGCCGGATTGGCTGCCACGGTGGACACGGTGGCCACGCCCAGCGAATAGCCGTCGGGCGTGGAGCGTGCGGTGTCGGTGGCGCCGATCACGCCGCCGCCGCCGGCCTTGTTCTCGACGATCAGCGGCTGGCCTAGTGCGGGCGCGATGCGGTCGGCCACCACGCGGGCGACGATGTCGGTGGTGCCGCCGGGCGCGAAGGGCACGACCAGCTTCACCGGCTTGGTCGGATAGGCCTGCGCCAGCGCGAGCGGCGCGGCGAGTGCGGTCGACAGGGCTGCGAAGGCGGTCAGGGCGAGTCGTCTCATCGGGTCTCCTGCGGGTGGCGAAAACTACCTTTGTCGAAATCGATCATCGCATGCAGCATGCGTCACACGGTGTCCGGGTCTTCTCCCATTGGCAAGGCCGCGCCCTGTGCCAGCGCCCAGTCGATGTGTTCGGCCACCAGCGGGGTGGCTGTGGGTCGCGCAGCCGCAAGCGCCTCGCGCACCACCGCCGGTGCGCCGGCGCGCAACGCATTGCCCAACGCCACCGCGATGTTGCGGCGCCAGCGCTCGTGGCCGATGCGGCGGATCGGGCTGCCTTCGGTGTAGTGCAGGAACTGCGCTTCGCTCCATTGCCACAGCTGCAGCAGCATCGGGTCGGCCAGGGTCTCGCGCACGTCGAAGTCGGGCAGGCTGGCGCGCTGGGCGAACTTGTTCCAGGGGCACACCAGCTGGCAGTCGTCGCAGCCGTAGATGCGGTTGCCGATCAGCGGACGAAGCTCCACCGGGATCGGGCCCGCATGCTCGATGGTCAGGTAGGCGATGCACAGCCGCGCATCGAGCCGGTAGGGCGCCACGATGGCGCGCGTGGGGCACACGTCGATGCAGGCGCTGCAGCGGCCGCAGTGCGGCTCGGCGGGCTCGGTCAGCGGCAGCGGCAGGTCGATGAACAGTTCGCCTAGAAAGAAGGTGGAGCCCGCATCGCGCGACAGCGTCAGCGTGTGCTTGCCGCGCCAGCCCAGGCCGCTGCGGCTGGCCAGCTCCACCTCGAGCACCGGCGCCGAATCGGTGAACACCCGGTGGCCGAACGGCCCGATCGCCTCGGCCAGCCGGTCGGCCAGCTTCTGCAGCCGGCTGCGCAGCACCTTGTGGTAATCACGGCCGCGGGCATAGTGCGAGATCGTGGCGCGGGCCGGGTCGTCGAGGCGCTGCCACTCGACGTGGCGCCACTCGGGCGGCGTGTCGCGCGGCAGGTAGTCCATGCGCGCGGTGATCACCCGCACAGTGCCTGGCACCAGCTCGGCAGGGCGGGCACGCTTGAGGCCATGAGCGGCCATGTAGTCCATCGAGCCGTGGAAACCGTTGTCCAGCCAGCGACGCAGACCGTCTTCTGCCGACGACAGGTCGACGTCGGCCACACCGATCTGTGAAAATCCGAGCTCGCTCGCCCACTCCCGCAGTTGCCCAAGCAGACGATGCCCATCGATGTGATCCCGCATCGCCCCATTCTAGGAACCCGCCATCTGGCCTGGGGCGATGAAGCCGCCTGTGGGGTCTTCGCGCGATCGCTCGCTGCGCTGCCCGCGCTGCGCGATGCCTTCATCGAGCTGCAGGGGCCGCTGGGCGCAGGCAAGACCACCTTCGTGCGCCACCTGCTGCGCGCGCTCGGCGTCGAAGGCCGCATCAAGAGCCCGACCTACGCGGTGATGGAACCCTATGCCTTGCCCGGCCTCGCGGTGTCGCACTTCGACTTCTACCGCTTCGAAGATCCGCGCGAGTGGGAAGACGCCGGCTTTCGCGATGTGTTCGCGGCCCCGGGCCTCAAGATCGCCGAATGGGCCGAGAAGGCCGCCGCGGTGCTGCCGCCGGCCGACCTGCGCCTGGTGATCGAGCCGGTGGATGAATCGCGCCGCGAGGTCGAGCTGCAGGCATTGACGCCGCGCGGCCTCGGGCTTCTGGAGGGCCTGGCATGAAGCGTCTTCCGCACGGCCGCCGCGAGGCGCTGCGCCGCATGGGCGCGCTGGCCTTGCTGCTCGGCGGCGCCGATCTCTCGTATGGCGCGAGCATCGTCGCGGTGCGGGTCTGGCCGGCGGCCGACTACACCCGGGTGACGATCGAATCCGACCAGCCGCTGGTGGCGCGCCATCAGCTGGTCGAAGGCCCCGACCGCCTCGTCGTCGACATCGAAGGCCTGGAGCTGAGCCCCGCATTGCGCGAGCTCGTCGGCAAGGTGCGGGCCGACGATCCGTTCATCTCCGGCGTGCGCGTGGGGCAGAACCAGCCGCGCGTGGTGCGGCTCGTGATCGACCTGAAGCAGCCCACGGCGCCGCAGCAGTTCACGCTCGCGCCGGTGGCGGCCTACCAGCACCGGCTGGTGTTCGACCTGTACCCGGTGCAGGAGCGCGACCCGCTGCTGGCGCTGATCCGCGAGAAGGAACAGGCCGAGAAGCAGGCGGCGCAATCGGTGCAGGATGCGCTGGGCGAGTTCATCGGCCGCATCGACAAGCCCGAACCCAGCGGAAAGCCGAAGCCGCCGCTCGCTGCGGCCTCGGCGGCCTCGGCGCCGGCCGAGCCGCAGATGCATGCGGCGCCGCCACCTCCGCCATCGCCGGGGCTGATCCACCGCGTGGAGCGGCTGATCATCGTGGCCATCGACCCCGGCCACGGCGGCGAAGACCCGGGCGCCAGCGGCCCCAGCGGCCTGCACGAGAAGGACGTGGTGCTGCAGATCGGCCTGCAGCTGCGCGACCGCATCAACACCATGCCCGGCATGCGCGCGATGATGACCCGCGACGACGACTTCTTCGTGCCGCTGCACGAGCGCGTGCGCAAGGCGCGGCGCGTGCAGGCTGACCTGTTCGTCTCGGTGCATGCCGATGCCTTCCTCACGCCGCAGGCGCGCGGCGCCTCGGTGTTCGCGCTGTCGCAAAGTGGCGCGAGCAGCAGCGCGGCGCGCTGGCTGGCCAACAAGGAGAACGCGGCCGACCTCGTGGGCGGCGTCAACGTGAAGGCCGCCGACGCGCAGGTGCTGCGCACGATGCTCGACATGAGCACCACCGCGCAGATCAAGGACAGCCTGCGCGTGGGCGGCGAGGTGCTGGGCCAGATCGGCAAGGTGGGCAAGCTGCACAAGGGCAGCGTCGAGCAGGCGGGCTTCGCGGTGCTGAAGGCGCCCGACATCCCTTCGATCCTGGTCGAGACAGCCTTCATCTCCAACCCGGAAGAAGAATCGAAGCTGCGCGACCCGGCCTACCAGCGCGAGCTGGTCGAGGCGCTGGCCACCGGCATCAAGCGCTACTTCGCCAAGAATCCGCCGCTGGCGCGCAACCGCACACTTTGATGTCGGCCCCCGGTCGCGGGGTACCGCGACTCCGCCCCCCGCGGGGGCCCAACCCGGGCTTGGGGCGGCCCGGCGCCCGGGTTGGTGGCGGCTGCGAACTAGAGCGCTTTTTGCAACCGGCGTGCGGGGGCTGGCACTCGGCGAGCGTTGCGCAGCGTGCGCCACACGCGCCACATCATCGCCGGCTGCATCAGGCTCGGCGGCTCGGCCAGCAGGTGCGCCACTTTCAGGAAGGCCTGCGCCACGGTTGCATCGTGGGCCGCGGCCTCGAACACCTTGCCGATGTAGGCGTTGATCAGCCGCACCGGGAAGGGCCGCGGGCCGGGCACCGACTCCATCGCGAGATCGGCGCCCACCGCGGTGGCCCAGGGCGTATCGATGATGCGCGAGGCACGCTTGAAGAAGCGCTGTGCCAGCTGCTCTTCACCGGCGGCCAGCGCCTCGCGCAGCGCCAGCGCTTCACAGGCGGCCACGCTCATGCCCTGGCCGTAGATCGGGTTGAAGCTGCAGATCGCGTCGCCGGTCACCAGCAGCCCCTGCGGAAAGCGCGACAGCCGCTCGTAGCGCCGGCGCTGGCTGTGCGGAAAGCGGTAGCCCAGCGGATCGCACAGCGGCTGCGCCTCGCGCACGGTGGCGGCGAGTTCGGGCGAGACCATGGCCTGCGCGCGCTGCACGAAGCCGTCCATCGCCAGCGGCGGCGCATCGTCGGCATAGCCCGCCAGCGTGACGACCCAGCGCTCGCCTTCCTGCGACAGCATCACACCGGGCCGCGGCGCATCGGGCGCACCGGCGCACAGCACCACCTCCTGCCCGGCCGCATGCTGCGGCTCGCGCCGGAAATAGCAGGTGGCGTAGCGCAGGTCGACCTGCACCCGCTCCTCGGCCGGCGCCTCGTAGTGCAGCTCGCGCAGCCACGACGGCATGCGCGAGGCCCGGCCGCTGGCATCGACCACCAGCGCCGCGCCGAACACCACCGCGTTGTCTTCGTCGCCCAGCGGCGCGACGCGCACGCCGACGATGCTGCGGCCCTCGCTGTCGGACACCAGCCCGCGCACGTCGACACCGGTGCAGGCCTTCACCTGCGGCAGGCCGAGCACGCGGCGGCGCACCGCGCCTTCGATCAGCGGCCGGCTGCCGGCCACCGCCAGCACGCCGCAGGCCGCCTGCGCAAAGCGGTGCCGGCCGCCATAGAACGCCACCTGCTGCTGCAGGTCGCCCAGCTTGGCGCCCTTGGCCACCCATTCGTCGGTGATGCCGGGCAGCAGCGCCTCGATCACCTCGCGGCCGCGGGCGAGCAGGCCATGGGCATGCTGGCTGTGGGGCGTGGCCTTGCGGTGCCGGTCGTCGGCCGGCAGCTCGTCGCGGTCGAGCAGCCAGACTTCGGCAAATGACTCGGCGAGCACGCGCGCAGCCAGCAGGCCGGCCATGCTGGCGCCGATGACGACCGCCCGCCGGCCGGTGCCGGCATGCGCGAGGGACTGGAGCTGATCGAACGAATGGGGTGTGTGCATCTCGGACCTCCTGTCCTCCCGCATACGCAGGCGGCAGGAGGTCGGATGCACGCGGCCCGCATCAGCCGCCGGGCGGCGTGTCGGTCAGCAGCTTGCCGCGGTTGAGCAGCTCCTGGATGATCTGCAGGTCGGTGGCGCCGCTCGACAGGCCCAGCGCCGTCGGCAGGTTGACGCCGGACAGCACGATGCGCTGGTCTTCGCTGCCCGCGTTGCCGGCCGACCAGCCCGCCCCGGCGGTGAACGCACCGCTGCTACTGATATGGATCACCGTGCTGCCCGGTGTGCTGGTGGTGTCGAACTCGAGGTACTTGTCCAGCGTGGCGTTGGTCTCGCCCTGCAGCAGGTCGCGCAGGTCGAGCTGGTCGCCACCGCTGGCCGGCGTGGCCACGTTGAAGTCGGTGATGGTGTCGACTGCCGGCGAGCCGGTGCTGCCCTTGTCGGCCAGCGCCCAGGCGAACACGTCAGCGCCGGCACTCCCGGTCAGCGAATCGCTGCCCGCACCGCCGTAGATCACGTCGTTGCCGTTGCCGCCATTGATGGTGTCGTTGCCGGCGCCACCGTGGAGGTAGTCGTTGCCGTCGCCGCCGTTGATGATGTCGTCGCCGGCGTAGCCGCGCAGCGCATCGTCGCTGGCGTAGCCGTTCATCGTGTCGGCGTTGTTGCTGCCGGCGAGCGTGTCGGCCGACGAGCTGCCCTCGATCACCGTGCTCGGGGTCACGGTGCTGGTGCTGTTGGCGATGCTCAGCGTTGCAGCGGCGGTGTCGCCGTCGGTGTCGGCGGTGGTGTAGGTGAAGACCGGGGTGTGGTTCGAGGTCAGGCGCGTCTCGTCGAGCGAGCTCAGCACGATGCCTTGCGAGCTGTCGGTCCACTCGATGCGGAGGTACTGGAACTGCGTGCTGCCGGTGTCGATGGCGAGCGTGTATTCGCTGCCATTGGAGTTGGAGATCGCGGAGGCGAAGGTGCCGTGGGCCACCTCGGCGCCGCTGGCGCTGTAGACGAACCAGTTGGCGGACGAAGGCTGCTGGCCGGTGTTGAGCTGGGCGATGCCCACCGTGGCGTGGGTGGTGGTCTCCAGCATCTTCACGATCAGCTCTTCGCTGGTGCCCAGCGTGTTGCCGTTGCCGCTGACGCCGATGCCGTCCTTGGAGCCGGACACGTAGGTGGCGCGGCCCTGGGCGGTGCTGTCGAGCTTGGTGGGATCGAGCGCGGTGGTGCTGCCGCTCAGGCGCCAGCCGTTGGTGTGGGTGGCATCGAAGCCATAGAGGTCTGACGAGGCCTCCCAGGTGGCGAGGCTGCTGCCGGTGACCACCCGGGTCTGCGCGATCTGCGACTGGAAGGTGTAGTTGCCGTCATTGCTGATGGTCAGCGTGCCGTCCGAGGTGGTCACGGTGCCGCTGGGGTTGGCGGCCGACAGGTTGAGCGTGCTGCCGCCGTACACCACCTTGGTGACCGACAGCGGGCCATCGGCACCGATGTCGTTGGCGAGCACGTTGCCGCTGACGCTGCCGTTGAACGTGACGGTGGCGCTGTCGTCGCCCGCCTTGGGAGCGCTGTCGGTCACCGCGATGGTCACGGTGGTCCACGGCGAGTTGGCGGTGCCGTCGGTCACGCGATAGGCGAAGCTGTCGTTCTGCGCGGTGTTGGCCGCGTTGTGCGTGAGCACGGGCGCGATGTAGCGATAGGTGCCGTCGGCATTCATGATCACCGTGCCGCCCAGCGCGGTGGTGATGGTGTTGAGGCCGTTGGCAGCCACCGCACTGGCGCCGGTGGTGCTGGCGGCGAACTGCGAGACGGTGATCGTGTTGCCGTCAACGTCGCTGTCGTTGGCCTTCACGGTGCTGAAAGTCGCGACGCCGCCTTCGGCGGTGGTGTAGCTGTCGGCCACCGCGACGGGTGCGTCGTTGACTGCCGCGATGTTCAGCGTGACGGTGGCGGTCGAGGTTTCGCTGCCCAGGCCGTCCTTCAGGCCGTAGGTGAAGGTGGTGGTGCCGTTCCAGTTGGCGTTGGGCACGAAGCTGAAGCTGCCATCGGCGTTGAACGTGAGGGTGCCGTTGGCCGGGCCGCTGACCAGCGAATACACCGCGCCGCCATCCACTGCGCTGTCGTTGCCGGCCACGCTGCCGCTCAGCGTGGTGTCCTCGGTGCCGTTGAAGCTGTCGTTCACCGCGACCGGCAGGTCGTTGGCAGGCAGCACGGTGACGGTGAGGTTCTGGCTCGTGGTGGCGACGCTGCCGGTGGCCGTTTCGGTGCTGGTGGCGGTAACACCGAGCGCGATGCTGCCGCTGAAATCCGCAGGCGGCTTGATCGCCAGGCGATCCATGTTCCAGCCCGTGACGTCGGCGGTGGTGCTGCCGGCGGTGGCGGTGAAGGTGTGCGTGCCGTCGCTCAGCACCGCGCCCACCGGCACGCTGCTGACCTTGACCGCGAGCACCTCGGATCCATCGGTGTCGTTGCGCGTGGCCGCGACGATGGACAGGCGGATGCTGGTGTCTTCGTAGCCGGAGTTCAGCGTCACCGGGTAGTAGCCGCCGTCCGACGTGCCGACCAGCGCATCGTGCTGTGCGCCTGCCGCGTCGACCGTGGCGATGTCGGGGTACAGCTTGAAGTTGGTGGTGTTGATGGCCTGGGCGGTGGCGCCGTCGACCGACATCTGCAGGCCGAAGGCGCCCGTGCCGTTGCCGTTGTACACGTACACCTCGAAGGTGTAGTACCCGCTGGCGGTGGGCGTGTAGGCAGTGGCGGTGAAGCTGCCCCAGTTGTTGAAGCCCACGCTGTAGACCGCGGTGCCGCCGATCTCCACGTGCATCGTGTCGTCGCGGTAGCCGCTCACGGTGTAGCTGTGGCCGGCCTCGAGGTAGATCAGGCCGGTGACGCGATACGCGTCGTCCTCGGTGATGTTGGTCTGGGCGCTCGGCGTGGCCACCTGCGTGACCAGCGTGGTGCTGGTCGGCGTCTCGCCGTTGAGGCCGGTCTCGAGGTTGGTGGCCGTGCCGGCGTTGGCCGACGACATCGAGCTCGAGGCCTGGTAGTACGACTGCTGCAGCCCGGTCGACGGCGCCAGCGGCACCGCATTGGCGGCGCTCTGTGACGGCAGCGTGCTGCTCAAGTTGAGCGTCGGTGCATCGGCCATCGGGGCGATGTCGACCGTGACCGTGGCGGCCGTGCTGCCGCCGCCGCGGCTGTCGACCGCGACCACGCTGAACTGCGCGTAGTCGTGCTTCTGGTCGCCCACGCCGGCCGCCGCATACACGCTGCTGCCCGACTCGTTGGCATCGGGCACGAAGCGCAGGTTGCCCGCGCTGATGGTGGCGGCCGAGACCGACTGGTTGGCGCTCACGCCCACCCAGCTGCTGCCGTTGAACTGCTGGATCGTGCCGTCGGCCGGCAGCGTCTTGATCGTCAGCGACTGCAGCGCGTTGCCATCGGCGTCGCTGTAGCCGAAATCGGCCAGCGTGAACACGCGCGGCGTGTCTTCGGTGCCGGTGAGCGTGGCGGGTGCCAGCGTCGGCAGATGGTTGGTGCCGTTGACCGTGATCGACAGCGTGGTGAAGGCCAGGCCGCCATGGCCGTCGCTGACCGTGTAGTTGAACGTGTCGACGGCGCTGGCGCCTACGGCCATCGCGAGCGCGGCTGCATTGGGCACGTAGGTGTAGCTGCCGTTGGCATTGAGCGTCAGCGTGCCGTAGTTGCCTGCGAGGCCCGAGCCGACCGTGCCGGCGGTGTTGCCGAAGCGCAGCGCAGAGACGCTGAGCGTGTCGGTGGTGTCGATGTCGGTATCGGTGCCGGGGCCGGTGATCACGTTGCCGGTGAGGCTGGCGGCGTCGCCGTTGACGCTGCCCACGTCGGCCGTGGCGACCGGCATGTCGTTGGTGCCGGTCAGCGTGACGGTGATGGTCTGGCTGGCCGTGCCGTCGGCGCTCTTGACGACGATCGAATCGGTGACGCTCTGGCCCACCGCCAGCGATTGGATCGCGGTGGCGTTGTTGGCCGCGGTGTAGGTCCAGTGGCCCGCGGCGTCGATGCTGAAGCTGCCGTAGCCGTTGGAACCCGCGACGTTGGATTGCGTCTGGAAGACGGCCTGGCCCTGGTCGACATCGGCGACCGAGAGGTTGCCGCTGGTGACCAGGTTGCCGGACACGACGCCGGCGTCTTCGGTCACCGAGCCGGTGCTGGTGCCAGAGATCGTGGCGATGTCGTTGCTGCCGTTGATCGTGACGGTGATGGTCTGGCTGGCCGTGCCGTCGGCGCTCTTGACGACGATGGAGTCGGTCAGTGTCTGGCCGGCGCCCAGCTGCTGGATCGCAGTCTGGCTGTTGTTGGCGGTATAGGTCCAGGCGCCAGCGGCGTTGATGCTGAAGCTGCCGTAGCCGTTGGAGCCGGCGACACCGCTCTGCGGTTGGAAGACTGATTGGCCCTGGTCGACATCGGTCACGGCGAGCGTGCCGCTGGTGCTGATGTTGCCGGCAGAAACGCCGGTGTCTTCGGTCACCGAGCCCGTGCTGGTGCCAGAGATCGTTGCGGTGTCGTTGGTGCCGTTGATCGTGACGGTGATGGTCTGGCTGGCCGTGCCATCGGCGCTCTTGACGACGATGGAGTCGGTCAGCGACTGACCGGCGCCGAGTTGCTGGATGGCGGTTTGGCTGTTGCTGGCGGTGTAGGTCCAGGCACCCGCGGCATTGATGCTGAAGCTGCCGTAGCCGTTGGAGCCTGCAACGTTGGATTGCGGCTGGAAGACCGACTGGCCTTGGTCGACATCAGCGACGGCGAGGGTGCCACTGGTGCTGATGTTGCCTCCAGAAACTGCGGTGTCTTCGGTGACAGAGCCCGTGCTCATGCCCGAGATCGTGGCCGCGTCATTGGTGCCATTGATCGTGACGGTGATCGTCTGGCTGGCCGTGCCGTCAGCACTCTTGACGACGATCGAGTCGGTCAACGATTGACCCGCGCCGAGTTGCTGAATGGCGGTTTGGCTGTTGCTGGCGGTGTAGGTCCAGGCGCCCCCGGCGTTGATGCTGAAGCTGCCGTAGCCGTTCGAGCCAGCGACACCACTCTGCGGTTGGAAGACAGATTGGCCCTGGTCGACATCGGCCACGGCGAGGGTGCCGCTGGTGCTGATATTGCCTCCAGAGACTGCGGTGTCTTCGGTGACAGCGCCCGTGCTCGTGCCCGAGATCGTGGCGGTGTCGTTGGTGCCATTGATCGTGACCGTGATCGTCTGGCTGGCCGTGCCGTCAGCACTCTTGACGACGATCGAGTCGGTCAGCGACTGACCAGCGCCGAGCTGTTGGACCGCAGTCTGGCTGTTGCTGGCTGTGTAGGTCCAGGCGCCCGCGGCATTGATGCTGAAGCTGCCGTAGCCGTTGGAGCCGGCGACGCTGCTCTGCGGTTGGAAGACCGCCTGTCCCTGGTCGACATCGGTCACGGCGAGCGTGCCGCTGGTGCTGATGTTGCCGGCAGAAACGCTGGTGTCTTCGGTCACCGAGCCGGTGCTGGTGCCGGAGATCGTGGCGGTGTCGTTGGTGCCGTTGATCGTGACGGTGATCGTCTGGCTGGCGGTGCCGTCAGCGCTCTTGACAACGATCGAGTCGGTCAACGATTGACCCGCGCCGAGCTGCTGGATCGCGGTCTGGCTGTTGCTGGCGGTGTAGGTCCAGGCGCCAGCAGAGTTGATGCTGAAGCTGCCATAGCCGTTCGAGCCGGTGACACCGCTCTGCGGTTGGAAGACCGCCTGGCCCTGGTCGACATCGGCCACGGCGAGGGTGCCGCTGGTGCTGATGTTGCCCCCGGAGACGCCGGTGTCTTCGGTCACCGAGCCGGTACTGGTGCCGCTGATCGTGGCGGCATCATTGGTGCCGTTTATGGTGACCGTGATCGTCTGGCTGGCGGTGCCGTCGGCGCTTTTGACGACGATGGAGTCGGTCAGCGACTGGCCGGCGCCGAGTTGCTGGATGGCGGTTTGGCTGTTGCTGGCGGTGTAGGTCCAGGCACCCGCGGCATTGATGCTGAAGCTGCCGTAGCCGTTGGAGCCTGCAACGTTGGATTGCGGTTGGAAGACCGCCTGGCCCTGGTCGACGTCGGCAACGGTGAGCGTGCCGCTGGTGCTGATGTTGCCCGCCGAGACGTTGGTGTCCTCGGTGGCCGATCCCGTGCTGGTGCCGCTGATCGTGGCGGCATCATTGGTGCCGTTGATCGTGACCGTGATCGTCTGGCTGGCGGTGCCGTCAGCGCTCTTGACAACGATCGAGTCGGTCAACGATTGACCCGCGCCGAGCTGCTGGATCGCGGTCTGGCTGTTGCTGGCGGTGTAGGTCCAGGCGCCAGCAGAGTTGATGCTGAAGCTGCCATAGCCGTTCGAGCCGGTGACACCGCTCTGCGGTTGGAAGACCGCCTGGCCCTGGTCGACATCGGCCACGGCGAGGGTGCCGCTGGTGCTGATGTTGCCCCCGGAGACGCCGGTGTCTTCGGTCACCGAGCCGGTACTGGTGCCGCTGATCGTCGCGGCATCGTTGGCGCCATTGATCGTGACGGTGATGGTCTGGCTGGCAGTGCCGTCGGCGCTCTTGACAACGATCGAGTCCGTGAGCGATTGACCGGCGCCAAGTTGCTGGATGGCCGTCTGGCTGTTGTCGGCGGTATAGGTCCAGGCGCCCGCGGCGTTGATGCTGAAGCTGCCGTAGCCGTTGGAGCCGGCGACACCGCTCTGCGGTTGGAAGACCGCCTGTCCCTGGTCCACGTCAGCAACGGTCAGGGTGCCGCTGGTGCTGATGTTGCCCGCGGAGACGCCGATGTCTTCGGTCACCGAGCCGGCACTGGTGCCGCTGATCGTGGCGGTATCGTTGGTGCCGTTGATCGTGACGGTGATGGTCTGGCTGGCGGTGCCGTCGGCGCTCTTGACGACGATGGAGTCGGTCAACGATTGACCAGCACCGAGCTGCTGGATCGCGGTCTGGCTGTTGCTGGCGGTGTAGGTCCAGGCGCCAGCAGCGTTGATGCTGAAGCTGCCGTAGCCGTTGGAGCCGGCGACACCGCTCTGCGGTTGGAAGACTGATTGGCCCTGGTCGACATCCGTCACGGCAAGCGTGCCGCTCGTGCTGATGTTGCCGCCGGAGACGCTGGCGTCTTCGGTCACCGAGCCGGAGCTGGTGCCCGAGATCGTGGCGGTGTCGTTGGTGCCGTTGATCGTGACAGTGATGGTCTGGCTGGCCGTGCCGTCAGCACTCTTGACGACGATGGAGTCGGTCAGAGATTGGCCGTCGCCAAGCTGCTGGATAGCAGTCTGGTTGTTGCTGGCGGTGTAGGTCCAGGCGCCGGCGGCATTGATGCTGAAGCTGCCGTAGCCGTTGGAGCCTGCAACGTTGGATTGCGGCTGGAAGACCGCCTGGCCTTGGTCGACATCAGCCACGGCAAGCGTGCCGCTGGTGCTGATGTTGCCTCCAGAGACTGCGGTGTCTTCGGTGACAGCGCCCGTGCTCGTGCCCGAGATCGTGGCGGTGTCGTTGGTGCCATTGATCGTGACCGTGATCGTCTGGCTGGCCGTGCCGTCAGCACTCTTGACGACGATCGAGTCGGTCAACGATTGACCCGCGCCGAGTTGCTGGATCGCGGTCTGGCTGTTGCTGGCGGTATAGCCCCAATGGCCGGCAGCATCGATGCTGAAGCTGCCGTAACCATTGCTGCCCGCCACATTGCTCTGTGTCTGGAAGACGGCTTGGCCTTGATCAACATCGGCCACGGCGAGATCGCCGCTAGTGCTGATGTCGCCCGCGGAGACGCTGGTGTCCTCGGTCACCGAACCTGTGCTCGCGCCGGAGATCGTGGCGGTGTCGTTGGTGCCGTTGACCGTGACGACGACCGTGCGTTGCGTACCGTCGACGGTGGTGACGGTGAAACTGTCGGTCACCGTGTCGGTGCCGGTCAGCGACTGCACATTGGCAGCCCCGTTGTTCAGCGTGTAGACCCAGTGGCCGTCGGTGGTGAGCGACAGGCTGCCGTAGACACCGGCCGTGTTGGTCTGTGCGACGAAACCCGATTCGCCGGCATCGGCGTCGGATGCACTCAATGAACCCACGGCGGTGAACGTCACATCTTCCGTCGCGGTGCCGGTGAGCTGGCCGGTGATCGTCGGCACATCGTTGGCGCCGACAACCTGGATGGTCAAGGTGGCGCTGGCAGCGTCGCCGTGGCCGTCGGTGATCGTGTAGGTGAACACGTCGTTCACCGTCTCACCGCCCTTCAGGGCCTGCGCGCCGGCCGACGGTGTGTAGCTGTAGGTGCCGTCGGCCTGGAGCTGCAGGGTGCCCCACGTTCCCGCGACACTGGCGCCCACGTTGCCCGTGGCCGAGGCGAGCGTGCCGGCCGCTACGCCGACGACCGTGAGCCCGTCGCCGTCGGCGTCGCTGTCCTGACCTGCCGTACCCGGGGTGGCCGTGCCAGCGACCGAGGCACTGTCTTCATTCACGCTCGCGATGTCGGCCACCGCCACGGGGGCGTGGTTGACGGCGTAGGTGACGCTGGCTGCCTGGGTGGCGGCATTGCCGGCAGCGTCGGTCACCGTAATCGACGCGTCGACGCGATGGTCTGCGTCGGCGGCCAGGTCTGCGCCTGCCACATCGATGCTGAAACTGCGGTCGGCAGCGAGGGCGCCGGTGTACGTCTGGCCGTTGACGCTGAGCGTGACGATGTCGCCGGCCTTGGCGTCGCCGCCGGCATTGCCGGTGATCGTGACCGCGCCTGCGGCTTCCGTCGTGTTGAGGATGTTGTCGGCAGTGACCGGATCCACGCTCAGCGTGGCGCCTGCGGCCAGATCAACCGCGTAGCTGTGGGTGCCGTTGGCCGTGAAGCTGTTGCCAGCCGCATTGGACACGGTGATCGAGGCATGCACCGTTTGAGCCGCGTCGGCCTGCAGGTCGGATCCCGCCACATCAATGCTGAACGCGCCGCCGGCGTTGATGCTGCCGGTGTACGTGTTGCCGTTGACGGTGAGCGTGACGACGTCGCCGCTCTTGGCGTCGCCCGTCGCCTGGCCCGTGATGGTGACGGTGCCGCCGGCTTCCACGGCATTGACGATGTTGTCGGCGGTGACCGCATTGAGCGAGAGGGTGGCGTTGGCGCCACCGGCGATGCCGTAGCTCTGCGTCGCCGTGACGGCCGCGGTATTGCCCGCCGTGTCGGTCACGGTGAGCGCTGCGTCGATCGTGCGATCGGCATCCGCCTGCAGGTCGGCGCCTGCCACGTCGATGCTGAAGGTTCCACCCGCCGAGAGGGCGCCGCTGTAGGTGGTGCCATTGATGGTCAACGAGACGATATCGCCGGCCTTGGCATCGCCGCCGGCGCTGCCGGTGATGGCGACGGTGCCCGCGGCTTCGGCGGCGTTTAGCACGTTGTCGGCCGTTACTGCGTCGATCGTCAGCTTGGCATCTGCAGCCAGATCGACGGTGTAGGTCTGAGCAGCCGTTTGGGTGGCGGTATTGCCGGCGGCGTCGGTGACGGTGATCGACGCTTGGATGGTGTGGTCGGCGTCGGCCTTCAGATCGCTGCCGGGGACGTTGATGCTGAATGTGCCGTTGGCGGCGACGGCGCCGGTGTAGTCGGCGCCGTTGACCGTGAGGGTGACGATGTCGCCGGTCTTCGCATCGCCGCCAGCGGTGCCGGTGATGGCGACCGTGCCACCGACCTCTGTGGCGTTCAAGACGTTGTCGGCGGTGACGCTGTCGAGCGTCAGAGTGGCGCTGGCCGTCTCGTCGACGGAGTAGGCTTGTGCGGCGGTCTGAGTTGCCGTATTGCCTGCAACGTCGGTGACGGTGATCGACGCTTGGATCGTATGGTCAGCGTCAGCCTTCAGTTCGGCGCCCGGGACGCTGATGCTGAACGTGCTGTTGGCAGCGACAGTGCCGATGTAGGTGGTGCCGTTGATCGTGAGCGTGACGACGTCGCCGGTCTTGGCGTCGCCGCCGGCGGTGCCGGTGATCGCGACCGTGCCACCGACTTCGGCGGCATTCAAGACGTTGTCGGCAGTGATGCTGTCGAGTGTCAGAGTGGCGCTGGCCGTCTCATCGACGGAGTAGGCCTGCGCGGCAGTTTGAGTGGCGGTGTTGCCAGCAGCGTCAGTGACCGTGAGCGAGGCCTGGATGGTGTGATCAGCGTCGGCCTTCAGGTCGCTGCCGGGGACGTTGATGCTGAATGTGCCATTGGCGGCGACAGCGCCGGTGTAGTCGGTGCCGTTGATCGTGAGGGTGACGATGTCGCCAGTCTTGGCGTCGCCGCCGGCGGTGCCGGTGATCGCGACCGTGCCACCGACTTCGGCAGCGTTCAAGATGTTGTCGGCAGTGACGCTGTCGAGCGTCAGCGTGGCGCTGGCCGTCTCATCGACCGAGTAGGCCTGCGCGGCGGTTTGAGTCGCGGTGTTACCCGCAGCATCGGTGACGGTGATCGACGCTTGGATGGTGTGGTCGGCGTCGGCCTTCAGCTCGCTGCCAGCGACGTTGATGCTGAACGTGCCGTTTGCGGCGACAGCGCCGGTGTAGTTGGCGCCGTTGACCGTGAGGGTGACGATGTCGCCGGTCTTGGCGTCGCCACCAGCGGTGCCGGTGATGGCGACCGTGCCGGCGACTTCGGCTGCGTTCAAGACGTTGTCGGCAGTAACGCTGTCGAGCGTCAGAGTGGCATTGGCCGTTTCATCAACTGAATAGGCCTGCGCGGCGGTTTGAGTTGCCGTATTGCCGGCTGCATCAGTGACAGTGATCGACGCCTGGATGGTGTGATCAGTGTCGGCCTTCAGGTCGCTGCCGGAGACGTTGATGCTGAACGTGCCGTTGGCTGCGACGGCGCCGGAGTAGTCGGTGCCGTTGATCGTCAAGGTGACGATGTCGCCGGTCTTGGCGTCGCCGCCGGCGTTGCCGGTGATTGCGACCGTGCCACCGACTTCGGTGGCGTTCAGGGTGTTGTCGGCTGTGACGCTGT
>CBIHRS010000059.1:0-26071 GCA_966212505.1 uncultured bacterium
CCCAGGAACACGTCGGCGCCGTGCATCACGTCGGCCAGCGTGCGGGCGGCCGTCTTCTGGCAGTAGCGCTGCTTGGATTCGTCGAGCTTGCCGCTCTGGGCATCGGCCCGCTCGTGCTGGATCACGCCCTTGGAGTCGACGACGAAGATGTTCTCGCGCTTGACGCCCAGCCCGACCATGATGTCGAGGCAGGCGATGGCCGCCGCGCCGGCGCCCGAGGCCACCAGCTTGATCCTGTCGATCGGCTTGCCCACCAGCTCCAGGCCGTTGAGCAGCGCTGCGCCGGAGATGATGGCGGTGCCGTGCTGGTCATCGTGGAAGACCGGGATCTTCATGCGCTCCTTGAGCGCCTTCTCGATGTAGAAGCACTCCGGCGCCTTGATGTCCTCGAGGTTCACGCCGCCGAGCGTGGGCTCGAGCGCGGCGATGATCTCGATCAGCTTGTCCGGATCCTTCTCGGCCAGTTCGATGTCGAACACGTCGACGCCGGCGAACTTCTTGAACAGGCAGCCCTTGCCCTCCATCACCGGCTTGGCCGCCAGCGGGCCGATGTCGCCCAGGCCCAGCACCGCGGTGCCGTTGGTGATGACGCCCACCAGGTTGCCGCGCGAGGTGTACTCGGCCGCGGCGTTGGGGTCTTCCTCGATCGCGAGGCAGGGATAGGCCACCCCCGGCGAGTAGGCCAGCGACAGGTCGCGCTGGTTGGACAGCGGCTTGATCGGCTGGACCGAGATCTTGCCGCGCGCCGGCTTCTGGTGATATTCGAACGCGGCGTCGCGCAGCGCCTGTTCGGCCGGGGACAGCGGCTGGCCCATCGTGTCTTCCTCGCAAAATTCCAGGGGACAGCGAGGTTACAGCGCCTGGGCGCCGCTGCCGATGCGTAAACACCGCAGACCCATGCCGGTTAGGCATGAGTCACTAGCCTCGGCGTTATCAGCCGGCCGCGCGCTTGCTGAGGATTTCGAAGGCCGGCAGGGTCTTGCCCTCGAGCACTTCGAGGAAGGCGCCGCCGCCGGTAGAGATGTAACCCACCTGTTTCTCGATGCCGTACTTGGCGATCGCGGCCAGCGTGTCGCCGCCGCCGGCGATGCTGAAGGCGCTCGACTCGGCGATGGCCCGGGCGACCGTCTCGGTGCCCTTGGCGAACGCGTCGAACTCGAACACGCCGACCGGGCCGTTCCAGACGATGGTGCCGGCGGCCTTGAGCTTCTCGGCCAGCTTGGCGGCCGTCTTCGGGCCGATGTCGAGGATCATGTCGTCGGCAGCCACGTCGGCCGCCGCCTTCACGGTGGCCGGTGCGTCGGCCTTGAATTCCTTGGCCACCACCACGTCCTCGGGGATGGGCACCTCGGCGCCGCGCGCCTTCATCGCCTCGATCACCGCCTTGGCGTCGTTCAGCAGGTCGGGTTCGGCCAGCGACTTGCCGATCGGCAGGCCGGCGGCCAGCATGAAGGTGTTGGCGATGCCGCCGCCGACGATCAGGCCGTCGACGTTCTTCGACAGGCTCTGCAGGATGGTCAGCTTGGTGCTGACCTTGGAGCCGGCCACGATGGCCACCAGCGGGCGCTTCGGGTTGGCCAGCGCCTTGCTGATCGCATCGATCTCGGCGGCCAGCAGCGGGCCGGCGCAGGCGATCTTGGCGAACTGGGCGATGCCGTAGGTGGAAGCCTCGGCGCGGTGGGCGGTGCCGAAGGCGTCGTGCACGAAGATGTCGCACAGCGCGGCCATCTTCTTCGCCAGCTCCTCGTTGTTCTTCTTCTCGCCCTTGTTGACGCGGCAGTTCTCCAGCAGCACCAGTTCGCCCGGCTTCACGCTGACGCCGTCGACCCAGTTGGACACCAGCGGCACCTTGCGGCCCAGCAGCTCGCCCATGCGGTCCGCCACCGGCTGCAGCGAATCTTCCGGCTTGAACTCACCCTCGGTGGGGCGGCCCAGGTGCGAGGTGACCATCACGGCCGCGCCGGCCTTCAGCGCCATCTCGATGCAGGGGATGGAGGCGCGGATGCGGGTGTCTTCGGTGATGCGGCCGCTGTCGTCCTGGGGGACGTTGAGGTCGGCGCGGATGAAGACGCGTTGGCCGGCGACCTTGCCCTGGGCGACGAGGTCGGAGAAGCGGATGACGTTCATGGTGTGGCTCGAAACGGCGGTTGGATTGACCCGGATTCTAAGAACCCGCCGTTTCGGCCGGTTTCACCAGCCCAGCCCGATGCGCAGCACCAGCATCACCGCAGTACCGGACAGGATGGTGCCCAGGATGTCGCGGCGCCAGAAGAAGTAAGCGGTCGACGTGAGCGCGGCATACAGGCGGGCATCCTTCAGCGTGTGGATCACGTGGCCCTGGCTCATCACCAGCTCCGGCGCCACCACCGCGGCCAGCGCCGCGAGCGGCGCATAGCGCAGGCCCTGCTTGACCCAGCCCGGCAGCGGCACCTCGCGGTCGGGGATCAGAAAAAAGCTGCGCGTGACGATGGTCACCAGCGCCAGCCCGACGATCGCGATCGCCGCTTCGTACGCGCTCATGTCAGGTCCTCTTCGGGCAGCGCCGGGCGCTGGGTGGTGTGGTCGATCAGCAGGCCGATCGCCACGGCCGCCGCGATCGCGACCACGATATTGAGCTTGAGCGGCAGCGCATACGCCGCCACCGCCGCACACGCGGCCACCACCGCCGAGATCCAACTCGCGCGGTCCGACAGCAGCGAGTAGGTCAACCCCAGCAGCGCCAGCGTGCCGGCGAAGCCGATGCCCCACTGCGTGGGAATCGAGTCGGCGAGGAAGATGCCCACCATCGACGGCACCTGCCATGCGAGCCAATTCGTCGCCACGCCGCCCAGGAAGTAAGGCACCTGCTCAGGCGACGGCCGCTGCAGCGGGAAGCGGCGCATGAAGATCACGTAGTTCAGGTCGGCGGTGAAATAGCCGAGCGCCATGCGCCGCCAGCGCGGCAGGTGGCCGAAATACGGCCGCCACTGCGCGCTGAAGATCACGAAGCGAAGGTTGACGCAGAAGGAGGTCGCCCACACCACCCACAGCGGTGCGCCGGAGGCGATCAGCGGCAGCGAGGCGAGTTGCGAGCTGCCCGCGAAGACGATCAGCGACATCAGCACCGACAGCGGCACGCCGAGCCCGCTCTTGGTCATCGCGACGCCGGTCACCAGGCCCCAGGCACCGATGCCCAGCGCCACGCCCACCATTTCCTTCGCGCCCCGGCGAAATTCGGGATGGCGCCACACGGCGGGGGCGTCCCCGCGGGACAGATCGGTCATGGGTGCGAATTGTCGACGAAGGCCCGCGGCGCTGCCGGCCGGGGGTATTGGCCGATCAGGAAGTCTCGTGCTTCTTGGGCTCGGCCTTCTCGGCCGACCGGCCCTTCTTGGGCGGTGGGGCCGAGGCCGGCTCTTCGGCGGCCGGCGGGGGAGTCTCGGGCTGGCTCTTCGCCACCTCGGTCGGCGTGCCGAGCTGCGGCGGGATCGACTCGAGCTTGTTCTCGCGCATGTAGTCGTTCATCTCGCGCCAGCCGGCGAACACCGCCGCCTTGTCGGCCTTGCGGTTCAGCGTGTAGCAGTCCTCGATGCCGCGGCCGGCCTGGCGGCAGGCACCGCCGACCGCCTTGCCCTCAGCCTCGCGCCTGGCCGCCACCGCCGTGGCGGATTCGAGCCCGAGCATGTCGCAGCCGCTGAGCAGCAGCACACCGAGCACGGCAAAGGCAGAGAGGCGAAACGAGATGGCCATGGCGAAGAGACGTTGGTGACGGTCTTATCGGCACGCCGGCGCCGTGCTTGAGGCGACGTCGCGGGCAAACAGGCCAGCCTCGGGCGCGCTATTCCGCCCTTCAGCCCATCCCTCGCGCCGCCATCTCCAGCAGCCGCTCCACCCGCTCTTCCGTCGACGGATGGGTCGAGAACAGGCCCTGCAGGCCGCGGCCCGAGAGCGGATTCATGATCATCATCTGTGCGGTCTCCGGGTGCCGCTCCGCGGTTTCGAGCGGAATGCCCTGGGCATAGCGCTGGATCTTCTGCAGCGCGGAAGCCAGCGCCTGCGGATCGCCGGAAATCTCGGCGCCGCCGCGGTCGGCCTCGAACTCGCGCGCGCGGCTGATCGCCATCTGGATCAGGCTGGCGGCAATGGGCGCCAGGATGGCCACCAGCAGGCCGACGATCGGATTCGCCGGCCGGCCTTCGTCGTCGCGGCCGCCGAAGATCATCGCGAAATTGGCCAGCATCCCGATCGCGCCGGCCATCGTCGCGCTGATGGTGGAGATCAGGATGTCGCGGTGCTTCACGTGCGCCAGCTCATGGCCCATCACGCCGCGCAGCTCGCGCTCGCTCAGCACACGCAGGATGCCGGTGGTCGCCGCCACCGCGGCATGCTGCGGGTTGCGGCCGGTGGCAAAAGCGTTGGGCGCGTCTTCGTCGATCAGGTACACGCGCGGCATCGGCAGCTGGGCTCGCGCCGCGAGCTCGCGCACCATGCGGTAGAACTGCGGCGCCGAGGCTTCGTCGACCTCGCGTGCGTTGTACATGCGCAGCACCAGCTGGTCGGAGAACCAGTAGCTGAAGAAATTCATCCCCAGGGCCAGCACCAGCGCGAACATCATGCCGGCACGCCCGCCGATCAGGGCGCCGATGGCCATGAACAGCGCGGTGATCGCGGCCATCAGGATGGCCGTTTTCATCAGATTGAACATTGCGTTCCTCCTGCACCGGCATAGATGCGGCCGGTGGGGAACAGTTCAATCGCCGAGCCGTTGCCCCGCTTTCAGCGCTCGCCCCTGGACGAAGGCCTGCACCGGCAGGCGGCGCCCGCCCGGCCTCTGCAGCTCGAGCAGATCCAGGCCGCCCTCGCCGCACGCAACCGTCAGTCGGTCGGCATCGGTGTGCACCAGTTGCCCGGGCGCACCTTCGACCTCGGGGCGGACCGCGGCACGCCATGCCTTGACGACCTCGCCCTCGAGGACGAAGGTCGCGCCAGGAAACGGATCGAACGCGCGGATCCGCCGCTCGATCACTCCGGCCGGCAGCGACCAGTCGATCGCGCTCTCGGCCTTTTCGATCTTGTGGGCGTAGGTCACGCCCTCGGCCGGCTGGGGCGTCGGGCGCAGGCCGCCACACCCGGCGGCTTCCAGCGCCTCGACGATCAGCCGGCCGCCCAGCACCGCGAGGCGATCGTGCAGGCTGGCGGTGGTGTCGTCGGCGGCGATGTCCACCGCTTCGACCATCAGCATGTCGCCGGTGTCCAGCCCTTCATCCATCTGCATGATGGTGATGCCGGTGCGCGCATCGCCCGCCTCGATCGCACGGTGGATCGGCGCAGCGCCGCGCCAGCGCGGCAGCAGCGACGCATGGATGTTCAGGCAACCCAGGCGAGGCAGCGCAAGCACCCATTGCGGCAGGATCAGGCCATAGGCCGCGACCACCATCACATCGGGCCGTGCGGCCTGCAGGGCCGCCTGGGCCGACGCGGCATCCTCGGGATACTTGCCGTCGAGCCGAAGGCTGCGTGGCTGTGCCACGGGAATCGCATGCTCCTGCGCCACCTGCTTGACAGGCGACGCCTGCAGCTTCATGCCCCGGCCGGCGGGGCGATCCGGCTGGGTCAGGACCAGCGGCACCTCGAAACCGGCCGCCAGCAGGCGCCGCAGCGCAACCGCTGCGAATTCAGGCGTGCCGGCAAAGGCGACCCTCATCGGCGGCCCTGCTCTTCGCGCGTCTTCTTGAGCATCTTCGATTTGATGCGGTCGCGCTTGAGCGGGCTGAGGTATTCGACGAACACCTTGCCGACCAGGTGATCCATCTCGTGCTGCACGCACACGGCGGTCAGGCCCTCGGCCTCGAATTCGTAGCTCTGGCCATCGCGTCCGATCGCGCGCACCTTCACACGAGCGTGGCGCGGCACCTTGTCGTAGATCTGCGGCACCGACAGGCAGCCTTCGTCGCCCAGCATCATCTCCTCGCTGCGCTCGATCAACTCGGGGTTGATCAGCACGCGGGGCTCGTTGCGCTCCTCGGAGGTGTCCATCACGATCACGCGCTCATGCACATCGACCTGCGTGGCGGCCAGGCCCACGCCGTCGGCCTGGTACATGGTTTCGAGCATGTCGTCGACCAGGCGCCGGATGCGCTCGGTCACCTCGCCAACAGGCTTGGCCACGGTATGCAGGCGCGGGTCGGGATAGCGAAGGATCGGAAGCTGGGCCATGGGTCAAAGGAGCACTTCGAGCGCTCTGAAACGTGCTGCAACAATGTGGACCCATCACAACGGCAAGGGGTGTGACAGGCTCCGCACAAACCGCGATCGCGGACTACTTTCGTTGCGATATCAAGGGTTTATGGGCAGAATCTGTGAAACTGTATGAGCATTTTCGCCGAATGTCGCGGCCCTGGCCGCCACACGGCTCCAGAAACCATACAGGGCGAGATTCTGGCCGCCGGCCGCATTTTCAAGGCCGCGTCCTCGCAACGCCCGGGAGACTTTCCTTGATGACGCCACGCCTGCCCTTCCGTTCCTCTGCGCTTGGCGCGATTGGGAGCGCCGCCGCGCTGCTGGCAGCACTGGCAACACAATCCGCTCTCGCGGCGGGCAACTATCCCATCACCCCGCAGCAGCGCTCCACGGCACAACAAGTGGCGGAAGCGGGCGTGCCGCTGTCGGAGCTGGCGCCCAACGCGCCCGACTCCTACACCGTCAAGCGGCACGACACGCTCTGGGACATCTCCAAGCTTTTCCTCAAGAGCCCCTGGCGTTGGCCGGAGCTGTGGGGCATGAACATCGATCAGATCCGCAACCCGCATCTGATCTACCCCGGCCAGATCCTCGTGCTCGAAAAGGTCGATGGCCGCGCCCGTCTGCGTGTTGCGCAGGCCGTGCCCGATGCAGGCGGCGGCACCGTCAAGCTGTCACCCCGCGTGCGCAGCGAGGCCAATGATTCGGCCGGCATCCCCGCGGTGCCGCTGCACCTGATCGCGCCCTTCCTCAACGAGGCGGTCGTCTTCAATACCAACGAACTGGCGCAAGCGCCCCGCATCGTCGCGGCGCAGGAAGGCCGCGTGATGATGTCTCGCGGCGACACGGCGTATGTGCGCGGCGACCTCGGCGGCCAGCGCGACTTCCGCGTGTTCCGCAACCCGAAGCCGCTGCTCGACCCGTCGAGCAAGCAGGTGCTGGGCTACGAGGCGGCCTACCTCGGCACCGCCGAGTTCGTGCGCCCCGGCGGCACGACCGACGAAGCCGGCAAGCAGCAGATCGTGCCCGACACCTTCGTGCTGACCACGATCCGCCAGGAAATCGGAGTCGGCGATCGACTGGCCCCCTCGCCCTCGCGCGACTTCTCCAGCTATGCGCCGCATGCGCCGGCCCAGCCGGTCAGCGGGCAGATCGTCTCGATCTACGGCGATGCGCTGAGCGCCGGCCAGAACCAGATCGTCGCACTGAACCACGGCGCCGACGCCGGCCTCGAGCGTGGCCACGTGCTCGCGCTGTGGCGCGACGGTGTGCAGGCGGTCGACAAGACCGACCCTGCTCACCCGAGGATGAAGCTGCCCGACGAACGGCACGGCCTGCTGTTCGTGTTCCGGGTGTTCGACCACGTGTCGTACGCTCTGATCCTGTCGGTGCTGGAGCCCGTGAAGCCGGGCGACCGCTACACCCAGCCCTGAGCCTCTCTGCGAAACGATGATCGGTGCCAGCGAGCTGGCCGCTTGGCTGCGGCTGCTGGAAACGCCCGGCGTGGGCAGGGAGACGGCGCGCCGGCTCCTGAGGGCATTCGGCTCCCCGGAAGGGGTCTTCTACGCGAGCCATGAAGAATGGACCGAGGCCGGCAGCCCGGCCCTGGCCGACGCGCTGGCGGCCGAGCCGCCCGACGTCGCTGACCTGGTCGCCGCAGCGCTGAAATGGCAGCAGGCCGATGAACGCCGCGACATCATCACCTTGGGTGATGCGGCCTATCCCGCCTCACTGCTCGAAACACCCGACCCACCGCTGCTGCTCTACCTGATCGGCCGACGCGAGCTGCTGCAGCGCAAGAGCGTGGCGATCGTCGGCAGCCGCACCCCGTCGGTGCCGGGGCGCGACAACGCGCGGCGCTTCGGCAAGGTTTTCAGCGAGGCCGGACTCACGGTGGTATCGGGCCTGGCCCTCGGGATCGATGGCGCCGCGCACGAAGGCGCGCTCGAAGGCGAAGGCAGCACGATCGCGGTAGTTGGCACCGGGCTCGACCGCGTCTACCCCCGCAGCCACCTGAAGCTGGCACACCGCATCGCCGAACACGGCCTGATCGTCAGCGAACTTCCGCTCGGCGCCGAACCGTTGGCGCACCACTTCCCGGCCCGCAACCGCATCATCGCCGGCCTGTCGCTCGGCACGCTGGTGGTCGAGGCCGCGCTGCAATCAGGCTCGTTGATCACCGCCCGGCTGGCGGCCGAAATGGGACGCGATGTGTTCGCGATGCCCGGCTCCATCCACACGCCTCAGGCGCGAGGCTGCCACGCGCTGATCAAGCAGGGGGCCAAACTGGTCGACGACCCCGCCGACGTGCTCGAAGAACTGGGGTGGATGGGCATCGATCTCCGAGCGCCGGCGCAGGCACCCAGCGCGCCCGCCGAACCGGCGGCGCCGCAAGACCCGGTGCTGGAAGCGCTGGGCTACGACCCGGCCACGCTGGACGCGTTGGTCGCCCGCACCGGCTCGCCACCCCACCTGCTGAACGCGAGGCTGCTCGAACTGGAGCTCGACGGCCTTGTGGTCCGCCTGCCGGGCGGGCAGTTCCAACGCCGCACCACCGCCTGAGAAGCTGGCATTGTGCCCCGGGGCACTCGCACCGGAAACAGGGCTTTTTTGGCTTTTCGTCCGGGGGGCGTGGGGTATAGTGGGTTCATGTTCGACGTGCTCGTGTACCTGTACGAAAACTACTGGCGGCCCGATGCCTGTCCCGATCACGACCAGCTGACCCGCAAGCTGTCGGCGGTGGGATTCGAGTCGGACGAGATCCAGGAAGCACTGTCGTGGCTCGACGGGCTGGCTGCGGCCGCGGAGTCGTACGACGGCGAACAAGGTCCGCAGAGCCTGCGCGTTTACTCGCCGGCAGAACAGGATCTGCTCGGCGAGGAATCCATCGGCTTCATCTGCTTCCTCGAATCGGCCGGCGTGCTGCCGCCACCGATGCGCGAGATGGTCGTCGACCGTGCAATGGCGATCTCCTCCGGCCCCCTCGACCTCGAAGACCTGAAGATCATCGTGCTGATGGTGTTCTGGAGTCTCGGCGAGGAACCCGACGCGCTGATCCTCGACGAGCTCTTCGTCGATGTCGAAGACCGGTTGATCCACTGAATCCGGCGTCGCCGTTGCGGCGGCGGTCGACCACGGGGGCGCTCAGCTCAGCAGCCGCCCCGGATCCACATCCAGCTTGGCCAGTGCGCTGCGCGTGGCGCGCACGGTGAGCGCCTCATCCTGCGCCGGCAGCAGCAGCCCGGCCTGCAGGAACGCCGCCAGCCGCTGCTGCTGGAACAGCACACAACGCCCCTGCGGCGAGACGAAGAGCGACAGCTGCTTGCGCAGCCCCTGCCAAGCGAGCTGCACCGCCTCGTTGCGGTTGCGGAAATCCAGCATGTACCAGGAACCGACCTGCAGCTCGCGGGCCCAGGCGAGCATGGCCGGCGTCGGCATCGAGCCGCCTTCGGACACCACCTCGAGCTCGGAGCTCTCGTGGTCGGACAGATCGAGCACCATCGACTCGTCGATCTGCATGTCGGCCTCGGGCAGCAGCTCTTCCAAGGCCTCGAGCCGCTCCATCAGCTCCTCGAGCCGCTCGCTCGGAATCGCCGCCGACTTGGCCGTGAAAGCCGCCGCCAGCGCATTGTTCAGCGAGTGGATCTGCTCGTCCTGCTTGTCCTGCGGCAATCCGGCGGAGGCCATGCCTTCACGCAGCGTCTTCAGCAGCGGCGGCAACCGGCGGATGACTTCCGCCCGCTCCTCGCGCGACACCTTGGCGCCAGCCGACCAGATCAGGTCGGCCGCGGCACGCTTCATCGCCTTGGTTTCCTCGGACTGCGGCCCCGCCTTGACGGCGCTCATGGCCAGCACGTCGGCCCAGATCTGGAACAGGAACTGGCGCACGCCCTCCTGCACCGGCACCCCCTCGAGCATCTTGCGCAGCTCGATGGTGTACTGGATCGCCAGCGTCTCGCGCTGCTCGACCTGCTGGGCCAGCGAGACGCCCTTGCGCGACGCCTCGTTCTCGTTCTTGAAGTAGTGCTCGAGGAATTTCTCGAACTCGGTGAGCACGGTCTGGAACACGCGCCGGCCGGTGTCGGGGTAGGCCTCGACCACCTGCACTACGCGCTTGATCTCCTTCTCGAGCGCATCGCCAATCGCGCGCGAGGAGTTGTCGAAGCCCATCACGCAGGAGCCCATGCGGTCGATCAGGCGTCGCGCAGGATGGTCGATGGTCGCGAAGAAATCGGGTTCACCCACCGCGACGCGCAGCACCGGCATCTGCAAACGGGCGAACCACACACGCACGGAGGCGGGAATGCGTTCTTCGGTGAGGATGCTCTGGAACAGCAACGCAACGATCTCGATCGTCGCGCGCTCGATCGGCGTCTCAGCCGCCTGCTTCAGTGCCCGCTTGCGCTGCTCGACCTCCTGCAGCAGCGCCGGCGTGGTGAGCGGGCCGGTGGCATAGGCATTGGGGTCGAGACGCTGGCGAGCACTCTGCTCGGCCTGGGCGATGGCCGTGCGCAAACGCGGCGATGCGGCTTGAGGCCGTGCGGTATCGGCAAAGCCGGGCAGCTGACGCCCGATCAGCCGGTTGAGCCGGCCAAGCACCTGCTCGGCATGCTCGTTGGACCGACCGAGCGCGGGCGAGCCCGTCATCAGGCGGGTTTCGTCCTGCACGGCGGTCGCAGGTGCATCATGCACGCGCGTGGGCGCGTTCCAGCGCGGCGGCGTGGCGGAGCCCGCGCCACTGCCGCTGGGCAATCCCCCGAAGCGGGAGCCGCCGTCTCCACCTTCGCGCGTCCGCCGCACGAGCGGACGCAGGTCCACCTCGGGCATCACGCCTTGCCCGACCAGCCAGCGGTTGGTTTCGTGGTACGCCTCTTCGACCAGATGCGAGAACTCGCTGTGCAGCGCGGTATGCAGCACGCGCCAAGTCTCGAGTTGCAAGCCGCTGGAGCGCCACGCCTCGACGACGATGCGCGCCACCACGTGGGCACGCAGCATGTCCTGCGCATCGAGCTCTTCACGGCGCTCGAGCCCCGATACGCGGGAGCGCAGGTCCGCGAACTCCCACGAGGCTCGATCCATGATGGCCAGCGAGAGGCGGGAGCTGAGGATCTCGCGCTCGATGGTGTCGTCATCGACCAGCGACAAACCAGAGAGAGCAGCCAGCGAACTGGGCCCGGGGGAAGACAGATCGCCGGGCCTGCTGGGGGTGGGCGCAGGGTTCAGTGCACGCCGCAGGCCTTGCGCGACCGCCTGCTGCCACGGCGTGACATTGCGCTCGAACTCGATCTGCGCATCGCGCACACGTTGCGCGACCGCCGGATCGCCCGGCTTGTCGCGCAGAAGGCGCATCGCCTCGATCAGCGCCCGGCCCAGCGGCGCCAAGCCTTTGACGAGTTCCTCGGCGTAGAGGCGTCGGGCCTGGGATGCGAGGGTCAAAGAGTTGGCGTTGGTCGCCATGGGCTTGTGGGGCAGAGTTCCCTTCCTGTGAAGTTCAACTCTACACCACGGCTCCTGCGTTGGGATCGTTCGGATCGGCTGGTTTGTTGCCACCCTGCTTCACCAGATCCTCACGCTTGACGCCCAGCCACATCGCGATGGCGGCAGCGACGAACACCGACGAGTAGATGCCGAACAGGATGCCGATGGTCAGCGCCACTGCGAAGTAGTGCAGCGTCGGGCCACCGAAGAACAGCATCGACAGCACCATCAGCTGCGTGCAGCCGTGCGTGATGATCGTGCGGCTCATCGTGCTGGTGATCGCGTGGTCGATCACCTCGGTGGTCGTCATCTTGCGGTACTTGCGGAAGGCCTCGCGGATCCGGTCGAAGATCACGACCGATTCGTTGACCGAGTAGCCCAGCACCGCGAGCACGGCTGCCAGCACGGTCAGCGAGAACTCCCATTGGAAGAACGCGAAGAAGCCGAGGATGATCACCACGTCGTGCAGGTTGGCGATGATCGCGGCCACCGAGAACTTCCACTCGAAGCGGAAGGCCAGGTAGATCATGATGCCGATCACCGTGGCCAGCAGCGCGAGCGCGCCGTCGCGCGCCAGCTCGGAACCGACGCTGGGGCCGACGAGCTCGCTGCGGCTGAACGACACCGGCTCCGCATTGCCGGCGACGCACGCAGGCTTGCTGATCGCTTCGCCCTTGTCACTGACGTAGTCGCGCCTGGTCACCTGGCCGGACTCGGCCTTGCAGAGCGCGCCGAACACCCGCTCGACGACGTCTGCCTGCTTGACGCCGCCATGCACCGGCACCCGCACCATCACGTCGCGCGCGGTGCCGAAGTTCTGCACCTGCGAATCGCCGAGGCCAAGACCGTCGACGACGGTACGGACCTTGTGCAGATCGGCCGCCTGCGCGTACTGCACCTCGACGACCGTGCCGCCGGTGAACTCGATCGACAGGTTCAGCCCGCGGGTCGACAGGAAGAACACCGCGGCGACGAAGGTGAGCAACGAGATGATGTTGAACACCAGCGCATGCCGCATGAAGGGGATGTCGCGCTTGATCCGGAAAAATTCCATGGTCTCTCTCCCCTTCGCTCAGGCCTTGGCCGCCGGCTCGCCGGCTGGCTTCCACACCTGGCCGATCAGCACCGACTTCAGCTTCTTCTGGCGGCCGTACCACAGGTTCACGAGGCCGCGCGAGAACATCACGGCCGAGAACATCGAGGTCAGGATGCCGAGGCAGTGCACCACCGCGAAACCGCGCACCGGGCCCGAGCCGAAGGCCAGCAGCGCCAGGCCCGCGATCAGCGTGGTGATGTTCGAGTCGAGGATGGTGGCGAAGGCGCGTTCGTAGCCGGCGCTGATCGCGCTCTGCGGCGAGGAGCCGTTGCGCAGCTCTTCCCGGACACGTTCGTTGATCAGCACGTTGGCGTCGATCGCCATGCCCAGCGTCAGCGCAATGGCCGCGATGCCAGGCAGCGTCAGCGTGGCCTGCAGCATCGACAGCACCGCCACCAGCAGCAGCAGGTTGAAGCCCAGCGCCAGCGTCGAGAACAGGCCGAACAACAGGTAGTAGGCGCACATGAAGGCCGCGATCGCCGCGAAGCCGTACATCACGCTGTCGAAGCCCTTGGCGATGTTGTCGGCACCGAGGCTCGGGCCAATGGTGCGCTCTTCGATGAACTCCATCGGTGCGGCCAGCGAGCCGGCGCGCATCAGCAGCGCCAGATCGTTGGCTTCCCGCGAGTTGGCCATGCCGCTGATCTGGAACTGGCCGGAGAGCTCGCTTTGGATCGTGGGCGCGGTCAGCACTTCCTGCTTGCCCTTCTCGATCATGATCACCGCCATGCGTCGCTTGACCGCGTCGCGCGTGGTGGTCTTCATCGCGGCAGCGCCGCGGGAGTTCAGCGACACGCTGACCACCCAGCCCTGGTTCTGCGAATCCTGCCGCGGCTGTGCGTCGGTGAGGTCGTCACCGCTGAAGACGATGTCCTTGGACACGATCAGTTGGTCGGGATGGCGGCCGCGCGTGCTCTTCAGCAGCTCGGTCCGCGGCGGCAGGATGCCGCGCTGCGCTTCCTCGATCTTGGCCGGGTCGTAGTCGCGCACCTGGCCTGCGGGGTCGAAGCCGTCGTGTGCGACGACCATGCGCACTTCGAGCGTCGCGGTGCGGCCGATCACATCCTTGGCACGGGCCGGATCCTGCACGCCGGGCAGCTCGACCACGATGCGGTCCGCCCCCTGCTGCTGGATCACCGGCTCGTTGGTGCCCAGTTCGTTGATCCGGTTGTGCAGCGTGGTGATGTTCTGCTTGATCGCCGCATCCTGCACCGCACGGATGGCGGTAGGCTTCAGCGTGCCGGTCAGCTTGAGGTCGGAGCCCTCGCCCGACGGCGTCCACTGCAGGTCGGTGAACTGGTCGGCGAGCAGGTTCTGCGCACGCTGCAGCATCTCGGCATCGCGGAAGCGCACTTCGACGGCATTGCCTTCGCGGTTGATGCCGGTGTGGCGGATGTTCTTGTCGTGCAGCAGCACCCGCAGGTCGCTGGCCAGCGTTTCCGCCTTCTTGGTCAGCGCTGCCTTCATGTCGACCTGCAGCAGGAAGTGCACGCCACCGCGGAGGTCGAGGCCGCGCGCCATCGGCAGTGCATGCAGCTGCGCCATCCAGCTCGGGGTGCGCGGCAGCAGGTTCAGCGCGATGACGTAGCTGGCGTCCTTGGGATCCGGATTGAGTGCCTTGGTCAGTGCGTCGCGGGCTTTGAGCTGCGCATCCGTGTCGCTGAAGCGCGCCTTCACCGAGCCGGCATCGAACTGCACCATGTCGGCCTTCACGCCGGCCTGGGTGAGGATCTGCTCGACGCGGCCGACCATGTCGGCCTCGACCGTCAGCGTGGCCTTGGCGCTGGCCACCTGCACGGCCGGCGCTTCGCCGAAGAAATTGGGCAGCGTGTAGAGCAGCCCGATCAGCAACGCGATCGCGAGGACCACGTACTTCCACAAGGGATAGCGATTCATGACGCCTTCCTTGCGAGGCCGCGGCCTCGCCGGCTTTCGATGAGGGTCGGGATTACTTCAGGCTGCCCTTGGGCAGCACCTGCACGACGGCCGAACGCTGCACCTGCAGCTCGACGCCGTTGGACACCTCGATGTGCACGAAGCTCTCGCCGAGCTTGGTGATCTTGCCGAGCAGGCCGCCGACGGTGACCACCTCGTCGCCCTTGGCCAGGGCCTCGAGCATGGCCTTCTGCTCCTTCTGCCGCTTCATCTGCGGACGGATCATCACGAAGTACAGGGCCGCGAACATGGCCACCATCATCCCGATGCTGCCGAAGTCGAAAGCGCCCTGCTGGGCGGCCGGCGCGGTCTGCGCGAAAGCTTCTGAAATGAACACGTTGGGTTCCTCGAGACAAACCCGCCAGCTGCGGGCGAAACCTGAAAATTCTATGTCGCGAGGAAGTGGCGGCAACCGGGGGAGCCCCGGCTCTTTCCAACGCCGCAAAAAGAAACAGGCCCCACGTGGGGGCCTGTCCTTTGAATTCTGGTTGCGGGGGCAGGATTTGAACCTACGACCTTTGGGTTATGAGCCCAACGAGCTACCAGACTGCTCCACCCCGCGACGGAAACCAAGACTATAGCACACTCTCAGAGGCCTGCGCCACTCAGCGTGCGCGCAAATCGCTCGGCGTTCTGGAATCCGATCACGCGCAGTGCGCGAAGTTCCTGCCCTTGCGCATCGAAAAAGATCGTGCCGGGCGGGCCGAAGAGATTGAAGCGGCGCAGCAGCTCGCGATCCTCGGGCGTGTTGGCCGTGACGTCGGCCTTGAGCAGCAAAGCACCCGAGAGGCGGCGCTGCACTTCGGCATCAGTGAAGGTGAAGCGTTCCATCTCCCTGCACGACACGCACCAGTCGGCATAGAAGTCGAGCATCACCGGCCGGCCGGCGCTGTGCAGCGCCGCATCGAGCTCGGCCACACTGCGCACCGGCTGGAACGGAAGCGCCGCCGCACTGGCACCAGCACGCCCGGCACTTGGCGCCAGATGCGCCAGCGGCTGCAGCGCATTGGTACCGCCACTGGCGGCACCGACGAATTCGAGCAATGCGAACACCGCGGCCAACACGCCCGCCATGCGGCGCAAGGCGACGCCCAACGTGAAGCGGCCGTGGTGATGACGCGAGAACGGCCGCAGCAGCGCGCAGGCCAGCGCGAGCAAGGTGCCCCAGGCCGCGAGCACCAGCGCGGCCGGCAGCAGCGGCTGCACCATCCACACCGCGACGGCCAGCAGCAGCAGGCCGAAGAACTGCTTGATGCCCTCCATCCACGCCCCGGCCTTGGGCAGCAGCGCGCCGGCCGATGCGCCGAGCAGCAGCAGCGGCACGCTCATGCCGGCCGCCAGCGCGAACAACGCAGTGCCGCCCAGCAGCACGTCGTGGGTCTGGCTCAGGTAGACGAGCGCACCGGCCAGCGGTGCTGCGACGCACGGGCTGACGATCAGTGCCGACAACCCGCCCATCGCGAACACGCCGAACATCCGCCCACCCTGCAAGCGGTGCGAGGCCTGCGTGAGCCTGCCGGTCAGCGCCGAAGGCAGGCGCAACTCGTAGACGCCGAGCATCGACAGCGACAACAGCCCCAGCAGCACGCTGAACGCGCCCAGCACCCAGATGTTCTGCAGCGCAGCGGCCAGGCCCTTGCCGGCGAGACCGGCCGCAATGCCGAACACGGTGTAGACCAGCGCCATGCCGAGCGAGTAGCAGCCGGCCAGCAGCAGACCGCGGCTGCGCGGCACATCGCTGCCCGAGTGGCCGACGATGATCGACGACAGGATGGGCAGCATCGGCAGCACGCACGGTGTGAGCGACAACAGCAATCCGGCGCCGAAGAACACGGCGATCACGGTCCAGAAGCCGCCCGACTGCAACGCGCGATCGATGCCGCCCTGCTCATCGGGCACGTCGTGCTGCATGCCGACCGCCGGAGCAGCGGAAGGGGTGCTCGCCGCCGGCGTGCTCATGGCTGGCGTGCTCATCGCCCGACTGACACCCGCCGAGGCATCGGCAACCGGCAACGCCGCCACCGCATCGCTGCCGATGGCCAGCACCTGCGCCGTTCCCTGCCCGCCGAAGCCCTTGAGGCTCACCTCGACCACGCTCGGCATCGGTGGATAGCACAGGCCGCGATCCGCGCAGCCCTGCCCCACCACGGTGAGCCGGAACGAAGGGCCGGCCTGCATGACCGGGATGCGAACCTTCACCTCGTCGTGGTAGGTCTCCACATCCTTCTGGAAGGTCTCGTCGAACTTGACCTTGCCCGCCGGCAACACCGGCTCGCCGAGCGTTGCACCGTCGGCGCTGAACTTGAAGCGCTCCCGATACATGTAATAACCGGGCTCGATGCGGAACGCGACCTCGAGGGTGCGATCGTCCAGCACGCGACTGCTGAACTGGAAGGCCTTGTCCGGCTCAAGGAAGTCGTCGGCTGCCCGGGCAGGCAGGAACGCCAGCGCAAAGGCCAGCGCGACGAGGCGGATCAGCAAGGCTCGCAAATTCATGTGCTCATGACCAAGGGCGCGGGCAGAGGTTCCGTCCGCCTGCGCGCAGTGTGCCAAAGCGCAAGGCCCTTCGCTCGAGCCGGGACACGAGGGGGCCGCCTGCCGCCCCTCGACTCGTCAGGGCTTGGCGGGCGCGGTGCCGGCCGCGGCGCTGAGGCGCGAGGCCAGTGTCTGCGTCAGCGCCTTGATGCGCGGATCCACCGTTTCCTTGGCATCGGCCACCAGCTTGTCGTTGAGCGAGCGCTGCATTTCCGGCGCGAGCTGCTGGAACTTGCGGTTCACCGGCGATTCGAGCACGGCGATGATCTGGCGCAGCTCGTCTTCCGTGAACTTTTCCTCCAACTGCACGCCCACGGTCTGCGGCGCCAGCTTCTGCGCGCGGCCGCGCACCAGCGGCAGCGTCTCGTCGAGGAAGGTCTTCACGTCGGCCTGCATCTGGCGCGTGGCAGCTTCGCGCTTGTCGGGCGGCACGCCCATCTGCAAGGCCGTGGTGGCCTGCTGCAGCATCTGCAGCGCCGGTCGCTCGACCAGCATCGACGCGGCATCTTCCACATGCCACAGCGCCAGCACGCGCTGCACCAGCTCCTTCTTGGCCGCCGAGGCAGGTGCAGCCGGCTTCGCCGCCTGTTGCGCGCCGGCCGACACGGCCAGCACGAGTGAGCTGATCAGCAGCAGGGTCTTGAAGCCGCGGCGATGCGGCGGGGTGGACAGCAGGTGGTTCATCGGATTTACAGCTTGCGCCTCAGGGTCATGCCGAAGTAGCGGATACGGATGCCGCCCGAGACGTCGAGGCCGGCATACGGGTTGTAGATGACGTTGAAGAAGTTGTCGCAGTTGAGGTTGCAGCTGCCGTTGGCCGGCACGTCGAACCTGCCGCTCAGGAAGCTCGCACCCATCTGCACCTCGGTGTCCTCGTCGATCTTCACGTTGACGCCCAGGCTCTTCGCGGTCACATCGGGCAACGGCGCGACGAGGTCGATCGCGTTCTGCGGGATCGAGCTGCGGCGCGGCTCGTAGCCGGCCTGCAGGCGGATGCGGTCGGTGACCTGCCATTGCAGGCCGATGCCCCAGGTCCAGTTGCTGCGTGCGTTGCGCGGGATCACGAGCTTCGACGGATCCGACTGGCCGAAGATGCGCGCGGTCTCGAGCAGCCGTACCTGCTGGTCGAACTGGAAGGTGAAGGCGTTCCACGCGGCCCAGTCGGTCCAGCCGATGTCGGCATTGATCTGCAAGCGCGACACCGGCTTCAGCTTGATGCCGAGCTGCGCATGCTGCGGAAACGGAATCCGCGAGGTCATGTTGCCGCCCTGGTTCTCGGGAATGGAGGTCGGCAGGCCGAACACCGCGCCGATCAGCGGCCCCTGCAGGCTGGAGTAGAGGCCCTGCACGAAGCGACGGAACATCGGCTCGGCCTCGAAGTTGTACTTGCCGGTGAGCACCGTCTTCGAGCCGCTCTGATAGACCGCGCCGAAGGCGAACCATTCGCGCGGCTCCCACAGCACGCCGAGGTTGTAGGTCAGGTCGGTCGGTGCCGTCATCTCGAAGCGCATGTTGCCGGCCTTGTTGAAAGGCCGCAGCCGGCCTTCCTGTCCGCCGCCGCACAGGCCGGGGCCGAGCGCATCCAGCGGGTTGCTGCCGCGGTCGCCGCACCAGCCGTCCTGCAGCTTGCCGATGATGCCGATGAACTTGTTCGGGAAGCGCATGTCGGTGTCGAGGATCATCGACTGGTGCGCGATCGGCACCGCGAGCCCGAAGCTCAGCGTGTCGGAGAACCTGTAGCCCACCGAGGGCGACAGGTACACCATGCGCTGCATCAGCACCTGCCGGCCATCGAAGCGGCCGGGGTCGTTGGGATCCTTGGTGCGGTCGATCGACACCGCCTGCGGCACGTAGACCAGCGACGCGAAGGTGAACGGCGAGCCCGGCGCGTTGTAGCTGAAGCCGATGCCGGTGGCTGCGGCCGCCGGCAGCTCGCGCGGCAGCGGGCCGTAGCCGGGGATGTAGAGCATCTGCCGTGTCGGCCCGGTGCTCTTGCCTGCCACCGGGTCCACCGTCCAGCCGCCGATGTCGAAGCCCTCCGGCTGGCGGAAGCTCGCATAGGGCCGCGTCGACGCGCCGAACACGCTGTCCTGCCGGTGCTTGCCCTTCAGCCGCGCCAGGCCTGCGGGGTTGAAGTGGATCGATTCGATGCCCGGCGGATCGGCGGTGACCGCATTGCCCAGCGACATGGCGGTGGAGCTGGTGCCGAGGTTCTCGGTCAGCGCCGCCTGCACGCGCGGCGCGATGCACGACAGCAGCGCGGCCAGCAGGCCGACGCCGGCGAGCCGGGGCACGGCGGCAGCGTGCCGCGGAACGAACAGGCGTGTCACGCTTGCGCTCCGGTCAGAAGTGCAGCGGCACGTTCATCGACATCGACAGGTTCGGCGAATCGGCCGTCAGGCCGATGCCGACCGACACGTTGACGGTGGTCTGCGGCGAAACGCGCCAGCCCAGGCCGAAGTTCATCACCGCCGCGGTCTGCATCTCGGTGCTCAGGTCGGACGGTTGGCCGGTGCCGTCGAGCAGGCGCAGCTTGGTGCGCGCGCTCACCTGCTCTTGCACCGACATCGTGGTCGACACGGTGTACGACAGTGCATAGGCGAAGCCCATGCCGAAGCCCAGCGTGGGCCCCGGCGCCACGCGCGTCAGCGTGCTGCCGTCGCGCGCCTGGTTGAGGCCGGTGGCGGGCTTGCTCAGCGTGAGGTTCAGCGAACCGAAGATCGCGACGGGGTCGAGGATCTTCGAGACGTTGATGCCGCCGGTGGCCGACCACACGCCGTTGCCGGTGGAGAGCCCCTGGCCGACGATGGTCTTGAACGGGCTGCGGCCGGTGGGCATGCGCAGGTTGCCGGTCATCGTGAGCGTGGGCCAGTCGCGGCTCAGGCCGAAGGGCTGCCAGCGCAGGCCTGCGCTGATGTCGCCCACCGAGTTGGCCACGCCCGAGAAGCTGGGCGTGTTGGCGTACTTGGTGACCAGCGGCACGCTCAGCGTGCCGGTGAGGTTGTCGAGCACGCCATAGTCGGCGGCCACCGTGTTGGTCACGGTGTGCTGCGCGTCGTTCTCGATGTTGAACAGCGTGAGGCCGCTGCTGCCGAAGTTGGCGTTGATCTTCTGCTGGCCGGTGTAGGTGTAGTTCAGGTCGTAGGTGACCTGGTACTTGCCACGCTTGATCAACGAATACTGCTTGTCGGCCGCGGTCAGCGTCTCTTTCAGCAGGCTCTGCTGGTCGACGTCGCCCTCCTTGCGCTTGAGCGCATCGCGCGCCTCGGCTTCGGCCGGCTTGCCCCAGCCTTCCTTGGGTTGATCGGCAGCGGGCTGAGCGCTCTGCTGTGCGTACACGGGCGCGCACAGCACGGCACACAGCAGCGGGAAAGTCCAACGGGAATTCATGACGACGACCTCTTGAAGCGAACGATTGAAAACAAAGGCGAGCTAGTGGCGGCGGAAATAGGTGCCGCCGAAGCCGGCTTCGGCCGCGCGGCCGAGCTGGTCGGCGCGATCGAGCGGTGCGAGCACGGCGTTGCTGCCGACGCGGTCCATGTCCATCACGCCGAGCTCCTGGTCGCTCAGCGCGAGCAGGCGCACGGCAGGCTGGTCCTTCGGCGGGTAGATGAGGAACAGCGTGTTGCGGTCCCAGAGCTTGGCGAAGTCGTCGATGCCGAACACGATGTGTCCTGCAGACGGATCGGCGATGTAGGCCTTGCCTTCGCGCACGCCGCGCAGCACCACGAAGTGCTTGAAGCCGCCGTAGTCGATCGGCACGATGGCCGGATGCTCCAGCACCAGCAGGTCCTTCACCTCGGCGCGGAAGCCGTTGCTCTGCACGCCCAGCGAAGCCACGTAGCGCTTCATGTCGAGCAGCGAGAAGCCGCGTCGGGCGATGATCTTTTCCTTCTCGCCCTTCTCGAGCATGCCTTCCATCGCGGCCTGCTCGCTGATCGGCAGGCCGAGGTGGAAGTTCAGCACCGTGACCAGTGCCGCCGAGCCGCAGCTGTAGTCGTAGGCCTGGCGGACGATGTGCTTGAACTTGAACTCGGACTGCGGCGTGATCGCTACGTTCTCGGGCACCGGCCCGCCGCCCACCATCGCCATCGGCAGCTCGAAGTGGTCCTTCGGCGGCGCCACCGGCGGATGCTGGGTCGTGAGGGCCTGGCCCGAAATCATCGCGGCCATGACGCCGAGCAGCAGCACTATCAACATGAGGAGGTCCGTGGGGCGAGCGGTGCGTGATGGGGCCGGACGCGTCAATGCGCCCAGAAGCGGAACTGGCCCTGCATCGACAGGGTGCCGTTGATCTCGAAGCGGCCGAGGTCGCCGCTGATCGGCGCCAGCGGATCGGTCTGCACACCGAGCTGCTCGAAGCCGAAATGGTTGAAGTGCAGGTAGCCGGGCAACGACAGCGCCACGTAGCTGCCGCTGCCATCGGGCCGCTCCTTCACGGCGAGGTTCACCGAGAACAGGTCGACCACGCCGCGCAGGTTCTTGATCACCGCGTAGGTGGTGCGGCCGTCGACGGTGTAGCCGGCGATGATGCGGCTGTCGGGCGAGGTGCCGGGCGATGCGGGATCGTTGATCACCAGGTGCATCGCAAAGGTGACGCCATCACCACCGCTCACGTCGGCCAGCTCGGCGTCTTCCATCGCGCGCGGGTTGGCGCGTGCGATGCCGCAGAGCATCAGGCCGATCAGCAGGGCGCACAGCAGATGCATGGTCAGGGCCTGAGCTTGATGTCCAGGAACTGCAGCTGCATCGCGCCGATGCGCGAGGAGCCGAGGTCGAGCGTGCCGGTGACGTCGCTCTTGAACGTCACGTTGTCGATCACCAAGCCGCCCCACGGCGCGCCGTCGGGGCCGGTCGGCCAGCCGATGCCGATGTGCAGGCGCGAGTTGCCGGCGGCATCGGTCACCGCATTGAAGATGCCCGGCTGCGTGGTGATCTCGGCCACCTGCCAGGGCGTGTTGAGCCACGCGCCATCGGCGCTCACGGCGCCGAGGTGGATGCCGCGCAGATTGAGCTGCTCGCCCACGGTCGATGGATCAGCCTGCGCGATGTCGTCGCGCGCCCGCGGACGCAGCAGCAGGTTACCGATGTCCATCCGCAGCCCGAGGCCGAAGGCGGTGCCGTCGCCGTTGACGGGCGTGCTCAGCTGCAGCCCGCCGCCGTAGAAGACCACGTCCTTGAAGATCAGCGTGCCGCCCTGGAAATCGACGCCATCGGCATTGACGCCGTAGTCGAAGGCGAACTGCCACTTCGCGGCGCCATCGGGGTTGGTCGGGAACGCGATGTTGAAGTAGTCGGCCAGGCCCGCGCGCTGGAGGATGTCGAGGCGGTAGGGGTCGGTGAACTCGCGCTTCGGATCATCGGAGCGCGCCATGTAGAGGTTGCCCAGCCACAGGCTGCCGGTCGCGGGCGCGGGCATCGTGTAGGTGATGCGCGCATCACCCTGCAGGCTGAAGTTGGAGAAGTCGAAGCTCACGCCATCGCGGCCGCTGACCGTGGCGAGTTCTCCGTCGTTCAGCGGGGTCAGCGTTTGCGCGTGCACGATCACAGCCGCAACCGCCAGCAGCGCAAGAGTCCCCCGGCGCGCGCGTGCGCGCAGCATCATCGCGACCATGGCGCTTCAACCTCCCCTGGCTGGCGGCAGGTTGGGCGGTGGCGGCAGGTTGATGTTGCTGCCCTGCAGCTTGTCGCGCCAGTTGAGCCAGAAGCCCGGTTGTGCGATGTCGGGCAGGCTGCCGTTGCCGCCGGTCGGGAACTGCACCGCGCTCTTCTGTACCGAGAGCCAGAAGTCGCGGCTGGCCCCGCTGGCATCGCCGGCCGTGAGCCCGCCGACCTGCGACAGCGCCAGGCAGGGCGCGGTGCACGAGCCATCCCAGCGGCGGCCGCCACCGGTGGTGTCGGTGTGCGAATCCACCACGCCATTGGCGCCGGCGTCGATGCGCATCGAGCCGCTCAGCGTGTTGATCTTGATGCCCAGGTCGCCCGCGATGCCGCCGAAGCCGAAGCGCATGCCGACGATCTCGCGCGTGGGCGAGCCGGCAGCGCCGCGGTAGACGATCTCGAAATAGGGATCGGTGATGCTCACCGTGCGCTGGGCCGCCGTGCCGTCGCTGCGTCCGAACTGCAGCAGCGGAATGTCGATGTCGGCGCCCGTCGCATTGCGGGTCGCGTCGGTGTACTCACCGAAGCGGATGTTCTTGAAGTTGGCGCTCAGCTGGATGTCTGCGCCCAGCGTGATGCGCGTGAAGTCGAGTCCGTTGAGCGAGGTGTTGTTCAGGCTCATCAGCGCCTGGCCCGTCACCTCGGACAGCTCGCCATCGCTCAGCGCCACGCCCTGCGCAGCCACGCTCGCACTGGCGAGCAACGCGCACATGCCGGCCGCGAAGGCGCTCAGCGAGCGGCCCGCGTGGAGGGACATGAGCTTGGCGGACATGGCAGGTCGAGATGACGGCGGCATTGCGCGCGAGGGCGCGAAGCCGGGCCGGCCGAAGCCGGCCCGGTGTGCTGGCATGAGAGGCGGCGGTGCTGCAGGTAGCCTGCGGAAGCCGCGCTCTCTTCCAGGTCAAGGCGCTCAGATCAGTGAGCCCACATCCAGACGGTGGTGCCTTGCATGTTGATGTTGTTCATCGCAAAGCTGCCGAAGGAGGCGGTGCTGTTGCCCATCTTGATCGACTCGACGCCGATGCTCGGGGTCAGCGCGGCGGGCAGGCCAACGTTCGGGAAGGCGATCTTCACGACGTCGCTGGTGCCGTCGTAGAAGCCACCGGTGGTCAGCACGGCGGTCACGGCAGCGGTGGGCAGGCCGCCAGCGGCGGTGGCCACTTCACCGATGAACGTGTCCTTGTTGATGATGTCGATGGTGACGCCCAGCAGGCCCTTCATCGTGATGTTGTTGAAGCTCACCGAGCCGCCAGTGGCGTCCGTGTCGGTGTACTTGAACGAACCGATGTTGACGTTCAGATTGGCGGCGATCGACACGCCGTCCTGGCCGCTCACGGCGCTCAGCTCGTCTTCTGCCATCGTGGTCATCGCCGAGGCGGCGAAGGCGGTGCAAGCGAGAGCGGCGGCGAGCGCCAGAGTCTTGACGGATTTCATTGCATTCTCCTGAACACGAAAAGTTGATTCCCCAGCGCAGCACGCTTCTTGTTGGATCCCTTGTGGGGTGCACTCGGCTCGTCGGCAGGTGATGCCGAAGGGCCGGTCTGTCGTGCGAAGTGCGACGCGGCGCGCTGCGAAGAATATGGCGCACGACCGTGCGAACCGCTGGCCTGAGAGGCCAGACTCATGGCTTTGAAGACCCCGCAGACGGGAGGAAGGGAAAACACCAGCCGACCCGTCACAAGGTGATACAGCGTGCGGTCATGGCATGAAAAAGCCGGTCCGCATCATCGGACGCGAACCGGCTTCTGTCTCGGCATTCAAGGCCCTCTGCGGGCCTGCAGCACCTTCAGCTGAGCTGCCGCAGGTCCTTCGGCGATTGGCCGAACCAGCGCTTGCAGGCGCGGTAGAAATTGCTCGGGTCCGAGAACCCCAGCTCGAAGCTCATCTCCTTGGGAGAGAGGCGACCCACCGAGAGGAATTGCTGGGCCAGCTCACGCCGCGTGGCATCGACCAGCTCCTGGAAATGCGTGCCCTCTTCCGACAGCCTCCGCTGCAGCGTGCGTTCGCTCATCAGCAGAGCGGTGGCCACCTCGTCACGCCGCGGGTCGCCCTTGGGCAGCATCTCCACCAGCACCTGCTTCACGCGCACGCTCACCTGGCCGCGGCGCGTCTGTACGAGATCGGCTGCGAGCCGCCCGCACCAGTCGGCCACCACCGGGTTGGCCGTCGGCAGCGGCACGTCGAGATCGCTCGGGTGGAACTCCATCGCGCAGAACGGTTGGCCGAATCGCACGGGCGAGCGAAAGGCCTGGATGTAGGGCTGGGGGTCGGCCGGCTCGGGGAAGTTGTAGTAGGTCACCCGCGGCGACAGCGGCCGCCCGATCATGTACTCGAAGAGCCGCAGCGCGAGGCACACGATGAAGTCGTAGCGCTGCGCCGGCACCGCTCGCTGGCCACCGGACAGGTGCAGCACGACGCGCGTGCGATCGGGCAAGCTCTCGACGCGTGCGCTCGCGGTGGGCAGCACGAAGCCCACGAAGTGCACCAGGCGCTCGAGCGCCTGATGCATCGTCGGGCAGGCGAGGATCAGATGGGCAATCAGGCCCAGCGACCCCAGAGGCTGTGCAGGTGCCGTCTTCGCCCCCACCATCGGATCGCCGGTCACTTCAACGGCCAGTTCCCACAGCCGGCTGAGCTTGTCGGACAACACGGCAGGATCGAGCTTGTGGCTGCTCTCGATGTCGAGCTCGGCCTGGGCAAACAGCCGGTCGGCATCCAGGCCATGCTGCTTCCAGGCGTTGCTCAGGCCACGCAGCCATGAGTCTTGCGTACAACGCTCGTCGATCACATCTGCCTCCGTCGATGGTTGACAACCGGTGGTGCGGGCGCTCGAGGCGCTCTCTCAACGACGTCATCCCGGGGGCGGCCAATTTAGCTCGCTGTCAGCTGGGCGTCAGTGGCGTGAACCCCTAGTTTGGCTAGAGTGAGCGATCGCTCGCACGGTCGTGCGCAAATGTATCGACGGGGATTTTCGGCAACCCCCAAGACAAAGGGCCGGCAAAAGCCGGCCCTTTGAACGCGGAGGATGCGTATGCCTTATTCGGCGGCGGCTTCAGCGCTGGCTTCGGCGGCCGGCTCCGGACGATCCACCAGCTCGACGAAGGCCATCGGCGCGTTGTCGCCGACGCGGAAACCCATCTTCAGGAT
>CBIHRS010000060.1:0-25477 GCA_966212505.1 uncultured bacterium
GCGATCCAGCTGATCCTCGAAGCGATCGACAAGGCCGGCTACACCGCCGGCGAGCAGATCGCGATCGGCCTCGACTGCGCCGCCAGCGAGTTCTACAAGGACGGCCAGTACGTGCTCGAAGGCGAAGGCGGCCTGAAGCTCAGCGCGCCGCAGTGGACCGACATCCTGGCCACCTGGTGCGACAAGTACCCGATCGTCAGCATCGAAGACGGCATGGCCGAAGGCGACTGGGACGGCTGGAAGCACCTGACCGAGCGCCTGGGCAAGAACATCCAGCTGGTGGGCGACGACCTGTTCGTGACCAACACCAAGATCCTGAAGGAAGGCATCGACAAGGGCATCGCCAACTCGATCCTCATCAAGATCAACCAGATCGGCACGCTGACCGAGACCTTCGCCGCGATCGAGATGGCCAAGCGCGCCGGCTACACCGCCGTGATCAGCCACCGCTCGGGCGAGACCGAAGACAGCACCATCGCCGACATCGCCGTGGGCACCAACGCCGGCCAGATCAAGACCGGTTCCTTGAGCCGCAGCGACCGCATGGCCAAGTACAACCAGCTGCTGCGCATCGAGGAAGACCTGGGCGACGTGGCCAGCTACCCCGGCCGCTCGACCTTCTACAACCTGCGCTGATCGCACTTCTTCCTGCCCATGCGCTGGACGACACTGCTGCTGCTCGCGCTGCTGGGGCTGGTCCATGCCGAACTGTGGTTCGGCAAGGGCGGTCTGCCGCATGTGGTGGCACTGTCGTCGCAGGTGCATGAGCAGCAGGAGAAGAACGATGCCGCACGGCATCGCAACGACCAGCTCGCCGCCGAGGTGAGCGACCTGAAGGAAGGTCTGGAAATGGTCGAGGAGAAGGCGCGCGGCGAACTGGGCATGATCAAGCCCGACGAGATCCTGGTGCAGGTGTCGGCGCGGCATTGAACGCCCTGGAACCGTTGCGCATTGCCGTGGCGGGGGGAGACGAAGCCCCCGCGCTGATCGAGGCGCTCGCCTCGAGCCTGGCAGACAGCACCGGCCTGCGCTGCGGCACCGCCGGACTCCCATCGGCGCTGGACGTCGTCATCGCGCCGATCGACGCCGGCCCCGCGCCCGCCGCCCTCACCCTGCTGATCCCTTCGCCCGCGGCCACAGCCCTGCGCGCGGAGCTGCTGCGCGCAGGCGCCTCATGGAGCGTGCTGCCGGCCGATCCCTCGTTGCAGCTCGAAGCCGCGATCGATGCGGTGACGCCGCTGCTGCTCAAGCGCGCCCCGCCGCGCAACGGCCTCTTCAGCCGCCTTCAGGCGCGCGAGGCGGCACAGCCCGCCTGGCGCTGGGTCTGCGAGAAATGCGACGTGCCCGAATGCGAGCACGCCAGCTTCAGCGGGAGATCAGTGGACGACCGATGAGGTCGGCGGCTGGTCCTGCGCGGGCGTGAACAGCTCGCCCACATCCACCGCATCGAAGCGGTATTGCACGCCGCAGAAATCGCAGCCCACCTCCACGTCGTCGCGCTCGTCGAGGATGCTTTCGATCTCCTCGCGGCCCAGGCCCTTGAGCATGTTGGCCACGCGCTCGCGCGAGCAGGTGCAGGCGAAGCGGGGTGTCTGCGGCTCGAAGCGCAGCACGTGTTCTTCCCAGAACAGGCGGTGCAGGATGGTTTCGGCGTCGAGCTCGAGCAGTTCTTCCTGCGTGAGCGTGGCCGCCAGGTGCGCGATGCGATTGAAGCCCTCGCTCAGCCCGATGTCGTCTTCGTTGCGGCGCCCCTCGAGGTTGCCCTCGCCTTCGACCGGCAGGCGCTGGATCAGCAGGCCGGCGGCGATTTCGTCGTTGGCCGCCAGCACGAGCCGCGTGTCGAGCTGCTCCGACTGCAGCATGTAGTGCTCCAGCACCTGCGACAGCTGCTGCAACGGCTCGCGGTGGTCGCCGTGCAGCGGCACGATGCCCTGGTAGGGCTGCTGTCCGGGCTTCTTGTCCTTGGGGTCGAGCGTGATCGCGCAACGGCCTTTGCCGTGCACGTTGACCATCGCCTCGAGCTGCGCCGTGGGCTCGACCTCGCCGGTCACCTTGGCGGTTGTGCGGAAGCTCAGGTCGGGCTGCACTTCGGCCACGGCCAGCTTGACCGGCCCGTCGCCGAAGATCTGCAGCACCAGCGAGCCGTTGAACTTGATGTTGGACTGCATCAGCACACCGGCCGCCGCCATCTCGCCGAGCAGCGCCCTCACCGTGGGCGGGAACGGGCCGGCCGCCTCGCGGCGCTGCAGCACCTCGCGCCAGCTGCCGGTCAGCCGCACCAGCATGCCGCGCACCGGCAGGCCTTCGAACAGGAACTTGTGCAATTCACTCACTGTGTTCACCTTGGGGCCACGCGGCCGCCTTCAAGCCTCAACCTTCGACAGTCAGGCGATCTTTTTCAAGCCGGCACGGAACCGGCGGGCATTCTCGGCATAGTGCTTCGCGCTCAGCGCCAGCCGGGCGATCTGCTCTGGCGTGAGCGGCCGCACCACCTTGGCCGGCGAGCCCATGATCAGCGAGCCGTCGGGAAACTCCTTGCCCTCGGTCACCAGCGAGCCGGCGCCCACCAGGCAGTTCTTACCGATCTTCGCGCCGTTGAGCACCACCGACTGGATGCCGATCAGCGAGTTGTCGCCCACCGTGCAGCCGTGCAGCATCACCTGGTGGCCCACCGTGACGTGCTCGCCCAGCACCAGCTCGATGCCGGCATCGGTGTGCAGCACGCTGCCGTCCTGGACGTTGGAGCCGCGGCCGATGCGCAGCCAGTCGGTATCGCCGCGCACAATGGCGCCGAACCAGATGCTGGCGTCGTCGGCCAGTTCGACCTTGCCGATCACGTCGGCACTGTCGGCCACCCAGGCCGACGCTGCAATGCGGGGAACATCGTCCCCGAGCTGGTAGATGGCCATGGCAGGAGCCTGCTGACGAGCGAAGTCCATAATTTTACGGATGGAGCCACGACAACGCGCCCTGGAGGTCTTGTGCATCGCCGATCCCGCCACCAAGGCAGCGGCGGCGCGAGACTTGCTGCTGAAGGCAGGTGACACGCCGATCGACATCGCCCGGATCCTCGAACCCACCCTGCCCCTGCCCGGCCGGCCGGCGCGGCCGCACCTGGTGCCGGCCGACCAGGTGCCGCGCCGCTCGCCGTTCACGCTCGAAGGCCGGGCCGCGCTGCTGCATGCCATTGCGCACATCGAGTTCAACGCGATCAACCTCGCGCTGGATGCGGTGTGGCGCTTCCCCGGCATGCCGGAGGCCTTCTACCGCGACTGGCTGCGCGTGGCGGGCGAAGAGGCGCTGCACTTCACGCTGCTGCGCGAGCACCTGCAAGGCCTGCAGCACGACTACGGCGATTTCGACGCCCACGACGGGCTCTGGCGCATGACCGACAGCACCAAGGACGACATCGTCGCACGCATGGCGCTGGTGCCGCGCACCCTCGAGGCGCGCGGGCTCGACGCCACGCCGCCGATCCAGGCCAAGCTCGCGAAGGCCGGCGACCGGCGCGCGGTCGAGATTCTCGATGTGATCCTGCGTGACGAAGTCGGCCATGTGGCCATCGGCAACCATTGGTATGCGTGGTTGTGCGAACGCCAAGGGCTGGATCCGGTCGAACACTACCGGGAGCTGGTGGTGCGCTATGCGGCGCCGCGGCTCCGCCCCCCATTCAACCGTTCCGCCCGGCTGGCTGCAGGCTTCAGCGAGGCGGAGCTGGCCTATCTTGAGGACGCCTCATCTCCATGAACGTTTTTGTCGCAGGCTTCCAGCACGAGACCAACACCTTCGCTCCCACCAAGGCCGACTGGGCCGCCTTCAATGTCGGCTCGTCGTACCCGGCCTTCTCGCGTGGCTCGGCCATGCTCGAGCTGCTGCGCGGCAGCAGCCTGCCGATGGGCGGCTTCATCCGCGCCGCGGAATCGCTGGGCTGGGCGCTCACGCCATCGATCTGGGCCGGCGCGTCGCCCTCGGCGCACGTCACCCGTGACGCCTTCGAACGCATCAGCGGTGCGCTGCTCGAAGACCTGCGCGCCTTCGGCGGCGTCGACGCGGTCTACCTCGACCTGCACGGCGCGGCCGTGGCCGAGCACCTCGACGACGCCGAAGGCGAGTTGCTCGCCCGCATCCGCGAGGTCGTCGGCCCCCGCGTGCCCATCGTCGCCAGCCTCGACCTGCATGCCAACGTCACCGAACGCATGCTGCGCATGGCGAGCGCGATGACGGCCTTCCGCACCTATCCGCACGTCGACATGGCCGAGACCGGCGCCCGCGCCGCGCGGATGCTGCAGGCGCTGGCGCAGGGCCAGCGCTGGCACATGCGGCACCAGCGCGTGCCCTTCCTGCTGCCGGTCAACACGCAATGCACGCTGATGGAGCCGGCCGCCGGCGTGATGGCCCTGCTGCAGGCGCTGGAGACCGAGCTCGACGTGCAGATGAGTTTCACGATGGGCTTCCCGGCGGCCGACTTTCCCGAGTGCGGGCCGATGGTGTTCGCCTACAGCACCGAGGGCGAGGCTGCGCAGTGCGCGGTGCAGGCCCTGCTGGAGCAGATCGTCGCCCGCCGCGCCGAGTGGGCGCTCGACCTGCTGCCGGCGCGCGAGGCGGTGGGCCGCGCGATGGTGCTGGCCGACGACGATGTCGAAGGCCCGGTGGTCATCGCCGACACGCAGGACAACCCCGGTGCCGGCGGTGATGCCAACACCACCGGCCTGCTGCATGCACTGCTGGCCGCCGGTGCCGGGCTACGCTGGCCCGGGCGCGTGGCGCTCGGCCTGCTGCACGATGCGCAGGCTGCGGCCACGGCGGCAGCCGCCGGCGTCGGTGCGCTGCTCGAGCTGAGGATGGGCGCCGCGGTGCCCACGTTCACCGGCGGCGCCAGCGATCCGCCGGTGCTCGCACGTTGCGTGGTGCGCGCCGTCAGCCGTGGCGAGGTGGCGCTGCATGGCCCGATGACGGCCGGCACGACCGTGCACCTGGGCCCCTGTGCCTGTGTCGACGTCGATGGCGTGCTGGTGCTGCTGTCCAGCGGCAAGAGCCAGATGCTCGACCTCGATCTCTACCGCTTCCTCGGCGTGGAGCCTGAGCGGATGAAGATCCTGGTGAACAAGAGCTCGGTCCACTTCCGCGCCGCCTTCGGCCCGATCGCCTCGCACATCCTGGTGGCCAAGGCCCCCGGCCCGATGGCCGCCGACCCGGCCGACCTGCCCTGGCGCAAGCTGCCCTCGCAGATGGCCAGGCGGCCATGAAAAAAGGAGCCCGAGGGCTCCTTTTGCTTGCGGTGCTGCGACTCAGAAGGAATAGCGGCCCATCAGGTCGAAGCGCGACAGCGTACCGGTGTCGGTGTTCGCGCCCGACGCATCCCCCCATGTCTTGCGTCGGCCGTACACGTACTCGGCCCCCAGCTCCACGTTCTTGATCGGCGAGTAGATCAGGTCCACGTGGAACTGCTGCAGGGTCTTGCTGGTCGAGTCGCCCAGGTTGACCTTGGACTTGTTCATGCCGAACACCAGGTTGCCTCGCAGCTGGTCGCTGAAAGTCTTGGCATAGCCGACGACCAGGCCGTAGTTGTGGTCGAAGGTGATCGCGCCGGTGCCGGCATGCGTCAGGTTCCCGCTGCTATCGAACTGGTCACTATCGATCACATAGGCGTTGGAACCGTACATCTGGTCGAAGTCGCCGTCGACACGGGCAAACTGCCCCATCAGCAGGTCCTTGTCGGTCAGCTTGAAGCTGCCGCCCACGCCGATGCCGTAGCCACGCTTCGTCTGGGTTGCCGAACGCTTCTCGTGCGCGAGGCCGCGGATGTTGATCGCGCCCCAATCGAAGCTCTTGTCGAAGCGGGCCACCAGCTGAGGCATGCGCTCGTTGGCGCTGCCGAAACCGCCCTGGTCTTCCGGATCCTCGGCCGCGAAGGTGAACTTGTAGCCGGCCTTCGCATCGCCATAGGTGTAGCGGACCATCGTGCGGCGCGAGAACGGCGAGCCGATCGGGCCGTTGAAGTCCACCGTCTCCGGCAGGTTGTCGAGATCCATGAAGGTCGACCAGGTCTGGCCGACCAGCCAGCCGGCGTATTCGCCGTAGGCATGGCGCAGGCGCAGGCGGTTGCGGTTGCCCGAGCCGTATGAATAGAAGTCGGTCTCGATCTTCGTGTTGAAGGTGCCGTGCTCGGTGGGCGTGGAGGTCTCGATGCCGAAGCGCGAGGTCTCGGCGGTGAACTTGGTGCGGCCCTTCTGCGGACTGCTGCCCTTGAGCGGTTGCGCCGAGAGGTTGGTGAAGTTGTCGGGCGCACCCCAGCTGTCGAAGTCGTGGATGGCATGCGCCTCGGCATAACCGTACAGACGCACCGACGTCTCCGAACCCGGCAGGCGGAAGCTGCCGCCGATGTCGCCGGCCACCACCGAATCCTTCTGCTTCAGCTCGACCTGCTCGATCCGCTCGCCCCAGTTGGTGCCGTCGGCCGGCTTGGCGGCTTCGCCCTTCTGTTGCTTCAGCGCGTTGAGCTCCTCGCGCAGCTTCCTGATCTCCTGGCGCAGCTCGTCGATTTCCTTGCTCGACTGGGCATGGGCCGGCAGCGTGCCGAGCACGGCGAGCGCTGCGGCGAGTCCGAGAACGGTTTTCTTCAGGGTCATGGTTCTCACTCCTAGGGTTGTTCGTTCGTCATCGAAGGGTGTCAATGCACGATCTGGCCGAGGAACGCGCGGATGCGCGGGTTGTCCTGGGCATCGAAGAACGCGGCCGGCGCGGCGTCGTACGCGATGCGGCCTTGGTCAAAGAACAGGATGCGGTCGCCGACCTCGCGGGCGAAGCCCATCTCGTGGGTCACCACCAGCATGGTCATGCCGCTCTTGGCGAGCTGCTTCATCACGTCGAGCACTTCCTTGACCATCTCGGGGTCGAGGGCCGAGGTGGGCTCGTCGAACAGCATCACGCGCGGCTGCATCGCCAGGCTGCGGGCGATGGCCACCCGCTGCTGCTGCCCGCCCGACAGTGCGAACGGATGCTTGTGCGCATGCGCCTTCAGGCCCACGCGCTCGATCAGCTCGAGCGCCCGCGCCTCGGCTTCGTCGCGCTTCATCTTGCGCACGCGGCGCGGCGCCAGCGTCACGTTCTCGAGCACGGTGAGGTGCGGGAACAGGTTGAACTGCTGGAACACCATGCCGACCTCGGCACGCAGCGCATCGAGCTGCTTGTGGTCGTCGGACACCTCGATGCCGTCGACCACGATGCGGCCGCTGTCGTGTTTCTCGAGCCGGTTCAGCGTGCGTAGCAGCGTGCTCTTGCCCGAGCCCGAGGCGCCGATGATCACGGTGACCTCGCCAGCGTTGAAATGCGTCGTCACGTCGCGCAGCACATGGTGGGGACCGAAGTGCTTGTTGACGTTCTCGACGGTGATCAGGGGCTTGGCAGTACCGCTCATGCCAATTTCCCCTCGACGTCGAAGCGGCGCTCCACCGCGTTGGAGATCTGCGTCATCACCGTGGTCAGCACGAGGTAGATGATGGCCGTGGTGCTTAGCGTGGCCAGCGGCTGGAACGTGGCGGCCTGGATGCGGTTGCCGATGTTGGTGAGCTCCACCACGCCGATCGCATAGGCCAGCGACGAATCCTTGAGCAGCGCGACGATGTTGTTCACCAGCGGCGGCAGCGCGATCTTGAAGGCCTGCGGGAAGGTCACGTCGATGAAGGTGAACCAGCGGTTCAACCCCAGCGAGCGTGCCGCCTCGATCTGGCCCTTGGGCACCGCGAGCAGCCCCGAGCGGATCGCCTCGGCGTTGTAGGCACCGACGTTGAGCGCCAGCGCCACGCAGGCCGAGGTGAAGTCGCTCATCTGCAGGAACGGCAGCAGCGACGGCAGCGCGAAGAACACGAACAGCACCTGCACCAGCAGCGGCGTGCCGCGGATCACCCAGATGTACACGCCGGCGATCCAGCGCAGCGGCGGCACACGCGAGGTCTTGCCCAGCGCGGCCAGCACGCCGAGCAGGATGCCCGCGAGGCCGGCGATCACGGTGAGCTCCACCGTGACGCGCGTGCCTTCGGCAAAGTACTGGGCGTTGTTGCCGATGGGCTCGGGAGCCCACGACAGCGGAATGGCGATCAGCCACAGCAACAACAGCATCGCCGCCGCGGCGGTTGCCATCGTGGCCGAGCTGCGCCCCTGCCGGCTCCAGTGCGCCGGCCAGATCGAGAGTGCGCGTTCCATCGGGGATCGAGGCTCTTCGCTTGAGGCTTCAGGCCCGCATCACTTGCAGCGGATGTCTTCGCCGAACCACTTCTTCGAAATGGTGGCGTAGGTGCCGTCTGCCTGGATCGCCGCGAGCGCCTTGTTGATCTCGCCGGCCAGCGAGCTGTTGCCCTTGGCCACGGCGGAGGCGATGCGCTCGATGAAGAGGAAGTCGCCCATCTTCATGCCGGCGTTGGGGTTGGCATCGAGCGCCTGCTTGGCGACGAAGCGGTCGGTCACCCAGGCATCGACGCGGCCGGTGAGCAGCGCGGCACGGGCGTCGGTGTCCTGCGGGAAGTTCTTCACTTCCTTCACGCCGGCCAGCTTCTTGACGTTGTCTAGGTAAGTGGTGCCCGTCTGCACCGAGACGACCTTGCCGTTGAGGTCCTTGGCGGTCTTGATGCCAGCATCCTTGGCGATGATCACGCCGCCGGAGCAGTAGTGCGGGTCGGCGAAGGTCACCGCCTTGGCGCGCTCTTCGGTGATGCCGTGCGAGGCGATCACCATGTCCCAGCGGTCCTGGCGCAGGCCGGCCAGCAGCGCGTCGAAGCTGAGTGCCTTCCACTCGACCTTGACGCCCATCTTGGCGGCGACCGCCTCGGCCACGTCGATCTCGAAGCCGGTGAGCTTGGAGCCCTGGAAGTAGTTGAAGGGCGCGAACTGCCCTTCGGTGGCGATGATGATCTTGCCGTCTTTCTTGATGTCCTCGAAGGGACGCGCCTGGGCACTCAGGCTCACCGCGACCGCCGCCATGGCGAGCATCAGGCCCTTGGAGACCGACTTGAGCAGATTCATTGAAACGATCCTTTCACAGGACTTTGAAGAATGACGCTTGGGGGAATCCGCGCCGCCTCTTCCATCGGCGCGGGACGTTGAGAAAAGGTGCGGGATTATCACAAGCAAGAGCTGCGCCGTTACTCGGTATTCAGCCGAGGTCACCGATGAAATATCGCTTCAGGCCGGCCAGGATCATCTCCACGGCCACGGCGGTCAGCACCAGGCCCATCAGCTTCTCGATGGCCGAGACCATCGAGTGCCCGAGCAGCTTGCGGATGCGGTCGGCGGCCAGCAGCACGATGCCCGAGACCGCCATCGCCGCGGTGAGCGCGCCTACCCAGTCGAGCAGGCGCTCGGGCTGGCGCGAGGCCAGCAGCAGCACGGTGGCCATGGCCGAAGGGCCGGCGAGCAGGGGCACCGCGAGCGGAAAGATGAAGGGCTCGCGTGGCTTGCCATCGGAGGCATACACCTCGCCGCCCGAGGCGAAGATCATGCGGATCGCGATGATCAGCAGGATCACCCCGCCGGCCACCTCGAGCGACCGCTCCGACAGCCGCATCAGGTGCAGGAAGCCCTGGCCACTGAGCATGAACACGAGCAGCACGACGAAGGCGATCGCCACTTCGCGCATCGCCACCAGCGTGCGCCGCTCGGCCGGCACGCCCTTGAGCACCGAGATGAAGATCGGCAGGCTGCCGAACGGATCCAGCACCAGCAGCAGCAGCACGAAGGCAGACAGAAAGGTGTGATCCATGGGGCGAGGATTGTGCGCGCGCCCGATGCGGGTGCGTGTCGCTTCGGCGCATCATGCGGTGCGCTGTGCGTGCAGCCGCTGCAGCACCAGCGCCAGCGCGGCCACGGTCTGGTCGATCTGCTCGATGGTCACGACCAGCGGCGGCGCCAGCCGCACCACGGTGCCGTGGGTGTCCTTGGTCAGGATGCCCTCTTCCATCAGGCCTTCGCAGACTTCGCGCGCGCTGGCAAAGGCGGGATCGATCTCGACACCGATCAACAGGCCCTTGCCCCTGACCTCGCGCACCGCAGGATGCGCCAGATCGCGCAGCCGGTTGATCAGGTAGTCGCCGGCGATGCGTGCACGCTCGGCCAATGATTCGCGCTCGAGCAGTTGCAAGGCGGCCTCGCCCACCGCCGCCGCGAGCGGGTTGCCGCCGAAAGTGCTGCCGTGATCGCCGGGGGTGAACAAGGCCATCACTTCATCGCGCGCGAGGAAGGCACTCACCGGCAGCAGGCCGCCGCCCAGGGCCTTGCCCAGCGTCAAGCCATCGGGTCGGATGCCTTCATGGTCGCAGGCGAGCATGGCGCCGGTGCGGCCGAGGCCGGTCTGGATCTCGTCGCACATCAGCAGCACGTTGCGGCGCGTGCAGATCTCGCGCACCGCCTTCAGGTAGCCGGCCGGCGGCACGACGATGCCGGCCTCGCCCTGCACCGGCTCGACGAGGAAGGCGCAGGTGTGGGGCGTGATCGCGGCCTCGAGCGCTGCCGCATCGCCGAACGGCACCTCGACGAAGCCCGGTGCGAACGGCCCGAAGCCGTCGCGGTACTGCGCTTCGCTGGAGAAGCCCACGATGGTGGTGGTGCGCCCGGCGAAGTTGTTGCGGGCCACGATGATCTGCGCACGCCCTTCGGCGATGCCCTTGACCTTGTAGCCCCACTTGCGCGCGGCCTTGATCGCGGTCTCGACCGCCTCGGCGCCCGAATTCATCGGCAGCGCACGGTCCATGCCCGTCGCCTGGCATAGGCGCTGCAAGAACGGCCCGAGCCGGTCGGTATGGAAAGCGCGCGAGGTGACGGCCAGCCGCTGGGCCTGCTCGGTCAGGGCAGCCACCAGTTCGGGATGGCTGTGGCCGAAGCTCACCGCGGAGTAGGCCGACATCATGTCGAGGTAGCGGCGCCCCTGCTGGTCCCAGAGGTGGACGCCTTCTCCCCGGGTCAGCACCACGGGCAGCGGATGGTAGTTCCGGGCGCCGTAGCGCGCCTCGAGCGCGATCGGCGACGACTCCGCAGCGACGGCATCGCTGGGCAGGCGGGCATTCATGCTGGTCTCCTGGCCGGCCCGGTAGCACCACGATCTCCGGGCATCTCTTCACTCCGAGCCGCGACTGTACGCAGGCTTTCACGAAATATGCTTTCTAGTTGTTGCGCCATTCCGGCATCTCGCAACAATAATCTTGCACGACTCCGATATTGACGAAGGTCATGGACAGCCTGGACGCGATCGACCGCAAGATTCTTAAGACACTCCAGGCGTCCGGCCGCGCCTCGAACGTGGAGCTGGCTGCCGAGGTGCACCTCTCGGCACCACAGTGCTTCCGCCGGGTGAAGGCGCTGGAGGAGCGCGGCGTGATCCGCGGCTACACCGCGCAGGTGGCGCCCGAGGCGCTGGGACTGGGCGTCACGGCCTACGTCAGCCTCAACATCCACGGCGGCGCCTTCGGCCGCGTGCGCGAGATCGAGAGCCACATCCGCGACTTTCCGCAGATCCTCGAATGCCACACGGTCTCGGGCGACTACGACTACCTGCTGAAGGTGGTGGCGAAGGATCTCAAGTCGCTGTCGCAGTTCCTCACCGACCGCTTGATGCAGATCCCCGGTGTGGCCGATGTGCGCTCGATGATCTGCATGGAAGAAGTGAAGCCGCCCTCGCCGCTGCCCGCGCAGCCGCTCTGAGCGCAGAAACGGCAAAGGGCGCCGAAGCGCCCTTTTCGTTGGGTCACCTGTCTAGACAGGCTCAGCCCATGTGCAGGCCGCCGTTGCAGCTGAAATCGGCACCGGTGGTGAAGCCCGACTCATCGCTGGCCAGCCAAGCGACGATGGAGGCGATTTCCTCCGGCGTGCCCAGGCGGCGGATGGGAATGGTGGCGATGATCTTGTCGAGCACGTCCTGGCGGATCGCCTTGACCATGTCGGTGGCGATGTAGCCGGGGCTGATGGTGTTCACCGTCACGCCCTTGCTGGCCACTTCCTGTGCCAGCGCCATCGTGAAGCCGTGCATCCCGGCCTTGGCCGCCGAGTAGTTGGTCTGGCCGAACTGGCCCTTCTCGCCGTTGACCGAGCTGATGTTGATGATGCGGCCCCAGCCCCGGTCGAGCATGTCGTCGATGACCTGCTTGGTCACATTGAACATGCTGTTCAGGTTGGTGTCGATCACCGCATCCCAGTCGGCGCGGGTCATCTTGCGGAACAGGCCGTCGCGGGTGATGCCGGCGTTGTTGACCAGCACATCCACCGGGCCGTGCTCGGCCTTGACCTTGGTGAAGGCCGCGACCGTCGAATCCCAGTCGGCCACGTTGCCGACGGATGCATAGAACTCGTATCCGAGCGCCTTCTGCTCGGTGAGCCACTTGTCGTAGTCGCGGCTCGGGCCACAACCGGCGATGACCTTGAAGCCTTCCTTGTGAAGGCGCTGGCACATCGCGGTTCCGATGCCGCCCATGCCACCCGTCACGTAAGCCAGTTTCTGTGCCATTGGTTTCACTCCTTGTTGGCTGTTCATCCCTGTGCAGTCAGGGTGCGCCTGCCCGACCGACGCGGTCAAGCAGGGGTTTTCCTCTTCTTGTTCAGCGCTCGACCGTCAGCGCAACACCCATGCCACCGCCGATGCACAGCGAGGCGATGCCCCGCTTGGCGTTGCGGCGCTGCATCTCGTGCAGCAGCGTCACCAGAATGCGGCAGCCGGATGCACCGATCGGGTGCCCGATCGCGATCGCGCCGCCATTGACGTTGACCTTGCTGGTGTCCCAGCCCATCTCCTGGTGCACCGCACAAGCCTGCGCGGCGAAGGCCTCGTTGATCTCGAGCAGGTCGAGGTCAGCGGGCTTCCAGCCGGCGCGCTCCAGCGCCTTGCGGGCGGCCGGCACCGGGCCCATGCCCATGTAGGCCGGGTCGAGGCCGGCGCTGGCGTACGAGGCGATGCGCGCCAGCGGCTTGAGGCCCAGCTTGTCGGCCATGGCAGCGCTCATCACCACCACGCCGGCGGCGCCGTCGTTCAGGCCAGAGGCATTGCCTGCCGTGACGCTGCCGGCCTTGTCGAAGGCGGGGCGCAGGCCGGCCAGCGCTTCGGCGTTGGTCTTGCGGTTGATGAACTCGTCGGTGTCGAAGACCAGCGGATCGCCCTTCTTCTGGGGAATGCTCACCGGCACGATCTCGTCCTTGAACTTGCCGGCGTCCTGCGCGGCAGCGGCCTTCTGCTGCGAGGCCAGCGCCAGCGCATCCTGCTGCTCGCGGGTGATGCCGTATTTCTTGGCGACGTTCTCGGCGGTGATGCCCATGTGGTACTGGTTGTACACGTCCCACAGGCCATCGGTGATCATGGTGTCGACCAGCTTCCAGTCGCCCATGCGCTGGCCGTCGCGCGAGCCCGGCAGCACGTGCGGCGACAGGCTCATGCTCTCCTGGCCGCCTGCGATCACGATGCCAGAGTCACCATCGCGGATGGCCTGCGCGGCCAGCATCACGGCCTTGAGGCCCGAGCCGCAGACCTTGTTGATCGTCATCGCGGGCGTGGCCTGCGACAGGCCGGACTTGATGACCGCCTGGCGCGCCGGGTTCTGGCCGGTGCCGGCCTGCAGCACCTGGCCGAGGATCACCTCGTCGATCTGGTCGGGCTGGAGCTTCGCGCGCTGCAGCAGGTCGCGGATCACGGTCGCGCCCAGTTCAGCGGCCGGGGTCTTCGCGAGCGTGCCACCGAACTTGCCGACTGCCGTGCGGGCAGCGGCGACGATGACGATGTCGGTGCTCATGGGAACTCTCCTTGTCTCTTGGCGGGAAGCGGAAAAACGAACGATGCAATGCGAGCTTTGACCCCGGTTTGACAGGCGTCAAGCCCTTTCCTTGACATAGCGGCCGGGTGCCGGCTCGATCGGCTTGTAGCGCCGGTTGCCGAAGGTCTTGGGGGCGGCAATCTGCTTGCCTGCGTGGCCCTTCAGCCATTCGGCCCAATCGGGCCACCAGCTGCCGGCATGCTCCTCGGCGGATTCGAACCACTGCGATGGGCGCGCCGGCAGCGTGCTGCCCTTGCCGATCCAATGGCTGCGCTTCTTCTTGGCCGGCGGGTTGATCACGCCGGCGATGTGGCCGGACGCCCCGAGCACGAAGCGCTTCTTGCCCTTGAGCACCTGGGTGTTCAGGTAGGCGGCGTCCCAGGGGACGATGTGGTCCTCGCGCGAGGCGTAGATGTAGACCGGCGCCTTGATCGCGCCCAGGTCGACCGGCTGGCCGCACACGGTGAGCGCGCCCGGCACCTTCAGCTTGTTCTCGAGGTAGGTATTGCGCAGGTACCAGCAGTAGAACGGCCCCGGCAGGTTGGTGCTGTCGCTGTTCCAGTACAGCAGGTCGAACGGCGGCGGCGTCTCGCCCTTGAGGTAGTTGCCGACCACGTAGTTCCACACGAGGTCGTTGGGCCGCAGGAAGCTGAAGGTGGCCGCGAGTTCCTTGCCCTTCATCAGGCCCGGCCCGCTGGGCGCCTGCTCGCCGATGGTCATCTCACGCACCTGCACCGAGGCTTCGTCGACGAACACGTCGAGGATGCCGGTGTTGCTGAAGTCGAGGAAGGTGGTCAGCAGCGTGACGCTGGCGGCGGGCTGCTCGCCGCGCGCCGCCAACACCGCCAGCGCGGTGGACAGCATGGTGCCGCCGACGCAGAAGCCCAGCGTGTCCAGCGTCTTGGCGCCGGTGATCTCCTGCGTGACGCGGATGGCCTGGATCACCGCGTCTTCGATGTAGTCGTCCCAGGTCTTGGCGGCCAGGCTCTCGTCGGGGTTGCGCCAGCTGACCACGAAGACACGGTGGCCCTGCTCGACCGTGTAGCGGATCAGCGAGTTGTCGGGCTGCAGGTCGAGGATGTAGTACTTGTTGATGCACGGCGGCACGAACAGCATCGGCCGCTCGAAGACCTGCACCGTGAGCGGCTTGTATTCGATCAGCTGGAACAGCTCGTTCTCGAACACCACCGCGCCTTCGGAGGTGGCGACGTTGCGGCCCACCTCGAACACGCTCTCGTCGGTTTGCGAGAGGTGGCCCTGCCGCATGTCGTTCCACAGATGCTGCAGGCCCTGGGCGATGCTCTCGCCGTGGGTCTCGAGCGCGCGCTTCTGCGCCTCGGGGTTCAGCGCCAGGTAGTTGCTGGGACTCGCGGCATCGACCCACTGCTGCACCGCGAAGCGGATGCGCTGGCGCGTCTTCTCGTCGCCCTGGATGGACTCGGCCATCTGCATCAGCGTGCGAGCATTGAGCAGGTACATCTGCGCCATGTAGGCGGTGGCCGGGTTGGTGGCCCATTCGGTCGACGCGAAACGCCGGTCCGGTAGCGGCTTGGCAGCCGCCTCACCGTCGCTCTTCAAACGCTCGACGGTGTCGTTCCAGAGGGTGGTGGCCTGCTGCAGGTAGTCGCTCTGCAGTTTGGAGAAGGCATCGACCGGCAGGCTCAGCCCCGACATCGACTTCAGGATGCCACCCACGGCCGCGCCAAAAGCCTGCGCATTGGCATTGGCGTCGTCCAGGGAAGCGATAGGCTTGTCTTTCACGAAGTCTCCTGATGTTCTGCGCGCTCGATGACAGCGCCGTTGTACGCCAACGATCTTACCGCATTATGACATTTGTTTTCATTAAGCAAAATAGCGTATGAGCCCTGTCCTGCTGATCGTCGGCATTGCCTGGATGTACGTGGTGCTGATGATGACCATCGCCGAAGCGATCTCGCCGACCGGCGGCTTGCTGGGCGCGTTCTTCACGTTCGTGCTCTATGGGCTGCTGCCGATGGGCGTGGTGCTCTACCTGCTGGCCACGCCCGCGCGACGGCGTGCACGCAAGGCAGCGGAAGCGGCATCGGCGCCTCCCTCACCGGAGCCAGACGGCAGCCGCCATGCGACCGGTGACACGGTCGCGCCGGAATGAATAGAAGCGCGATCGATCCTCCACCGTGCACCACTGGCCGCCGTTGATCCGGCGCACGCCAGCAGCATGGAGCCGGTCGCGCGCCAGCTGCGGCAGGTTGGCCAGCCAGCGCTGTGAACCATCGGCCGCAACGCTCGCGACGAAGCGCTGAGGATCCGGCCGGTCTGGCTCGGCGCCGAAAGCAAGCAACACGTCTTCTCCCACCTCGAACATGCGGGGGCCGATGCAAGCTCCGAGCCAGGCATCGACCTCTGCCGGCTCGCACTGCGCGGCGGCGCACAAGGCCTGCAGCGTGTTTTCCAGCACGCCGCCGGCCAGCCCTCGCCAGCCTGCATGCGCCGCGGCGACGCCGCGGCTTGCGGGCGCGGCCAACAGCACCGGCAGGCAATCGGCCACGGTGACCGTGCAGGCCAGCCCGGGCCGGGTGGCATAGCTCGCATCGGCCTCCTGCACCGGCGCATCAGGCGCCAGTTCATCGAGGCAGACAACCCGTGCGCCATGCACCTGCTTCAGGAACACCGGACGGGCGCCCATCGCTTCGGCGAAGTGCCGCATGTTGGCCTGCACAGCCGCCGGGTCGTCGCCCACCCAGGCGCCGAGGTTCATCGAGTCGTAGGGGGCGGCGCTCACGCCGCCGGCGCGGGTGCTCATCACCGCGCCGATGCGTGCCGACGCCTGCCAATCGGGGCGAAGCCAGTCGGGATGCATCAGGGCTCGGCGTCGGGGCAGCGGCTGGGTTGCGTCTCGGCGAAGGCCGGCAGCTTCATGCACTCGTCGAACACCCGCATCACTTGCGGCACGTGATCGAGCCGGCAATCGAAGCGCTTGGCATTGAAGATCTGCGGCACGAGCACGCAGTCGGCCATCGTCGGCGTGTCGCCGTGGCAGAAGCGGCTGGGGCGCGCGGCCAGCTGGCTCTCGACCACCTCGAGCCCGCTCTCGACCCAGTGCTTGTACCAGCGGGTCTTGTCCTCGTCGCTGACCTTCATCTGGTGCACGAGGTAGCGCAGCACGCGCAGGTTGTTGATCGGATGGATCTCGCAGGCGATGTCGAGCGACAGTGCCCGCACGCGGGCGCGCGCGGCCGGGTCGGCCGGCAGCAGCGGCGGCTGCGGATGCGTTTCCTCGAGGTATTCGATGATCGCGAGCGACTGGGTCACCGTGTGCTCGCCGTCGACCAGCAGCGGCACGAGGCGCGAGGCCGACACCGCACCGTACGACTCGCTGAACTGCTCGTTCTTCGCCAGATGCACCGGCATGTAGTCGTAGCCCAGTCCCTTGAGCGCCAGCGCGATGCGCACGCGGTACGAGGCCGACGAGCGGAAGTAGTTGTAGAGCTGCATGGCACGAGTGTAGGAGCAGCAGAGGCCGGCGAGCGCCTCGCTATCATCGTCGCCCCTATGACTTCCGTCTCTTCTCTTGGCCGCTGGCTGCGGCGCGAAGGCTCGCTCAGCGCCCACGTGCAGACGCTGGGCCGGGCCTTCGAGGTGCAGCGCCTGGGCCAGTGCGTGGCGCCCTTGTTGGAGGGCGAGGCCCGCAGCCTCGGCGTCGCGCCCGACACCCGCTGCGTGGTGAGAGAGGTGGTGCTGCGGGTCGACGGCCAGCCTCTGGTGTTCGCTCGCAGCCTCGCGCCCGCCCGATCGCTCGCCGGCCCCTGGCGCAGCCTGGGCGCGCTGGGCAACCGTCCCCTGGCGCAGTTGCTGTTCGATTCGCCGCTGGTGCGGCGCGGGCCGTTGATCGCCTTCAGAACCAGCCGCGAGGAAGACTGGTTCCGCCACCTCGGCCAGCGCTGGCAGCAGGCCACTGGCGAGGCGTGGGCGCAGGGCTGGGCCTGGGGCCGCTACTCCATCTTCCTGAAGGCTGGCGTGCCGCTGCGCGTGACCGAAGTCTTCGCGCCCGAGATGGCGCGGCAGCCCTGCCCGCCGGTGTTTCAGCGCGCGGTGATGCGCAGCCTGAGCGAGGGCAGTCCGGCCACCTCGGCCTCGAGCAGATCGCCCGCCTCCACGGCCGCCACGCCCTCCGGCGTGCCGGTGTAGATCAGGTCGCCCGGCGCCAGCTCCCACGCCGCCGACAGGTGGGCGATGACCTCGGGAATGCTCCAGATCAGCTTGCCGATCTGGCTGCGCTGGCGCGGCTGCCCGTTGACGTTCAGCGTGATCGCGGTGTCGGCGTCGATGCGGCAGGCACCGGCGGGCTTCAGCGCACCGATCGGCGCGGCCTGGTCGAAGCCCTTGCCGATCGACCACGGCCGGCCCTGCTTCTTCATCTCGTTCTGCAGGTCGCGCCGGGTCATGTCGAGGCCGACTGCATAGCCCCAGACGTGGCTCATCGCCTGGTCCGCCGGGATGTCGCGCCCGCCGCGGCCGATGGCCACAACCAGCTCGACCTCGTGGTGCAGGCTCTTCGTGAGGCTGGGGTAGCGCATCTCGCCCGTCTCGCCCTCGGCCACCGGCAACACTGCATCGGCCGGCTTCAGGAAGAAGAACGGCGGTTCGCGCCCGGTGCCGCCCATCTCGATCGCATGCTCCACGTAGTTGCGGCCCACGCAGTAGATGCGGCGCACCGGAAACTTTCCGCCACCGGCGACCGGCACGCAGGCCTGCGCCGGCGGGTTCAACACATAGTCCATGCAGCACTCCTTCGGGGATCCGATCGATGATGCCATGGACCCGCGCGATACACTGGCCGGATGCTTCTTCGACCGCGCAGCATCAAGCATTGCAAGGTCTGCGGCACCCAGGTCGACTACCAGGTGCCGGCCGACGACAACCGCGAACGCGCCGTGTGTGCGGCCTGCGGAACCATCCACTACGAGAACCCGCTCAACGTGGTGGGCACCGTGCCCGTGTGGGAAGACCAGGTGCTGCTGTGCCGCCGCAACATCGAGCCGCGCCGTGGGCTGTGGACGCTGCCGGCCGGCTTCATGGAACTGGGCGAGACCACCGCCGCAGGCGCCCTGCGCGAGACCATCGAGGAGGCCGGCGCCAAGGTCGAGATGGGCGGGCTGTTCACGGTGCTCAACGTCGTGCATGTGGGCCAGGTGCATCTGTTCTACCTGGCCTGGCTGCAGGACACGCGCTTCGATCCCGGCCCCGAGACCATCGAGGCCCAGCTGTTCCGGGAACACGAAGTGCCATGGGATGAACTGGCGTTCCGCACCACCCGCGAAACGCTGCTGCGTTATTTCGAAGACAGGAAGAAGGGTCAATTCGGAGTGCACTGTGCCGATATCGCTTGAACTCCTATGAGCGAAACGCCGCCACCACCGCCCTCTTCTCCCACACCACCCCGCCCTGCCGCGGCCACCGCGACGATCACCTCGCGCCTGCGCGAGGACCTGCTCCATCCCGATCCGCTGCTCGACTGCCTGGTCGAGATCTGCCGCCTGCAGGGGCACAACGCTTCCCGCGCCTCGCTGTCGGCCGGCCTGCCGCTGGTGGGCGGCCGGCTCACGCTCGAATTGGCCGAGCGGGCCGCCTCGCGTGCCGGCATGGCCACCAAGCTGCAGCGGCTGGCGCTGGCCGAGCTGGATGGCGCTGCGCTACCGGCGGTGCTGATCTTCAAGGACAACAAGGCCGCCGTGCTGCTCGGCTGGGACAACGGTGGCGAGCAGGCCCGCCTGCTGCTGCCGGAAACCGGCCAGGGCACGGTGCTGCTCGCGCGCGACGAGCTGCAGGCCCGCTACACCGGCGTGGCGCTGTTCGTGCGGCCGCATTTCCGCTTCGACGAGCGCACGCCCGATGTGCGGCCGCGCACCGGGCGGCACTGGTTCTGGGGCGCGCTGCTGGAGCAGCGCTTCGTCTACCGCGACGTGCTGTGGGCCGCCGCGCTGGTCAACCTGTTCGCGCTGGCCTTCCCGATGTTCTCGATGAACGTCTACGACCGGGTCGTGCCCAACAACGCGGTCGAAACGCTGTGGGCGCTGGCAGTGGGCGTGGTGCTGGTGCTGTGCGCCGACCTCTTCATGCGCAAGCTGCGCAGCCACTTCGTCGACGAGGCGAGCGCCCGGGTCGACGTGCAGATCTCGGCCGTGCTGATGGAGAAGGTGCTGGGCATGCGGCTGGAGCACCGGCCGGAGTCGGTGGGTTCGTTCGCCTCCAGCCTGCGCGGCTTCGAGCAGGTGCGCGACTTCATCGCCAGCGGCACCGTCACCGCGCTGATCGACCTGCCCTTCGCGCTGCTGTTCGTCGTGGTGCTGGGCTGGATCTCGCTGTGGCTCACCGCGCCGGTGGTGCTGGCCTTCGTGTTGATCGTCGTGGTGGGCTACATCCTGCAGCACCGGCTGCATGAGCTCTCCGAGACGACCTACAAGGCCTCGGCCCTGCGCAACGCCACGCTGATCGAGACGCTCACCGGCATCGAGACCATCAAGACCCAGGGCGCCGAGGGCGTGATCCAGGCACGCTGGGAGCGGGCCAATGCCTTCCTGGCCAAGGTGAACGTGCGCATGCGCGGCCTCTCGTCCGGCGCGATGTATGCCACCGGCTGGCTCACGCAGCTGGTCACCGTGAGCATCGTGATCATCGGCGTGCACCTGATCGCGCAGCGCGAGCTGACCATGGGCGCGCTCATCGCCGCCGGCATGCTGGCCGGCCGCGCGCTGGCACCCGCGGGCCAGATCGTCGGCCTGCTGATGCAATACCAGGGCGCCCGCACCGCGCTCGAATCGCTGAACAAGGTGATGGACAAGCCGGTGGAGCGGCCCGCGGGCGCCAGCTTCATCCAGCGACGCGAGCTCAAGGGCGACATCGAGTTCCGCAACGTGCGCTTCGCCTACCCCGGCCGCGACGATCCGGCGCTCGACGGCGTGAGCTTCAAGATCGCCGCCGGCGAGCGCGTGGCGCTGATCGGCCGCGTGGGCTCGGGCAAGTCGACGATGCAGCGACTGATGATGGGGCTCTACCTGCCGACCGACGGCGCGGTGCTGCTCGACGGCATCGACGTGCGCCAGCTCGACCCCGCCGACGTGCGCCGCAACGTGGCCTCGGTCTCGCAGGACGTGCTGCTGTTCCATGGCTCGTTGCGCGACAACATCACCTTCGGGCTGCCCTTCGCCGACGACTCGGCGGTGGTGGCGGCGGCCGAGATCGCCGGGCTCACCGAGTTCGTCAACCGCCATCCGCGCGGCTTCGACATGCCGGTGGGCGAGCGCGGCGAGCTGCTCTCGGGCGGGCAGCGCCAGGGCGTGGGCATCGCGCGCGCAGTGCTGCACAACGCGCCGCTGCTGCTGCTCGATGAACCGACCAGCGCGATGGACTTCTCCACCGAGGCGCACGTGACCGCCAGGCTGGGCAACTTCGCGCACCAGAAGACGCTGGTGCTGGTGACGCACCGCACATCGCTGCTCTCGCTGGTCAACCGGGCGATCGTGGTCGACGGCGGCAAGATCGTGGCCGATGGGCCGCGCGACCGCATCATGGAAGCGCTGCAGAGCGGGCGCATCGCGAGGGCGACATGACCGAGCGATTCCATTCCTCGAGGGCGACATGAACCCGCTCGAACGCCTGCGCCTGCGGCTCGAGCCGCTGACCAACCGCCTGCTCGGTCCCACGCTGAGCGAGCGCGACGCCGAAGCCGGCGGCCTGCGCAGCTTCGAGCTGCAGGCCGACGAGGTGATGTCGCGCCAGCGCACCCGCCGGGCACAGAAGATCGTGCGCTCGGCCGTGCTGGTGATCGCGCTGCTGCTGCTGTGGGCCGCCTTTGCCCGCGTCGACGAGGTGACGCGCGGCGACGCCCGCGTGATCCCCTCGCGACAGCTGCAGGTGCTGCAGGCGCTCGACGGCGGCGTGGTGGCCGAGATCCTGGTCAAGGAAGGCCAGGTGGTCGAGAAGGACCAGCTGCTGCTGCGCATCGACGAGACCCGCGCGACCTCCGGCGTGCGCGAGAGCGCGGCCCAGGGCTTCGCGCTGCAGGCGCGCCAGGCCCGGCTCCGCGCGCTGGCCGAAGGCTCGCCCTTCCAGCCCCCGAAAGCCCGCGATGCGGAAGAAGAGCGCATCGTCGGCGAGGAGCGGCGGCTTTACGAATCGAAGATGTCGGAGCTGTCGACGCTGCTCTCGATCAACCGGCAGCAGCTGGCGCAGCGCCAGCAGGAGCTGAGCGAGATGCGAGCGCGCAAGGCCTCGGCCGAGCGCAGCCTGGAGCTGAACCAGCAGGAGCTCGCCAAGACACGGCCGCTGCTCAATTCAGGCGCGGTCTCGGAGGTGGACATCCTGCGGCTGGAGCGCGAGGTGTCGCGCAGCCGCGGCGATGCCGAGCAGGCCGGTGCCCAGATCGCGCGCGTGCAGGCCGCCATCGGCGAGGCCGAACGCAAGATCCAGGAGACCGAGCTGACCTTCCGCAACGAGGCCCGGCGCGACTTGGCGGAGGTGGTGGGCAAGCTCAATGCGCTGACCGAGGGCGCGGTGGCGCTGGCCGACAAGGTGAGCAAGGCGCAGGTGCGCTCGCCGGTGCGCGGCCGTGTGCAACGCCTGCTGGCCAACACGGTGGGCGGCGTGGTGCAGCCCGGCAAGGACATCGTCGAGATCGTGCCGCTGGACGACACGCTGGTGCTCGAGGCCCGGGTGCAGCCCAAGGACATCGCCTTCATCCGCCCCGGCCAGAGCGCGCTGGTGAAGTTCAGCGCCTACGACTTCTCGATCTACGGCGGCCTGGACGCCACGGTCGACAACATCAGCCCCGACACGGTGACCGACGAGCGCGGCAATGCCTACTACCTGGTGCGCGTGCACACCACCCGGCCGAATTTCGGCGAAAAGATGCCGGTGATTCCCGGCATGACGGCCGAAGTCGACATCCTCACGGGCAACAAGACCGTGCTGTCGTACCTGCTGAAGCCGGTGCTCAAGGCCCGCGCCTACGCGTTGCGCGAGCGCTGAGCCGGTCGGCCTTATTGACTCACAAATTGTCACAGTTAGTGACGAGCATCACGGAAGGCCCCGTTCTCCCCTGATCTAAGGAATGCGGCCAGCCCTATCCTAGGAACGGAAAAATTTTCCGTAAATTTGGACAGGTCCGCCCGCCATGCCTACGCTCGCCAAAACCGTCTCCGGCACTGTTACAGGAATCTGGGGGACCGCCTGGATCCGCATGGCCGACGGAAAACTGCGTCCGCTGCAGCTGGGCGAAGCGCTGAAGGAAGGCGACGTTGTCCTGACGGAGCAGAACAGCATCGTCCAGATCACGGAACCCAAGGGTGAAGTGCATCTGGCCGGCAAGCCGCCGGAAGGGGCCGACGGCGGTGACCTCGACCGCGTGATCGCCTCCTTGAACAGCGGCGATGCGCAGACGGCACCGGCGGCTGGGGCGGCCGCAGGCGGCGGCGACGGCAGCTTCACCCCGGGATTGCGCGTGGACCGGGTGTCGGAAGCCACCTCCGCCGGTGGTGCGGCCGCCACTGCCGCGCCGCCCGGCGCCGGCATCACGGTGCCGACCTTCGCCACCACGGCGCCCTCGACCTCTACCGCGTCGACCAGCGACACCACCCCGGTCACCCCCCCCAATCCGGTTCAGCCGCCGAGCGTGAGCGTCAGCGCCCCGGCCCTGACCAACGACACCACCCCCACGCTCACCGGTACCGCGTCGAACGTGCCGGCCGGTACGACCGTGACGCTGCTGGTCACCGACAGTGCGGGCGGGCTGCACACCGTTTCGACGCCGGTGGCCGCCGACGGCAGCTATTCGATCGAGCTGCCGTTCACGTTGCCCGAGGGCGCATTCAGTGTGGCGGCGAGCGTCACCAACGCCACGACCGGCGCCACGGCCTCCGACAGCGCCAACGGCCAGGTGGACGTGACCCCGCCCGCGGCCACCCTCACGCTGGGTGCGATTGCGGTAGACGATGTGGTCAACGCAACCGAACAAGGCGCCAACATCACGATCACCGGCCAGGCGGGCGGCGATGCGGCGGCTGGCGACACGGTCAGCCTCAGCGTCAACGGCAAGCTCTTCACGGCCACCGTCGGCGCCGATGGCAGCTTCAGCGTCAGCGTGCCGGGCAGCGACCTCGCGGCCGATGCCGGGCGCAGCGTCCAGGCAGCACTGACGCTCACGGATGCGGCCGGCAACACCAGCACCACCAGCGTGTCGCGCGGCTATGGCGTCGATGCAGAGGCCCACGCCTCGCTGACGCTCCACCCGATCTCCGGCGACGGCGTGGTCAACGCGGCCGAGACCGCGGGCACCGTGGCGGTGACCGGCACGGCCGGCGGCGATGCCAAGGCCGGCGACACGGTCACGCTGACCGTCAACGGCCACACCTACAGCGGCACGGTGGCCGCCGACCTGAGCTTCAGCGTTCAGGTGAGCGGCGCCGATCTGGCAGCAGACGCGAGCCATACGGTGCAGGCGTCGATCGCGGTGGCGGATGCCGCTGGCAACAGCGCCACCGCCACGGCGACGCAAGCCTATGGCGTGGATGCGGGGGCTGGCGCGACGCTGTCGATCGACAGTGTCACGACGGACAACATCCTCAATGCTGCTGAAGTCGGGGGTACGGTGGCGATCACCGGCACCGTCGGTGGCGATGCCAAGGCCGGCGATGTCGTCATCCTGACGATCAACGGCACCAACTACACCGGCGCCGTTGCTGCCAACGGCACCTTCAGCGTCAACGTCCCGGGAGCCGAGCTCAAGGCCGATGCCGATCACACCATCCAGGCGTCGATCACCGTCACCGACGCTGCCGGCAACACCGCGACTCAAACCGTCGCGCAGCCCTACTCCGTCGATGAGACGGCCGGCGCTACGCTGACGATCGACCCGGTCACCACTGATAACATCCTCAACGCTGCCGAGGTCGCTGGCACGGTTGCTGTTACGGGCACGGCTGGTGGTGATGCGAAGACTGGCGACACCGTCACCCTCACGGTCAACGGCAACGACTACACCGGCGCCGTCGCCGCCAACGGCACGTTCAGCATCAACGTCTCCGGCAGCGACCTGAAGGCCGACACTGATCACACCATCCAGGCGTCGATCACTGTCACTGATGCAGCCGGCAATACGGCAACTCAGACCGCTGCGCAGGCCTACTCGGTCGATGAGACGGCCAGCGCCACGCTGACGCTCGACAGCGTCACTGCCGACAACATCTTGAACGCTGCCGAAGTCGGTGGCACGGTCGCGATCACCGGCACCGCCGGCGGCGACGCCAAGACTGGCGACATCGTCACCCTCACGATCAACGGCACCGACTACACCGGCGCTGTCGCCGCCAATGGCACATTCAGCATCAACGTCCCCGGCAGCGACCTGAAGGCCGACGCCGATCACACCATCCAAGCGTCGATCACGGTCACCGACGCTGCCGGCAATACCGCGACTCAAACCGCCGCACAAGCCTACTCCGTCGATGAGACGGCCAGCGCCACGCTGACGCTCGACAGCGTCACCACCGACAACATCCTCAACGCCACCGAGGTCGGGAGCACCATTGCCATCACCGGCACCGCCGGCGGCGACACCAAGACCGGCGACATCGTCACCCTCACGATCAACGGCACCGACTACACCGGCGCTGTCGCCGCCAATGGCACGTTCAGCATCAACGTCGCTGGCAGCGACCTGA
>CBIHRS010000061.1:0-24071 GCA_966212505.1 uncultured bacterium
AGGTGCCGGCCGGGAAGGTGAAGTTGCTCGGGTCGTAGAACGCGTTCTCGTTCAGGCCGGGCTCCAGCTTGTCGTGCGGGAAGTTGTGCGGCACGTAGGCGGTGAGCGCCACCTGCGCGAAGGGCACGCTCTTGTCGGTGCCGGCCACCTTGAAGGCACCGTCCTCGAACACGACGTCGGTGTCGGCCGCCTCCATCAGGTGGGCGGCGATCTTGCGGCCCTTGGCGATCACCTTGTCCACCGCCTTCAGGATCGCGGTGCCGCCCACGGCCAGCGAGCGCGAGCCGTAGGTGCCCATGCCGAACAGCACCTTGCCGGTGTCGCCGTGCTGGATGTCGACGTCGTCCATCGCGATGCCGAGCCTGTCGGCCACCAGCTGCGCGAACGTGGTCTCGTGGCCCTGGCCGTGGCTGTGCGAGCCGGTGAAGATGGTCACCTTGCCGGTGGGATGCACGCGCACCTCGCCGGCCTCGAACAGGCCGGCCCGCGCACCCAGCGCGCCGGCCACGCTGGAGGGCGCGATGCCGCAGGCCTCGATGTAGGCCGAGTAGCCGATGCCGCGCTTCAGGCCCTTGGCTTCGCTCGCCACCTTGCGCTGTGCGAAGCCGGCCACGTCGGCCAGGTCGAGCGCCTGGCGCAGCGTGGCGTCGTAGTCGCCGGTGTCGTAGGTCAGGCCCACCGGCGTGGCGTACGGAAACTCGCGGATGAAGTTGCGGCGGCGGATCTCGGCCGGGTCGATGCCGAGCTCGTGCGCCGCGGTCTCGACGATGCGCTCGACCACGTAGGTGGCCTCGGGTCGCCCCGCGCCGCGGTAGGCGTCGACCGGCGCGGTGTTGGTGAACACCGCCTTCACGGTGGCGCTGATCTTCGGCGTGGCGTACTGGCCGGCGAGCAGCGTGGCATACAGGATGGTTGGCACCGCGGTGGAGAAGGTCGAGAGATACGCCCCCAGGTTGGCCGTGGTGTTGACGCGCAGTGCGAGGAACCGGCCGCTCTTGTCGCAGGCCAGCTCCACCTTGGTGAGGTGGTCGCGGCCGTGCGCATCGGCCAGGAAGGATTCGCTGCGCTCGGCCGTCCACTTGATCGGGCGCTTCAGCTGCTTGCTGGCCCACACCAGCGCGGTCTCTTCGCCGTAGAGAAAGATCTTGGAGCCGAAGCCGCCGCCCACGTCGGGCGCCACCACGCGCATCTTGTGCTCGGGAATGCCGAGCACGAAGGCGCACATCAGCAGCCGCTCGACGTGCGGGTTCTGGTTGGCGACGTAGAGCGTGTAGCTGTCGTCGGCCGGGTTGTAGCTGGCGTTGGCCGCACGCGGCTCGATCGCGTTGGGGATCAGCCGGTTGTTGCGCAGCGTGAGCGTGCTCACATGGGGCGCGCTCTTGATCGCCGCATCGACGCCGGCGGCATCGCCGATCTGCCAGAGGTAGCACTGGTTGTCGGGCGCCTCGTCGTGCACCGGGGTGCCGGCGCCTTCGGCCACGTCGACCACCGCGGGCAGCTCTTCGTATTCCACATCGATCAGCGCGGCCGCGGCCTTGGCCTGCTCCAGCGTCTCGGCCACGACCAGCGCGACGCGGTCGCCCACGTAGCGCACCTTGCCGTCGGCCAGGATGGGATGGCGCGGCTCCTTCATCGGCGAGCCGTCGATGCTGTTGATCAGCCAGCCGCAGGGCAGGCCGCCCACGTTCTTGAAGTGCTCGCCGGTGAACACGCCCAGCACGCCGGGCGCGCGCTGCGCGGCCGCGGTGTCGACCCGCTTGAGCCGGGCATGGGCATAGGGTGAGCGCAGGAAGGCGGCGTAGGTCTGCCGGTCGAGCGTGATGTCGTCGGTGTACTGTCCGCGGCCGGTGAGGAAGCGGGCGTCCTCGCGGCGGACGACCGATTGGCCGATGAAGCCTTGTCGTGCAGTCATGTCAGGTCCTCCTTAGCGCATGGCCTCGGCGCCCTGCTGGACGGCCTTGACGATGTTCTGGTAGCCGGTGCAGCGGCAGAAGTTGCCGTCGAGCCGTTCGCGGATCTGCTGCTCGGTGGCGTGCGGGCATTGCTGTACCAGCTCCACCGCGCTCATCACCATGCCGGGGGTGCAGAAGCCGCACTGCAGGCCGTGGCATTGGCGGAAGGCTTCCTGCATCGGGTGCAGCGTACCGTCGGCGGCGGCCAGGCCTTCGATGGTGGTCACCTCGCAGCGGTCGGCCTGGGCCGCGAGCATCGTGCAGCTCTTGACCGCGCGGCCGTTCACATGGACGGTGCAGGCGCCGCACTGCGAGGTGTCGCAGCCGATGTGGGTGCCGGTGAGGCGAAGGTCTTCGCGCAGGAACTCGGAGAGAAGCCGCTCCGGCGGTATCTCGCGCGACAAGGCCTCGCCGTTGACCTTGAGCGTGATCGTCAAGCCCATCTCAGTCTCCTTCGGTGTTCGGTCTGTTTCCCGTCCCGTCGGCTGGCCGTGCCGTGACAAATTGCCGGCGGCGATCGAAGGGGCATGCTAGGCCGATGGTCTTCTCGTCGCACTGGTGGGCTAACCCTTATGAGGTGGTTGGCATATGGGTGGAGCGGGCAAGGCTGCGAGCGGGTGGCGCTGCGACCGGGGCGCTGCAGACTTGGCCTCGCCCCGTTGGGTCGAGGCTTCCCTGCGGTGCTCGAAGGCATGGCCTGCGTGGGGAAACTCGCTACGAACGCTTTGCGTTCTCCGCTCAGACAGTCCCCACGAGTCAGTGCTTGATGCGCGCCAAAGCGCGCGGCCATGCCTCCTGCGCTCCTCGGCGTCGTCTGATGCGTCCCGGCCGCAGCGCCGCCCGCTCGCAGCCTTGCGGCACCGCTCGTTCTGGGGCACGAATGAATTCAGTTCTTTGCCAGTTCCAATCCCATCTCCTACCTCGCCACTCCCTTGGCCAAAAGCGCGCAAACTCCCGCCGATGGACAACGTCGATCTCAGCGTCTTGCGCCAGGTGATCCAATGGCGCGAGGCCGGCCACCGCGTCGTGCTGGCCACCGTGACCCGCACCTGGGGTTCCGCGCCCCGGCCGATCGGCTCGGTCGTGGCCGTGCGCGGCGACGGGCAGATCTGCGGTTCGGTCTCCGGCGGCTGCATCGAAGACGACCTGATCGCCAAGGTCAAGGAAGGGGCGCTCGCGCTCACACGGCCCGAGGTCGTGCGCTACGGCATCGGCGCCGAGGAGGCCAACCGCTTCGGCCTGCCTTGCGGCGGCACGCTCGAGCTGGTGCTCGAGCCGGTGAGCGAGGCCTCGCGCATTCCCGAGCTGCTCGATCGCCTCGCCCAGGGTGGATTGGTGCGACGCACCCTCTCGCTCGCCGACGGCAGCGTGCAGCTCGAGACCGCCGGCCCCAGCGACGAGCTGCACCTCACCGACACCACGCTCACCACCACCCATGGTCCACGTTGGCGCCTGCTGCTCATCGGCGCCGGGCAGATGACCCACTACCTCGCCACCATGGCCAAGGCCCTCGATTACGAGGTGCTGATCTGCGACCCGCGCGCCGAATACGCTGACGCGTGGGACGTGCCCGGCGCGCGCCTGCTGCGCGGCATGCCCGACGACATGGTGCTCGAGATCCAGCCCGACGGGCACACCGCCGTCATCGCGCTCACGCACGACCCCAAGCTCGACGACCTCGCGCTGATGGAGGCGCTGAAGAGCGAGGCTTTCTATGTCGGCGCGATCGGCTCGCGCGTCAACCAGGCCAAGCGCAAGGCGCGGCTGGCCGAGCACTTCGGTGTCACCGATGCGCAGCTTGCACGGCTGCACGGCCCAGTGGGACTGAAGAACGGTGCGCGCACGCCGCCGGAGATCGCGGTGTCGATCCTCGCGGAGCTCACTGCGGTGCGCTACGGCTTCGCGGTGCCCGAGCCCGTACCGCTCAGCGCAAGCGGTCCGCAAGCCGAGCCCGGCTGCGCGGTGAATTGATTTCCACTCACGTCCCTTCCATGATCCAACTCCACCACATGCCCAGTTCGGCGGCGATGATCCCGCTGATCCTGCTCGAGGAGATCGGCCTGCCCTATGAGCTCAAGCCGGTCGACCGCGAGACCAACGAGCACCGCGGCGCCGAGTACCTGAAGCTCAACCCGAACGGCCTCGTGCCGGTGCTGGTCGATGGCGATCTCGTGCTGTACGAAACCGCCGCGATCGCGCTGCACCTGGCCGACACCCACCCCGAGGCCGCGCTCGCGCCGGCCCTGGGCACCGTGGAGCGTGCGCACTTCTACAAGTGGCTGATGTGGATGACCAACACGCTGCAGGCCACGTCCATCGTCTACTGGTATCCGCACCGTTGGATGGACGAGGGCAACACCGCCGGCGTGGCCGAGCTGAAGTCGCATGCCCAGGCCCGCATCGGCGCGCAGCTCGACCAGCTCGATGCGCACCTCGCGCAGCAGCGCGGCCCCTGGTTCATGGGCGAGCGTCACACGCTGCTCGACGCCTATGCGCTCACGCTGTGCCGCTGGACGCGTGCCTTCCCGCGGCCCGCACGCAGCCTGCCGCACCTGGGCCCGTACCTGCAACGCATGCTCGAGCGGCCCGCGGTGCGGCGCGTGTTCGCCGAGATCGAGCAACTGCCCCAACCGTGGGTCTGACGCCAATGACGACCCCGACGCCCAAGTACTGGTGGGAAGACTTCCAGCCCGGCCACGTGCTGCGCACCGGCTCCTACGAAGTCACCACCGAAGAGATCATCGAGTTCGCACGCCGCTACGACCCTCAGCGCTTCCATGTCGACGAGGAGGCCGCTAAGCAGACGATGTTCGGCGGCCTGATCGCCAGCGGCTGGATGACCGGCTCGATCAGCATGCGCCTGATGTGCGATGCCTACCTGCTCGACAGCGCCAGCCTCGGCTCGCCCGGCATGGAAAGCCTCAAGTGGCTGAAGCCGGTGCGTCCGGGCGACGTGCTGACGGTGCGCGTCACCGTGCTCGAGGCGCGGCCGATGAACAGCAAGCCGCACGTGGGCCTGGCGCTGTCGCGCATGGAGACGCTGAACCAGCGCGAGGAAGTGGTGATGCAGATGGAGGCGTGGGGCATGTACCGGCGACGCTCGCCGGCGGCCTGATCACCAGCCGGAAGTTGCAGCGGGGTGCGTGCGGCTGACGATCAGCCCGGCCTGCAGGTACAGCGCATTGAGCAGGCGCGTGGCACGCGGCTTGTCCATGCCCGGCCACTCCGCGATCTCGCGCAGGTTGGTGGTCTGCCGCTGCAGACGGCGCACCGCGGTCTGCAAGGGGCCGGCCAGGGCGAGTTGTCGCAGGTCGAGCCCCGGCGCCACGCGGTAGGCGGCGAGCCCGCCGATCTCGGGTAGCAGCTCTTCGCGCTTGCCGCGCATCGCGAACTCCCAGGTCACCGGCGCCAGCGGGTGGTACAGGTGCAGCTCGCCCACCAGCCCGGCCACGGGGTCACCCGGCGGGCGCAGCACGGCCGGCTCCACATGCATCACCTGCAGCTCGGTGAGCCGCAGCGAGAGGAAGTCCTTCATCGGGACCGGGCAGTGGGCCAGCCGCTCCATCGGGAACAGCGTGAGCGGAATCACCTTCTCGTCGGCCTGCAGGTGGATGCACAGCGGCCGCGCATGCCGCACGCAGGCGGCCACCACTTCCAGCAGCTCGGTCTGCCGGCCGGCCTGCTCGAAGCGCAGCAGATCCTGCAGCAGCGACGGGCTCAGGGCCGACAGCCGGCTCGATGCCGTGGGCTGCGCATCGACGCTGCTCTGCTGGCGATCGATCTCGGCGAGGTAGCGCTGGAAAGCGCTCGCGCGCATCAGCTCAGGTTCGCCCAGCGGCAGGGTGGATTCGAACATTCGGAAGGGAGTGGATCGGGCCGGTGAATGTTACGCCGATCACATGTGGTTGCGACTGCAAGACCTTGCAGGGTAGCGGGCACGGCGCCGGTCCGCGTCCCCCAAAAGGGGGTGTTTCCCTCGTCATCTTCAGAGTTTGTCGCGCGCCTTCTCGAGCGCACGCCAGAAGCGCGCATCCTGCGAGGTCGCGAAGTTGATTCGTAACAGAGTGGTCGGCCGCGGCGTGGCATGGAACAGCGCGCCGGGCGCAAGCAGCCACCCATCGTCCAGCATCAGCCCGGCCAGGCGTTCGGTGTCCACGCCCACGTCGATCCAGCCGAACAGGCCTTGCGGCGGCGTCACGAAGCGGCAGCCCGCTTCGAGCGCCAGGCGCTGGCTGCGGGTGCGCGCGGCATCGAGCTGCGCGGTCACGCGCTCGGTGTGGCGGCGCAGCTGGCCCTGCGTGATGCACCACGCGATCGCCTGCTCGGGCAGCGCGGGCGTGGTCAGCGTGGTGAGCAGCTTCATGTCGATGAACCGCTCGGTCAGCTCGGGCGACGCGGCCACGAAGCCGACGCGCCAGTTGGGCGCCAGGATCTTCGAGAAGCCCGAGATGTAGACCGTGCGCTGCAGCCCGTCGAGCGCGGCCAGGCGCGGCGCATGCGGCGGGGCCATATGCACGTAGGTGTCGTCCTCGACGATCACGAAGTCGTGCGCCTCGGCGAGCTTAAGCACCTGGTGCGCGGCCGCCAGCGGCAGCGAGCAACCCGTGGGGTTGTGCAGCACCGACACGGTGGCGTACATGCGCGGCTTGTGGGCCTGCAGCAGCGAGCGCATCACCTCGAGGTCGGGGCCCTGCGGGCCGCGCGGCACCGGCAGCAGGCGCATGCCCAGGCGGCTCAGGCGCGCGTATTCCACCGCCCAGCCCGGTTCGTCGACCAGCACCGCGTCGCCCGGCTGCAGCAGCGCGCGCGACACCACGTCGAGCGCATGCGTCGCGCCCATGGTGGTGACGATCTGCTGCGGCGCGCAGCTGATGCCCAGGTCGCCGAGCCGGTGCACCAGCGCTTCGCGCAGCGACGCATCGCCGGCCGGGTCGCCGTACTGCAGGCTGGTGGCCTGCTTGCTGCTGCCCACCTCCGACGCCATCACGCGGCGCAGCGCGGTGTGCAGCAGCGGCAGGTCCAGCCATTCCGCTGGCAGCGTGCCCATGCCCGGCGAGGCCAGCGTCGGCCCCTGGAACATGCCGCGGATCAGCGCGGTGGCGTCCACCGGCGGCGGGCGGTGGCCGGCAGGCGAGGCCTTGGCGGGTGCTGCGGCATGGGCCAGCTCGCGCGGCTCGCGCACGAAGAAGCCGCGCTGGCGCCGCGCCTCGACCAGCCCCTTGGCCAGCAGCTGGTCATAGGCGGCCACCACCGTGGTCGGGCTCACGCCGTGGCGGCGCGCGCATTCGCGCACCGAGGGCAGGCGCGAGCCGGGCAGCAGCAGCCGTTGCTGGATGCGCTCGGCGAAGCGGGCGCTCAGCTGCTCGGCCAGCGAGGCGTTGGCGGCGCGGGCGAGCGCGAAGGCGGTCAGGTCGTGGGGGGCGTTCATCGGGCTGTGCTGGCGGAGTCGGCAGTACAGAAGGTGGGTGTGTTCGCGCAAGTGTACTGATACTGTGCTGGTTGCTGTGATTAGACTGGGCCGCATGAGCCCGCAGGAATTTGCCGCGTTGCTCACGCTGTCCACGGCGATGAGCTTCACCCCCGGACCGAACACCACGCTGTCGACCGCGCTGGCGGCCAACTTCGGCTTGAAGCGCGCGCTGCCGTTCTGCATCGCGGTGCCCACCGGCTGGACGCTGCTGATGCTGCTGTGCGGCGTCGGCCTGGGGTCGCTGGTGCTGGCGGTGCCGGGGCTGCGGCTCGCGATCAAGGTGGTGGGCGTGGGCTATCTGGTGTGGCTGGCGTGGAAGCTGGCCAACACCCGCACGCTGGGCGCGGCGAACGCGCCGCTGCAGGTGTCGTTCACGCAGGGCGTGGCGCTGCAGTTCGTCAACATCAAGGCCTGGATGCTCGCGCTGACGCTCACCGCCGGCTGGGTGGCGGTGGCGGGCATCGACGCCGCGCAGAGCGGCCGGCGCCTGGCCATCGTGGTCGGCGTGATGCTGGTCTATGCCTTCGCCAGCAACCTCACCTATGCGGTGGCCGGCGCGCTGTTGCGGCACTGGCTGCAGCAAGGCACGCGGCTGCTGTGGTTCAACCGTGCGCTGGCGCTGCTGCTGGTGCTCACTGCTGCATGGATGGTGACGGTATGAGCGCAGTCATGCCTGTGTCGCTGCAGACCCGCCGCGATGAAATACGCGGCCTGTGGCTCGGCCTGCTCGGCGTGGTGATCTTCGCGATCACGCTGCCGATGACGCGCCTGGCCACCGGCTCGGCAGCGGCGCCGCAGCTTGCGCCGGTGTTCGTGACCTTCGGCCGTGCGGCCGGAGCCGGTGTGCTGTCGCTGGTCTACCTCTTCGCGGTGCGGGCGCGCTGGCCGAGCGGCCGGCAGTGGGGCGAACTGGGCCTCACCGCGCTCGGTGTGGTGGTGGGCTTTCCGCTGTTCCTGTCGCTGGCGCTGCGGCTGGTGCCGGCGGGTCATGCCTCTGTGATCACCGGCGTGCTGCCGCTGGCCACCGCCGCAGTGGGCGCGCTGGTGCTGGGCCAGCGGCCGTCGTTCGGCTTCTGGGCCTGCGCGGTGGCGGGCACGCTGCTCGTGCTCGGCTTTGCGATGTGGAAGGGCGCGGGCGAACTGCAGGCCGCCGATGGCCTGCTGCTGCTGGCGGTGCTGAGCGCCGCAGGCGGCTATGTGAGTGGCGCGCAGCTGTCGAAGCAGATGCCGGCCGAGCAGGTGATCTGCTGGGTGCTGGCGATGAGCCTGCCGTTCACCGTGCCGGTGGCGGCGATCAGCTGGCCGGCGCAGCCGGTGAGCCTGGGCGCCTGGGTCGGCTTCGGCTACGTCACGCTGTTCTCGATGTGGCTGGGCTTCTTCGCCTGGTACCGCGGGCTGGCGCTGGGCGGCACGGTGCGCGTGAGCCAGGTGCAGCTGGTGCAGCCTTTCCTCTCGCTGCTGATGTGCGTGCCGGTGCTCGGCGAGAAGCTCGACGTGGGCACGGTGGCCTTCTCGCTCGCGGTGATCGCGACCGTGGGCCTGGGCAAGCGCATGCCGGTGGGAGCGCCAACGCGATGAAGACCCTGGCCGTCCTCGGCGGCATGAGCTGGGAATCCACGCTCGTGTACTACCGCCTGCTGAACCAGGGCGTCGCGCGCCGTTGCGGCGGGTTGCACAGCGCACCGCTGCTGATCCACAGCGTCGATTTCGCCACGATCGAGGCGCTGCAGCGCGTGGGCGACTGGGCGGCGGCGGCGCGCCGTCTCGGGGCCGCGGCCCACGGCTTGAAGGCCGCCGGCGCCCAAGGCCTGCTGATCGCCACCAACACGATGCACCTCGTGGCCGACGAGGTGCGCGATGCGGCCGGCCTGCCGCTGCTGCACATCGGCGATGCCATCGGCGCCGCGCTGCGCGCCCAGGGCCACACCACCGTGGGCCTGCTCGGCACGCGCTTCACCATGGAGCAGGACTTCCTGCGCCGCCACCTGCGCGAGCACCACGGCATCGACACGCTCACACCCGAGCCCGCCGAGCGCGACACCGTGCACCGCGTGATCTACGAGGAGCTGTGCCGGGGCGTGGTCACCGAGGCCTCGCGCGATGCCTACCTGGCCATCATCGATCGGCTCGCGCGGCGAGGCTGCGCTGCGGTGGCGCTGGCCTGCACCGAGATCGGCCTGCTGCTGCCCGAGGGCACGCCCGCGGCCCTGCCCCTGTTCGACACGACGGCGCTGCATGCGGCAGCGGCCGTCAACTGGATGCTGAACGACCCACAACCCTGAACCACACCACAACACGGAGAACCGACATGACCTGGACCCTCGCCCGCCGCGCCGAACGCCTGAACCCTTCGATCATTCGCGAGATCCTCAAGGTCACCGAGAAACCGGGCGTCATTTCGCTCGCCGGCGGGCTGCCGGCGGCCGAGGGTTTTCCGATCGACGCGCTGCGCGAGGCGACTGATCGCGTGCTGAGCACGACGCCGCGCGAGGCCATGCAATACGCCGCCAGCGAAGGCTTCGGCCCGCTGCGCGAGTGGGTGGCAGCCGAGATGGCGGCCCAGGGCCTGGAAGTGCCGGCGTCGCAGGTGCTGATCACCACCGGCTCGCAGCAGGGCCTCGACCTGTGCGCCAAGGTGCTGGTCGATCCGGGCTCGCGCGTGGCGGTCGAGACGCCGACCTACCTCGGCGCGCTGCAGGCCTTCTCGCCCTTCGAGCCCGAATACGCGGCCGTGGCTTGCGACGACCAGGGCCCGATCCCCGAGGCGCTCGACGAAGTGGGCGATGCCCGCTTCTTCTACGTGCTGCCCAACTTCCAGAACCCCACCGGCCGCAGCATCGGCGAGGCACGCCGCAACGCGCTGGTGCGCGAGGCGCAGCGCATCGGCTTGCCGATGCTCGAAGACAACCCCTACGGCGACCTCTGGTACGACGCCGCGCCGCCGCAGCCGCTGGCCGCGCGCGACCCCGAGAACATCATCTACCTCGGCTCGTTCTCCAAGGTGCTGGTGCCCGGCCTGCGCCTGGGCTACGTGATCGCGCCGCAGGCGCTGTTCCCCAAGCTGCTGCAGGCCAAGCAGGCGGCCGACCTGCACACGCCGGGCTTCAACCAGCGCATCGTGCACGAGGTGGTGCGCAATGGCTTCCTCGACACCCACCTGCCGACCATCCGCGCCCGCTACCAGGCGCAGCGCGATGCGATGCGGGCCGCGCTGGAGCAGCACCTCGCGGCGCTCGGCTGCCGCTGGAACGTGCCGGCGGGCGGCATGTTCTTCTGGGTCGAGCTGCCCGAGGGCGTGGATGCGATGGCGCTGCTGCCGCAGGCGGTGGAGGCGGGCGTGGCCTACGTGCCGGGCTCGGCCTTCTATGCCTCTGCCCCGCAGCCCAACACGCTGCGCCTGAGCTTCGTCACCGTGTCGCGTGAGCGCATTGCCGCCGGCATCGCCGCATTGGCCGGCGTGCTGCAGCAGGCGCTGGAGCGTCGACGAGAGGGAGCGCTGGTCTCATGAGTGCCTATCGTCCTTTGCGCCGCATGCACGGCAGCTGCCATTGCGGCGAAGTGCGCTTCGAGATCGAGAGCGACTTTCCCGAGCTGACCACCTGCGACTGCTCGATGTGCCGGCGCCGCGGCGTGCCGATGGTCAAGGTGCACGAGTCGAAGTTCCGGCTGCTGGCCGGCGGCGGCGCGCTCTCGGCCTACCGCTTCAACACGATGACCGCGACGCACTACTTCTGCAAGGTCTGCGGCATCTATCCGTTCCACCGCAAGCGCGTGTCGCCCGACTTCTTCGGCGTCAACACGCAGTGCCTCGAAGACTTCGACGCCACCGGCATCCCGGTGCGCGAGACTTCGGGCTCGAAGATGACATGAGGGATGACACCATGACCACCGTTCGCCGTTTCCACCAGGTCGACGTGTTCACCGCCACCGCGATGCGTGGCAACCCGCTGGCCGTGGTGCACGACGCCGAAGGCCTGAGCGATGCGCAGATGGCCGGCTTCGCGCGCTGGACCAACCTGTCGGAAACCACCTTCCTGCTGCCGCCCACCGATCCGGCGGCCGACTACCGCGTGCGCATCCACACGCCGGGCGGCGAGCTGCCGTTCGCGGGCCATCCCACGCTGGGCAGCTGCCATGCGTGGCTGGCCGCCGGTGGCCGGCCGAAGCAGGAGGGCGTCGTCGTGCAGCAATGCGCCGTGGGCCTGGTGCGTGTGCGCAGCGAAGGCGGCCGCCTGGCTTTTGCGGCGCCGCCCACCAGCGTGGAGCCGGTGGAGCCGGCGCTGCTCGGGCGGGTGCGCGCCGCGTTGCACCTGTCGCCGCAGCAGGTGCTGCATGCGGCCTGGCTCAGCAACGGCTTCCCGCAGTTGGTGCTGGAGCTCGACAGCGCCGAGACCGTGCTGGCCATCCGGCCCGACCATGCGGCACTGAAGGCGCTCGACATCAAGGTGGGCGTCGTCGGCCGCCATCCGGCGGGCAGCAAATGCGACGTGGAGGTGCGCTTCTTCATCATCCCGCTGGGCATCGAGGAAGACCCGGTCACCGGCTCGCTCAATGCCAACATCGGCAACTGGCTGATCGGCAGCGGTCGCATGCCGGCGCGCTATGTGGCGGCGCAGGGCGAGCGCCTCGGCCGCGCGGGCCGCATCTACCTGCACCACGACGGCCAGCAGCTGTGGGTCGGCGGCGACGTGGTGCCGATGATCGAAGGCACGGTGAGCTTGTGATGGGCTGCGAGATCGACCATCTCGTGATCGCCGCGCACGACCTCGAGCAGGGCGTGCGCTGGTGCGAGCAGACGCTGGGCATCGTGCCGGGGCCCGGCGGCAAGCATCCGCTGATGGGCACGCACAACCGGTTGCTGAAGCTCGATGCCGGCCCGACGCACCCGCGGGCCTATTTCGAGATCATCGCGATCGATCCCGATGCGCCGCCACCGGGCCGAGCACGCTGGTTCGGGCTGGACGACCCGGCGCTGCAGGCGCAGCTGCGCGACCAGCCGCGGCTGGTGCACTGGGTGGCCGGCACGCGAACACTCGATGCCCTGTGTGCCGCATTGCTGGCCCAGGGTGCCGACCCCGGTGAGCCGGTCGATGCCAGCCGCGCGACGCCGGCCGGCCTGCTGCAGTGGCGCATCACCGTGCGGGCCGACGGCATGCCGCAGTGCGGCGGCGCGCTGCCCACGTTGATCGAATGGCCCAGCCTTCATCCCGCGAGCACGATGCCTGCATCGGGGCTGGCGCTCGAACGCCTGATCGTGCGCGGGTTGCCGCCCGCCGTGGCGGCCTTGCTGCAGCCGGGTGGCGTCGACCTGTCGCAACAGGCCGGCCCGGCGATCGAGGCGGTGTTGCGCACACCGCGCGGCACCGTGCATCTGCAATCGACGAGGACCGCATGACCGAAGAACTGTTCCGTGACGACGCCATGCTGCCGGCCTGCGAGGCCACCATCACTGCCGTCGACGAACGCGGCGTGCAGCTCGACCGCACCGTGTTCTATCCGCAAGGCGGCGGCCAGGCCGGCGACCGCGGCGAGCTGCGCCTGGCCGACGGCCGCGTGCTGCTGATCGCCGACACGCGCAAGGGCCCGGCGGTGGGCGAGATCCTTCACCTGCCCGCCGCGGGCCAGGAGGCGCTGCTCGCCGAGCTGCGCGTGGGCGATGGCGTGCAGGCCGTCATCGATGCCGCGCGCCGGCAGCGCCACATGCGCTTCCACACCGCGACGCACCTGCTGTGCGCGCTGGTGCCGCACCCGGTCGACGGCTGTTCGATCACCGCCGACTATGCGCGGCTCGACTTCCACATGAACGACCCCCTCGACAAGGAGGCGCTCACCGCCGGCATCGCGCGGCTGGTGGGTGGCGCACACCCGGTGCGCCACCGCTGGATCAGCGAGGAAGAGCTCGATGCCAACCCGCAGCTGGTGCGCAGCATGAGCGTGCAGCCGCCGCGCGGGCTGGGGCGGGTGCGCGTGCTCGAGATCGAGGGCGTCGACCTGCAGCCCTGCGGCGGCACCCATGTGAGCAACACCGCCGAGGTGGGCGCTGTCGTCGTCACGAAGATCGAGAAGAAGTCGGCGATGACGCGAAGGGTGGTGCTCGGCTTCGCCGACTGAGAGGTTCGCTCGTGCCCCGAGGGGGCGCTCAGTCCTTCTTCTGGTAGTTGTCGTGGCAGGCCTTGCACGACTTGGCCGCATTGCCGAAGGCCGCCTTGATCTCGTCGAGGTTGCCGCCCTTGGCCGCGGTCTGCAGCTTGGCCACCTCTTCCTGCATCTTGGTGGCGCCGGCGCGGAACTTGTCGGCTTCGGTCCAGACCTCGGGCTTGGCGTGGGTGTCCCCCACCTTGTCGCTGCCTTCGACGAAGGCGGGGAACGGCAGCTTCGACATCGTGGCGACGATGTCGGCATTGGCCGCGGCCGCCTTCGCGTCGAACGGCGCCTTGCCGTTCACCATCGCACCGATGCGGCCGAAATGCGTACCCATCACGGTGAAGGCCGACTTGCGGTACTTCACGGCGTCTTCCGGTTTCTGGAACTGGGCGGCGGCGGGCAGGCTCACGGCCGCCACCAAGGCTGCCAGGAACAGGTGCTTCATTCGGGGTTCTCCTTGAGTGATCGCAAGCGCTCCGGATCGCAGAGCGCCGACGAGTGTACGAACGGCCTTCGCGCTTCATTCCCGCGTCGGCCGCGCTGCGGGTAAACCCTCGGGTGGTGCTGGCGGGTGGGCGCGTGTCGCGCTATCGTTGCCGCTTCGCCAAACTCTGCCGACACGATGGATCCTGTTGCCGGCCCGGCCGCTGCTGCCAAGCCCGGGCGCCGACTGCGGGTGTGGGACCTGCCCACCCGCCTCTTCCACTGGACGCTGGCGCTGTGCGTCATCGCCGCGATCATCACGGCCCATGTGGGCGGCAACGCGATCGTGTGGCACTTCCGCCTCGGCTACACCGTCTTCGCGCTGCTGGTCTTCCGGCTGCTGTGGGGCGTGATGGGCGGGCACTGGTCGCGCTTCGGCACCTTCTTCTACAGCCCTGGGGCGCTGATGCGCTACCTGGGCGGAGCGCCCCGCGCAGGCGACCGCTTCGACATCGGCCACAGCCCGCTGGGCAGCCTGTCGGTCTGGGCGCTGCTGGCGCTGCTGGCGGTGCAGGTGGGCACCGGCCTCGTGGCCGATGACGAGATCGCCAACACCGGGCCGCTCAATCGCTTCGTCAGCGGTGCCACCGCGAGCAAGGCCACCGACTACCACGCCGACGTGGGCCAGTGGCTGCTGATCGGGCTGATCGTGCTGCACGTCTGCGCGGTGCTGTTCTACCTGTTCGCGAAGCGCCGCAACCTCGTCGGCCCGATGTGGCACGGCGACAAGGCGCTGCCCCACGATGCGCCGGCCGACCTGCCGATGACGCGCGACACCGCCGGCACGCGGCTGTTTGCTCTGGCGGCTTTCGGTGCCTGCGCCGCATTGGTGTGGTGGGTGGTGTCGCTGGGCGGCTGACGCGTGGACACGGTGCACGACACGCCGGCGGTGCAGCTGCTGGCGCCCGACACCCCCGAGGCCATCGAAGCCGCGCGCAGCATCCTGCGCGAATACGCCGAGAGCCTGAACATCGACCTCTGCTTCCAGGATGTCGATGCCGAGATCGCCGGCCTGCCGGGCGACTACGCCGAGCCGGGCGGTGCGCTGCTGCTGGCCTACGTCGATGGCGAGCTCGCGGGCTGCGGCGCTTTGCGGCCGCTGCCCGATGTCGACTACGCCAATGCCTGCGAGATGAAGCGCCTGTATGTGCGGCGCGCCTTCCGCCGCTTCGGCCTCGGCCGCAGCCTCGCGCAGGCGCTGATGGACCGCGCGACCGAGGCCGGCTACTCGGTGATGCTGCTCGACACGCTCGACGACATGGAGGCCGCGCGCGAGCTCTACACCACGCTCGGTTTCGAAGAGATACCGCCGTATTACTACAACCCGATTCCTGGCGCACACTACCTGAAGGCCGATCTGGGCTGAGAACAGGAGACGTCGCGATGAATCCCTTCCGCCAGCTGATCAAGTCCGCCGGCAGCCATCCGCCGATCGGCACCTGGATCATGTCGGCCAGCCCCATCGTCGCGGAGGCCGTCGGCCATGCCGGCTTCGACTGGGCCGTGGTCGACATGGAGCACACGCCGCTCGACATGATGGAGGTCGTGCAGATGCTGCAGGCCCTGTCGGCGACGCGGCTGGTGCCGGTGGTGCGCGTGCCGTGGAACGATGCGGTGATGGTCAAGCGCGTGCTCGATGCGGGCGCGACCACGGTGCTGTTCCCCTTCGTCGAGAACGCCGAGGAGGCGCGCCGCGCGGTGGCGGCCACGCGCTATCCGCCCGAGGGTGTGCGCGGCATGGCCGGCATGAGCCGGGCCTCGAAGTTCGGCACCCTGCCCAACTACCTGAAGACCGCGAATGCCGGCATCGGCGTGATCGTGCAGATCGAGACGCGCGCCGCGGTGCAGCAGCTGGAGGCCATCGCCGACGTGCCGGGTGTCGATGCGCTGTTCATCGGCCCGGCCGACCTGTCGGCGAGCCTCGGGTTGCCCGGGGAGCATGCGCATCCGCAGGTGCTCGAACTGATGAGCCATGCGGTGCAGCGCGCCAAGGCCGTGGGCAAGCCGATCGGCACGCTGGGCGGCTCGCCCGAGATGGTGGCGCAGTACCGCGCCTACGGCTTCGACTACATGGCGCTGTCGTCCGACCTGGGGCTGCTGATGCGCGGCGCGCAGACCACGCTGTCGTCGCTGCGCACGCAGGAGGTCGGCGCGCATGTGCACACGCTGACCACCGGCACGCGCACGACCGACGGCTACTGAAAAAAGAAGCGCCGTTCGTGTCGGCGGGGCCGAGTTACAGCGGAGTACCAACCTACCATCCGGCGCCTGACCGACGATGAACGAATTGCTCTACGACCCCCATCCCCTTCCCGTCGAACCCTCGCTGCTCGGCGAATCGCCGATGTGGCATCCGCAGGAGTCGGCGCTCTACTGGTGCGACATCCCCGGCCATCGGCTGCACCGCTACAACCCGGCGAGCAACGAGCACCTGCGCTGGCAATTCGGCACCGACGTGGCCTGCGTGGCGCCGGTGCTCGGCGGCGGCTTGCTGCTCGCGATGCGCGATGGCCTGTGGCGCTTCGACACCGCCACCGGTGAACGCAAGCTGCTGGCCGAGCCGCCCTACGATCCCGCCACCGAACGCTTCAACGACGGCAAGGCCGATCCGCAGGGCCGCTTCTGGGTGGGCACCGTGGACGACAAGCGCGAGCCCAAGGGCGCGCTCTATCGCTTTGCCGATGGCAAGCTCGAACGCATGGTCGGCGAGGTGACCACGAGCAACGGCCTCGGCTGGAGCCCCGACGCGCGCCGCATGTACTGGTCGGACACCAAGCTGCACACCGTGTTCGCATTCGACTTCGAAAGCAGCGATGGCTCGCTGTCGAACCGCCGCGAGTTCGCGAGCTTTCCGGTGAAGCAGGCTGAGCAGGACCTCGACACGTATGGCGGCCGGCCCGATGGCGCGGCGGTCGATACCGAGGGCTGTTACTGGGTCGCGCTGTTCGAAGGCCAGCGCCTGCTGCGCCTGTCACCCACCGGCGAGTTGCTGCGCGAAGTGAAGCTGCCGGTGCGTTGCGCGACGATGCCGTGCTTTGGTGGCGCAGACCTGAAGACGCTCTACATCACCACCGGGCGCGAGAAGCGGCCGGCCGATGAACTCGCGCGCCAGCCCTGGGCCGGCTGCGTATTGCAGATGCGCGTCGAAGTGCCCGGCCTGCCGACCAACCTGGTCCAGCTGAAGGCCTGACGTTTCGCTGAAGAATCGCTGAACGCCTGCCTCGTTGAGGTGCAGGCGTGAAGGCCCGTGCACCCGGTCGGGGAGGGCATGACTGGTCTCGCACGGGTTTCCACGTATAATCCCGAGGCTTTGCCGCAACCAGCCGTAACTCGCCCCATGTCCGAACGCAAGGTCGCTCACGACAACTGGGGTGACGAACAAGATGAGGCGGCCAAGCAGGCTTTCAAGCCCCTGACGCGCGAACAGGCTCAGGAGCTCCGGGCCAAGAACCCCACGGTATCCCCGTGGCGGGTGATCGCGGTGCAAATCGCGGTCGGAGCGGTGGTGGCGGCGATTGCGTGGCTCATCACCCAGAGGATGGAGGTGGCGTGGTCGTCGTTGTACGGCACCGCCACGGTGGTCCTGCCGGGCGTGCTGATGGCGCGCGGCATGACCAGCAGGCTCTCCAGCGTGTCGCCCGGCGCCAGCGCCGTCAGCTTCATGTTGTGGGAGCTCGTCAAGATCGGCGTTTCGGTCGTCATGCTGATGCTGGCGAACCGGATCGTGCAGCACCTGAGCTGGCCCGCCCTGCTGGTGAGTCTGGTGATCTGCATGAAGGTGTACTGGGTGGCGCTGTCGTGGCGCCGCTGAACTGACATAGACAACGGAAACGGAACGACATGGCAGCCGAAGGTCACGGGCTCAGCGCAGGCGAGTACATCGTCCACCACCTTACGTTCTGGCAGAACCACGAGTCGACCAAGGTCGTCGACTTCTCGGTCTTCCACATCGACACGATCCTCTTCTCGGTGCTGATGGGCGTGCTGGGCACCTTCCTGCTGTGGAGGGCCGCTCGCAAGGCCACGTCCGGCGTGCCGGGCCGCTTCCAGGCCGCCGTCGAGATCCTCGTCGAGATGGTCGACAGCCAGGCCAAGGGCATCGTGCACAACGCCAAGAGCCGCAAGCTCGTCGCCCCGCTGGCCCTCACCGTGTTCGTCTGGATCTTCCTGATGAATGCGATGGACCTGCTGCCGGTCGACCTGCTGCCCCTCATCTGGCAGACCATCGTCGGCAGCCATGAGGCCAAGCTGCGCGTCGTGCCCACCGCCGACCTCTCCGGCACCATGGGCCTGTCGCTCGGCGTGCTGCTCGTGTGCCTGGTCTACAACGTCAAGATCAAGGGCGCCGGCGGCTGGATCCACGAGCTGTTCACCGCGCCGTTCGGCAACCATCCGGTGCTATACCCCTTCAACTTCGCGATGCAGCTGATCGAGTTCGTCGCGAAGACCGTCTCGCACGGCATGCGGTTGTTCGGCAACATGTACGCCGGCGAACTGATCTTCCTGCTGATCGCCATGATGGGCGGAGCCTTCTCGCTCACCGGCACCGGCATCGGCCTGGCCATCGGACACATCATCGCCGGCTCGGCCTGGGCGATCTTCCACATCCTGATCATCACGCTGCAGGCCTTCGTCTTCATGATGCTGACGCTGGTCTACCTCGGTCAGGCGCACGACGCCCACTAAGGCGCCGGGCACCCTCTCGCAGTTCGTTTTTCCCTTCACCTTTTCTCTTTCGCCAACTCAAAGGAGTCACCATGGAAGTCATCAGCTTTGTTGCCCTCGCCGCCGGCCTGATCATCGGTCTGGGCGCTGTCGGTGCTTGTATCGGCATCGGCATCATGGGCAGCAAGTACCTCGAGTCGGCTGCCCGCCAGCCCGAACTGATGGGCGAGCTGCAGACCAAGATGTTCCTGCTGGCCGGCCTGATCGACGCGGCGTTCATCATCGGCACCGGTATCGCCCTGTGGTTCGCCACGGCCAACCCGTTCCTGGGCCAGATCGCCCAAGTCGCCGGCGCCAAGTAATTCGACTCCGATGCGTGGCCGGCGCTCCCATGGTCGCCGGCCTTCCCCCGTCATTAGAGTTATTGAGGCACTAACGTGAGCATCACCGGTACCCTGATCGTCCAGATGATCGTGTTCGCGATCCTGGTCTGGTTCACGATGAAGTTCGTCTGGCCGCCGATCGCCGTGGCGCTCGACGAGCGCGCTTCGAAGATCGCTGCTGGCCTCTCCGCCGCCGACCAGGCACGGCGCGAGAAGGAAGAGGCGATGAAGCAAATCCAGCAGCAGCTCGCTGCTGCGAAGGACGACGCCGCCAAGCGCCTGGCCGATGCCGAGCGTCTCGCCCAGTCCATGATCGAAGAAGCCAAGTCCCGCGCGAGCGAGGAAGGCGCCAAGGTCCTGGCCGCTGCCAAGGCCGAGGCCCTGCAGGAGTCGGTGAAGGCGCGCGAAGCACTGCGCGACCAGGTCGCCGCGCTGGCCGTCAAGGGCGCGGAGCAGATCCTGCGCCGCGAGGTCAATGCCGGCGTGCACGCCGAGCTGCTGAACCGTCTGAAGACCGAGCTGTAAGACCATGGCCGAGCTCGCAACCATCGCCCGTCCGTACGCGGAAGCGCTGTTCAAGGCCGGTGCCGAACAAGGCGCCAACGCCCGTGAACTCGCCGACCAGCTCGACGCGCTGGCCCAGGTGGCGTCCAACGCCGATCTGCGCCAGTTCGCCGACAACCCCAAGGTCGCGGCCCAGCAGGTGTACGACGTCGTCGTCGGCGCCCTCAAGGCCGTGCAGCTGTCGCCGCTCGCCCAGAACCTGCTGCGCACGATGATCGACAACGGTCGCCTCGTCGCGCTGCCGGAAGTGGCCGTGCAGTTCCGTGCCCTCGTCAACGAGAGCACCGGCATCTCGGACGCGACGATCTACAGCGCCTTCCCGATCGAGCCGTCGCAGGTGGCCGACGTGGTCGCATCGCTGGAGAAGCGCTTCGGTCGCAAGCTCAGCGCAACGGTCGCGGTCGAGCCCGAGCTGATCGGCGGCATCCGTGCCGTGGTCGGGGACGAGGTGTTCGACACCTCCGTCAAGGCGCGCCTGGAACAGATGAAGGTCGCTCTCACCGCTTGAGGGTCCACTCGGCAGACGGCTCTTGAACAAAGGCCATCTGGGAGAAAGCAATGCAACTGAATCCCGCTGAAATTTCCGAACTGATCAAGAGCCGCATCGAAGGCCTGCAAGCCTCGACGGACATCCGCAACCAGGGCACCGTCGTCTCGGTGACCGACGGCATCGTCCGCATCCACGGCCTGTCGGACGTGATGCAGGGCGAAATGCTGGAGTTCCCCGCCGGCAAGGACGGCCAGCCGACCTTCGGCCTGGCGCTGAACCTCGAGCGCGACTCCGTCGGCGCCGTGATTCTGGGCGAGTACGAGCACATCTCCGAAGGCGACACCGTCAAGTGCACGGGCCGCATCCTGGAAGTGCCGGTCGGCCCCGAGCTGATCGGCCGCGTGGTCAACGCGCTCGGCCAGCCGATCGACGGCAAGGGCCCGATCAACGCGAAGATGACCGACGTGATCGAGAAGGTCGCCCCGGGCGTGATCGCGCGCCAGTCGGTCGACCAGCCCGTGCAGACCGGCCTGAAGTCCATCGACTCCATGGTGCCGATCGGCCGCGGCCAGCGCGAGCTGATCATCGGCGACCGCCAGACCGGCAAGACCGCGGTGGCGATCGACGCGATCATCAACCAGAAGGGTCAGAACATGACCTGCGTCTACGTCGCGATCGGCCAGAAGGCTTCGTCGATCAAGAACGTGGTGCGCGCGCTGGAACAGCACGGCGCGATGGAATACACCATCGTCGTCGCCGCCTCGGCTTCGGAATCCGCCGCGATGCAGTACGTGTCGGCCTACTCCGGCTGCACGATGGGCGAGTACTTCCGCGACCGCGGCCAGGACGCGCTGATCATCTATGACGACCTGTCCAAGCAGGCCGTCGCCTACCGCCAGGTCTCGCTGCTGCTGCGCCGCCCGCCGGGCCGCGAAGCCTTCCCCGGCGACGTGTTCTATCTCCACAGCCGCCTGCTCGAGCGCGCTGCCCGCGTGAACGCCGACTACGTCGAGAAGTTCACCAACGGCGCCGTCAAGGGCAAGACCGGCTCGCTGACCGCGCTGCCCGTCATCGAGACGCAGGCCGGCGACGTGTCCGCGTTCGTGCCGACCAACGTGATCTCGATCACCGACGGCCAGATCTTCCTGGAAACCAACCTGTTCAACGCCGGCATCCGTCCCGCGATCAACGCCGGTATCTCGGTGTCGCGCGTCGGTGGCGCCGCCCAGACCAAGCTGATCAAGGGCCTGTCCGGCGGTATCCGTACCGACCTGGCGCAGTACCGCGAGCTGGCCGCCTTCGCGCAGTTCGCTTCCGACCTCGATGCCGCCACCCGCAAGCAGCTCGACCGCGGTGCCCGCGTGACCGAACTGCTGAAGCAGGCCCAGTACTCGCCGCTGCCGATCAGCCTGATGGCTGCCACGCTGTTCGCGGTGAACAAGGGCTTCATGGACGACGTCGACGTCAAGAAGGTCCTGGCCTTCGAAGCCGGCCTGCACCAGTACCTGCGTTCCAGCCATGCGGCGCTGCTGCAGAAGCTGGAAACGAACAAGGCCATGGACAAGGACGCGGAAGCCGAACTGAACAACGCGATCACCGCGTTCAAGAAGTCGTTCGCCTAACCGCCAACTGAAGGAGCAACCGTCATGGCGGTCGGCAAGGAAATACGCGGCAAGATCAAATCGGTGGAGAACACCAAGAAGATCACCAAGGCCATGGAGATGGTCGCCGCCTCCAAGATGCGCAAGGCGCAGGAGCGGATGCGCTCGGCCCGTCCGTATGCCGACAAGATTCGCAACATCACCGCGAACCTGTCGCAAGCGAACCCCGAGTACCAGTCGGCCTACATGCGCACGGGCGGCAAGTCCAAGGCGGTCGGCTTCATCGTCGTCACGACCGACAAGGGTCTGTGCGGCGGCCTGAACACCAACGTGCTGCGCGCCGTCACCAACAAGATGCGCGACGTGCAGGCCGCCGGCGGCACCGTGCAGGCGGTGGCGATCGGCAACAAGGGCCTGGGCTTCCTGAACCGCGTCGGCGCGCAGGTGGTGTCGCACGCCACGCAGCTCGGCGATGCGCCCCAGCTCGACAAGCTGATCGGCCCGGTGAAGGTGATGCTCGATGCATTCGTCGCCGGCCAGCTCGACGAGGTCTACCTCTGCTACACCAAGTTCCTGAACACGATGAAGCAGGAACCGATGGTCGAGCCGCTGCTGCCGCTCAACGGCTCGCGCCTCGAGCAGACGGCCGAGGAGAAGAAGGCCTACGGCTGGGACTACCTCTACGAGCCCGATGCAGCCACCGTCATCGACGAGCTGCTGACCCGCTACATCGAGGCGCTGGTGTACCAGGCCGTGGCGGAGAACATGGCGTCCGAGCAGTCCGCGCGCATGGTGGCGATGAAGGCCGCGACCGACAACGCCGGCAACCTGATCGCCGAGCTGAAGCTGGTCTACAACAAGACCCGCCAGGCCGCCATCACCAAAGAGTTGTCCGAGATCGTCAGCGGCGCCGCTGCCGTTTAATGAATTGAAAGTCTGAAGGAATCAACATGGCACAAGGCAAGATCGTTCAGTGCATCGGCGCCGTGGTGGACGTGGAGTTCCCCCGCAACGAGATGCCCAAGGTGTACGACGCCCTCAAGATGGAAGGCTCGACCCTGACGCTCGAAGTGCAGCAGCAGCTGGGCGACGGCGTGGTGCGCACCATTGCGCTGGGCTCGTCCGACGGCCTGCGCCGCGGCATGGTGGTCACCAACACCGAGGCGCCGATCATGGTGCCGGTCGGCAAGGCCACGCTGGGCCGCATCATGGACGTGCTGGGCTCGCCGATCGATGAGCGCGGCCCGGTCAGCCAGGAGCTCACCGCTTCCATCCACCGCAAGGCCCCGGCCTACGACGAGCTGAGCCCCTCGCAGGAACTGCTCGAGACCGGCATCAAGGTGATCGACCTGATCTGCCCGTTCGCCAAGGGCGGCAAGGTGGGTCTGTTCGGCGGCGCCGGCGTGGGCAAGACCGTGAACATGATGGAGCTCATCAACAACATCGCGAAGGCGCACTCGGGCTTGTCCGTGTTCGCCGGCGTGGGTGAGCGCACCCGCGAGGGCAACGACTTCTATCACGAGATGTCGGATGCCAAGGTGGTGAACCAGGACGACCTGACCCAGTCGAAGGTCGCGATGGTGTACGGCCAGATGAACGAGCCGCCGGGCAACCGCCTGCGCGTCGCGCTGACCGGCCTGACCATCGCCGAGTCGTTCCGCGACGAAGGCCGTGACGTGCTGTTCTTCGTGGACAACATCTACCGCTACACGCTGGCCGGTACCGAAGTGTCCGCACTGCTGGGCCGCATGCCGTCCGCCGTGGGCTACCAGCCGACGCTGGCCGAGGAAATGGGCCGCCTGCAGGAGCGCATCACCTCCACCAAGGTCGGCTCGATCACCTCGATCCAGGCCGTGTACGTCCCTGCGGACGACCTGACCGACCCGTCGCCCGCCACGACCTTCGCCCACCTGGACGCCACCGTCGTGCTGTCGCGTGACATCGCCGCGCTGGGTATCTACCCCGCCGTCGACCCGCTCGACTCCACCAGCCGCCAGATCGACCCCAACGTCGTCGGCGAAGAGCACTACAGCACCACCCGTGCCGTGCAGGCCACGCTGCAGCGTTACAAGGAACTGCGCGACATCATCGCGATCCTGGGCATGGACGAGCTGTCGCCGGAAGACAAGCTGGCCGTGGCCCGCGCCCGCAAGATCCAGCGTTTCCTGTCGCAGCCGTTCCACGTGGCCGAAGTGTTCACCGGCGCCCCGGGCAAGTACGTGCCGCTGAAGGAAACCATCCGCGGCTTCAAGATGATCGTGGCTGGCGAGTGCGACCACCTGCCGGAGCAGGCCTTCTACATGGTCGGCACGATCGACG
>CBIHRS010000062.1:0-23777 GCA_966212505.1 uncultured bacterium
GCGAGGCCGAGTCTGCAGCGCCCCCGCCGCAGCGCAGCCCGCTCGCAGCCTTGCCGCTCCACTCTCAATCAACCGGCGTCAACTTAGCCACGCTCAACGCCAGCCACTTCATCCCATGCCGCCCGAAGTTCACCTGCGCCCGCGCATCGGACCCGGAACCTTCGAGCGTCACGATCACGCCCTCACCGAACTTGGTGTGGAACACCGACTGCCCCGTGCGCAGCCCATGTGAAGGCGCGGCCTTGGGCACATAGGGCGGAGGCGACGGCGACTCGACCCGCCCGGCGCCCACCACCGAACCAAGGCCCGACCCACGGTTCCAGGCGTTCTGGTACTCGCGCGCAAAGCCCGAGCCGAATCCCTGGTTGCGCGGTGTGAGCCACTTCAGCGCACCCTCGGGCAGCTCGTCGAAGAACCGGCTCTTGATGTGATAGCGCGTCTGCCCGTGCAGCAGCCGCGTCTGGCTGAAGCTCAGGTACAGCCGCTGCCGCGCGCGCGTGATCGCCACGTACATCAGGCGCCGCTCCTCCTCGAGGCCGTCCATGTCCGACATCGAGTTCTCATGCGGGAACAGGCCTTCTTCCAGGCCGGTGATGAACACCGCATCGAACTCCAGCCCCTTGGCCGAGTGGACCGTCATCAGCTGGATCGCATCCTGCCCGGCCTGGGCCTGGTTGTCGCCTGCTTCGAGCGCCGCATGGGTCAGGAAGGCCGCGAGCGGCGAGACGATCTCGCCCGTCTCCGCATCCGGCGTCAGGTCGACCGCGGCCACCGCCTCCGGCAGCCCCGCCGCGATGGTGCCCGGCGACAGGCGCTCGCTCGCATCGGCCGCCTCGTCGACCGGCAGCGCCACCGCATCCTTGCCGAAGCCCTCCTGCGTCACGAAGGCTTCAGCCGCGTTGATCAGTTCGTCCAGGTTCTCCAGCCGCTCCTGGCCTTCCTTCTCGGTGCGGTAGAAGTCGGCCAGCCCCGAGGCCTCGATCACGTGCTGGATGATCTCGCGCAGCGTCAGCCCGCGCGTGACGTCGCGCATCGCGTCGACCAGCGCATTGAAGGCCTGCAGGTTCGCGCCGCCCTTGCCGGTAACCGCGCCGGTGCTCTGGTACAGGCTGCGCCCGCTGGCCCGCGCCGCATCCTGCAGCTGCTCGATGGTGCGCGCGCCGATGCCGCGCGTGGGGAAGTTGACCACGCGCAAGTAGCTCGTGTCGTCGTTCGGGTTCTCGATCAGCCGCAGGTAGGCCAGCGCATGCTTGATCTCGGCGCGCTCGAAGAAGCGCAGGCCGCCGTACACGCGGTATGGGATGCCGGCATTGAACAGCGCCGACTCGATCACGCGCGACTGCGCGTTGCTGCGGTAGAGCACAGCGATCTCGCTGCGCGCTGTGCCGCCGCGGTGCAACTGCTGCGCTTCATCGAGCAGCCACTGTGCTTCGGCATAGTCGCTGGTGGCCTCGTACACGCGCACCGGCTCGCCGGGGCCGGCTTCGGTGCGCAGGTTCTTGCCCAGGCGCCGGCTGTTGCGGCTGATCAGCTCGTTGGCCGAATCGAGGATGTTGCCGAACGAGCGGTAGTTGCGCTCGAGCTTGATCACCTGCTGCACGCCGTATTCGCGCTCGAACAGGGCCATGTTGCCCACCTGCGCGCCACGGAAGGCATAGATGCTCTGGTCGTCGTCGCCCACCGCGAACACGCCGCGATCTCCCGCGGGCGGCGCGAACATCTTCAGCCACGCGTACTGCAGCTTGTTGGTGTCCTGGAACTCGTCGACCAGCACGTGGCGGAAGCGGCGCTGGTAGTGCTCGCGCACCGCATCGTTGTCGCGCATCAGCTCGTAGGTGCGCAGCATCAGCTCGGCGAAATCGACCACGCCTTCGCGCTGGCACTGGTCTTCGTAGAGCTGGTAGATCTCGGCCAGCTTGCGGGTGTGTTCGTCGCGCACGTCGATGTCGCGCGGACGCAGGCCGTCTTCCTTGGAGCCGGCGATGAACCAGCTCACCTGCTTGGGCACGAAGCGCTCTTCGTCGAGGTTCATCGCCTTGATCACGCGCTTGACGGCCGACAGCGTGTCCTGTGCATCGAGGATCTGGAAGCCCTGCGGCAGGTTGGCGAGCTTCCAGTGCGCGCGCAGGAAGCGGTTGCACAGGCCGTGGAAGGTGCCGATCCACATGCCGCGCACGTTGATCGGCAGCATCGCGCCCAGGCGCGTGAGCATTTCCTTCGCGGCCTTGTTGGTGAAGGTCACTGCCATCACGCCGCCGGGCGACACCTGGCCGGTCTGCAGCAGCCACGCGATGCGCGTGGTGAGCACGCGCGTCTTGCCCGAGCCCGCGCCGGCGAGGATCAGCGCCGGCCGCGCCGGCAGCGTCACGGCCGCGAGCTGCTCGGGGTTGAGCCCGCGCAGCAGCGGATCGGCCGGCGGCGGGGCAAAAGCGTCCATCTGCTGCGGCTCGCGGGCGTTGTCGTCAAAATGGTGACTGCTCATCCGGTCATTCTAGGAGGCGCATGAAGCGCATGTTCCCCGGTGCCACGCCGATGCTCGCGGCCCTTTCGATGCTGGCCACGGCCGCCCATGCCGCGCCGGCCTGCCCTGCGCCCGTGCCCCGTCAACTGGTCGAGACCTTCATCTCCGCCGACTGCGAGACCTGCTGGCAACAACGCATCGACGTGGGCGCCGGCACGCTGCGGCTCGACTGGGTGGTGCCCGGTGCGCAGGGCGACGATGCGCCGCTGGCCGTGGCGGCATTGCCTGAGGCCGGCGAGCGGCTGAAATCGCCGCTCGCGAAAGACGCTGCCGCCGTGCAGGCCCATGCCGCCACGCGCCCACCCGCGGGCCTGAAGATCACCGCGAACAGCGGCCTCGCCTGGAACGGCTACATCGCATTGGTGCTCGACCTGCAGCAGCGCAACGCCAAGGCGCTGACGCCACAGGCCGTGGGCTGGGTCGCGCTGGTGGAGCGCGTGCCGGCCGGCGAAGACGGTTCGCCCGAAGACCGGCAGCTGGTACGCAACGTGATCGGCCCGCTGCCGCTGGCCCTGCCCAAGGGGCAGCATGAGCTCCGGCACCTGCGGGCGGTGCGCTTGCCGGCCAATGTCAAGGTCGAGCGGCTCGGCGCGGTGGGCTGGATCGAAGACGGCGATCACATCGTCGCGCTCACGCAGTCACCGAACTGCGTGCCCGCGTCCCAGTAGGGCGGCGTCATCACGCCATCACACCCGGCACGCAGTCTGCCTGCGTGCATGCCGTCGCGTGCGCAAGGAGTGTGGTGTGCCGATGTTGTCGTTGTTGCGCCGCAGAGCAGTGCCGTTGAGCCTGGCGCTGCAAGGCGGTGGTGCGCATGGTGCCTTCACCTGGGGCGTGCTGGATGCGCTGCTCGAATATGGCCTGCATCCGATCCAGGCCATCAGCGGCACCAGCGCCGGAGCCATCAACGCGGTCGCGCTCGCCAGCGGCTGGCTGCAGGGCGGTGCGCAGGGCGCCCGCGAATCGCTGCAGCGCTTCTGGACGGCGGTGGGCACACAGCTGCCCTTCGAATGGGTCACCGTGGGCAACGGCGAATCGCTCGGCTTGGCACCCGCGGCGCGCGCGCTGCTGCACTGGACCCGCTACCTCAGCCCCTACCAGTTCAACCCGCTGGACCTGAACCCGCTGCGCGACCTGTTGCGCTCGCAGATCGACTTCGAGCGCCTGCGCCGGGCTTCGCCGGTGCAGCTGTTCATCGCGGCGACGCATGCCAACAGCGGCCGGCTGCGCGTGTTCCGCACGCACGAGCTCAGCGTGGAAGCCGTGCTCGCGTCGGCCTGCCTGCCGACGCTGCACCGCGCGATCGAGATCGACGGCCAGCCCTACTGGGACGGCGGCTATGCGGCCAACCCGGCGCTGTTTCCGCTGATCGTCGATGGCCGTCCGGCCGACCTGATGATCGTGATGCTCAGCCCGCTGCAGCACGCGCACGCGCCGCGCACCGCGCAGGAGATCCACGAGCGCGCGCTGGAGATCGCCTTCAACGCGACCTTCCTGCGCGAGGCCCGGCTGCTCGGCGAGGCGCAGGCGCTGGCCAATCGCAGCTGGCTGCCGCTGGGCCGGCTGGAGCGGCGCGTGCGGCGCATGCGCTTCCATTTGATCGAGGCACACGACCTGCTGGGCGCACTGCGCACCGAGACCAAGCTGATCGCGCACCTGCCCTTCCTGCTGCGCCTGCGCGACCACGGCCGCGAGCGCGCGCTGGCCTGGCTGGCCGATGGCGGCCGGCATGCCGGCCAGCGCTCCAGCGCCGACCTGGTGCGGCTGTTCGGCAGCCGCCCGCCTCAGGCGCGCAGCAGCCAGTCGGCCGACGACTTGTAGAGCAGGTTCACGCGACGCGCACCCACCTGGTGTTCGTCGAACGCGATCGGCAGCCCGCCGAGCTCGAAGCTGTGGCCGCGCAGCGCCGCCACCAATGCCTCGCGCGTGGGCCGCGCGCCGAGGCCGACGATCGCGCGGGTGAGCACGGTGCCGCAGACGAAGCCCTCGAAGGCGGAGAACGACCGCACCGCATGGTCCAGGTCCTTCGCGAGCATCGCCTCGCGGAAGCGCACCGCGATAGGCGCGCGCGAGGTCTGCGGGTTGGCGAACGGACTCGCCACCGCGAAGCCCGCATAGGCCGGCTGCCGCGTGGCGGCCAGCGCGGTGCACAGCACGTTCGAGAGCCCGCACACCGGCGCGAGGAACGGGTTGGCGCGCAGCCGCAGCTCCGCCATGGCGCCGGCCAGCACATCGCCATCGGCCAGGATCAGCACGGCCTGAACCCCGGGCGCGGTCGCCGCTTCGCGCGCCGCCGCTGCGGCCTGCTCTTCCTGCGCCCGCGAGGCCACGGCACGCACGACCTGCGCGCCCTGCGACTGCATCGCCTTCAGCGCGGCGCGGCCGAACGCGTTGTCGGCATGCACCACGCCCCAGCGCACATGGCCCGCGATCTTCATCGTGGCCAGCAGCGCCGCCACCTCGTCGTCGAGGCCGGGCCGCAGGTGGAACAGCATCGATGCGCGGCCGCTGCGCAGCTCCGGCGCATTCGAGCGCAGGCCCACCATCGGCAGGCCTGCGGCCTCGAGCACCGGCAGCGCCGCCTGTGCCTGCTCGGTGCCCCACAGGCCGCTCGCAGCGATCACATCCTGACGTGCCAGCGCTTCGAGGTTGGCGCGCGCCTTGTCGACGCTGAACTCGTCGTCCATCGCGACGAGGCCGATCGGCTGATGGCGCCGCTCGAGATCCACCGCCGCCTGGAAGGCCGCGAGAAAGTCGAGCCCGAGGTCCGGCGGCAGGTAGCTCACCAGCGCACTCTCGCGGCGCGGCGCACCCGACAGCGGCAGGCTCAGCCCGATGCGCAGCACCGGTTCGGCCTTCAGATGCAGCCATGGCGCCGCCAGCGCCACGCCGGCACCGGTCATGCGCGACAGCGCACGGCGGCGCGACGCCCCGGCAGGGCCGCTCTTCCCGACGTCCATCGTTATCTCCTGCACGCGCATTTTGAAAGCGCTTTCACAAACTGTAGCGCGAGGAGGAAACCCGACCCATCCGTGCTTTCCTGCATGCGACAAGGGCCGGGGCAGCCGCGTAGAATCAATCACCGGGCCCAAATTTTGGCGCCCGGTTTTTTGTGTCCGCACCGCCCTCGCTGGCGGCCTTCGCAGACCAGCCGGACCCCAAGTCAAGCGCTCGCAGCCTTGCGGTCGCACTGCACCAACGCGACCGAGTTGCAAGGGGCATCTCTCTGCCCCGTGGAGCGGACTTCGAATGGACATCTTCGACTACGACAACGTGCTGCTGCTGCCGCGCAAGTGCCGCGTGGACAGCCGCAGCGAATGCGACACCGGCACCGAGTTCGGCGGCCGCCGCTTCAAGCTGCCGGTGGTGCCGGCCAACATGAAGACGGTGCTCGACGAGCGCATCGCCGGATGGCTGGCCGCCAACGGCTACTTCTACGTGATGCACCGCTTCGACCTCGACAACGTGGCCTTCGCGAAGGCGATGCGCGACAAGGGCCTGTTCGTCTCGATCAGCTCGGGCGTCAAGCCGGCCGACATGGCGGTGATCGACCGCCTCGCGGCCGAGGGCGTGGGCGCCGACTACATCACGATCGACATCGCGCACGGCCACGCCGACAGCGTGCAGCGCATGATCCACCACATCAAACAGAAGCTGCCGCAGAGTTTCGTGATCGCCGGCAACGTCGGCACGCCCGAGGCGGTGATCGACCTCGAGAACTGGGGCGCCGACGCCACCAAGGTCGGCATCGGCCCCGGCAAGGTGTGCATCACGCGGCTGAAGACCGGCTTCGGCACCGGCGGCTGGCAGCTCTCGGCGCTGAAGTGGTGCGCCCGCGTGGCCACCAAGCCCATCATCGCTGACGGCGGCATCCGCCACCACGGCGACATCGCCAAGAGCGTGCGCTTCGGCGCGGCGATGGTGATGATCGGCTCGCTGTTCGCCGGCCACGAGGAATCGCCCGGCCAGACCGTGGAGGTCGACGGCAAGCTCTACAAGGAGTACTACGGCTCGGCCTCGGACTTCAACAAGGGCGAGTACAAGCACGTCGAAGGCAAGCGCATCCTCGAACCGATCAAGGGCACGCTGCCGGAAACCCTGCGCGAGATGCAGGAAGACCTGCAGAGCTCGATCTCCTATGCCGGAGGCCGGGCGCTGCAGGACCTGCGCAAGGTGAACTACGTGATCCTCGGCGGCGAGAACGCCGGCGAGCATCTGTTCATGTGAGGCGCGAAGCGCAGAGCGGTCAGCTCTTCGCGACGTCCTTCTTCGGCTCTTCCTTCGGCGCGTCGGCCTTCTTGGTCTCTTCGGCCTTGGGTGCGTCGGGCGCCGCGGGGATCTTCGCGGTCTTGCCCATCTCGACGTTGATCACCTCGGGGTAGTCGTAGGCTGCGCCGGTCGACATGTCGACGCCGGCACCGATGATGCCGCCGAAGAGGATGTTGCCGAAAGCCATGCCCTTGGTGCTCGACTTGACCACCGAGATGCCGGGGTCGAGGCCGTCGAAGGCGCAGTTGACCGCGAGGTCGTTGAAGCTGCGGCGCACGGTGACGGAACCGGGCGTGGTGACGAACCACGAGCCCTTGTCGTTGCTCAGCGAGCACTTGGCACCCGACACGTCGGCGCCGTTGTTCTTCGTGGTGACCGACAGGCTCTGGTTCTGGCCGCTGACGATGGACGCACAGCCGGTGAACAGGCTCGAGGCCGCCAATGCAGCGGCCAGCGCGGTGATGCGCAACATGGAATTTCCTCCTCCGTCTCGAACGGAATGTCTCTGTGATGCCCGCCCCTCCCAGGGCGGTGCCGCCACACTTTGCAGCGGCGCGCCAATGTAACAGTCTCGTTACGACGCTTCGAGGAGTTTTTCCACGGATGGACACCCCCTTTCGGGGGTCAGCGCAGCGTCATGCCGGAGCGGTTGCCCTCGCTGTCGACGGCCGGCCGTGCAGCGCGAGGCCGCACCGACAGGATCTGCGCCTTGCCGCTGCCCGTAGCCGGGCAGGCGCCATAGAGCGCGTAGGTGCGTGCCGCCTCGAGCAGCGCCTCGTTCGAGGCACCCAGCGGGTGGTCGAGATCGTCGGCCACCGCACAGGTCGGCGCGAAGCCATCGAAATAGCGGCCCTCGTTGCGCGCGTTCACCGCTTCGAAATTGACCGCGTTGTAGGTGGTGCCGCAGCGGCTGATCGGCAGGAAGCCCACCGGCTTGCCGCAGGTGGTGTCGCCGATCACCACCACATCAACATAGGGCCGCAGGCCGTTGATCACCAGCTCGCTGGCCGAGCAGGTGCGCTGGCCGGCGAGCACGTAGACACGGTTCACGCCCAGTGCGGACGCGAGGCTCGCGAAGCGCAGCGTCTGGTTCTGGTCGGCATGCTGGTCGTTGTAGAGCAGCGAGGCGAACGGCAGGTTGGCCGTGCGCGAGCCGCCGACATACGAGGCCAGCGTGGTCGCCGTGTTGACGAGGCCTCCGCCGTTGTAGCGCAGGTCGAGCACGAGGTCGTCGACGCCCTGCGCCTTGAACTGCTGGAAGGCGCTTTCGAGGGCGGGCGCGGCCTGGCTCACGAAGTCCTTCACCAGCAGGTAGCCCGTGTGGCGGCCCGAGGCCTCGGCATAGACCACGGGCGTGCCCACCGGCGTGAGGTCGTAGACCGAGGCGACGAGTTGCACGGTGTGCTGCACGCTGGCGGCATCGCGCCAGGTCACCGTCACCGTGTCGCCGGCGATCTGCGGCGTGAGCACCGCGAAATCGCTGTTGGCCACCATGTCGGAGGCCGCGCGGCCGTTGACCGAGAGGATCTGGTCGCCACGCTGCAGCCCGGCGGCCGCTGCAGGCGACTGCGGCTCGAGGTAGCGCACACGCAGCGGCTGGTCGGGATGGCCCTGCACCTCCAGCCCCGCGACGAAGAGGCCGTAGCCCAGCGTGCGCCCTTCGCCGAAGAAGCGGTCGTGGCTGGCGGTGGATTCGGTGAAGCTCCAGCGGTCGGCCGGGAACGGCGCCTGCGTGCCGGTATAAAGCAGCGCGTGGAAGTAGCTGTCGACCGACGAGTAGTTCAGCGGGTTGGGGTCGGGATGCGAGGCATACCAGAAGTACCAGCTGTCCATGTAGTCGTGCAGCCAGGCCTGCTGGTCGTCCAGCGAGCAGGCGGGCGGCGGGCCGCCGGTGCCGCCATCGTCTTCATAGCTTGCGCCGCCGCCGCAGCCGGACAGCACCGCGGCGCATGCCGCCACCGCGGCCCAGCGCCGCCATCCTGCACCTGCACGCATCACGCCTCCTCGCAGCGCATCGAAACCGATGTCTCCTCCAATGCGGCCGCGGTACGAAGCGTTGACAGGCCATGCGTGACCAGCTGTAGCCCCGCCGGGCCACCACCTACAATTCCCGCCTCATCCTCCGCTCACGTCCAGCGCCCATGCCGGGCCTGTCCTGCCGCGCATTTCCCGCCATGACCGATCTCGCCAAGTCCTTCGAACCCGCCGCCATCGAAGCCCATTGGGCCCCCTTGTGGGAGAAGAGCGGCGTCTACAAGCCGACGCTCGACGAGAACCGGCCCTCGTTCAGCATCCAGCTGCCGCCGCCCAACGTGACCGGCACGCTGCACATGGGCCACGCGTTCAACCAGACCATCATGGACTCGCTGACGCGCTACCATCGCATGAAGGGCTTCAACACCCTGTGGGTGCCGGGCACCGATCATGCCGGCATCGCGACGCAGATCGTGGTGGAGCGCCAGCTGCAGGGCCAAGGCATCAGCCGCCACGACCTGGGCCGCAAGAACTTCGTCGCCCGCGTGTGGGAGTGGAAGGAGCAGTCGGGCTCCACCATCACCAGCCAGATGCGCCGCCTCGGCGCCAGCGTCGACTGGCAGCACGAGTACTTCACGATGGACGAGAAGCTGTCCACCGTGGTCGTCGACACCTTCGTCAAGCTCTACGAAGAAGGCCTGATCTACCGCGGCAAGCGCCTGGTGAGCTGGGATCCGGTGCTGAAGTCGGCGGTGTCCGACCTGGAGGTGGAGAGCGAAGAAGAAGACGGCTTCCTCTGGCACATCCGCTATCCGCTGGCCGACAGCTCCGGCAGCCTCGTGGTGGCCACCACGCGGCCCGAGACGATGCTGGGCGACACCGCGGTGATGGTGCACCCTGAAGACGAGCGCTATGCCGCCTTCCATGGCAAGCAGGTGGTGCTGCCGCTGACCGGCCGCACGATTCCCGTGATCACCGATGCGCACGTGGATCGCGAGTTCGGCACCGGCGTGGTCAAGGTCACGCCGGCGCACGACCAGAACGACTACCAGGTCGGCCTGCGCCACCAGCTGCCGATGATCAGCATCTTCACGCTCGACGCGAAGACCAACGACGAGGTGCCCGAGGCCTACCGAGGGCTCGACCGCTTCGTCGCGCGCAAGCAGGTCGTGGCCGACCTCGATGCGCAAGGCCTGCTGGTCGAGACCAAGAAGCACAAGCTGATGGTGCCGCGCTGCGCCCGCACCGGCCAGATCGTGGAGCCGATGCTCACCGACCAGTGGTTCGTGGCCGTCAGCAAGCCCGGCCGCGACGGCAAGAGCATCGCCGAGAAGGCGATCGAGGTCGTGCAGGACGGCCGCGTGAAGTTCGTGCCCGAGCAGTGGGTCAACACCTACAACCAGTGGATGAACAACATCCAGGACTGGTGCATCTCGCGCCAGCTCTGGTGGGGCCACCAGATCCCCGCGTGGTACGGCACCGACGGCAGCGTGCACGTGGGCCGCAACGAGCACGAGGCCGCGCAGAAGGCCAAGCTCGCGGGCTACGAAGGCCCGCTGACGCGCGACGAGGACGTGCTCGACACCTGGTATTCGTCGGCGCTGGTGCCCTTCTCCACACTGGGCTGGCCCGAGGAGACGAAGGAACTCTCGATGTTCCTGCCGTCGTCGGTGCTGGTCACCGGCTACGAGATCATCTTCTTCTGGGTCGCGCGCATGATCATGATGACGACCCACTTCACCGGCAAGGTGCCGTTCGAGACGGTGTACATCCACGGGATGGTGCGCGACTCGGAAGGCAAGAAGATGAGCAAGTCCGAGGGCAACGTGATCGACCCGGTGGACCTGATCCAGGGCGTCGACCTCGACACGCTGGTCAAGAAGTCGACCATCGGCCTGCGCAAGCCCGAGACGGCGCCCAAGGTGGCCGCCCGCGTGAAGAAGGAGTTCCCCGAAGGCATGCCGGCCTACGGCGCCGACGCGCTGCGCTTCACGATGGCCAGCTACGCCAGCCTGGGCCGTAACATCAACTTCGACACTAAGCGCTGCGAGGGCTACCGCAACTTCTGCAACAAGCTCTGGAACGCCACCAAATTCGTGCTGATGAACACCGAGGGCCACGACTGCGGCCTGAAGGAGCACACCAAGGAAGAATGCCAGCCCGGCGGCGCCTTCCATGGCTACATGAAGTTCAGTGCGGCCGACAAGTGGATCAGCAACGAGTTCCAGCGCGTCGCGCAGGCCGTGGAACAGGGCTTCGCCGACTACCGGCTCGACCATGTGGCCAACGCGATCTACTCGTTCGTGTGGGACGAGTACTGCGACTGGTACATCGAGATCGCCAAGGTGCAGATCGCCAACGGCGACGAGGCGCAGCAGCGCGCCACGCGCCGCACGCTGATCCGCACCCTGGAGCAGGTGCTGCGGCTGATGCATCCGATCATGCCGTTCATCACCGCCGAGCTGTGGGAGCGGGTGGCCGTGGTGGCAGGCCGTAAGGCCGCGGGCGCGCCCGACAGCATCGTCACCGCGGCCTATCCCAAGGCCGACATGGCGCGTGTCGATGCCGACGCCGACGCCTGGGTCGCCAAGCTCAAGAGCGCGGTGGCGGCCACCCGCAGTCTGCGCAGCGAGATGGGCCTGCAGCCCGGCGAGCGCGTGCCGCTGATCACCATCGGCGACACCGCATTCATGGAGGCCGCCTCGCCGCTGCTGAAGACGCTGGCCAAGCTCAGCGAAGTGCGCGTTCTCACCGACGAGGCGGCCTTCGCGCAAGCGACGCAGGCCTCACCGGTGGTCGTGGTCGGTGAGGCCCGCCTGGCGCTGCATGTCGAGATCGACATCGCGGCCGAGACGCAGCGCCTCACGAAGGAAATCGCCCGGCTCGAAGGCGAGATCGGCAAGGCCCAGGCGAAGCTCGGCAACGAAAGCTTCGTGGCGCGCGCACCGGCCGCGGTGGTCGAGCAGGAGAAGCAGCGGCTGGCCGATTTCAGCCAGACGCTGGCCCGGCTGCAAGACCAACTGCGCCGCCTGAATCCATCGGCCTGAGATCGCCGCGCTGCGACGGCGGGGCGGCCAGGATCTCGTCGATGCGGCGCGCAACGCCCCACGCACTGCGCACGCGCGACTCGCGGGTGGTGCTTGCCACCCGCGGCGTCACCTGCAGCGTGTCGATGTCGCGCAGCGGGCGGCCGGGGTCGAATGCACCGGGCTCCAGGCTGTCGAACCACGCCGCCGCCATGCGGCCGTCGGTCAGCACCTTGGCCAGCGCCTGCTCGTCGAACACGCCCGAATGCGACAGGCTCACCAGCACCTGATTGGGCTTGCACACCGACAGCAGCCGCTCGCCCAGCAGCTTCTCGTAGCGGGTGAAGTAAGGCAGCTGCACGCAGACGGCGTCGCTGGTTTCCATCAGCTCGCGCAGGCCCAGCGGCTGCACCTGCCAGCGCGACCACAGCGCATCGTTCGCGTGCACGGAAGGGTCGTAGCCCACCACCCGCGCACCAAAGGCCACCAGCAGCTCGGCGATGGTGCGCGCCGCCGGCGCCATGCCGATCAGGCCGACGGTCGTCGCGCCCAGCTCGCGTCCGACCAGCAGGCCTTCCGAACTGAGCACCGGCACCCGCCGCAACATCGCAAGCAGCGCGCCGATCATGAACTCCGCCTCGGCGCTGGCGCTCGCGGTCGGACTGCGCACCACTTCGACGCCGGCCCGTCCGCAGGCGGCGAGGTCGATGTTTTCGGCGCCCGCGCTCACGCGTCCGACGGCACGCAACACCGGCGCGTACTGCAAGGTTTGCGCGTCGAGGGCGACCGAAGGCGGCAGCACGAGTGCACGGACATTGAACAAGGCCTGCCGCAGCGCGCGCGGGTCGCGTGCCAAGGCGGGCGAATAGTGCACCGGATGCCGCCCCTCGAGCCAAGCCATCACATCGGGCGCGAGCGGTTCAAGGATGAGTACGGACATTGCCTGGGGGGTGGTCGGCGTGGTGTCACCGACTGGTGCCACAATCTTTTCATTACCCCAGAGGATTGTAAGTAGATGTTAGTACAAAAGGCGATCTTTCCCGTCGCGGGTCTGGGCACCCGATTCCTCCCCGCCACCAAGGCGCAGCCCAAGGAAATGCTGCCGGTCGTGGACAAGCCGCTGATCCAGTACGCCGTCGAAGAGGCCTATGCCGCCGGCGTGCGGGAGATGATCTTCGTGACCGGCCGCCACAAGCGCCCGATCGAAGACCATTTCGACATGACCTTCGAGCTTGAGGTGGCGCTCGAGCAGGCGCACAAGAAAGAGCTGCTCGAAGTGGTGCGCTCCGTCAAGCCCGACGACATGGAGTGCATCTACGTCCGCCAGCCCCAGGCGCTCGGCCTCGGCCACGCGGTGCTCTGTGCGCAGCGGCTGGTCGGCAACCATCCGTTTGCGGTGCTGCTGGCCGACGACCTGATGGTCGGCAACCCGCCGGTGCTCAAGCAGATGGTGGAGCAATTCGCCGACTGGCGCGCCTCCATCCTGGCGGTGCAGGAAGTGCCGGCCGAGCAGACCAACCGCTATGGCATCGTCGCCGGCACACCGGTCAACGACCGGCTGATGGACGTGACCCGCATCGTCGAGAAGCCCAAGCCCGAGGACGCGCCATCGCGCCTGGGCGTGGCGGGCCGCTACATCCTGACGCCGGGCGTGTTCCACGAGATCGCCAACCAGCCGCGCGGCGTGGGCGGCGAGATCCAGCTCACCGACGGCATCGGCGGCCTGCTGCGCCGCGAGAAGGTGTTCGCCTACCGCTATGAAGGCAAGCGCTACGACTGCGGCAGCAAGGAAGGCTTCCTGCAGGCCAACGTCGAGCTGGCATTGCAACACCCGGTGCTGGGCGCCGGCTTCCGCGAGTACCTGAAAACCGTCGAACTCTGACGAGCGAAGCCGGCCCGCCGTCGAGCCGCCTCAAGGTGGGCCGGCAACCCCTCGGGGGTGGCTTGCGGAATTTCCGCAAGCCGGGGCAGACATATCAGCGGCGGCGCAGGTAGTGGATGAATTCGCTGCCCTGCGTCTGCTGCTCTACCAGCTCGTTGCCGGTCTGACGCGAAAACGCCTGGAAGTCGCGCATCGACCCCGGGTCGGTTGCCACCACCTTCAGCACCTCGCCGCTCTGCATCTCGGCCAGCGCCTTCTTCGCCTTGAGGATAGGCAGCGGGCAGTTCAGCCCGCGGGTGTCGAGTTCTTTATGGGCTTCCATTCGGCTCACTCCTGCGGCTTGCGCGGCCATTCGATGAAGCGCGGCTCATGCCCGCGCGAGCGCAGCCAGTCGGCCAGCGCGTAGCCGGTGCCCGCCGGCCAGCACATCAGCTCGGCCGGCGCATACAGCTTGTACTCCACCAGCTCGGGCGACAGCTTGATCTCTCCCCGCGCCACTGCGTGATAGGCGATGATGACCTGGTTCATCCGCTGGAAATCGTAGACGCCGATCAGCTTCAGCGCATCGACCTGCAGCGAGGTTTCCTCGGCCACCTCGCGCCGGATGCCCTCTTCCGCGGTTTCGCCGGCCTCCATGAAACCGGTGATCAGGCCGAACGCATGCTTGTTGGGCCATGCAGCGTTCCGCGCCAGCAGCACTTGGCCGTCGCGGTCGGCGCATTCGACCACCGCAGCGAGCACCGGCGTCGGGTTGTTCCAGTGCGTGAAGTCGCAGCTCGGGCAGCGGATGCGCTCTGTCGCGCCACTGTCCTCCTCGCGGGTGATGCGCTGCAGCGGCGTCGCGCACTGCGGGCAGTAGCGGTAGTCGTAGGCCATTCACCACCTCAGGCGGGGAACACACCGGTCGACAGATAGCGATCGCCGCGGTCGCAGACGACGAAGACAATGGTCGCGTTCTCGACCTCCTTGGCGATCTGCAGCGCCGCCCAGCAGGCACCGGCGGCCGAGATGCCGGCGAACAGGCCTTCTTCGCGCGCCAGGCGGCGGGCCATCTCCTCCGCATCGACCTGGCTCACCGACACCGTCTCGTCGACCGCGCTCGGGTCGTAGATCTTCGGCAGGTAGGCCTCGGGCCACTTGCGGATGCCCGGAATGCGCGAGCCTTCGGAAGGCTGCGCGCCGACGATGCGCACCGCTGGCTTCTTCTCTTTCAGGAAGCGCGACACCCCGGTGATGGTGCCGGTGGTGCCCATCGCGCTGACGAAGTGCGTGATGCGCCCATCGGTGTCCTGCCAGATCTCGGGACCCGTAGTCTCGTAGTGGATGCGCGGGTTGTCGGGGTTGGCGAACTGGTCGAGCACCCGGCCCTTGCCGTCGCGCACCATCTGCTCGGCGAGGTCGCGCGCGTATTCCATGCCCCCCGAGCGCGGCGTCAGCACCAGCTCGGCGCCGAAGGCCTTCATCGTCTGCGCCCGTTCGACCGACAGGTCCTCCGGCATGATCAGCACCATGCGGTAGCCGCGGATCGCCGCGGCCATCGCCAGCGCGATGCCGGTGTTGCCCGAGGTGGCTTCGATCAGCGTGTCGCCCGGCTTGATCTCGCCGCGCTCCTCGGCGCGTTTGATCATGCTGATCGCCGGCCGGTCCTTCACCGAGCCGGCCGGGTTGTTGCCCTCCAGCTTGGCCAGGATGACGTTGCCGCGGCGATCGTTCTCTTCGCCTGGCAGGCGTTGCAGTCGCACGAGCGGGGTGTGGCCGATCGCGTCTTCGAGGGTTTTGTACGAGGGCATGCTGGAATCGAAACCTCCAGCGGCGGATTGTCGCAGCAGCGCCGGAGCCCCGCCGGCTGCATGCCATAATCCGCGCCCTGACAGCAGGTCGAGAGTCTGCCTGGCCGAAGTGGCGAAATCGGTAGACGCAGGGGACTCAAAATCCCCCGCCGCAAGGCGTGCCGGTTCGAGTCCGGCCTTCGGCACCATCCAGGCTCACCACCTACTGCTCATCCCTCGCACATGCCGCATCTGCCTCCCGTCACCAAGTTCCTGATGCTGGCCTGCACGGCAGTGTTCTGCCTGCAGTTGCTGCTGCCGATGGCAGGTGTCCCGGTAGGCGACTGGTTCGCGCTGTGGACGCTGAACACCGGCCACTTCCTCCCCTGGCAACCGCTGACCTACGCGTTCCTTGAAACAGACGTCGTGCAGCTGTTCTTCAACATGCTCGGCCTGTGGATGTTCGGAGCCGAGCTGGAGATGCTGTGGGGTTCGCGCCGCTATGGGCAATACCTCGGCGCCAGCGTATTGACCGGCGCGGCCACGCTGCTGCTGCTCGGCGTGGCCGGTGCGTTCGCGCGCGTCGTCGGACTGTCTGCCGGTCTCTACGGCTTGCTGCTGGCCAGCGCGCTGCTGTTCCCTGATCGCACGATCATGCCGCTGTTCCCGCCGATCCCGATGAAGATGAAAGTCTTCGCGCTGGTCTTCGGCGCCATCACACTGCTGTTCGCTCTGTTCGGCGGAGGGATTGCCCAGTTCACCCACCTCGGCGGCGCGCTCGGCGGCTACCTGATGATCCGCTACTGGCGCGGTCAGCCGCCTTTCGGCGGCCGCGGCGGCAAGGGGGGCGGCTCGGGCGGCAAGAAGAACCACCTGCGCCGCGTGCACTGAACCAGCAAGGCTGACAGCTTCCGCCGGCCGCGGCAAGCATCCTCGGAAAAACCTCGCCAGCGTGAATAACCTCGCTGGCAATCGGGTACGCCCAGTGCTATGCCTGTAGCGACACGCGCATGCATTGGAGTCGGCCATGCGTTCCTCGTACCGTTCCCTCTCCGTCGCCCGGTGGTGGATCCGCTGGGTTCTTGCATTGGCGGCTTGCCTGGGCAGCTGGGGCACGCTGGTCGCACAACCAGTGGCGCCGCCCGATGCCGAGGCTGAAGCGCAATCGCGCGCGCTGGGCCGGGCGAGCGATGCCGTGGTCGGCGTGCGCGCAGTGGCGGTCGACAACGCGGTGTCCAGCGACACGCTGGGGCCGGCCCGCCAGGGTTCCGGCGTGGTGATCGGCGACGATGACCTCGTGCTGACCATCGGCTACCTGATCCTCGAAGCCGACCAGGTGCAGCTCGTGCTCGATGACGGGCGGGTGCTGCCGGCCCGCGTGGTCGCCTACGACCAGGCCACCGGCTTCGGCCTGGTGCAGTCGCTGGCTCCGCTGCACCTCGAGCCGGTGCCGTTGGGCGAAGCCGGTGCGCTGAACGTCGACGACGCGCTGATGGTCGTCAGCGGCGGCGAGCAAGGCGGCATCAGCCTGGCGCGGCTGGTGTCGCACCGCGATTTCGCGGCTTACTGGGAATACCACGTGGAAGGCGCGCTGTTCACTGCGCCGGCCCGCACCGATCACAGCGGCGCGGCGCTGTTCAATGCCAAGGGCGAGCTGCTAGGCATCGGCTCGCTGTTCGTGCACGACGCGCTGGGCGGTGAAGGCCCGCGGGTGCCGGGCAACATGTTCGTGCCGATCGACCTGCTGAAGCCCATCCTGGCCGAGCTGCGCACGCGGGGCACCACGGCGCAGAGCCACCGCGCGTGGATCGGCGTCAACTGCATCGAACTGGGCGGCGCGTTGCGTGTGGTGCGCGTCAACACCGACAGCCCCGCAGAGCGCGCCGGCGTGCGGCCCGGCGATCGCATCATCCGCATCGACGGCAACGAGGTCAGCGAGCTGTCGGCGCTCTGGAAACTGCTGTGGCAAGGCGGCCAGGCAGAGCGCGTGATCACACTCGACATCCGGCGCGGCGACGAGGCCAAGCAATTGCGCATGCTCACCGTCGACCGCTCCAGCACCTTCAAGCGCGCCGAGGGCATTTGAAGGTCAAGCCTTCAGGCCCTCACGCACCGTCGGATAGCGCAGCCGCACGCGCAGCTCGCGCTTGAGGCGCCGGTTGCGCAGCCGGCGCGACTCGCTCATGAAGCTCAGCCGCAGCGGCGACATCTGCGCCGCGGCCTGCTCGCGGCTGATGCGCGGCGGACGCGGCAGGCCGCAGAGGTCGGCCGCAAGATCGAAGTACTCGCCCATCCGCAGCTCGGTATCGTCGCTGGCATGCACCACGCGCTGCGGTGCGCCACGATGCAGGGCGGCGATGCACACCCGCGCCAGGTCGTCGGCGTGGATGTGGTTGGTGTAGACATCGTCCTCGGCGCGCAGCACCGGCGTGCCGGCCACGAGCCGCTCGCGCGGATGGCCGCCTTCGCGGTCGGCGGCATAGATGCCGGGAATGCGCAGGATGCTCACGCATGCGCCCAGCGCGCGGCCGAACCAGCGCAGGCGCGCCTCGGCATCGACGCGTCGCCACGCCCTGTCGGTCAAGGGATGCAGCGGATGCGTCTCGTCGATCCAGGCGCCGCCGCAATCGCCATAGACGCCGGTCGTGCTGCCGTAGACGATGCGCCGCACCCGCCCGCGGCGCGCCAGCGCCTGCAGCAGATGAGCGGTGCGCGAATCGGCGCTGCGGGCCGATGGCGGCGGCGCCAGGTGCAGCACCTTGTCTGCCAGTCCGGCCAGGCGTCGCAAGGTCTGAGGATCATCCAGGTTGCCCAGCAGCGGAATAACGCCCACCGCACGCAGCTCGGCGCAGCGCTCCGGTTGGGAGGTGAGCGCGAGCAGGCGGTAGCGGCCCCGCAGGGCACGCGCAACGCGCAGCCCCACGTCGCCACAGCCGACGATGAGCAGACGGGAACGCTTGAAGAGCACAGGCGGCAAGGGGAGTCGGGGATGCGGGCAAAATTGCGGTCCAGTTTACGAGCCCCTGCACCATGAGCTTCACCGTCACCGTCCAGCCCTCCGGCCGCACCTTCGAGGTCCAGCGCGACGAGCCCATCCTCGTTGCGGCGATCCGCGCCGGCATCGGCCTGCCCTATGGCTGCAAGGACGGCGCCTGCGGCAGCTGCAAGAGCAAGCTGCTCGAAGGCCGCGTGATCCATGGCGTGCATCAGCAGAAGGCCCTCTCCGAGGCCGAGGAAGCCGCCGGCATGGTGCTCACCTGCTGCGCTGCACCGCAGACCGATTGCGTGCTCGAGGCGCGCACCGTGCCCGGCGCCGGCGAGTTCCCGGTGCAGAAGATGCCGTGCCGCGTCAGCAGCATCACCAGGCCCGCGCCCGATGTGGCGATCCTGCGGCTGCAGCTGCCGGCCAACGTGGTGATGCAGTACCACGCCGGCCAGTACGTGGAATTCATCCTGCGCGACGGCTCGCGCCGCAGCTACTCGATGGCCAACGCGCCGCACACGCAGAGCGAGACGCCCGGCATCGAGCTGCACATCCGCCACATGCCCGGCGGCAAGTTCACCGACCATGTGTTCGGCGCGATGAAGGAGAAGGAGATCCTGCGCATGGAAGGGCCCTTCGGCAGCTTCTTCCTGCGCGAGGAAAGTGATAAGCCGATGGTGCTGCTGGCCAGCGGCACCGGCTTCGCGCCGCTGAAAGCCATCATCGAGCACCTGCGCCACAAGAACATCACGCGGCCGGCGGTGCTGTACTGGGGCTGCCGCAGCAAGGCCGACCTCTACCTGCACGAGTGGGCCGAACAAGCCGCGGCGCAGATGCCGAACCTGCGCTACGTGCCGGTGCTCAGCGAAGCGAAGCCTGAAGACGGCTGGACCGGCCGCACCGGCTTCGTCCACCAGACGGTGATGGCCGACCTGCCCGACCTCTCCGGCCACCAGGTCTATGCCTGCGGCGCGCCGGTGATGGTCGAATCGGCCAAGCGCGATTTCGTCGCGCAGTGCGGCCTGCCCGAAGACGAGTTCTACGCCGACAGCTTCACGTCGGAAGCCGACAAGCACTGACGCCTCGGCCGTTCAGTCTCCGAGGTCGGAGGGCTGGGTGTCGGTGGCCTCCGCCTGTTCGGGCTCGTCCTCCAGCGCCAGATCGGGCTGCGGCAAGGCGGGCGGCACGGGCGGCGCAGGCATGGCCGGCGGCGCCGGGGGCCTGGGTTTGGCAAACGGTGTGGGCGGCTTGGCGCGCAGGTTCCCCCGCTTCTGCGGCAAGGGCGGCAATTCCGTCTTCTTCCAGCCTTCCCAGTTGCCGCTGCGCTGCTCCTGCGGCACGACGCTCAGCTCCTCAAGGATGGCGCCGGCGCCATCGACCACCACGACGCGATGGCCGCTGGTGTTGCCGGCGATCACGCGGCCGAAGCGGCGTACATGCGCCAGGTCGGAATGCCAGACGCGCCCTTCTTCGGCCAGGCGGCCATAGGACGTCCTGACGACTTCGACCACGCGGTACAGCGGCTTGCGAGGCTCGGACACCTGCGGACGCATCACGATCGTGGGCCGGCTCTGCGGCGGGTCGTCCGCCTCGGGTTCGGGCGGCTCGTCGGGACGTTGATCGTCGTCGGTCATGCGGATGGGGCCTGTTGCGCCTGACTGCGCATCGAGTATGTCGGCGGCCGGCGCCCGGGTTTGATGCGGCAGCGCAGCAAAGCGTGCACAAATGCAGCAGATCGCGGCCCATGCACACCGTGCATTGCGTCATGTGCCATCGGCTCGCCGGTCGCCCGGCATCCGCGGTAAGCTCGCGCGCGTCGCAGCCACAAGCTGCGACACAGCAGGCCCGGCGCCTTGCCCGGCCCCCTCAACGCATCACGAGTGCTGACCTCGCCATGAACGCGATCTCCGATCTCGCGCGCGCCGTTCCGGCCGCCGCCACCTCCCCCGTCCTCACCTCCCTGTTCGGCCTGCCCGATGAAGCGCCGCATGAACGGGTGCTGCTGGTCGCCGACCCCGACAGCGGGCTGAAGGCCATCCTCGCGGTGCACAGCACGGCGCGTGGCCCCGCCTTCGGCGGCTGCCGCTTCTGGACCTACGGCGATGAAGCCTCGGCCCTCACCGATGCGCTGCGCCTCGCGCAAGGCATGAGCCTGAAGAATGCGCTGGCCGACCTGCCCTTCGGCGGCGGCAAGGCGGTGATCCTGAAGCCGGCCGACTGGCGTGACGAACCCAAGGGTCGCGAGGCATTGTTCGCCGCCTTTGGCCGCGCGGTGCAATCGCTGGGCGGCGCCTACATCACCGCCGAAGACGTGGGCACCACCACCGCCGACATGCGCGTGGTGCAGCAGCACACCGGCTTCGTCAGCGGCATTCCGCGCGCCGGCGCCTTCGGCGGCGACCCGTCGCCGAAGACGGCCTGGGGCGTGTTCGTCGCCATCGAGGCCGGCGTGCAGCAGCACCTGAAGCGCAGCTCGCTGCAGGGCGTGCGCGTCGCGGTGCAGGGCCTGGGCGCGGTCGGCATGCACCTCGCGCAGCACCTGCACGAGGCCGGCGCGAAGCTGGTGGTGGCCGATGTCAACACGGCCCGGGTGAACGAAGCGCGCGAACGCTTCGGCGCCGAGGTGCTGCCGGTGCACGAGATCCTGGCAGCCGAGGTCGACGTGCTGGCGCCCTGTGCGCTGGGTGCGGTGCTCAACGCGGCCAGCATTCCCGCGGTGCGCGCGAAGCTGATCGCCGGCGCCGCCAACAACCAGCTCGCCTCGCCCGCCGATGGCGATGCACTGCATGCCCGCGGCGTGCTCTACCTGCCCGACTACCTGGTCAATGCCGGCGGCATCGTCAGCGTCGCGCGCGAGTTCCGCGGCGAAGGCGACGAAGCCTCGGTGATAGCCGAGGTGAGCCGCATCCGCGAGCGCGTGCTCGAGTTGCTGGAGCGCGTGGCCACGAGCGGCCAGACGCCGGCACGTGCGGCCGACGCCTGGGCTCGCTCGAAGCTGCGCCGCGACTGAGCCCCCGCAGCGCCCCTCGGCACGAAAGCCCGGCATCGCAGATACTGCAGCGATGCCCTTTCTTCCCGCCGTTCATCCCGAGGCCGAGCCCACGCCCACGGCGTGGTGCCTGGCCTTCGTCGAAGGGCAGCTGCTGCTGCCCTCCGATTCCGAAGAGGTCGTGCTGAGGCCGCATCCGCTGCAGCACCTGCAGCCGCTGGCCGATGCCCATCATTACCTCGGCCGGCTCGATGCACTCGACTGCTGGGCGCTGCGGCTGGCCGAGGTGCCGGCAGGCTGGCGCCCGATGCCGCTGCGCGCCGCGATGATGCAGTTCCCCGAGCCGCTGTTGACGCTGGCCGGTCGCGCAGCCCAGGTCCTCGAATGGGACCGTGCCCACCGCTTCTGCGGCGTCTGCGGCACGCCGACCACCGCGCATGAACGCGACCGCGCCCGCACGTGCCCGGCGTGCGGCCACACCGCCTATCCCCGCATCAGCCCGGCGATGATGGCGCTGGTGTGGCGCGATCGCGAGATCCTGCTGGCCCGCGCGCCGCAGTTCGCCAAGGGCATGTACAGCGCGCTCGCCGGCTTCGTCGAACCGGGCGAATCCATCGAGGAATGCGTGCACCGCGAGGTGGCCGAAGAGGTGGGTGTGCAGGTGCGCCATCTGCGCTACTACGGCAGCCAGAGCTGGCCCTTTCCGCACAGCCTGATGATCGCCTTCACCGCCGAATGGACCGGCGGCGAGATCGTGCCGCAGCCCGGCGAGATCGAGGAGGCCGCGTGGTTCCCGATCGATGCGCTACCCGGCATCCCGCCGCGCTTCAGCATCTCGGGCCATTTGATCCGTGACACCGTCGAGGCCCTGCGCGAAGGCCGGCTGGCGGCAGGCTAGAAGATCATCGCCGGCCTCATGAGGCCTTGCGCCGGATCACGCTGGCGCGCTTGGCATCCTCGGGGTAGAGGAACTGCACCTCGCCGTGGTGCCACACGCCGAGCCAGATCATGTTGATCGAGAAGGCATCGTGGTCCTGCGGGCTGAACGGTCGGTCGTGCGTGGTCACCACGCCGGCATATGGCTTCTCGAAATTCTCGAGCGCGCGCTTCAATGCTGCGGCCGAGGTGTCGCCCCGGGTCTGGAACACCGCGCGCAGCATCAGGTGCACCGCGTCGTAGCTCTGCGCGGCGGCCATCAGCGAGCCGATGCGCTGGTTGCCGGCCAGTCGCTTCAGCCGCGCGATGAAGGAAGTGCGGCGCTCGTTCGACAGGTCCTGGATGATGGACTGCACCATGATCGCGCCCTCGGCGGCGCCGCCCGACTGCTCCCACACGGTGCGGAACGACATCGGCCACGGCCCGTACAGCGGCCCGCTGAAGTGCGCCTCGGCCCGCGCCTTGGCCAGCACGGCTTGCTCGGGGCCGACGGTGTAGCCGATGATCGCCTGCGCGCCCGCCGCCTTGGCCTCGTTGACCTGCTCGACCAGCGACTTCACGCCAAGATCGAAGCGTGCCACGTACACCGGCTTCAGCTGTTTCTCGGCCAGGAACTTCACCACGTCGCTGAGGCCGCCTTCGCCGTAGCCGGTCTTGTCGGCGAACACCGCCACCTTGGTCAGGTCGCGCTTGTCGACGATCTCGTTGACGAGGAAGGCCGCCTGCAGCGTGTCGCGCGGCGACATGCGGAAGATGTAGCTCTCGGCGGCCGGGTACTTGGCCGTGACGGCCGATCCGGTGGACACCGGCACCATCAGCAGGTGCTTGTGGTCCTGGAACACATCGAGCGCCTTCATCGCGACGCCGGTGTTGCAGAAGCCGATCGTGAAGTCGACCTTGTCCTTGAGCACCAGCTCCTCGGCCATCTTGCGGCCGATGTCGGGATTGGCCTGGTCATCGCGCTCGACGAGCTCGAGCTTGCGGCCCACATAACCGCCGACCTCGTTGATCTCCTGGGCGGCGAGCTCCGCGCCCAGGCGGGCGCTGTTGCCGAAATCCGCCGATCCGCCGGTGAACGGGCAGATGAAGCCCACGCGCAGGGGTTGGCCCGCCTGCGCATGGGCGGCCGCGCACAGGGCGCCCCATAGCAGTGCTGCCGCGATGCGGCCTGTCCGGATCCTCATACGACGTCTCCTCTTGTCCGCCCCAGAATGGGGTGTCAGAGGGTAGGCGCCGTTGCCTTAAAGCAAGCTGAAGCGGGCCTCAGGAAAGACCCGCACCGGTGTGACAGACGTTACGCCTCGCCGAGATAAGCCGCCCTGACCTTCGGATCATCGAGCAACTGCTTGGCGTCGCCGGTCATCGAGATCTCACCGGAGTCCATCACATAGCCGCGGTTGGCCAGCTGCAGCGCCCGGGAGGCGTTCT
>CBIHRS010000063.1:0-23627 GCA_966212505.1 uncultured bacterium
ACCCTGCGAGCGCACCGCGGTCCACTCGACCTCGTGCTCGGGAACGAGATAGCGCGCCACCGCGGCCTCAGCCGGCGCCGAGCCGCCTCAAGCCGGCTGAGCGCCCCCTCGGGGGGCAGGAGCGAAGCGACGTGGGGGCCAACATCTTCTCAGACTGTCGTGCCGTCGGCGCGGATCTGGTTGTAGCGCTGCTCCAGCTCCTGCCGCAGTTGCTTGCGCAACTTGGCCGCCTCGCAGCGGCGCTTCTCCTCGGGCGTGAACGGCCGCAGCGGCGGCACCGGCACCGGCTTGCGTTCGTCGTCCACCGCCACCATCGTGAAGAAGCAGCTGTTGACGTGCCGCACCTCCTGCGTGCGGATGTTCTCGGCGATCACCTTGATGCCGACCTCCATCGACGAGGTGCCGGTCAGGTTGACGCTGGCGAGGAAGGTCACCAGCTCACCGACGTTGATCGGCGAGCGGAACATCACCTGGTCGACCGACAGCGTGACCACGTAGCGGCCGGCATAGCGGCTGGCGCAGGCATAGGCCACCTGGTCGAGCAGCTTGAGGATGGTGCCGCCGTGGACGTTGCCCGAGAAATTGGCGGTGTCGGGCGTCATCAGCACCGTCATCGTCAGCTGGTGCGCGGGCAGGGTCATCGGGCGGCTCGAAAGGTCAGGGAGAAACCGCGATGCTGCCACAGGGTTCCGGCAGCGGCGAGACCGCAGCCGAGGGAAGGCCGTCGCGCGCCAGCAGCACCTGCGCCGGGCCACCCTCGGCGCTGACCAGCGCCTTCGCCCCGGCGCGCAGCCGCATCGATTGACCGCTTTCGAGGAAGTGGTCGTCCGGATCCCCTGCCTCGGTGACCCAGACCCGGCCCCGGACCACGCTGAGCCAGGTGTCGCGGTCCTCGGGTCCGTGCAGCAGCTCGCCGGCCTGGAGCTGCGTCAGGGTGGGGGGTGGGGTATCGGACATGGCACTTCTCCTGCATTCGGCACTGCAGTGTCGGCAGGGCGCGCTTTCGGCGACAGAGCCAGCGCTGACCAAAGAAATGCAGCACAGACGGTGCGAATTCCGCATCTGTGTCGGGATTTGATGTGCACTTCTGTGTTGGTACAGGCAGCGGCGAACTGTCCACAATAGGCCGCATGGACGATCCCGCCGACTCGCCAGCCCCCCTGTACCAGCAAATCGCGAGTCAGATCGAGCGCGGCATTGCCAGCGGCGCCCTGCGGGCCGGTGGCCGGCTGCCGTCGGTGCGGGCGCTGAGCCAGCAGCACGGCGTCAGCATCACCACGGCGTTGCAGGCGCTGCGCCACCTCGAGAACCAGGGCATCGTGCAGGCACGGCCGAAGTCGGGCTATTTCGTGATGCCGCGCGCGCCGTCGCTGCCCGAGCCGCAGTTCGACCTACGGGTGGAAAGCGCCAGCTTCGTCAGCATGGACCATGTGCTGCACGAGTTCCTGCTGACAGTCGACGACCCAGAGGCGATGCCCGCCTTCCATGCGGCGCCGGCCCGCTCGCTGCTGCCCGAGGCCAAGCTGCAGCACATCCTGGCCAGCGTGAACCGCCGCCACCCTGAATACGCCACCACCTACAACATGGCCGGCAGCCTCGCGCTGCGGCAGCAGATCGCGCGGCGGGCGATCGGGTCGGGCGTGCAGCTGCGGCCCGACGAGATCGTCATCACCAACGGCGGCATGGAGGCTATCTACCTCGCGCTGAAGTCAGTGGCCGGGCCGGGCGATACGATCGCGCTCGAATCGCCCACCTACTTCCACCTGCTGCAGTCGGTCGAGAGCCTGGGCATGCGGGCGCTCGAGATCCCGAGCCATCCGCGCGTGGGCATCTCGCTAGAGGCGCTGGATTTCGCGACGCAGACGCCTGGTGCCGTGAAGGCCTGCGTGCTGCTGCCGCACTTTCCCAACCCGGGCGGCAGCCTGATGCCGGTGGAGCACAAGCGCCGGCTGGTGCAGCTGTGCGCCGAACGCGGGATCACGCTGGTGGAAAGCGACATCTACGGCGAGCTGTACTTCGGCGACCAGCGGCCGCCGGTGCTGAAGAGCTTCGATGAGCACAACGACGTGATCCTGTGCTCGGCCTTCACGAAGACGGTGGCGCCGGGCTACCGCATCGGCTGGGTCGCACCCGGCCGGCACCTGCTGAAGACACAGGCGCTGAAGCTGCGCACCTCGGTGGCCTGCCCGATGCTGCAGCAGGAGGTGCTGGCGCAGTTCATGGCCGACGGCGGCTACGACCACCACCTTCGCAAGCTGCGCGCGGCGCTGAAGCAGCAGGCGCACCAGATGGCCGATGCGGTGGCGCGCCATTTCCCGATCGGCTGCCGCCTGAGCCTGCCGCAGGGCGGGCTGATGCTGTGGATCGAGCTGCCGCGCCATGTCGACTCACGGGCCGTGTTCGCGCTGGCGCGGCTGGAGCACATCGGCGTCGCACCTGGCGCGGCCTTCAGCATGAGCCGGCGCTTCGATCACTTCATCCGGCTGCAGTACGGCGATCCATGGTCGCCAAGGATGGAAGCCGCGATCCGGCGGCTGGGGCAGATCGTCACCCGGTTGGCCGAGGCGCCGGTGCCGATGGCGCAGGCGGCCTGAGGCCCGCGTGCGTGCTCGTCAGCCGGCCACGGAGACCGGCACGCGCTGGGCCAGCGCGCACATCAGCTCGTAGCCGATGGTGCCGGCGGCGCGCGCGACCTCGTCGATCGGCAGCACGCTGCCGCGCGGCCCGCGGCCCCACAGCGTGACCTCGCTGCCCAGGGCGGCGTGGGGCACCGGCGTGAGGTCGACGGCGATCATGTCCATCGAGACCCGGCCGAGCGTGCGCGTGCGCACGCCGTCGACCAGCACCGGCGTGCCGCTGGCGCAGTGGCGCGGATAGCCGTCGGCATAGCCGCAGGCGACGATGCCGACGCGCATCGGCTCCTCGGCGCGGAAGGCGCTGCCGTAGCCCACCGTGTCGCCGGGCTGCAGCGCCTGCACGCCGATCAGCCGGGCGCGCAGCGTCATCGTCGGCTGCAGGTCCCAGTGGGCGATGTCGTGCTCAGGGTAATCAGGCGCCGAGCCGTAGCTCATGATGCCCGCACGCACCCAGTCGGCCCGCACGTCGGCCACGGTCGCATGGCGCAGGATGGCGGCGCTGTTGCTGACGCAGCGCTCGCCCGGCAGGTCGTGCGTGGCCTCGGAGAACACCTGCATCTGGTGCGCGATGCCGCGCGGACCGTCGGCATCGGAGAAATGCGTCATCAGCGAGATCTCGTCGACCTGCGGCAGCGCATTGAGACGGGTCCAGGCGCTGCGGAAGGCCTGCGGCCGGAAGCCGAGGCGGTTCATGCCGCTGTTCATCTTGAGGAAGACGCGGTGCGGGCGCAGGGTCTTGTGCGCGGCCAGCCAGTCGATCTGCGCCTCGCAGTGCACCACGTGCCACAGGTCGAGCCGCGAGCAGAGCTCGAGGTCGCGCGCCTCGAACACGCCTTCGAGCAGCAGCACCGGCCCGCGCCAGTCGAGGGCCCGGATGCGCTCGGCCTCGGCGAGGTCGAGCAGCGCGAAACCATCGGCGCCGCGCAGGCCTTCGAAGGCGCGCTCGATGCCGTGGCCATAGGCGTTGGCCTTCACCACCGCCCAGACCCGGGCATCGGGGGCCATCGCCCGGGCACGCCTCAGGTTGTGGGCCAGGGCTTCGGTGTGGATCAGCGCTTCGATCGGGCGGGGCATGGTCGAAGGATTCTGCCAGCGCACCTGCCGCATCTTTCACGGTCTGGGGCCGTCACCGCCGCATGCTATAAACCCCGCCGCAAGGAGACGAATCCCAGGCCGCACCCGCTGACGACGGTTCTCGCCCTCACCACACCGTCGCACGCCGCCCGAGCGCATGAAAAAAGGCTTCTACACGATCATGTCAGCGCAGTTCTTCAGCTCGCTGGCAGACAACGCATTGTTCGTCGCGGCGGTTGAACTGCTCAAGACCTCGGGTGCCGGCGAATGGCAGCGCGCGGCGCTGGTGCCGATGTTCGCGCTGTTCTACGTGGTGCTGGCGCCCTTCGTCGGCGCGTTCGCCGACGCGATCCCCAAGGGCAAGGTGATGTTCATCTCGAACGCCATCAAGGTCGTGGGCTGCCTGATGATGCTGTTCGGCACGCACCCGCTGCTGGCCTATGCGGTGGTGGGGCTGGGTGCGGCGGCCTACTCGCCGGCCAAGTACGGCATCCTCACCGAGCTGCTGCCGCCCTCGCAGCTGGTCAAGGCCAACGGCTGGATCGAGGGCCTGACCATCGGCTCCATCATCATGGGCGTGCTGCTGGGCGGGCAACTCGTCGGCAAGGTGATCTCGGTCCACCTGCTGCAGATCGACTTCCCCTGGATCGAGACCGGCATCGACACCGCGCCCGAAGCGGCGATCGCCTCGCTGATCAGCCTGTACGTGATCGCGGCCGTCTTCAACCTGCGCATACCGCGCACCGAGGCGCCGCTGCAGCCGATCGCGCACAGCCTGATCGCGCTGGTGCGCGACTTCTCGCATTGCAACGCCCGGCTGTGGAACGACCGGCTCGGCCAGATCTCGCTGGCCACCACCACCGTGTTCTGGGGCGCCTCCAGCAACCTGCGCTACATCGTGCTCGCCTGGGCGGCGGCGGCGCTGCACTACGACACCACCCATGCCTCCTCGCTGGTGGGCGTGGTCGCGGTCGGCACGGCCGTGGGCGCGGTGCTGGCCTCGGGCTTCATGAAGCTGGACCGCGCCACCGGCGTGCTGCCGCTCGGCGTGGGCATGGGCCTGCTGGTGATCACGATGAACGCGATCTCCAACGTCTGGATCGCAGCCCCGTTCCTGATCATGCTCGGCGGCATGGGCGGCTTCCTCGCGGTGCCGATGAACGCGCTGCTGCAGCACCGCGGCCACAACCTGATGGGCGCCGGCCGCTCGATCGCGGTGCAGAACTTCAACGAGCAGGCCGCCGTGCTCGGCTTCGGCGCGTTCTACACCGGCATGACCCGCCTCGGCCTCTCGGCGTTCGGCGCGATCACGGTGTTCGGCCTGGTCGTGGCCGCCACGATGTGGCTGATCGGCCGCTGGCATCGCCGCAACAAGATCGAGCACCGCGACGAGCTCGAGCGCCTGCTCGCCATCGCCCGCTCCGACCGCCATTGAGCCTCGGCCCCGCGCTGGCGCTGTGCTTCAACGCCTTCGTCTGGGGCGTGTCGTGGTGGCCGTTCCGTCAGCTCCAGCAGGCCGGACTGCATCCGCTGTGGTGCACCGCACTGGTCTACGCGATGGCGGTCGCGCTGATCGGCCTGACCCGGCCGCGCGCCTGGCGCCAGGTGCTCGCCACCCCCAGCCTCTGGGTCGTGGCCGCGGCCTCGGGCTTCACCAACGCTTCGTTCAACTGGGCCGTGACCACCGGCGACGTCGTGCGGGTGGTGCTGCTGTTCTACCTGATGCCGCTGTGGGCGGTGCTGCTGGCCCGGCCGCTGCTCGGCGAGCGGCTGCACCTCCATGCCGCGCTGCGGGTGATGCTGGCGCTGGCCGGCGCCCTCACGGTGCTGTGGCCCGCCGGAGGCGGCTGGCCGCTGCCGAGCAGCCTGCCTGACCTGCTGGCCCTGGCCGGCGGCTTCTCGTTCGCGCTGAACAACGTGATGCTGCGCCGCGAGGCGGGACGGCCCGAAGAGGCCCGGGCCCTGGCGATGTTCTGCGGCGGCACCGCGGTGGCGACCACCATCGCGGCCCTGCTAGGCCCGGCCGGGGGCATTCCCCACCCGCCGGCCCCGGGGCTCTGGCTCGTGGGCGCGACGCTGCTCGGCAGCGTCTTCCTGCTCAGCAACCTCGCGCTGCAATACGGCGCAGCCCGCCTGCCCGCCAACGTGACGGCCGTCGTGATGCTGACCGAGGTGCTGTTCGCCTCCGCTTCCGCCCTGGCGCTGGGCGGCGGAACGCTGACCCCGAAGGTCGCCGCAGGCGGAGCCTTGATCCTCACCGCCGCCCTGCTGGCCACGCTACCGAAACGCTGACACCGAAGCGCTGGAAAGTCCCTCTGGGACAGGCCGCAACGCGGCCAGGGGCGATGGTGAAAGACGAGCGAAACGCGGACGGGTTGCCCGGCCGCGTTTCGAGCCCCCTCGGGGGGCGGCCGCCCGACGGCCGGGGGCTCAATACCCTAGCGGCGGGCGGCCTCCGGCCGGCGCAGCGGCAGGTCGCTGGCGCGGCGGCCCGGCGACGGTGCGCTGTTGGCGGCTTCGCGGGGCAGGACCAGCGGCACCATCGGCGGCGTGAGCGTGCTGCCGGTGGACGACCGCTCGTGCAGCGCCACGCGCGCATCGAGCTCGCGCAGCACGTGCATCGGGTCGATCGGGCGCATCATCCAGGCCATGGCGCCCTCGGGCGCCTGGGCGCCGATGAACACGGTATCGCCGGCGCGGTCGGCGGCCAGCACGGCCTGCACCACAGCGGCATCGTCGGCATCGGCGACGATGAAATGGGCCTCGTCCATCGCACCCGTTTGTTCATACGAGGGGTAGCGGTCGGCGGCGAGGCGGAAGTACGAAGCCAGCGCACTGCGTTCGAACTCGCTGAAGCCCTGCAGGGCCACGCGAAAGCGCGTGCCGTTGGCGGCGGTCGTCATGAATTCTCCCTAAAAGTATGGAAGGGATGTTCGGGGGCTGGCGGGATGGTGTCAACGCATCCCGGCCCCTCAAAACGTGGGGGAAGGGAGCGGGCTAACATGCCCGGCCACATGCCCCGGATTCCGGTCTGAGTCGGTCTCGGCCACGGGGTTCCGCGCTTCACCGATGGAGATCCACCATGGCTGCGACCAGTGTCTACGACTTCGAAGCCCAGACCATCAACGGCCAGACCGCCCGGCTGGCCGACTACAAGGGCAAGGTGCTGCTGATCGTCAACACCGCGAGCGAATGCGGATTCACCCCGCAGTTCAAGGGATTGGAAGCGTTGTGGGAGAAGCATCGCGACGACGGCCTGGTGGTTCTGGGTTTTCCGAGCAACGAGTTCGGCGGACAAGACCCGGGCAGCAACGAGGAGATCGCCTCGTTCTGCGAGATGAACTACGGCGTCAGCTTCCCGATGATGGCCAAGATCGAGGTCAACGGCTCGCAGGCCCATCCGCTCTATCGCTTCCTGACGGAGCAAGCGCCGGGCCTGCTGGGCACCAAGGCGATCAAGTGGAACTTCACCAAGTTCCTGGTCGGCCGCGACGGCCGCGTGCTCAAGCGCTACGCGCCGCAGGATGCGCCCGAGTCGATCGAGCGCGACATCGTGAAGGCGCTGGCCGCCTGACCCGGGCCGGCGCTGCTGGCTCCTGCGGTTTCGCGGCAATTGGCCCTCTGCGCCGCCGGTGACGGCGCCGGATAATCGGCGCTTCATCGAGGAGACCCCATGTTCCAGCACGTCGAGCCCTTTGCCGGCGACCCGATCCTGTCGCTCAACGAAGACTTCCAGAAAGACCCTCGCCCGAACAAGATCAACCTGTCGATCGGCATCTACTTCGACGATGCCGGCCGCATCCCGGTGCTCGAGGCCGTGCGCCGCGCCGAGGCCAAGCTGCTGACCGCCAGCGGCCCCAAGCCCTACCTGCCGATCGAGGGCGCCGCCAACTTCCGCAGCGCGGTGCAGCAGCTGCTGTTCGGCGCCGGCCATGAGGCGGTGACCTCGAAGCGCATCGCGACTATCCAGGCGGTGGGCTCCAGCGGCGGCCTGAAGGTGGGCGCCGATTTCATCAAGCGCTACTTCCCCGACAGCGAGGTCTGGGTCAGCGATCCCACCTGGGACAACCACCGCTCGATGTTCGAGGGCGCCGGCATCACCGTGCGCACCTACCCCTACTACGACCCGGCCACCGGCGGCGTGCGCTTTGCCGACATGCTGGCCACGCTGCGCGGCCTGCCGGCCCGGAGCGTCGTGCTGCTGCACGCCTGCTGCCACAACCCGACCGGCGTGGACCTGACTCGCGCGCAGTGGGACGAGCTGATCCCGGTGATCAAGGAGCGCCAGCTGCTGCCCTACCTCGACCTGGCCTACCAGGGCTTCGGCGACGGCATCGAGGAAGACGCCTATGCGGTGCGCGCCCTTGCCTCCGCGGGCCTGAGCTTCTTCATCGCCAACTCGTTCTCCAAGAGCATGAGCGTGTACGGCGAGCGCTGCGGCGCGCTGAGCGTGGTGTGCCCCGACGCGCAGCAGGCCGAGAACGTGCTGGGCCAGCTGAAGTTCACGGTGCGCCGCAACTACTCGAGCCCGCCGATCCACGGCGGCCAGATCGTCGCGCTGGTGCTGGGCGACCCCGAGCTGCGTTCGTTATGGGAGCAGGAACTGGCCGCGATGCGCGAACGCATCCTGGCGATGCGCAAGCGGCTGCATGCGGTGCTGGTGCAGAAGGTGCCGGGCCGAAACTTCGACTACTTCCTCACGCAGCGCGGCATGTTCAGCTACACCGGTCTCTCCGCGGCCCAGGTCGACCGCCTGCGCGAGGAGTTCGGCGTGTACCTGGTGCGCTCGGGCCGCATCTGCGTGGCCGGCCTCAACACGCACAACGTCGAGGCGGCTGCCGCGGCCATGGCGGCAGTGATGGCCTGATCTCCGGGTTTTCACCAACCGCGAAGGCGCTCCCCGGAGCGCCCTTTTCTTTTGCTGCATCCACTTTCGGTGGCCTGCCGTATCTGGGGAGGCAGGCCGCGTGTAAGGAATCGACCCGAGCACCGACAGACCCCTGCCGCCCCATGCAAGGCCTTCGATGTGAAGCCCAAGCCGGCGAGCGATGACCAACTCAACCGAAAGAGGAAAACTGACATGGCAAATATCAAGACCGGTGTGGCGATCGCCACCGCTGCCGCCGCCCTGTTCTCGATGGGCGTTCTCTCCACTTCCGTGCAGGCCGCCGACAACGGCGCCGTCAAGTGCTCGGGCGTCAACAGCTGCAAGGGAACCTCCGAGTGCAAGACCGCCTCGAACGAGTGCAAGGGCCAGAACACCTGCAAGGGCCAGGGCTGGGTGACCAAGAAGTCGGCCGCCGAATGCAAAAAGGCGGGCGGCAAGGTCGTCGAGTGATACGCTGATCTCCAGGAGCGACGAGGCGTGCCAGAGCGAGCGGCCGCCTCGTGTTAGCCCGGTGGCGACGCGCCAGCCGCACAACCGCCACCGGGCTTTTTATTTCCCCAGGGCCCTTCCGCCATGCGTCCTTCGATCCAGGGCTTCGGCCTCGGGTTGCGCCCCGAGCACTACCGCGACTTCATCGAGCGGCGCCCCGCCGTCGACTGGCTGGAGGTGATCTCCGAGAACTACATGGTGCCCGGCGGCAAGCCGCTGCACTTTCTCGACACGATCCGGCGCGATATTCCGATGGTGATGCATGGCGTGTCGCTGTCGATCGGCAGCACCGACCCGTTGAACCTCGACTACCTGCGCGACCTGAAGGCGCTGGCCGACCGCATCGAGCCGGGCTGGATCTCCGACCACCTGTGCTGGACCGGCGTTGACCACCACAACCTGCACGACCTGCTGCCGCTGCCCTACACCGAGGCGGCCTTGCGCCACCTGACCGACCGCGTGTCGCAGGTGCAGGACCTGCTCGGCCGCCGGCTGGTGCTGGAGAACGTCTCCAGCTACGTGAGCTTCGCGGCCGACGAGATGAGCGAGGCCGAGTTCATCGCCGAGCTGCTCAAGCGCAGCGACTGCCAGCTCCTGCTCGACGTGAACAACGTCTACGTCAGCAGCGTGAACCATGGCTTCGATGCCCAGGCCTTCATCGACGCGATGCCGGCCGAGCGCGTGGTGCAGATCCACCTCGCCGGCCACCAGGATCACGGCGACCACCTGATCGACACCCACGATGCCCCGGTGTGCGAGGCGGTCTGGTCGCTCTACGGCTACACCGTGCGCCGCCTCGGCCCGGTGCCGGCGATGATCGAGCGCGACGACCACATCCCGCCGCTGGACGAGCTGCTGGCCGAGCTCGGCCGGGCGCGCGAAATCGCCGCCGAGGCCCTGGCAACGGAGCTGGCGGCATGACGGCGCTCCAAGCCCAGCAGCGTGCGTTCCTGCAGGCGGTCTGCGCCGGGCACGAAGCAGCGCCGCCGCCTTTGCTCAAGACCCGACCGGACGGCGGTCCCGCCCGCCTCGGGATCTACCGCCATGCCTATCGCGCCCGCCTGGTCGCGGCGCTGGCCGACAACTACACCGTGCTGCAACACGCGCTGGGGTACGAAGCCTTCGAGGCGCTGGCCCTCGCTTACGTCGCGGCGCACCCTTCGCAGCATCCATCGATCCGCTGGTTCGGCCACCGGCTCGCGGAGTTCATGGCCGCGCGCGACGATCTCGTGCCGCACCCCGCGCTGGTCGACTTCGCGCGCATGGACTGGGCATTGCGCGACGCCTTCGACGCGGCCGACGCCCCCGTGCTGCCGCTCACCGCATTGGCGGCCCTGCCAGCCGAGGCCTGGGGCGACCTGCGCCTGCAGCCCCATCCCGGCCTGCGCCTGCTGACGCTGGACTGGAACATCGAGCCGGCCTGGCGCATCCTGCGCGAACACGATCCGGAAGCAGGTGCCGACGAGCCCGAGCTGCCCGAGCCGCAGGCCCATCGTCATGGCCTCGCCGTGTGGCGCCAAGACCTGGAAACGCGCTGGCGCTCGCTGCCGGCGCTGGAAGCCGAGCTGCTGCCGATGGCGGTGGACGGCGCGAGCTTCGGCGTGCTGTGCGAGCAGGCGGCATTGCTGCTGGCCGATGAATCGCAGGCCGCCGCCGCTGCAGCCACGGCACTGCATCAATGGATCTCGGAAGGCCTGTTCAGCGCCATCCGTGCATGACGTTCCCCGCTGCGGTCAGATGCAGCGGCCGCCGTCGACCTCGAGCGCGACGCCGGTGATCATCGAGGCCTCGTCGCTGCAGAGGAAGCAGGCGGCGTTGCCCAGGTCTTCCGGCGTCGAGAAGCGGCCGAGCGGAATCGTGGCGAGGAACTTCGCGCGCATCTCCGGCGTGTCCTCGCCCATGAAGGTCTTGAGCAGCGGCGTCTCGCCCGCCACCGGGTTCAGCGCGACCACGCGGATGCCGAAGGGCGCCAGCTCCACCGCCATCGATTTCGTCGCGGTGATGACCCAGCCCTTGCTGGCGTTGTACCAGGTGAGGCGCGGCCGCGGGCTCACGCCGGCGGTGGACGCCATGTTGAGGATCACGCCGGCTTGGCCGATCCGGGCTTTCTGCGCCTTGAAGCGCGGCACCGCCTCGCGCGCCGCGAGGTAGATCGCCTTCATGTTGACCGCGGCGATGCGGTCGAACTCGTCTTCGGGCAACTCCTCGAGCGGCTGCGGCGGGTGCCCTACGCCAGCGTTGTTGACGAGGATGTGCATCGCGCCGAAGTGGGCCTCGGCAGCGTCCATCATCGTGGCCACGTCGGCGGCCCGGGTGACGTCGATGCGCAGTGCCCGCGCCGCGGTGCCGAGCGAAGCCGCCACGTCGAGCGCCGCCTCGAGGTTCTGGTCGGCGATCAGCACCTGCGCGCCTTCTGCGACGAACTTGCGTGCGATGCCGGCACCGAAGCCCGAGGCCCCGCCGGTAACGATCGCGACCTTGTCCTTGAGCCTCATCGGATGTCTCCTTCAGCCGTGGTGGATCGCCACGGTCTTCAACGTCGAGAAGCCATACAGCGCCTCGAAGCCCTTCTCGCGCCCATGCCCCGACAGCTTGACGCCGCCGAAGGGCAGCTCGATGCCACCGCCGGCGCCGTAGTTGTTGATGAACACCTGGCCGCACTTCAGCGCCCGCGCCATGCGCAACTGGCGCGCGCCGTCGCGCGTCCACACGCCGGCCACCAGGCCATAGGGCGTACCGTTGGCGATGCGCAGCGCATCGGCCTCGTCGTCGAACGGGATCACCACCTGCACCGGGCCGAAGATCTCCTCTTGCGCCAGTGCATGCTCCGGCGGCACCTCGGCCACCAGCGTGGGCGCGACATAGAAGCCGCCCTCGGGTGCATCGGCCACGATCTGCGCCTGCGCGGCGATCGCCAGGCCGCTGTCGTTCGCGAGGCGCAGGTAGCGCAGCACCGTCTCGCGCTGCTGTGCGGAGATCAGCGGCCCCACGTCGAGATCGGCCCAGGCCGGTCCGACGCGCAGCGCGCGATAGCGAGCCGCCATGCGCTGCAGCACCGCCTCGAACACCGGCCGCTGCACGAGGATGCGCGAGGCGGCCGAGCAGGTCTGCCCCGCGTTCTGGATGCCGGCATTGACGAGGAAAGGCAGGGCCGCATCGAGATCGGCATCGTCGAACACGATCTGCGGGCTCTTGCCGCCCAGCTCCAGCGTGACCGGCACCGCATGGGCCGCGGCCGCCGCCTGCACCAGTGCACCAGTGGCCACGCTGCCGGTGAACGACAGCTGCTGCACACCGGCATGGGCCGACAAGGCCGCGCCCGCCTCCTCGCCCAGCCCGGTGACGACATTCAGCGCCCCGGCCGGCAGGCCCGCCTGCTCCGCGATGCGCGCGAAGGCCAGCGCCGTGAGGCAGGCTTCCTCGGCCGGCTTCAGCACCGCGGCATTGCCCATGGCCAGCGCGGCGCCGACGCTGCGGCCGATGATCTGCATCGGGTAGTTCCACGGCACGATGTGGCCGGTGACGCCGTGCGGCTCGCGCAGCGTGAAAGCCGTGTAGCCGTCGGCGAACGGAATCGTCTCGCCATGCACCTTGTCGGCCGCGCCACCGTAGAACTCGAGATAGCGCGCCAGCGCCACGGCATCGGCCCTGCCCTGGCGCACCGGCTTGCCGACATCCAGCGCTTCGAGCATCGCCAGCGTGTCGGCCTGCTCGAGCACCAGCGTCGACATGCGCATCAGCACACGTCCGCGCTCAGCGGCGGTGAGCCGGCCCCACTCGCCGGACAGCACATCATGTGCCGCCTGCACCGCGGCATCGACATCGGCCGCCGTGCCGCGCGCGATGCGTGCCAGCTCGCTGCCATCGGACGGGTTGAGCAGCGGCAGGGTCTGCCCGCCCTGCGCCGCACGCCATTGGCCCGCGATGAAGAGCTGCGCCGTGTCGAAGCCGATCGAAGCTGCGGAAGGCATCAGGCATCATAGAACGCATGGCCTGGTTCCTGTTGAAGCGCTTTGCAAGCTTTGTCGCCACCCTGCTCGTCGCCTCGCTGATCGTGTTCGCGGTGCTCGAGCTGCTGCCCGGCAACGCGGCCCAGGTGATGCTCGGCGAGAGCGCCACGCCGGAGGCGGTGGCCGCACTGGAGGCCAAGCTGGGGCTGAACCGGCCGGCGGCCACGCGCTACCTCGACTGGATCAGCGGCCTGCTGCAAGGCCGCACGGCGGTCAGCACCTCGTACGACGTGCCGGTGTCGCAGCTCATCGCCGAGCGCCTGCAGGTCACGCTGCCGCTGGCGGTGATGGCGATGGTGCTCACCACCGCGGTCGCGCTGACGCTCGGCGTGTATGCCGCGTCGCGCCACAACCGGCTGGGCGACTTGGGCGTGATGGCCTTCAGCCAGTTGGGCATCGCGGTGCCCAATTTCTGGTTCGCGATCCTGCTGATCCTGCTGTTCGCGGTGAAGCTGCAGTGGGTATCGGCCGGCGGCTTCCCGGGCTGGGAGGACGAAGGCTGGTGGGGCGGCTTCAAGGCGCTGCTGCTGCCCGCGGTGTCGCTCGCGGTGGTGCAGGCCGCGATCCTCGCGCGGGTGACGCGTTCGGCGGTGCTCGAAGTGCTGCGCGAGGACTTCGTGCGCACCGCCCGCGCCAAGGGCCTGGGCCGCCGCGCGGTGCTGTGGCGCCACGTGCTGCGCAATGCCTTCGTGCCCGTGCTCACGGTGATGGGCCTGCAGTTCGCCAACCTGATCACTGGCACCATCGTGGTCGAGAACGTGTTCGTGCTGCCCGGTCTCGGGCGGCTGGTGTTCCAGGCCATCGCCAACCGCGACCTCGTGGTGGTGCGCGACGTGGTGATGCTGCTGGCCGCGGTGGTGGTGATCCTCAACTTCGTGGTCGACGTGCTGTATGCGCTGATCGATCCGCGGCTGAGGGGGCACCACGCATGAAAGCCACTTCCCGTGAAACACGCCCAGTCCCTATGGGACAGGCCGCCCGGCGGCCAGGGGCGATGGTGAAGGACGAGCGATTCGCGGACGGGTTGCCCGGCGGCGAATCGGGCCCCCTCGGGGGGCGGCCGCCAGGCGGCCGGGGGCGCGTCCTTCGCCACCGCAGCTTCGTGCTCGGTGGCGTGCTGGTGCTCGCGATGCTGCTGGCCGCCGCGCTCTCGCTGCTGTGGTCGCCCTATCCTCCCGCCGAGATCGACGTGGCGCACAAGCTGCAGCCGGCCGGTGCCGCGCACTGGCTGGGCACCGACGTGCTCGGCCACGACGTGGCCTCGCAGCTGCTGGTCGGTGCGCGCAACAGCATCGTCGTCGGCGTGATCGCGGTGGGCATCGGCCTCGGTCTGGGCGTGCTGCTCGGCTGTATTGCGGCCGCGCGGCGCGGCTGGGTCGAAGAACTGCTGATGCGCGCCGCCGATTTCGGCTTCGCGTTTCCGGCGCTGCTGAGCGCGATCATGCTGACCGCGATCTACGGCCCCGGCCTCGTGACCTCGATCGTCGCGATCGGCCTGTTCAACGTGCCGGTGTTCCTGCGCATCAGCCGGGCCGCCGCCCGCGCCGTGTGGTCGCGCGACTTCGTGCTGGCCGCACGGGCCTGCGGCAAGGGGCCGTGGCGCATCACGGTGGAGCATGTGCTGCCCAACATCGCGAGCGTGCTGATCGTGCAGGCGACGATCCAGTTCGCGGTGGCCATCCTCGCCGAGGCCGCATTGAGCTACCTGGGCTTGGGCACGCAGCCGCCGCAGCCGAGCTGGGGCCGCATGCTCAGCGAAGCGCAGACGCTGCTGTTCCAGGCGCCGCAGCTCGCGGTGTATCCCGGTGCGGCCATCGCGCTCAGCGTGCTCGGCCTCAACCTGATGGGCGACGGGTTGCGCGACCTGCTCGACCCGAGGCTCGCGAGGCAGCGATGACCGGCCCGCTGCTCGACGTGCGCGACCTGCGCCTGCAACTCGACACCGCGCGCGGCCAGGCCGAGGCGCTGCGCGGCATTTCGTTCACGCTGCAAGCCGGCGAGACGCTGGGGCTGATCGGGGAATCGGGCTGCGGCAAGTCGATCACCGCGCTAGCGTTGATGGGGCTGCTGCCCGAGCGCGCGAGCATGCAGGGCTCGATCATGTTCGAAGGCCGCGAGCTGACGGCGCTGGACGATGCCGCGATGAGCGCGCTGCGCGGCAACCGCCTCGCGATGGTGTTCCAGGAGCCGATGACGGCGCTGAACCCGCTGCACACCATCGGCCGCCAAGTGGCCGAGCCGCTGCGGCTGCACCGCGGCCTGGGTGCGAGCGCAGCCCGCGCCGAGGCGCTGCGGCTGCTCGACCGCGTGAAGCTGCCCGATGCCGCACGCCGGCTCGACGCCTATCCGCACGAACTCTCGGGCGGACAGCGCCAGCGCGTCGTGATCGCGATGGCGCTCGCCTGCCGCCCCCGCCTGCTGATCGCCGACGAGCCCACCACGGCCCTCGACGCGAGCCTGCAGCGCGAGGTGCTGGATCTCATCGGCGAGCTGGTGCGCGAAGACGGCATGGCACTGCTGCTGATCAGCCACGACCTCGAGCTGATGGCCGAGCATGTGGGCCGCATGCTGGTGATGTATGGCGGCTCGGTGGTCGAGAGCGGGCCGACCGACGAGGTGTTCCGCCGGCTGTCGCATCCCTACACGCGCGGGCTGTTCGCGGCACGGCCTCGGTTGGGGATGCCGCGTGGGACAAGGCTGGCCACCATCCCTGGACGTGTGCCTGAGTTGGTGGACATTCCCGCGGGGTGCCCGTTCTCGGATCGATGTGGCTTCGTCGTCGATGCATGTCGTGCTGCGCCACCTGCTGCGTTCGAAGTCGGGGCGGGGCATCAGGCGCGGTGCATCCGGCTCTCGGCCGTGCTGAGTTCGCCTTTGGTGAAGGGGTTGCGATGACGGTTCTGCTGCGATCGGTGCGCTGGGGCAGGAGGCCGGGGTGTGCGTTCTCCGGCTCCACCTCGCGGGGCACCGTTGGAGGACTCACACCGTCATCTCGTCAACACGAGCCAAGTAGGGATCGCTCGTGGACACCGCGAATGGGGCCTGCGCCCGCACACCCCGGCCTCCTGCCCCCTGACACACCGCGGCGTATCCGAGACGGCATGCCATCCCCCTGCCGCCCCGATCGCTGCACGAATTGGGAGCGACACGCATGAGCACACCGCTGTTGGAAGCACGCGCTCTGAGCAAGCACTACCGCCTCCCGCGCGAACGTCTGCTCGAAGCGCCGCCCCTCGTGCATGCCCTCGACAACGTGAGCTTCACGCTGGAAGCCGGCAAGAGCCTCGGCATCGTCGGCGAATCAGGCTCGGGGAAGTCGACGCTGGCTCGGCTGGTGATGGCCTTGGAGACGCCCACCTCCGGCCAGGTGCTGCTGAACGGGCAGGACCTGAATGCGCTGCCAGCCGAAGCGCTGCGCCGCGCTCGGGCCGGTTTCCAGATGGTGTTCCAGGATCCCTATGGTTCGCTGGACCCGCGGCAGCGCATCGAGCGCATCGTCACCGAGCCGCTCGCGGCGCTATCTGTTGCCTCACGCGCTGAACGGCGCGAACGTGCCGCAGCCGCCTTGCACGAAGTCGGCCTGCGCCCGACCGACCTCGACAAGTACCCGCATGAGTTCTCCGGCGGGCAGCGCCAACGCATCGCGATCGCTCGGGCGCTGATCACGCGTCCGAAGCTGATCGTCGCCGACGAGCCGGTGAGCGCGCTCGATGTCTCGGTGCAGGCCCAGGTGCTGAACCTGATGCTCGACCTGCGCGACTGGCTCGGCATCAGCTACCTGTTCATCACGCATGACCTCGCGGTGGTGGGCCTGGTGTGCGACGAGGTGGCGGTGATGCACCGCGGCCGCATCGTCGAGCAGGCGCCGCCGGAGCAACTGCTGCACGATGCGCAGCATCCCTACACGCGCGCGCTGCTGGCCGCCGTGCCCGGTGGCAGCGCGCGCCCTTCCCCTTCACGATCCGACACCCACGATGAACTCCCTGCATGACCTGAGCGCCGCCGAGCTCGGCGCGCTCTACCAGGCTCGCCACCTCTCGCCGGTGGAGGTGACGCAAGCGGTGCTGGCGCACATCGAGCGCTGGGAGCCGCGGCTGTGCGCGACCTATGCGCTCGATGCCGGCAACGCGCTCGCGATGGCGCAGGCTTCCGAGGCGCGGTGGATGAAGGGCGAGGCGCTCGGCCCGCTCGATGGCGTGCCGGTCACGCTGAAGGAGAACATCGCGAGCCGTGGCGTGCCGGTGCCGCTGGGCACGGCCGCCACCGATCTGATGCCGGCCGCCGAAGACGCGCCGCCGGCCGCGCGGCTGCGCGAGGCCGGCGCAGTGTTTCTCTGCAAGACGACGATGCCCGACTACGGCATGCTGTCGTCGGGCCTGTCGAGCTTTCATGCGCTCGCGCGCAACCCGTGGGGCCTGACCAAGAACCCCGGTGGCTCCAGTGCCGGCGCCGCAGCGGCGGCTGCGGCCGGCTACGGGCCGCTGCACGTGGGCACCGACATCGGCGGCTCGCTGCGGCTGCCCGCCGGCTGGTGCGGCATCGTCACGCTGAAACCCAGCCTCGGCCGCATCCCGATCAAGCCGCCGTATGCGGGGCGCGTGGCGGGCCCGATGACGCGCACGGTGCTCGATGCCGCGCTGATGATGCGCGCGCTCTCGCTGCCCGACTGGCGCGACACGATGAGCCTGCCCTGGCAGGACATCGCGTGGACGCAGCTCGAGCGGCCGATCCAAGGCTTGAAGATCGGCCTGCTGATGGACGCCGGCTGGGGCCTGCCGGTCGAGCCCGAAACGGCCGCGGCCGTCGAGGCCGCCGCGCGCTGCTTCGAAGCCGAGGGCGCGGTCGTCGAGCTGATGCGGCCCTTCATGACGCGCACGATGATCGACGGCATGGACCGCTTCTGGCGCATGCGCTCCTGGCTCGACATCTCGGCGCTGCCGGCAGCGAAGCAGCAGCGCGTGCTGCCCTACATCCGCGAATGGGTGAGCACCGGGGCATCGCTCACCGCGGCGCAGGTCTTCCATGGCTACAGCCAGATGGGCGCGATGCGCGAGGCCGCGGTGGCCGCATGCCAGCCCTATGACTTCGTGCTGTCGCCGGTGAGCCCGGTGCCGGCCTTCGCGGCCGAATGGGCCAGCCCGCTCAATGATCCGCAGCGGCCCTTCGAGCACATCGCGTTCACGCTGCCGTACAACATGAGCGAGCAGCCCGCCGCGTCGATCAACTGCGGCTACACGCGCAGCGGCCTGCCGATCGGGCTGCAGATCATCGGCCATCGGCACGACGACCTCGGCGTGCTGCAAGTCGCAGCCGCGTGGGAACGCATGAGGCCGCCGCAGCGGCCATGGCCCGTGCCTGAGGCAAACTAGGCCCTCCCCACTGCAGGAGCCGGCCCGATGAGCAGTACAGCGCAGGACGTTCGAGGCAACCCCGTGGGCAGCACCGGGGCTGCCGCGCTGGCCGCCGCCGAACAGGCGCTGTGGCGCCTGATGTCGTTCGACGACACGCCGCTGGCCGACCTCGATGCCGCGATCGCGGCCGATCCGCAGTGGCTGCTGCCGCACGTGATGAAGGCCGGCTTCCTGCTCGGCCTCACCGAGCCTTCGCAGGTGGCCGAGGCCCGCCGCGTGATGCGCGAGGCCGAAGCGCTCGATGCCCAGGCGCCGCCGCGCGAGCGTGCGCACTACGCCGCCGTGCAGCAGTTGCTCGACGGCCGCTGGCACCAGGCCTGCAACACCTGGGACGAGATCCTGCTCGAATACCCGCGCGATGCGCTGGCGCTGCAATGGGCGCAGCTGTGGGACTTCAACCGCGGCGACGCCATCCACCTGCGGCACCGGCCCGCCCGCGTGCTGCCCGAGTGGGACGAGCAGGATCCGCTGCACCCTTTCGTGCTCGGGCTCTATGCCTTCGGCCTCGAGGAATGCAACCTCTATCCGCAGGCCGAAGAGATCGGCCGCCGGGCGCTCAACGGCGCCGCGTGCGTGCCGTGGGCCGTGCATGCGGTGGCGCATGTGATGGAGATGCAGGGCCGCTTCGACGAAGGCGCCACCTGGCTGCGGCAGCACCAGCCGCAATGGGCCGACAACGGCTTCTCGGGCCACCTGTGGTGGCACATGGGCCTGTTCCGGCTCGAGGGCTTGGACGATGCCGGCGTGCTGCGGCTGGTGGATGCCCACCTGAGCGGCGAGGCGCTGCAGCTCGGCCTGCAGCGCAACGACGCCGCGTCGATGCTCTGGCGGCTGCAGCTGCTGGGCGCCGATGTCGGCACGCGCTTCCAGGCCCTGGTGCAGGCCTGGCCGCTGACCGATGAAGACGCCGGCCACTATGCCTTCAACGACCTGCATGTGCTGATGGCGCTGGCTGGTGCCGGCGAAGCGGCGCGTGCCGACCGCTGGCTGGCGCGCTGCGCCGAGCGCGCGATGCAGCCCGAGGATGCGCGCCGCAGCAACCATGCGATGGCGCGCGAGGTGGGCCTGCCGCTGATGCGCGGGCTGCTGGCCTACTCGCGCGGTGAGCACGAAGCGGCCGCGCAGGCGCTGTACCCGGTGCGGCGCATCGCGCAGCGCTTCGGCGGCAGCCATGCGCAGCGCGACCTGATCGACCAGACGCTGCTGGCCAGTTGCGCGGCCGGCGGCCAGCACAACCTGGGCCGCGCATTGATCAACGAACGGCTGATGGCCAAGCCGGCGACGCCGCTGACGCGCCACTGGGCCGAGCGGCTGCAGCTGTCCGAGAGGATGCCGGCATGACGCCGCAGAAAACGCTGGACGAACAGATCGCCGAAGACCTTGCGCACAGCGAACGCAGCGGCGAGCTGCGCAGTGCGCCGAGCTGGGGCAAGCCGCTGGACTTCGGCGATGGCTACGAGCAGACACCGCCCGAGCTGCGCATGGGTTTCAAGATCCTCAAGGATGCCGGCGTGGTGCCGCCCACCGTGGAGGCGATGCAGCGCATCGCCGAGCTGAAGCGGCAGCTGGCGCAGGCCGGCGAGGCCGAAGCGCTGGCGCTGCGGCAGCGCCTCGCCGACCTGCAGCAAACGGTGGCGCTGCAGCTCGAGAAGCTGGCGTCGTCGCGCTCGCTGTGAAGCCTCAGCGCGAGGACAGCGCCTCCCAGCGCTCCAGCGCCGCCATCAGCTCGTCTTCGATCTGCGCATAGCGCGCCTGCAGCTCGGCCACGCGCTGCGGTTCCTCGGTGTAGAGCTCGGTGCTAGCGAGCCGGTCGCCGATGGTCTTCTGCTCGGTCTCCAGCGCCTCGATGCGGGCGGGCAGTTCGTCGAGTTCGCGCTGATCCTTGTAGCTGAGCTTGCGTGCCGGCGCGGCCGGCTTCGGCGCAGCCACCGGGGCGGGCGCGGGCGCCGGCTTGGGCGCCGCGGCCGCGATGGCGGCCAGGGTGCGGCCGCGCTGCAGCTTCCAGTCTTCGTAGCCGCCCTCGTATTCGCGCCACAGGCCGGCCTGCACATCGCCTTCCCACGCGATCGTGCTGGTGACCACGTTGTCGAGGAAGCGCCGGTCGTGGCTGACCAGGAACACCGTGCCGTTGTACGACTGCAGCAGTTCTTCCAGCAGCTCGAGCGTGTCGATGTCGAGGTCGTTGGTCGGCTCGTCGAGCACCAGCACGTTGGCCGGCAGCGCGAACAGGCGAGCCAGCAGCAGGCGGTTGCGTTCGCCGCCCGAGAGCGTGCGCACCGGCGAGTTGGCGCGTTCGGGCGCGAACAGGAAGTCGCCCAGGTAGCTCATCACGTGCTTGCGCTGGCCGCCGATCTCCACCCATTCGCTGCCGGGGCTGATGGTGTCGGCCAGCGTGGCCTCGAGATCGAGCTTGCTGCGCATCTGGTCGAAGTAGGCCACGCTCAGGTTGGTGCCGCGGCGCACGCTGCCGCTCGTGGGCTCCAGCTCGCCGAGGATGATCTTCAGCAGCGAGGTCTTGCCGGCGCCGTTGGGGCCGATCAGGCCGACCTTGTCGCCGCGCAGGATGGTGGCGCTGAAGTCCTTGACCAGCGTGCGCTCGCCGAAGCGCAAGGACACGTTCTTCAGCTCCGCGACGATCTTGCCGCTGGGCACGCCGGCATCGAGCTCCAGCCGCACCTGCCCGAGCTGCTCGCGGCGCTGGGCGCGCTCTTCGCGCAGCTTCATCAGCCGCCCGACGCGGCTCACGCTGCGGGTGCGGCGCGCCTCCACGCCTTTGCGGATCCACACCTCTTCCTGCGCCAGCAGCTTGTCGAAGCGCGCCGCGGCCAGGGCCTCGGCCTCGAGCTCGCGCTGCTTGGCGGCTTCGAAGGCGGCGAAGTTGCCGGGGTAGCTGCGCAGTTGCCCGCGGTCGAGCTCGACGATGCGCGTGGCCACCGCATCGATGAAGGCGCGGTCGTGCGAGATCAGCACGATCGCGCCACGGAAGGCGTTGAGCAGCTCCTGCAGCCACTCGATCGCATCGAGGTCGAGGTGGTTGGTCGGTTCGTCGAGCAGCAGCACCTCGGGCGAAGCCACCAGCGCCTGCGCGAGCGCGACGCGCTTCTTGGTGCCGCCCGACAGCGCATCGACCTGAGCCGACGCATCGAGGTTCAGCCGCTGCAGCGTCTCGGTGACGCGCTGCTCCCAGGTCCAGCCATTCAGCGCCTCGATGCGAGTCTGCAATGCATCGAGGTCTTCGCCGGGTGCATGCGCCTCGTAGCGCTCGCGCAGCGCCTTGGCCTCGGCCACGCCCTCGCTCACCGCCTTGAACACGCTGTGACCCGGCTCGAACTGCGGCTCCTGTGGCACGTAGAAGCGGCGCAGGCCCTGCTGCAGCTGCAGCAGCCCGTCGTCGGGCTTCTCCAGCCCGGCCAGGATCTTCAGCAGCGAGGACTTGCCGGCACCGTTGCGCCCGATCAGGCCGACGCGCTCGCCGGCCTCCAGCGACAGGCCGGCGCCGTCGAGCAGCGGCACATGGCCATAAGCGAGATGGGCATTGGTGAGGGTGATCAGGGCCATGGGGAGACGAACGGCAGGACGGCGGAGAAGCCTGCCATTGTCGCCCCTTGCCTGATCAGCGGATGAAGCGGCCGCCGGGCCCGACGATCAGCAGGTCGACGAAGTTGGACCCGTGGTGGTTCTGCGGGCTGTAGTTGAGCACGTAGCCGCCAAGGTCCAGCTTGCCCAGGCCCTCGATCGTGCTGACCAGGCTCTGCGAGGTGACGCCCTTGCCCGCATGGCGCAGCGACTCCAGCACCACGCGCATGTTGACGAAGCCGAAGAAGTGGTCGAAGTCCAGCGGCAGCTTCGCCTTGTCCATCACCGCTGCATAGTCGCGCGTCAGCGGAGTCGTCGCGCGCATCGGGTAGGGCACGTTCTGCGTGAAGGCCAGGCCGCGCGCATCGTCGGCCAGCGTGTCGATCAGCTGCTTCGAATTGGCGATCGACGGCGCATACACCGGCACGCCGATGTAGTTGCGGGCCGCGCGCACGAAAGGCACCAGCGCCGGCCCGAAGGCCATGAAGATCACCGCCTGCGGATTGGCGGCCGCCAGGGTATGGCACACCGTGCCCGATTCGGCGCCGGGGATGTCCAGCGGCGCCTTGGCCACCAGCGTGGAGCCCTGCTCCTTGCAGACCTCTTCCACCACCGGCAGCATCAGCTGGCCGAAGGGGCTGTTGTGGTAGGCCAGCGCGATGCGCGTGCGCTGCACGGTGGCCAGGTTCTTCACCATCTGCACCACCTCGTCGCGGTAGCTCGCCATCGCGGTGAAGAAATACGGGTGCGGCTTGGCGCGCAGCGCCGGCGCGCCGGTGTACACGCCCACCAGCGGCACCTTCTTCTCGGCCAGCAGCGGCAGCACCGCGGCCACGTTGGCGGTGCTGGCCAGCCCGGTGAGCGCGATCACCTTGTCGCGCTCGATCAGCGTGTTGACGTTCTCGACGCAGCGCTTGGGGTCATAGGCATCGTCGAGCGTGACCAACCTCACCTTGCGGCCGCCCACGCCGCCCTTGCGGTTGAAGTCGTCGATCGCGAGCGTCTGGCCCTTGAGCACGCCACTGAGCGTGGAGGCGAGCGGGCCGCTCAGGTGGGCGCTCTGGCCGATCACGATGTCGTCGGCGCCCGCGGCCCAGGCACTGCGGGCCGCGAAGGCGGTGGCGCTGAGGGCACCGAGGCTGCGCAGGCATGCGCGCCGGCTGAAACTTGCGGACATGGTCTTGTCTCCTCGTGCACCGTGGCGCACAGGCGTTGTCATAGGGGGTGGTGTGCCGCACCGCGCCGGCCCGTCGTTGGGAGGCGCTGCAGCGGGGCGCGATCGGTGGTCGCCGAGCTACCCTAGGCCGTGAAGGCGCTGCAGTCTGTCACCTTGGGTACAGCGGCGAAACAGCGCCGCGCCTGGAGGCCAAGCTTCTGGTCTGCAGGGTCGAAAGCGGGGGCGCCTTCGTGACGGATGTCTCAAGCCGCCAGCGCGGCTTCCAGCGCATCGATGAACATGCCGGCCACATCGAAGCCGGTCTGCTGCGCGATCTCCTGGAAGCAGGTGGGGCTGGTGACGTTGATCTCGGTGAGGCAGTCGCCG
>CBIHRS010000064.1:0-23589 GCA_966212505.1 uncultured bacterium
ATGACCGGCGGCACCGCGCTGTACGACGCGGTGTTCGTCTCGCTGCAGCACATGCTCCAGGAGCGCAAGAAGAACCCCGCCTACCAGTATTCGGTGGTGGCCTTCACCGACGGCGAGAACAACAAGGGCCGCTCGCTGCAGCAGTTCAAGCAGGACTATGCGCAGCTGCCCGAGGACGTGCGGGCGATCCCGGTCTTCATGGTGCTGTTCGGCGAGGCCAACGAATCCGACCTGAAGGAGCTGGTCAAGATCACCGGCGGCAAGGTGTTCGATGCGCGCCGCACGCCGCTCTACAGCGTGTTCAAGGACATCCGGGCCTATCAGTAAATTTCGCTCCGTGTTCACCCGTCTGTTCCGTTTCCTCGCCTCTCCCGCCAACTGGTGCGCGCTCGCGCTGGCCAGTGCCGTGCTCGTGCTCAAGGCGATGGGGCTGGTCGGCCTCTCGGGGCTGGCCGTGGCGGCGCTCGGCTACGGGGCCGGCTTCGTGGTCGGCGGCCTGTGGTTCGGCTGGCCGCGGCTGAACGCGCCGGAGTGGGAGGCGCTGCAGTTCACCGACGAAGGCGATGCGCGCGAGGCGATGGAGCGGGCGCTGCACGGTGTGCGCCAGCTCACCCAGCACAACCCAGGCAACCGCCTGCCGGCCGGTCTGCAGAGCCGTGTGCTCGATCTGTGCAAGGCGCTCGAAGGCCTGCTGCAGCAGTGGGAACGCTCGCGCGGCACGCTGTCGCTGCAGGACGGCTTCCATGCGCGCCATATCGCGATCAGCTACCTGCCCGAGGCGCTGAACACCTACCTCTCGATCCCGGCGTCGTATGCCGCCACCCGTGTGCTGGCAAACGGCAAGACGGCACAAGACACCTTCAAGGACACCATCGCCGAGCTGGAAGCCAAGGTGCGCGAGCTCGGCGATGATCTGGCCTCGCAGGATGCGCATGCCTTCCTGGTGCATTCGCGCTTCCTGCAGCAGAAGTTCGGCCCGGCCACGGCATTGCCCGAGGCCGAGGCCCCCTCGATTTCACCGCCGGCCAAGGAGCCCCGCGCATGAGCGACCAACCGCAAACCACGACGACGACCCCCTCCACCGCGGTCGCCTTCCGGCTCGAACCGCCCGAGGTGATCGCTCCCGTTCCCGCAGAGGCTGTCCGCGAAGCGGTGCCGCTCAAGCCAGAGCTGCAGCAGCAGGTCGACGACCAGGTGGCGCGCTTCATCGATGCGCTGGCCAACGAAGACCTGCAGTCCGAAGCTTTCAAGTCGCGGCTCGACAGCGCCTTCGCGCTCGGCAAGGAAGAAGTCTCTACCGCCGCGAGCCTGATGCAGGGGCGCTTCATGCAGCGCAACTTCGTCGGCGTCGAGGGCACGGCGGCCTACAAGGCCATCGCCGAGATCCGCTCGCAGCTCGACGAGCTGAACCCCGGCAAGGAGGGCGACCTGCTGCAGCCGCGCAAGCTGCTCGGGCTGATCCCCTTCGGCAACAAGCTCGAGGCCTACTTCCGCAAGTACCAGAGCGCGAGCCAGCAGCTGCAGACCTCGATGACGCAGCTCTACGCCGCGCGCGACGACATGCAGAAGGACGTGGTCGACATCGAGGCCACGCGCGCCAAGCTGTGGGATGCGATGCAGAAGCTCGCCGCCGCCGCCCGCTTCGCGCAGACGCTCGACGCGCGGCTCGAGGAGAAGGTGAAGTCCCTGGAGGCCACCGACCCGCAACGCGCGCAGGCCTTGCGGCAAGAGGTGCTGTTCTACGCCCGGCAGAACCTGCAGGACATCCAGACCCAGCAGGCGGTGTGCGTCAACGGCTACCTGGCGCTCGACGTGCTCAAGAAGACCGGCCGCGAGATGATGAACGGCTGCACCCGGGTGGCCACCACCGGCATGAGCTCGCTCGCGGTGGCGCAGACGGTGGCGCGCGCCACCGGCAACCAGATCAAGGTGATGGAGATGCTCTCGGGCGTCAACGCAACCATCGGCAACCTGATCTCCGAGACCGGCCGCCAGCTGAACCAGCACGTCAACGAGACCACGCAGTTCGCGCAGAACCCGATGCTCGGCATCGAGAAGATCAAGGAGATGTTCGACCAGACCTTCCAGGCGATGGATGCGATGGACACCTTCCGCGCCAAGGCGATCGATGTGATGGGCCAGAACAACGCGATGATCCGCGACCAGCTCGCACGCGCCGACCGGTACGTCGACCGTACGCGCCAGCAGCAGGCGCGCGAGGCGGCGGGGCAACTGACGAACGGCCCCGTCAAGCTCTGAGTCCCGCCTCGGGTGCGCTGCTTGCCTGCCCCAGAGCGTTGACGATGTCACTCCAATGACTCGCCGCCGCAACACCTGACGTGGTGCGGCGCGCGGCATCCAGGTATCGTGAAGGCATCGCGTTCGCTCTCAGACGTTTCCCTTGGACGCAAAGAAATGGGTCTCTTGGTGGCGCCGCACCGGCAAGCCCTGGCTTGTGGGCCTGCTGTTGCTCGCCGTGCTGTGTCTGGTCTATGCCATCAGCGTTGAGGTTCAAGGCTCACGATGGCAGGCCCGATGGCTGGCGGCCACCGGGCGCGAGCTGAGCTTCAAGCTCGGGCCGGGCCCGAGCAAGGCCATCCGCTTCCCCGGGCCCAACGCCGGCCCCTACGACGAGCGCCTGGGCTATGCGCAGCTGCCCAAGTTCATCAGCCGCCTCGGCAGCCAGGGCTATGCGGTCAGCGCGCAGGCGCAGCAATCGTCGCGCATGCTCGAGCTCGAGCAGCGCGGCCTGTTCACCCCGTACCGCGAGAAGGACCAGGCCGGCCTCGAACTGCTCGACTGCCATGGCGAGCCGCTGTATTCGGCCCGCTATCCCGAGCGGGTGTACCCGCGCTTCGAGGTGGTGCCGCGGCTGCTGGTCGATTCGCTGCTCTACATCGAGAACCGCGAGCTGCTCGACGCCGGCCACCCGACACGCAACCCGGCCGTGGAGTGGGATCGCTTCACCAAGGCCGCGGTCGACCAGGCGCGCAACCTGGTGGGCGATGCGCACCGCACACCGGGCGGCAGCACGCTGGCCACGCAGATCGAGAAATACCGCCACTCGCCCGAAGGCCGCACCGACTCGGGCAAGGAGAAGCTGCGCCAGATGGCCTCGGCCTCGCTGCGGGCCTACCTCGACGGCGAGAACACCGAGCCCTGGCGCCGGCACCTGGTGGTGAGCTACCTCAACACGGTGCCGCTGTCGGCCAAGGTGGGCTTCGGCGAGGTCAACGGCATCGGCGACGGCCTGTGGGCCTGGTATGGCCGCGACTTCGACGAGGTGAACCAGCTGCTCGCGCAGCCGATCGATGCCGGCCCGCTGACGCTGCCGCCGCGCAAGGCGCTGGCCTTCAAGCAGGCGCAGATCCATCCGCAGGCGCTGGCCTTCAAGCAGGCGCTGTCGCTGATGATCGCGCAGCGACGGCCTTCGTATTACCTGGCCGACGGCGAGCCGGCGCTGGCGCAGCTGACCGACAGCTACCTGCGCGTGATGGCCGATGCCGGCGTGATCCCGGCATCTCTTCGCGATGCGGCGCTGCCGCTGAAGCTCAAGCTGCAGACGCAGCTCATGCCCGACGACGCGGTGTCGTTCGTCGACCGCAAGGCGGCCACCGCGCTGCGCGGCAAGCTCTCGGGCATGCTCGACATCGGGCGTGCCTACGACCTCGACCGCATCGACCTACGCGCGGCCAGCAGCCTCGATAGCGAGGTGCAGCGCACCGCCACCCAGCTGCTGCGCGGCCTGAAGGACCCGGCCGCGGCCAAGGAAGCCGGGCTCTACGGCTTCAGGCTGCTCAACGAGGGCGACGACACCAGCAAGATCATCTTCAGCTTCACGCTGTTCGAGCGCGCGGTCGACAAGGAGGGCCGGGGCGTGAACCTGCTGCGCGTGCAGACCGACAACGTCGACCAGCCCTTCGACCTCAACGAGGGCGCGCGGCTCGACCTCGGCTCCACCTCGAAGCTGCGCACGATGGTCACGTACCTGGAAGTGATCGCCGAGATGCACCAGCGCTGGAGCCCACTCGACCCGATCATGCTGGCCGCGCAGGAGGTGCATCCGAAAGACCAGCTCGGCCGCTGGGTGCGCGACTGGCTGCTGCATGCCGAGGACAAGAGCCTGAAGGCGCTGCTGAACGCCGCGATGGAGCGCAGCTACTCGGGCAGCCCCGGCGAGACCTTCTTCACCGGCGGCGGCGCGCACCACTTCGTCAACTTCGAGCGCGAGGAAGACTTCAAGTCGTACAGCGTGCGCGAGGCCATCAAGCACTCGGTGAACCTCTCGTTCATCCGCATCATGCGCGATGTGGTCTACCACGTGATGGCGCAGTCGGCCAAGGCCAAGCAGGCGTTGCTCGACGACCCCGACGACCCGGCGCGGCGCGAATACCTGGCGCGTTTTGCCGACAAGGAAGGCAAGGAATTCCTCGCGCGCTTCTGGCGCAAATATCAGGGCAAGTCGGCCGAGGAGGCCGAGGCGCTGATGCTGCAGCAGCGCCGGGCCACGCCGGTGCGCCTGGCTGCGGCGTTCTATGGCCTGGAGCCCGAGGCCGATGCGCAAGACCTGGCCGAGTTCCTTCAGGCCCACCTCGGCAGCGCGGTGCCCACCGACAGCGCGCTGCAGGCGCTGCACGACAAATACGGCCCCGAGCGCTGGTCGCTCGGCGACCGCGGCTACATCGCCGGCATCCATCCGCTCGAGCTGTGGCTGGTGGGCTACCTGCGCCACCATCCGGGCGCGACGCTCAACGATGCGGTGGCCGCCAGCAAGGACGAGCGCCAGGTCGTCTACGAATGGCTGTTCAAGACGCGGCACAAGGGTGCGCAGGATTCGCGCATCCGCCACCTGATCGAACAGGAGGCCTTCGCCGAGATCCACAAGCGCTGGAAGCGGCTGGGCTATCCGTTCGAGACGCTGACGCCCTCGTATGCCACCGCGCTGGGCGCTTCGGGCGACCGGCCGGCCGCGCTGGCCGAGCTGATGGGCATCATCGTCAACCGCGGCGTGCGGCTGCCGGTGGTGCGCGTGCCCTCGCTGCAGTTCGCTGGCGGCACGCCCTACGAGACGCGGCTCGACGCGCAGCCGGCGCAGGGCGAGCGCCTGCTGCCGGCCGAGGTGGCCGACACGGTGCGCGAGGCGATCGTCGGCGTGGTGGAGGAGGGCACGGCGAAGCGGCTGAAGGGCGTGTTCAAGCGGCCCGATGGCACGGTGGTGCCGGTGGGCGGCAAGACGGGCACCGGCGACCACCGCTTCGACACCTATGGCCCGGGCGGCCGGCTGGTGTCGTCACGCGTGGTCAACCGCACCGCGACCTTCGTGTTCTACATCGGCGACCGCTACTTCGGCACGATGATGGCCTACGTGCACGAGCCCTATGCAGCGCGCTACAAGTTCACCAGCGCGATGCCGGCGCAACTGCTCAAGGCGCTGTCGCCGGCACTGCTGCCGCTGCTGGAAGAGCAGAGGGTGTGCCGCGCGGGGCGGTAGTGGTTCAGAGCCGCCGCTGCAGCAGCGGCGAATCGGCAGCCGCCGAAGGCAGCGGCAGCAGGTCGCCCAGCGTCGAATCGCCCATGCCGGAATCGGCCGGTGCGATCGTCGAATCCTGTTCCAACGGCGCCATGGCCGAGTCGCGCATCATGCGTTCGAGGCGTGCGGCCTGCAGGCGCTCGCGGGCCTGCTGAACCTGGTCGGCCACCGAGCGGGCCTGGCGTTCCTCGGCTTCGAGGTCGGCCACCGTGGCGCAGACGAAACCACCGCCTTTCCACCACACATGCACTTCGGTGCCCGGATCGAGCTGGTGTTCGGGCGCCGAGAACTTCATCTCGACGGGGCCTAGCGTCAGGTCGAAACGGATCATCCCCTTGTCGGTCACCACTGCAGGATGCCGGCCGGCCATCAAGGGCTTGAGCAGGCCCGGAAAGATCGGCGTATGAGGCCAGGAGAGCACGCGGTTCATCGGTGGATCCCTCGCTTGTTGTTGGTGAGCGTGACCAAGTTATCGGAACTATCCCCCTAAGTTGAAGTGGCTTTACCCACCGTTACTGCGTGACCACTCATTGCAGACCCCTCGATGCCGGGATCCGGCGGCCCACCGCTACCATCGCCGCCCATGCGCTCCCCGTTCGCCTTCCGCATGTGGGTCCTCGACCGGCTGCGCCCCTCGGAATGGCAGCGCATGCTGGTGCTGGCCGCGGTGGCGGGGGTGCTGGGCGCGCTGGCCACCATAGGTTTCCGGGAGGCGATCTTCGCGATCGAGCGCGGGCTGTTCGGCCGTAGCGACGGGCTGGTGCGCATCGCGGCCGGCCTGCCGTGGTGGCAGCGGCTGATCGTGCCGGCCGCCGGCGGCGTGCTGGCCGGCCTGGCCTTGATGTGGGCGCGCCAGGTGCCCGAGCGCAAGCCCAGCGGCGACTACATGGAAGCCATCGCCCTCGGCGAAGGGCGGCTCGGCGCGCGCGTGTCGCTGCTGCGGGCGCTGTCGTCGGCCGCCACGGTGGCCAGCGGCGGCGCGATCGGCCGCGAAGGGCCGATGGTGCAACTGGCTGCGCTGGCCGGCTCGCTGATCGGCGGCTGGCGCCGGCTGCCGGTGCCGCGGCGGCGACTGCTGGTGGCCTGCGGTGCAGCGGCCGGCGTGGCCACGGCCTACAACGCGCCGATCGCCGGCGCCCTGTTCGTGGCCGAGATCGTGCTGCGTTCGCTGGCGCTCGAGAGCCTGGGCGCGCTGATCGTCGCCGCGGTGGCCGCGCACCTCACCTCGGGCGCACTGCTGGGCTATGCGCCCGTCTACCAGATGCCGGCCTTCGTGCTGCCGCACGGCAGCACCGCGTTGCTGCTCAGCCTGATGGGCATCGTGGCCGGGCTGCTGGCGCCGCTGTACCTGGGCCTGCTCGACCTGGTGCGCGAGGCCTTCGGCCGTTGGACGGCTCCGGCCTGGCTCAAGCTGGGCTGCGGCGGGCTGATCGTCGGCGCGATCTCGATCCACACGCCCGAGGTCTGGGGCAACGGCTACAGCGTCGTCAACTCCATCCTGCAGGGCGGCTGGCTGTGGCAGGCATTGCTGGTGGTGCTGGCGCTGAAGCTGCTGGCCGTGGCCGCCACCACCGGCTCGGGCGCGGTGGGCGGCATCTTCACGCCCACGCTGTTCGTCGGCGCCGTCACCGGCGCGCTGTTCGGCGGCGTGGTGCAGGCTTGGTGGCCCGGCCTGCTGCCGCCGATGGCCGGCGTGGCGGTGGGCATGGGCGCCTTCCTGGCGGCCTGCACCCATGCGCCGCTCACTTCGGTGCTGATGATCTTCGAGATGACCGAGAACTACGCGGTCGTGGTGCCGCTGATGCTGGCTTGCGTGCTGGCGTATTCGATCTCGCGCGCGCTGCATGCGAGATCGATCTATGCCGGCGCGGCCGAGGTGTCGCCGCAGGCGCCGGCGCTGACGATGGCGGTCGACTTCCTGCGCACCGACAGCGCCACGATCTTCGTGCAGCAGAGCCTGCGCGAGCTGGAGGAGGCCTTCGTGCGCCACCGCTGGCAGCATGTGTACGTGCTCGATGACCAGCGCCGTTTCCTCGGCGCGGTGGCGGTGCACGACTTCGCGCCGTTCGCGCGCAGCGCGCCGGCTGGCGATGCGGACTGGGTCACGCCGCTGCTGCGGCGCGACTATCCGCGCGTGCAGGAGACCATGCCGGTGTGGCAGGTGCTCGAGACCTTTGCGCGGCATCCCGGCGAGCGCCTGCCTGTGCTCGATGCGCAGGGCCGGCTGCGCGGCCACGTGACCAAGACCGACCTGGTCTTGATGTTCCGCGAGCGCTTGGCATAGTGACAGGATGAGAGCCCACGGCTATGCCCTGTTCGACACGCCGATCGGCTGCTGCGGCCTGGCCTGGAGCGCGGCCGGCATCACCGGCATGCACCTGCCCGGCGCCACGCGCGAGGCCACGCGGGCCAGCCTGAAGCGGCGCTTTCCGGCGGCGCGCGAGAGCCTGCCACCGCCCGAGGTGCAGCGCGCGATCGACGGCATCCAGGCGCTGCTGCACGGCGGCCACGATCCGCTGCGCGATGTGGTGCTCGACATGGACGACATTCCCGAATTCCACCGCCGCGTGTACGAACTGTCGCGCTGGATCGACCCCGGTGCGACGCTCACCTACGGCGAAGTGGCGGAGAAGCTGGGCGAGCCCGGCGCTGCGCGGGCGGTGGGCCAGGCGCTGGGCCGCAATCCGTTCGCGATCATCGTACCCTGCCATCGCGTGCTGGCCGCAGGCGGCCGGTCCGGCGGCTTCTCGGCGCCCGGTGGCGTGAGCACCAAGGCGCGGCTGCTGGAGATCGAAGGCGCGTTCTCGTCAGCGCCCGGCGGGCAGGGCGCCTTGTTCTGAGCGCCTGAACTCCATCACCCAGTTGGTCTCCCATTCGCGGCCATCGAGCGAGAAGGCCTGCGCCCAGCGTGCCGCCTCCGGGCCCAGGCGCTGCCAGATGAAGCGCGCCTTGACCGGTCGGCCCTCGTCGGTGTCGTCGCCGTAGAACTCGCCGCGGTCGCCCGCCCAGCCGCCATGCACCGGCGGAAACAGCGTGCCCTGCAGGCTGTTGATCCAGTAGATCGACCAGCGCCGGGCCGCGAGGTCCAGCGTGCGCACGCTGCAGCCGGAGAAGCCGCGCGTGGGGAAATGGTTCTCGTCGACGCTGACGATGCCGCCCAGGTGCGAGTAGGCCTGCGTCCGGCTGGGGAACTCGTCCCAGTCGTGGCTGCCCACGTGGCGCTGGCGCAGCCGGCGGTTGGTCACCTGCCAGTGGCCGACGAGGAAGTCGAAGTCGTGCGGGCGACCGATGAAGTCTTGGCTCATGGAGTGTGGTTCCTTTGAGGGGGTCAGGCCAGGCGCGAGCGCCGGGTGGGTTGAAGCCGCAGCACCTGGGGGGCTGCGTTGGAGCGCCGCAGCAGCTCGGGATCGATCTCATGGCGCCAGGCGCCATCGGCCTCCAGCGCCGCCAGGTGATGGCGGTGTGTGGCTTCATCCGCGAAGCGCGAGAACCACGCGAAAACCTGCTCGCCTTCGCGCACCGGCAGGCGCGGAAACTCGTTGCGGCCGCTTTCGGTGACCAAGCGCGCGATCGTCGCGCCGCCGGCCGCGGCGAGCGCAGGCGCTGCGGCATGGTCGAACCACTGCAGGAAGTCGTCGCCCACCGGTGCCTCGAAGAAGCACAGCGTGGCCACGATGAGGCCGCGGGACGCCGGTGTCTCGTGCGGGAAGCCGTGCCCCGCCACCGGCCGCAGCAGCAGCACGTCGTCCGAATCGACCATCGTCGCATTGGCCGCGTCGCGATGCGCTGCCCACGCCGGTCCGCCATAGAAGGCCGACAGCGCCGGTGCTCGCGCGGCCATGTCGGCAAAGCCGCGCAGCCACACGAAGCGGTCGGGATCTTCGAGGTCGCGGAACTGGCCGATCAGCTGCAGGCCGCAGGCCTCCTGCGATTCGATGAACTCGCGCTCGAAGAGCTCGATCAGCGCATCGCGCCGGCCCGGATGCAGCGTGTACTGGCGCAGCTCGACGACGGAGCAGGGTGGGTGCATGGCAAACCTGTTGTGTGGTGATGCAAGGCCGCCATCGTGCAAGCAAAAACCTGCCAAGGTATGTCAGCTTTTCATGACACACTGGCCGCCATGCAAGCCAGCCGCCTGCTCTCGATCCTGATGCTGCTGCAGACGCGCGGCCGCCTCAGCGCGCAGGCGCTGGCCGAGGAGCTGGAGGTGTCGGTGCGTACGATCTACCGCGATGTCGACCAGCTCAGCGCTTCTGGCGTGCCGGTGTGGGCCGACCGTGGGCGGCTCGGCGGCTTCCAGCTGCAGCCCGGCTGGCGCACGCAGCTCACCGGGCTGACGCCGGCCGAGGCGCAGGCGGTGTTCATGGCTGGGCTGCCGGGGCCGGCCTCGCAGATGGGGCTGGGCGATGCGCTCGGCTCGGCGCAGCTGAAGCTGCTGGCCGCGCTGCCGCCCGGCTGGCAGGACGATGCGCAGCGCGTGAGTTCGCGCTTCCATCTCGACCCGGTCGACTGGTACCGCGACCCGTCGCCCATCGACCAACTGCCCGCGGTGGCCAACGCAGTGTGGACCGAGCAGCGGCTGAAGATCCGCTACGAAAGCTGGCAGGGCGAGGTCGAGCGCGAGATCGACCCGCTGGGCCTCGTGCTGAAGGCCGGCACCTGGTACGTGGTGGCGCGCTCGTCGGGCAAGGTGCGCACCTACCGGCTTTCCAACATCCTGGAACTGCGGCGCAGCGGCGAATCGTTCAGGCGGCCGCGTGACTTCGGCCTGGAGCACTACTGGCGCGAATCCACGCGCCGCTTCGAGGCCGAGCTGTACCGCGACACCGCGCTGCTGCGCGCCACGGACCGCGGGCTGAAGCGGCTGCGCAACCTCAGCGCGGCGGTGGCCGCGACCGTCGACCGCGCGAAGGCGCGGCCCGACGCCCAGGGCTGGTCGCGCGTGACGATCCCGATCGAGTCGATCGAGCATGCGGCCGGGCAACTGCTCGCGCTCGGGCCGGAGGTCGAGGCCGTGGCGCCCCCGGCGCTGCGCGAACGCCTGGCCGATCTGGCGCAGCGCACCGCCGCGTTGTATGCCGAAGGCTGACAGACAAGGGGGTGGCCGGTTTTGCCGCGGCCTGCTACAACGGCGCGCATGCAGACCAGCGCCGCGAAGATCATCGGACTCAGCCGCCAGAAGACCCTGCGCCTGCTCGGCGGCAGCTGCGTCTTCGCGGCCGGCGGACTGTGGATGCTGCACCTGGATGCCGCCGAGATCGAGCACCTGCCGGGCTTCAACCTTCCATGGCTCACGCACGGCCTCGGCGTCGTGCTGATCGTGTTCTTCGGCCTGGGCGTGCTCGTCGGCCTGCGCAAGCTACTCGACCGCCGGCCGGGCCTGGTGCTCGACGCAAAGGGGCTGCATGACAACACCAGCGGTGTCTGCGCCGGGCTGGTGCCCTGGAGCGACATCACCGGCTTCAGCGTGTTCCAGGTCTACGGCCAGCGCTCATTGATCGTGCATGTGTCCGATCCGCGGAAATACGCGAAGCGGGGCGGTATCGCGGGTCGCGTGCTGCGGCGCATCAACCTGAAGCTGTGCGGCAGCCCGGTCGCCATCACCGCCCAGTCGCTGCAGATCGACTTCGATGACCTGATCGATCTCTGCCAGGGCTACCACCGCCAATACGGCCTGCCACGATGACAGACTCCGCCACCCCTTCCTCCGTCAATGTCGACGGCATCTACGAGCCCTTCGCGGTCGAGCAGGTGCCGTGGGAAACCTTCAGCCGCGGCAGCCGCTTCGGCATGCGCTACCAGCACCTCAGTTCCTTTGGCGGCGGCACGCAGATCAGCCTGGCGATGGAGGTGCTCGAACCCGGCCGCCAGGCCAACCAGGCGCACTACCACCTGCTGGAGGAAGAGCATGTGTTCGTGCTCGAAGGCACGCTGACCTTGCGGCTCGGCGAGCGCTTCTACGAGATGCCGGCGGGCCACTATGTGTGCTTTCCCGCGGGACAGAAAGCAGCCCATGCGCTGATCAACCGCGGCGACCAGCCGTGCCGCTACCTCGTGCTCGGCAACCCGCAGCCGCACGACGTGGCGGTGTTTCCCGACACCGGCCGGGTCGACGTGAAGCTGATGCGCGAGCACTACCGCCAGTCGACCAAGATGGACTACTGGGACGGCGTCGACATCGACTCGACGCCTCGGTGATTCATCCGACCAGCGCGGCGAACCGCGCGAGGTCGATGTTGCCGCCCGACAGCACGATGCCCACGCGCTTGCCGCGCACGTCGAGCTTGCCGTGCAGCACCGCGGCCGCTGCGAGGCAGCCGGTGGGCTCGACGACGATCTTCATGCGCGAGGCGATGAACTTCATCGTCTCGACCAGCTCGGCGTCGCTCACCGTCAGCACGCCGTCGACGCGCTCGCGCAGCACCGGGAAGGTGTGCAGGCCCAGGCTGCGGCTCTGCGCCGCGTCGGCAATGGTCTTCGGCGTTTCTATGCGCACGATGCGGCCGGCGGCCAGGCTCTGCTGGGCATCGTTGCCGGCCTCGGGCTCCACGCCGTAGACGCGGCAGCGCCGGCTCAGGTGGCGCGCCACCGTGGAGCAGCCCGAGAGCAGCCCGCCGCCGCCCAGCGGCGTGAGCAGCAGGTCGAGCTCGCCCACATCTTCGAACAGCTCCTTGGCCACCGTGCCCTGGCCGGCCATCACGTGCGGATGGTCGAAGGGCGGGATCGCGGTCATGCCGCGCTCTTCGGCCAGTTGCTTCAGCAGCGGCTCGGGCTCGGTGCGGTAGCGGTCGTAGAGCACCACCTCGGCGCCGTAGCCGCGCGTGGCGTCGAGCTTCATCTTCGGCGCGTCCTCGGGCATCACGACCACGGCCTTGACGCCGAGCATGCGCGCGGCCAGCGCGATGGCCTGCGCATGGTTGCCTGACGAGAAGGTGATCACGCCGCCGCCGCGCTGCTCGGGCGTGAACTGGCTGATCGCGTTGTAGGCGCCGCGGATCTTGAAGGCGCCGATGCGCTGCAGGTTCTCGGCCTTGAAGAACAGCGTGGCGCCGGTGCGCTCGTCGGCCGTGCGCGAGGTGAGCACGGGGGCGCGGTGGGCAATGCCGGCCAGGCGCTGGTGCGCGGCGGCGACGTCGTCGTAGGAGATGGCAAGCGGTGCGTTCATGGTGAGCCGGACCTTATCAGCGACCGGCACGCTTGAAACTGTAGGGGTCGGGCGGGTGATACAGGTGGGGCCTGTGCGGTGCCGATCTGTGCCTGTGCGGCGCGGGCGCCAGCTCTTACGCTCCGCTCACCCTGACACGCCCCGACGCCCAGACCCCATGACCGAGCTGCTGCCGCTGATGACCTACTGCTTCGTGATGTCGAGCACGCCCGGCCCCAACAACATGATGCTCACCGCCTCGGGTGCCAACTTCGGCTACCGCGGCTCGCTGCCGCAGATCCTGGGCATCAACGTGGGCGGCTTCATCCAGACCTACATCACCTGCCTGGGCCTGGGCGCGCTGTTCGTGGCCTGGCCGCTGCTGCACACCACGCTGCAGGTGGCGGGCGCGCTGTACATGATCTTCCTCGCCTGGAAGCTCACCGGCGGCGTGGTCGGCGAGGCGATGCTGCCGCGGCCGGTGTCGTTCGTGCAAGGGGCGCTGTTCCAGGCGGTCAACCCCAAGAGCTGGATCAAGGCGGTGACGCTGGCCTCGGTGTTCATGCCGGTGGGCCTGAGCGCGCCACTGGGCGCGCTGGTGGTGGCCACCATCGGGCTGGTGATCGGCTTTCCCTGCATCTCGATGTGGGCGTTGTTCGGCGTCGGCATCCGCCGCTTCCTCACCGATCCGCGCCGGCAGCGCGCATTCAACCTGCTGATGGCCGCCGCCATGCTGGTGCTGGCCCTGATGTTCCTCCGCTGAAGGCTCTTCCATGCACATCGACACCTTCCTGCCCGACGGCACGCCTGAGCCGATCGGCCCCTACAGCCACGTGGCCCGCGCCGGCGGCTTTCTGCATGTGTCGGGCACCGCGGGCGTCGACCCCGCCACCGGCCGCATGGCCGGGCCCGATGCCTACGCCCAGGCGGCGCAGGTGCTGCGCAACATCCGCGTGATGCTGCAGGCCGCGGGCTCCGACCTTTCCCATGTGCTGCACGTCAACGTGTTCCTCAAGCACGTCGACGATTTCGAGGCGATGAACCAGGCCTACCGCGAGCTGGTGGGCACGCATCGGCCGGCGCGCACCGTGATCGTGGTGGCCGACCTGCCGAAGCGCGATGCGCTGATGACGATGAACTGCATGGCGGTCGCCAAGGAATAGGGAGACGGCGATGCGAGCTGATTCCCCCTACGTTCTTCCACGCGGACTGCCGGTGCCGCAAGACGACGGTGCATGCGACCACCTGCCAGGACTATCGTTGCCGTCCGTCGGCCTGCCCGCCACTTCCGGCGGGTCGGTGGATCTGTCTCGCGAGAGGAGCCCCTGGCTCGTGCTCTATTGCTATCCGAGAACCGGTCGGCCCGATCAGGCGCCGCTCGGCGGGGAAGCGGCCTGGAACGCCATTCTCGGCGCCCGGGGTTGCACGCCGCAGGCCTGCGCCTACCGTGACCATCACGCGGAATTGACTGCGCTGGGCGCGGCCGTCTTCGGCCTCAGCACGCAGGACGTGGCCGACCAGCAGGAAGCCGCCCACAGGCTCCATCTGACCTTTCCGCTCCTGAGCGATGCCCAACTGACGTTCGCGCGTGCCTTGCGCTTGCCGACCTTTGCCTGGGAAGGACTCGAACTCGTGAAGCGCCTGACGCTGATCGTCCGGGCGGGCCGGATCGAGAAGGTGTTCTACCCCGTCTTTCCGCCCGATGCAGATGCCGGCCATGTCGTGACATGGTTGCGCGAGCATCGCTCCGCTGTGGCTTAAGCTGGCGCCCGTGTTCTCTCTCGACCGCACCTCCACCATCCCGCTGGCCGACCAGATCGAGTCGCGCATCACTGGCCTGATCGAAAGCGCCCAGCTGCCGGCCGGTGCCAAGCTGATGTCGATCCGCCAGCTGGCCACGCATCTGGGCGTGAGCCCCAACACCGTGGTCACCGCCTACGACCGGCTGGTGGCTGCCGGGCTGATCGATTCGCGCGGCACGGCCGGCTTCTTCGTCTGCGAGGCGCAGGCGGCCCTGCCCGACGAGGCCGCGCTGGAGGCCGGCGAAGAGCAGGAGCCGGTGTGGCTGGCGCAGCAGGCCAACGACCAGCGTGCCGGCGTGCTGCTGGCCAGCAGCGGCGCGCTGCCGGGCTCGTGGCTCGAAGATGCGATCCCCGCCTCGCTGCTGCCGCGCGCGCTGGCGCGCAGCACCGCCGGCATGGCCTCGCGCTGCCCGCCGCAGGGCCTGCCCGAGCTGCGCGAGCGCATCGCGATGCTGATGCGCGCCCAGGGCATCGCGGTCGATGCCGGCCGGCTGCTCACCACCTTCGGCGGCACGCATGCGATCGACCTGATCTGCCGCACCTTCCTGCAGCCGGGCGATACCGTGCTGGTCGAGAACCCGGGCTACTTTTTGATGTTCGGCCGGCTGCGCCAGGCGGGCCTGCGCATCGTGCCGGTGGCACGCCGGCCCGACGGCATCGACCTCGAGCAGTTGGAGGCCGCCTGCCGCGAGCACCGGCCGCGGCTGCTGTTTATCCAGAGCGTGCTGCACAACCCCACCGGCTGGAGCAGCAGCGCGGCCAACCTGCACCGCGTGCTGATGCTGGCGCACCAGCACGGCTTCCTGATCGCCGAAGACGACGTGCAGGGCCACTTCCACCCCGGCCACGCCACGCGGCTGGCGGCCTTGTCGGGGCTGGACCGGGTGATCTACTACTCGAGCTTCTGCAAGGCGCTGAGCCCGGCGCTGCGCACCGGCTACATCGCGGCCGACCCGGCGCTGCTGAAGCCGCTGATGCGCGAGAAGATCTACTCGATCCTCACCACCGCGGCGCTCAACGAATACGTGCTGCTCGAGCTGCTGTCGGCCGGCCGCTGGCGCAAGCATCTCGACCGGCTGCAGCAGAAGCTGGTGGCCGCGCGCAATGCCACCACGAAGCAGCTGCGCCAGTCGGGCGTGCTGCTGCACCATCCGGGCGAGGGCGGGCTGTTCCTGTGGGGCGCGGTGCCGCACGGTGTGGACGTCGACCTGCTGGTGAAAGATGCTTACCGCAACAAGATCCTGCTGGTGAAGGGCGCGACCTTCACCGCCGACGGCGCCAGCGATCCGCACCTGCGCTTCAACGTGGTGTACAGCCAGCACGTGCGGCTGGCCGAGTACCTCAAGGAGCGCTTCGCGGCCGCGGCCACGGCGCGCTCGGCGCTGGCGCGGGCAGGGGCAGCGGCGCCACCAGAAAGTCATTGACCGCGCGGTGCAGCGCGGTGCGCGAGGTCTCCAGGTGCATCAGGTGCGTGCCGCGGGGAATCTTGCAGTCGTGCTTGAGCGCGGAGCCGGCGCGGGCCAGCAGCGTGGCGGCATCGGCGTCATTGCACAGCGAATCCCATTCGCCGCGCACCAGCAGCAGCGGCATCGTGAGCCCCACTGGGTCATACAGCGGCCGGCCGCCCCAATGGTCCGCGATGTCGGCCGACGGCCCGGCCGGCACGCACACGGCAGCCGGCGTGCGTTGCCCAGACTGCGGATCGCTGGCGAGGTAGGCGCGCGACCAAGCCTCGATGTGGTGGTCGAGCAGCACCGGCGGATGACCGCGTGGCACATCCTCGATGAAGCGCCGGTACTGAGCCCACACGGTGAGCAGCCGGTGCGCCGGCAGGTCGGCCGACGGCGCCTCCGTCGCCCGCTCGGCGATCGGGCCGAACAGCACCAGGCGGTCGACGCAGTCCGGCCTGCGGATCGCGAGACGCGTCGCCGGCACGCTGCCCCACGAGTGCGCGATCAACTGCAGCGCCCGCCCGCCGTTGTCCGCCACGATGTGGCGCACCGCAAGCTCGAGCTGGCGCTCCGCGGCATCGGCCCGGCCCAGCGGTGGTGCGGTCGAGGCCGCATCGCCCATTTCCGGATACCGGTCCGACTGGCCATAGCCTAGGAAATCCAGCCCCCAGGCGTTGAGGCCGGCGTCGTTCAGCGCATCGGCCCACGAGTGGCCGTCGAAGCGGAAGAACAGCGAGAGGTCCGACGGAAAGGTGGCGCCGTGGACGTAGAGCGCATCGCCCTGCGCATGCGGCGCCGGCTGGCACCGCAGGTGGAGATGCAGGCCCCCTTCGGCGGGGAGGCGGAACACGAGGTCGGGGCTGTGGGTCATGTGCGCAGCCTAGGGCTTGCGCGTTGCGATGCTTCGATGCGGCTCGAAGCGTGCCGGCGTTGGGATGAACGATTGCGTGCGGAAGTTCTCGGTCCGGCGACAGATGGGCGGACGCCCCATCTCGATAATCCAGCTTCAATTCAAATGACGGGGGGGTCGATGAGGGCATGGCTCATAGGCGTTCTGTTCTGGCTGGTCGGCCAACCCGGCATGGCGGCTCCGTTGCCTCCTTCGTTGCAGGACGCTCGTGCGGATCTGGTGCTGCATGAGCATGTCGACGCCGACCCCTCGGCCTCGCTCCATTTGGCCGACGCGCTGGAGACCTGGGGGCGAACCGACGACGCGCAGGCATTGCGAACGACGCTCGTCAATTTGTTGGTGCAGCGGTTGGATGGTGTCGCAACCGATCCCTTGATGACGGTGAAGAAGGCGATCGCGCTGGCGCCCTCATTGCCTGCACTCGCGCCAAAGTCCCCGCTGGCCGCTACCTGGCGTCGGCTTGTATCGCAGCGGGTTCACATGGTGCCATTTGTCCCTGACGGCGAGTCGTCTCCGGTGCAGGGATGGAATGGGCGCCCGCTCAAGCCCTTGGCTTCCGCGCTGTGGGGGGAAGAGACGGGCGCACATCCCGAGGTTGCCGTGCGAGTACAGGTGACGCACGACGCTGCCTTTCCGTTGGCATTGGGTGACTTGCAACTGTCTTGGCTGGGCGCGACGTTCAAGTGCTCTCGCGACTCGACGGAGGTGAAGCCCTTGCTTGCCCCTGGGGGTGCCGTTGGCTACCTGTGCTTCGGCCATCCAGCGGCCGCCGAACTTGGTTGGATGCTGGATGAACTCCGGCGTGTCCGGCAGCGGGCGCCGACGTTTGCGATCGAGCCGACCGACCTTGCCACTGACGAAGCGATCCGGCACTGGGTGCAGGCTTGGGGCAGCGGACAGCAGGACAAACTCGCAGCGGTGCTTGCCCGACAGGCTCCGTGTGAATCGGCGTCCCGGAAGCGGGAACGCTGTCTGGATGTGTCCGCTGTGTCTGCTGCCGCCGCGGGCCCGAGCAACAGCCATTCGAAGTGGCCTGCTGCTCGTGCTGAAAGCGTGAGTTGGGCGGTGATTACCTGGTTGGCCCCTTGGTTTTCGGCGGCCTTCATCATCAGTTGGCTGCTATGTGCCGTGTTGACCAGCAGCAGCCTCACCGTCGCTGTTTTCCTCCACTCCCTCGTAGCGGTCGTGATGATGTGGGGTGCGGCAGGTGTTCAGGTCGCGATCTTCATCTTCACTCCGCATCGATCGGAGGACGGCATGGTGCCGTTGCTGTTGTCCAGCTCCGAATTCTTTGCGGCCGTGTGCGGTGCATGGGTGGCTGCATACGCCCATCTGTTCAAGACGATCCTGGAGGACTACCCTCCAGACACGAGTTTTGCTGAGGCGGTCGTCGACGGTCTTCGCCGCACGTTCGTCTATGAGGGACGCTCGACGCGAGGGCAGTTCTGGTGGTTCGTGTTGTTTACGGTGCTGGCTCCTATCCCTGCCTATCTGGTGCACCGGAAGTTGGGGGCGACCGTGAGCTTTCTCCTCTACATCCCCTTGCTGTCGGCGGCAGCGCGTCGCCTGCATGACACCGGCCGCAATGGATGGTGGGTTCTTCTGGCGCTCTTCCCGGGCTTCGGGATGCTGCTGCTGACGTTTTGGCTGCTGGGAGAGTCGCGCCGGTCTTACCCAGGAGAGCCGGAGGATGAGGCGCCGACAAGAATGGGTGGCATCGCAAAGCTCTAGCTTACGATGTAAGCCGCCGAGCCGGTGCTCAGCAGCCGCCCTTCGGCATCACTGAACTCCATGCGCGTCGAGGCGACGCGGCTGCCCAGCCGCATCACCTCGGCCATCGCGGTGAAGCGCTGGCCGAGGCCGGGGCGCAGGTAGTCGATGCGCAGGTCGATGGTGCCGAGCTTGGAGAAGCGCTGCAGCCGCGTGTCGATGGGTTCGTCCATGTGGCGTGCGCCGATCGCGGCCATGACCGCCAGCCCGCCCATCGCATCCAGCGTCGCGCTGATCACGCCGCCATGCAGGCGGTGATGGGTGAAGTGCCCGATCAGCTCGGGCCGCATCTCGATGTGGCCCACGCAGCGCTCCGCCGCGAGCGTGTCGATGCGCAGGCCGATCACGCGGTTGAAGGCGATCTTCTCCTCGAACATGCGCTTCACGCGGTCGATGAATTCGGGTTCGAAAGGGGTGGCGGGTGTGTGGGTCATTCGTTGTGGTTTTCGTCGCGCCCGGCCTGCAGCTCTGCCTCGATCTCCTCGATGGTCGGCAGGGTGGACTTCAGGTGCTGGGGCAGGGCCCGGGTGAGCTGGTAGTCGGCCACGCCGATTGGCTTGGCGATGCCGCGCAGCGAGTATTCGGCCAGCACCTTGTTCTTGCTCTGGCACAGGATCAGCCCGATCGTCGGCGCGTCGGTCTCGTGGCGTAGGTTGTCGTCGACGAGATTGCAATAGAGGTTGAGCTTGCCCGCGTATTCGGGCCTGAACTCACCGCGCTTGAGTTCGATGACCACGTAGCTGCGCAGCTTGAGGTGATAGAAGAGCAGGTCGATGTAGAACTCGTCGTCGCCGACGTTGAGCTTGTATTGGCGGCCGACGAAAGCAAAGCCTTGCCCGAGTTCGAGCAGGAACTTCTCCAGGTGCCTGACGAGACCGGTCTCCAGCTCGCGCTCATGGAAGGGCTCCTCGAGCGTCAGGAAGTCGAACAGGTACGGGTCCTTGAGTGCTTGCTGGACCAGTTCGGAGTGGGCCGAGGGCAGGCGTTCCTTGAAGTTGCTCACTGCGCCGCCCTGGCGAGCGTGCGCCCCGCTGTCGATCTGATCCTTCAGCATGGCCCGGCTCCAGCCGTGGCTCTGCGCTGCCTGCATGTACCAGTGGCGGATGCCCAGATCCTTGATGCGGTCCATCAGCATCTGGTGATGACCCCACGGCAGGCCCAGGAGCAGGGCGGGAAGTTCGTCCGACACGGCGGAGGCCGTGCTCAGTGCAGCAGCCTGTTGCACTTTCTTCCGGCCACCGATTTGTGCAGCAGGCTGTTGCACAAATCGAGCGGGATCGCTGTACTCGCGATAGAAGCGCAGCATCAGCTTCAGATTGCGCTCAGAGAAACCTTTGACCTCGGGAAACTCGTTGTGCAGGTCGCGCGCAAGCCGGGGAATGACACCGCTGCCCCATCCCTCTTCCTGCTGGCGCAGGTCGAGCATGTGGCCGACATCCCAATAGAGCTTGATCATCTCGGCATTGGCCGAGAGAACGGCGCGTGCCTGAGCGCCTTGAATGCGAGTCTTGATGTCCGCAAGCAGCTTGCGATAGAGGGCGAGCTCGGTCATGCGGGCATTCTCGCGTAGGGCTCAGGCGATCTCCACCAGGAGCTTGCGCGCCGCCACTTGCTCGCCGACGCGCGCATGCACGGCCTGCACGGTCCCGGCGGTCGGCGCGACCAGCCGGTGTTCCATCTTCATCGCTTCCATCACCACCAGCAGCATGCCGGCGCGCACCGGGTGGCCGGGCTGGGCCAGCACCTGCACGATGCGGCCGTGCATCGGCGCGGCCACGCTGCCGGTGGCTTCGCTTTGGTTGCGCTGCGCGGCATGCAGGCGATGGTCTTCGGTCTCGAGCTCATGGCCTTCGCAGAGCCACCAGCGGCAGGTGCCTTGCTCGGCGAACAGCGCGCGCACCGCGCGGCCGTCGATGCGGGCCTGCAGCTCGCCGGGCGCGGGCGAAGTCAACGCCTCGATGCGATGGGCCTCATCACCACAGCGCGCGAGGCAGCTGAGTGCGGTGGCCGAGAGCCGCCAGCTCCGCACCGCCGATCCGATGCGGATCGGCGACGTGGTGTCGATCACGCCGGCCGGGCTCCAGTGCTGCCACAGCGGCGGCAAGGGCTGCGCGGGCAGCAGCGCCTGCGCGGCGGCGGCCAGGGCTTCGAGCCAGGCCGGTGCCTGCAGTCCGCGTTCCGCGGGCGAGGCGAAGTGCGTTGGGAGAAAGCCGGTGGTGACCGCGCCGCTCTCGAAGGCCGGATGCCTCAGCACGCGGGCCAGGAAGCCGCGGTTGTTCGGCAGGCCGAGGCACACCGTGCGGTCCAGCGCGTCGGCCAGTTGAGCGATCGCCTCGCGACGCGTCGGCGCATGGGCGAGCAGCTTGCCGAGCATCGAGTCGTAGAACGGGGGGATGTTCGCGCCATCGGCCAGTGCATGGTCGCAGCGCACGCCGGCTGGCGGCTGCCAGCGCAGCACGGTGCCCGCGCAGGGCAGGAAATCGCGCAGCGGGTCTTCCGCGCACAGCCGGGCTTCGATCGCGTGGCCGCCGGCCTCGTAGCGCTGCAGCACCTCGTCCTGCGACATCGGCAGCGGCTCGCCCATCGCCACGCGCAGTTGCCAGGCCACGAGATCGAGGCCGGTCAGCGCCTCGGTCACCGCATGCTCCACCTGCAGCCGCGTGTTCATCTCCATGAACCAGAACTCGCCGGTCTCGTCGAGCAGAAACTCCACCGTGCCGGCGCCCACATAGCTCACCGCCTGCGCCACCCGCACCGCAGCCTCGCCCATGCGCCGCCGCAGCGCGGGCGACACCGCGGGCGAGGGCGCTTCCTCGATGAGCTTCTGGTGGCGGCGCTGCACGGAGCAGTCGCGCTCGCCCAGGTGCAGCACGTGGCCCTGCGTGTCGGCGAACACCTGCACCTCGACGTGGCGTGCATTCAGCAGCGCGCGCTCCAGCAGCAGCTTCGGGTTGCCGAAGGCGGCCAGGGCTTCGGACGCGGCCGAGGCGAGCGCGGCCTCGAGCTCTTCGGCCCGCATCACCAAACGCATGCCGCGCCCGCCACCGCCCGCCGCGGCCTTGACCATCAGCGGAAAACCGAGGCGCAACGCCTCGCGCATCAACGTGGCGGGCGACGCATCGTCGCCGTCGTAGCCGGGCAGCACCGGCACGCCGGCGGCGCCCATGCGCTTGCGGGCCTCGGACTTGTCGGCCATCGCACGCATCGCCTCGGGCGGCGGGCCGATCCACACCAGGCCGGCGGCGATCACCGCTTCGGCGAAGTCCGGGTTCTCCGACAGGAAGCCGTAGCCGGGATGCGCCGCCTGCGCGCCGCTGAGGCTGGCGGCCTCGATCAACCGGGTTGTGCGCAGGTAGGAATCGGCCGGCCGCTCGCCGCCAATCGGCAGCGTGATGTCGCAGGCCCGCGTGTGTGGCGCGTCGCGGTCGGCATCGGAGGCCACGGCCACGGTCTTGATGCCCAGCGCATGTGCGGTGCGTGCGATGCGCGCGACGATCTCGCCTCGGTTGGCGATCAGCAGGCGATGGATGTTCCCCATCAGTGCCCGCCTCCACGCGGCACCCAGCGGGCCGCGCGTTTCTCGGTGAAGGCGAGCAGGCCTTCGGTGGCCGTGCCGCTGCGCAATGCGTGCGTGAAGACCTCGGCGGCAAGGTCGAGTGCCGCACTGCGCGGTGCGCCGCGGTCGTGCCGCAGGATGGCCTTGGTCGCGCGCAGCGCGGCGGGCTCGGCGCGGGTCAGGTCGGCCAGCCAGGTTTCCAGCCGGGCCTGCAGCGCTTCGGGCCACAGCACCTCGTCAACCAGGCCGATGGCCTGGGCCTGCTCGCCGGCCAGCCGGCGGCCTGTGAGCATCAGCCGCAGCGCTGCCTTGGCACCCAGCCGATCGGCGACGAAGGGCGCGATCTGCGCCGGCGGCAGCCCGAGCGTGGCCTCGGGCATCGCGAAGCGCGAGGTGGTGGCAGCCAGCACGATGTCGCAACAGGCCGCGAGCCCGCAGCCGCCGCCCATGGCCGCGCCTTCGACCACCGCGATCGTCGCCACGTCGGTGTCGCGCCAGCGCTCGAGCAGCGTGCCGAAGGCGCGGCTGAAGTGCGCGATCGGATCAGGTTGGCCGGCCGGCGCGGGCTCGGCCATCAAGGCCTTGAAGCGGCTGAAATCGCCGCCAGCGCAGAAGGTGCCGCCGGCGCCGCGCAGCACGAGGCCGCGCACGGCGGGCTGAGCCTCAGCCTGCGCGAGCGCCTCGCCCAGGCTTGCCACCATCTCGTCGGTCAGCGCGTTGTGCGTGGCCGGTGCGTCCAGCGTCGCGTGCACGAACACGCCGCGTGTCTCGATCCTGATCACTTCTTCCCCGGCAGCGTGTGCATGTATTTGCAGATGATCCCGAGCATCACCTCGTCGGCGCCGCCGCCGATGCTGGCGAGCCGGCCGTCGCGGTACAGGCGCGAGACGAAGTTGTCCCAGGTGTAGCCCATGCCACCCCAGAACTGCAGGCAGGCATCGGGCACGGTGCGCAGCAGCCGGCCGGCCTTGAGCTTGGCCATCGAGGCCCATTCGGTCACGTCGCGCCCGGCGATGTAGTGCTCGGTGGCCAGGTAGGTGAGCGCGCGCAGGCTCTCGACCTCGGTCTTCAGCTCGGCCAGCCCGAAGTGCACCGTCTGCTGGTCGAGGATGCGCTGGCCGAAGGCCTGGCGTTCGCGCGTGTAGTCGATCGTCTGCTCGATGCAGCTGGTCAGGCTCTGCAGCGCATTGGCCGCGCACCACAGCCGCTCTTCCTGGAACTGCAGCATCTGGTAGGTGAAGCCCATGCCCTCTTCGCCGATGCGATGGCGCTGCGGCACGCGCACGTCGTCGAAGTGGATCAGCCCGGTGTCGCTGGACATCATGCCGATCTTGCGGATCTTCTTCGCCTTGGTGATGCCGGGCAGGTCCATCGGCACGATGATCTGCGTCTTGTTCTTGTGGGCCGGGCCGTCGGAGGTGTTGGC
>CBIHRS010000065.1:0-23176 GCA_966212505.1 uncultured bacterium
CCCACCGGCCCCGGCAATGCATTCGAGGTGCGCTACGTGCGCAGCTGGCAGTTCAGGAATGCGGCGTATGCGGCCGCGGGCAAGGCTCAGGCCCCGGCGCGGCGGTAGAGCACGTCGGTCCGCAGCACGTACTTGACGCCGCTGCGGACCGTGGCGCCCTGGTGGCGCAGCCGGTGCGGGAACACCAGCGCCATGCCCTGCACCGGCTTCACCGATTCCCAGCCGAAGTCGGTGCTGCCGCCTTCGAAGCCATCGTTCAGATAGATCATGAACGTGAGCATGCTCTCCTCGTCCGGGCTCAGGCGCACCGTGCCGTCCTGGTGCCAGCTGAACTGCTGCGCCTGGTCATAGCGGTAGAAGCGCCAGCGCTCGTTGAAGCCGCTCACCTGCCAGTCGTCGATCGATGGCGGCAGCAGCGGCTGGGCGCGCCCAAAAAGAGCGTTCGCCAGCTCGCGGTCGTCAAAGATGATGCGGTCGTTGTTGCGCGCATCCTTGTACACGCGCTCGCCGTCGTCGCCGCGGATCGCGGCTTCGGCATAGCCCATGCCTTCGCTGCGCGCGATGAAGCCGGCGCATTCCTCGGGCGACAGAAAGCCCTCGATCGTAAAGACGCCGGCGCCCAGGCGGTGGATCTGCATGATGTCTCTCCCTCAGTTGTGATTCGTTCTGGCGGTCGCGAGTGCGAGTGCATGACCGTCGACCACGGCGTGATGACCGGTGAGACGCTGTGCCACGTTGTCGATCACCGCTTCGAACTGCCCGTTGTCGTTCAGCGTGACGCAGATCTCGCGCAGGTCGAAGAACCGGCCCGCGTGCGCGGAGGTCGCCTTCACGACGGCCTCCTTGGCGCAGAAGAGCCGGTGCAGATGCGCGGCCGGGTCGGCGGCGAGACGCCAGGCCTCGTATTCGCCGTCGGTCAGCAGCATCGGCTGCAGTTCGGTGAGGCTGCTGCGTCGCTCGGCTGCGCACAGGTCGATGCCGATGCCCGTCATCCCTTGCGCAGGGCCGGCCACCGCCGCGCACAGGCCATCGTCGTGCGTGATCGCGCCGATGCAGCCCGCGGGCCACATCAGCGCACCCAGCGGCCCCGGCAGCAGGGCCTCATGCGCCGGCAGGCCGGCGTGTCGCAGTGCCTGGTGGGCGCACCAGCGGCCCGCGGTGAATTCGGCGCGCCGGCGCGGCACTGCGCGAGCGACGAGGGCGCGCTCAGCCTCGGTGATCGGCAGGCCTTCGTCGGCTGCAGCCACCGCCACCGCAAAGCCGGCGGGCAGCCAGGCCCGCAGCTGGCGCTCGATGCCGTTCATGCCAGCAGCGTGCGCAGCACGTCGGGATCGGCCGGCTTGACGAGGTGGTGGTTGAAGCCGGCCGCGGCCGATTGCCTGCGGTCGGACTCCTGGCCGTAGCCGGTGAGCGCGATCAGCAGCGCGCCGGTGTAGCGTGGCATGCCGCGCAGCCGCTGCGCGAGCTCGTAGCCGTTCATGCCCGGCAGCCCGATGTCGAGGATGAAGCTGTCGATGTCCTCGCGCTCGGCAATGGCCAGCGCCGAAGGGCCATCGTGCGCGACGAAGACGGTGTGCCCATCGAGCGTGAGCCATTGCGCCAGCGTCTGCGCGGCATCGGTGTTGTCGTCGACCACCAGCAGGCGGCGGCGCGATTCGGGCGGCAGTGCGGGGGCGTCGCCCGGCGCTTCGAGCGCCGCGGCCTCGGGCACGCGCGGCAGCCGCACGGTGAACACCGAGCCATGGCCGGGGCCGTCGCTCGCGGCGGTGACGGCGCCGCCATGCAGCTCCACCAGGTGCTTCACCAGCGCCAGGCCCAGGCCCAGCCCGCCCTGGCTGCGGTCGGCCGCGCGCGAGCCCTGCGTGAAGAGGTCGAAGATCTCGGGCATCAGCTCGGCGTCGATGCCGACGCCGTTGTCGCGCACGATGACTTCGGCGACACCCGGCGTGCCCTGCACCAGCACCTCGATGTGGCCGCCCTCGTCGGTGTACTTCGCGGCATTGGTCAGCAGGTTGCCCACCACCTGCACCAGACGCGCCGGATCGCCGCTGACGACCACGCGCTCGGGCGGCAGCACCACCGCCACCGAATGCTTGCGCGACTCGATCAGCGGGCGGGCCTGCTCCACCGCGGCCGAAACCACCTCGGCGATGTCGACCGGCCGCTTGTCGAGCGTGATCAGCCCGCGGGTCACGCGCGACACGTCGAGCAGGTCGCTGACGATCTTGGTCATCTGCCCCACCTGCCGCGAGATGATCTCGCTGGTGCGCACCACGCGCGGGTCTTCCACCGGCAGGCGCCGCAGCAGCTCGGCGCCGGCGCTGATCGGCGCCAGCGGGTTGCGCAGCTCATGGCCCAGCATCGCGAGGAAGGCGTCCTTCTTGCGGTCGGCGGCCTGCAGCGCCCGGGTCAGCCGCGTGAGCTTCTCGCGTTCCTGCAGCAGCGCCTCGTGCTGCTGGTTCAGTCGCCCGAGCATCTCGTTGATCGAGCGCGCGAGGCTGGCCACCTCGGCGGCGCCTTCCTCGGGGGCGCGGCCGGTGCCCAGGCTGCTGCCGAGCAGGCCGCGCGCAAAGGCCTCGAGCCGCTGCAGGTCGCGCGTGACCAGCCGTGCGAGCCGGAAGCCGGCCACCACCACCACGCTGAACAGCACCAGCGTCATCAGCAGGATGTGCATGTAGGGCAGCGAGGTCTCGGCGATGGTGCCGCCCAGGCTCTCGCCGCGCAGGCGGAAGTGCATCGGCTCGAACACCGGCGGTACCGGCACCGCCGTGGTGGGCGCCGCATCGCCGTCAGCCCCATCCGGTGGGCCCCACTCGAGCTGAAGGGACGGTCCGGCGTTGAGGTCGCGCAGCGCAATCTTGTAGAGCACCGCGCCTTCCGGCGACGTGGTGCGCTGGTACACCATCGGCTCCACCGCCGCCAGCTCGGCGCCGCGGGGCGTCATGAAGATCTCGGCCGCAGGCTTGCCTTCGTCGAGCTTGCGGCGCAACCACGCCAGCTGGGCCGGCGTGAAGCGCACGCTGCCGTTGCTGGCGATCTCCTTGCCCTGGAAGTCGGTGAACATCACCTGCACCGGCAGGCCGTTGATCTGCCGCACCCCGTTGAGAAACGGCGTCAGGTAGGTCTCGCGGCCCGCGCTGTCGACCAGGCCGGTGGCGAGGATGGTGCTGCCGGCGATCTCTGACATGCGGCCGGCGAGCGCCTTCAGGTCGGTACCGACGGCGGCGGCGCGGAACTGCCGCTCGCGCGTGGCCAGCTCATGCAGCGTCTGGTCGTGCTGCTGGCGGATCAGCCACCACGAGGCGAGCGTGGTCAGCAGCAGCGCGGCGACCGCGAGGCCCGCCGCAACGAGTGCGAAGCGTTGGGCGAGGCTGGCCGCGGCCGCGGTGGGCCACTTCACGACTCGACCGGCACCAGCGTGCCGTCGTCGCGGTAGCGGGCGAGCAGGAGTTCGGCAGGCCCCAGCGCCTCATGGCGCGTGGGGGTGAAAGGCGGGGCGTAGCGTTTGACCAGGCCATCGTGCAGCGGCACTTTCTCGAGCGCATCGCGGATCGCGGCGCGGTCGGCCTTGCCCGCGATCGCGATCGCCTTCGCGAGGATGTGCGTCATGTCGTAGGCGTGCGCCACGCCCACCGGACTCTCGATGTCCTCGATGCGGCGGATGTTGAACTTGGCGGCGCTGGCCATGAAGTGCTCGAGCTGCGGCTTGCGGGCCTTGAAGAAGCTGAAGGTCTGCACGACGTTGAATTCCACGCTCTTCAGGCCCTCGTGCGCGGCGCTGAAGAAGCGGCCTCCGGTCACGCCCCAGTGGCTGAAGATGGGGATGTGCCTTTCCTTCGGCAGCGCGGCCACCTCGTTGACCAGCACGGCGGCCTCGTCGTCGTTGGCCACCAGCAGGATGGCCTGTGCGCCGGCATCGAGCAGCTTCGTGTACTTGTCGACCAGCGTGTGCTCCTGCCAGTTGTACCAGGCGGTGCTGACCACGCGCGGCAGCTTGTGCGCGGCGGTGTATCTGTCGACCGCGGCCAGGTTGCTGCGGCCCCAGGCGGTGTTGGTCAGCAGCAGGCCCACGCGCTCGATGCCGCGCTGGCGCGCCGACTCCATCATGAAGGGCATGGCCAGGCTGTCGCGCAGCGAGAGCCTGAAGGCGTAGTTGGGCACGCTGCCGTTGTCGACGATCATGTCGGCCGCCGACCACACCGCGAGGAACGGAATTTTCGCCTGCTTCAGCGCCGGCAGCTCCTCGATCACCACCGGGCTGAAGCGCGCGCCGAACACCGCCACCAGCTCGGGCATCGCGGCGAACTCCTCGATGTTGCGGATGCCGCGCGCGGGGATCGAGCGGTGGTCTTTGGTGAGCACCTCGAGCGGGCGTCCGCCGAGCACGCCGCCGGCCTCGTTGATCTGGTCCACTGCGATCCGCACGCCGAGTTCCACCGCCTGCGCGGAGGTGCTGTTGGCCAGCCCGAACTCGCCGTCGATGCCCAGCAGCACCGGCGGTCCGGCGGGCGGTTTCGCGCCGAGCGCGGCACCGGCCGCCATGCTCAGCAGCGCGCCCTGGAAGAGCCGGCGAGTGATCCCGTTCGAGGCGGTGGACGAGAGGGGCATCTTCAGCGTGAAGCGATGTCGGAGGCTGAAGACTTTAGCGCCGTTCAGCCCGTCCGACACACTCCGCGCTGCGTGTTACAGGTGCGGCCAGGGCAGGGGGACGCCGTCCCAGAAATCGCACTTCGCCATGTCATCCGTGGCGGTCTGGGCATCCTGCTTGCCTACACGCAGGAACGTGTCGCCGGGTAGGGCGGCGGGCCATGCTGCGGGCAACTGGCCATCGCGTGCCAGCGTGGTCCAGTGTCCGATCATCAGGCGCTGGACCGCGAGGTCGGTCTCGTCGGGCGAATACTTGCCCTGCCACGGGAAGAAGAACGCATGCTCCACCGTGTGCACCGCGCCGAGGGCCTTCTGCTCGGGATCGTTCTCGAGCGCGTGGGCGAACAGGTAGCGGTACGCCGGCTCGCGTTGCGCCTTGGCCAGCGCGCGCGCCACGCGACGGCTCTGGCAGGTGAAGAGCGCATCGGTGGTCAGCTGCACCATCGCGTCGCGCGGCGTCGTGTAGGCCGAGGCCGGATACGCCGCGAGGATGCGCGGCGCGGCCGCATCGCCGAACACCTTGCGGACGCCGGCCTCGTAGCTCGCCATGTCGGGCACCGGCCCCACCGAGCCGACGAACTGCATCGTCTCCTGCGCGTTGTTGCCGATGATCACCGGCATGTGCGCATGCGCCCCGCGCGCGATCGCCGCCATCGGCTGCTCGGTGAACACCACGCCGTCGACGTTGGGGCCGTAGAAGCGCGGGAACAGGCCGAAGGTGCCGGGCAGCGCCCGCACGATCTCGGCCGTGTCCTTGCCGCGCAGGCAGGCGGCGGTGTCGCCCTGCTCGCAGCCCAGCGCCTGCGCGACGCGGCGGCCGGTGCTGCCTTCCACATCGGCCAGCGTCGGGATCTCGCAGCCGGTGGGCACGCTCGACTCCATCGCCGCGCGCTGGAACAGGCCCTTGGCTGCCGGCGCGGTCATCAGCGTGCAGATGTTGCCGCCGCCGGCCGAGGTGCCGAACAGCATGATGCGCTGCGGATCACCGCCGAAGGCGGCGATGTTGCGCTGCAGCCAGCGCAGCATCGCGATCTGGTCGAGGCTGCCGTAGTTGCCCGAGACGTGCTCGGCCCGCTCGGCATCGAGCGCGGGGTGCGCGAGGAAGCCCAGTGCGCCGAGCCGGTAGTTGAAGCTCACGTACACCACGCCCTCGGGCACCAGCTTCTGCCCGTTGTAGCTCACGCCGCCGAACACGCCGGCGCCCTGGCCGGAGAACGAGTGGTTGCCCCCGCCGGTGAAGAACACCATCACCGGCAGCGGCTTGGCGGCCTTTGCCTGCGGCGTCCAGACATTGAGCGTCAGGCAGTCTTCATCGCCCACCACCTGCTGGCCGTTGAGCTGCGGGCAGATCGCGCCGAAGCGGCTGCCGTCGCGCACGCCCTGCCAGGGCTGCGGCGGCTGGGGCGCGCGCCAGCGCAGCGGGCCCACCGGCGGTTGCGCATATGGGATGCCCTTGAAGGCGAGGGTGCCGTTCTCCGGCGTGCCCTTGATGGCGCCCTGGGCCGTGCACACCACCTCGGCGCCGTCGGCCTGGCAGGGGGCGGGGCCGGTGGCGCAACCGGCCAGCAGCAGAAGGGCGCCCGCAGTGCAGGCTGCGGCAGCGGCGGTGGCCGCGCGGACGAAGAACGACATGTGATCCATCCCTTGCGTTGGTGTGCACCGGCGGGTGCGGGTTGAGTGGGATTGTCGTTTCGAAACGCAAGCATGGCGAGTCACCAATTCCACACCGCCAATTCCGCCGGAATGCGGACTCTCGCACGGCTGCCCGCCGCTTCTCCTCGAAACACCAGCCCCGGCTGGCTGGCACGCGCCGTGCAGTCTTGGGCGATCGCGCCGGGCGGCGCACGACCAGAACGACTCAACTAGGAGATAAAGCATGAGACGGACTCGCCCGATCACGACCTACATCCTGATCGCGATGCTGCTCGGCGTGGGCGTGGGCTATGCCTGCCACGAGCTGTTGCCCGACGCGAAGACCGCGTCCACCATTGCCGACTACATCGGCATCGTCACCACGGTGTTCCTGCGGCTGATCAAGATGATCATCGCGCCGCTGGTGTTCTCGACCCTGGTGGTCGGCATCCAGCACATGGGCGACGGCAAGTCGGTGGGCCGCGTGGGCACCAAGGCGTTGGCCTGGTTCATCTGCGCGTCGCTCGGCTCGCTGCTGCTCGGCATGCTGCTGGCCAACCTGCTGCAGCCCGGCCGCAACATCGGCATGACGCTGCCCGATGCGGCCGCCACCACCGCGCTGAAGACCACGGCCTTCACGCTCAAGGAGTTCATCACCCACCTCGTGCCGAAGTCGTTTGCCGAGGCGATGGCCAACAACGAGATCCTGCAGATCGTGGTGTTCTCGATCTTCTTCGGCGTGGCGCTGTCGGCCGTGGGCGAGGCGGGCAAGCCGCTGGTCGCCGCAATCGACGGCCTCGCCCACGTGATGCTCAAGATCACCGGCGCAGTGATGATGCTGGCGCCGCTGGCAGTGTTCTCGGCCGTGGCCGCCACCATCACGACGCAGGGCCTGGGCATCCTGCTGACCTTCGCCAAGTTCATGAGCAGCTTCTACCTCGGCCTCGCGCTGCTGTGGGCGCTGCTGGTGGCCGCGGGCGGCGTGTTCCTCGGCCGCCGCGTGTTCTCGCTGATCGGGCTGGTGAAGGAGCCTTTCCTGCTGGCCTTCTCCACGGCCAGCTCGGAGGCCGCGTATCCCAAGATGCTCGATGCGCTCGACCGCTTCGGCGTGAAGCGCAAGGTCTCGTCCTTCGTGCTGCCGATGGGCTATTCGTTCAACCTCGACGGCTCGATGATGTATTGCACCTTCGCCGTGCTGTTCATCGCGCAGGCCTACGGCATCGACCTGCCGCTGGGCACGCAGGTGTCGATGCTGCTGCTGCTGATGCTCACCTCCAAGGGCATGGCGGGTGTGCCGCGCGCCTCGCTGGTGGTGATTGCCGCCACGCTGAACCAGTTCAACATCCCCGAGGCCGGCCTGTTGCTGATCATGGGCGTGGACCAGTTCCTCGACATGGGCCGCTCGGCCACCAACGCGGTGGGCAACTCGATCGCCACCGCGGTGATCGCCAAGTGGGAAGGCGAGCTGGGCGAGGAGCGCGAGCCCGCCGCGGCAGCGCCTACGCCTGCACCGGCCGGTGCCGCGCAGGCGCCTGCGCGGGCGCGCGTTTCCGCTGCGTAAAGCTGCGGCGCGCCGCCCGCAGCATCCGGCTCACGACAACACCCGATCCCAGAAGGGCGGCGTGCCGATCGTCTCGCGCAGATGGGCGATGAAGAGCCGGGCCTTGGCCTCGTGCGAGCGGCCGGCCATGCGCACCGCATGGATCGCCGGCGCGATCTTCGAGGCCGGCGGCCGGGCCTCGGGAAACAGGCTCACGAGGCGGCCCGCGGCGATGTCGTCGCTGGCCAGCCAGGTCGCGAGGTGCGCGACGCCGAGGCCGGCGAGCGCCGCCTGCAGCGTGCAGTCCTTGTCGTCGGTGCGCAGGCAGCCACGCACCGGCAAAGGCTGGTTGCGGTTGACACCGTCGAAGCGCCACAACGGCGGCGGCGCGGGCTGCGAGGTCATGGTGATGCAGGCATGCTGCATCAGGTCGGCAGGCGTGGCCGGCCTGCCGTGGCGCGCGATGTAGTCGGGGCTGGCGCAGGCCAGCAGCCGCAGCGGCGCGAGCGGCGTGGCGATCAGGTCGCTGTCGGGCAGCACGCCGATGCGGATCGCCACGTCGATGCGCTGCTCCGCGAGGTCGATCACGTGGTCGCTCGCGTGCAGGTCGATCTCGAGCAGCGGGTGGCGCTTCAGGAAGCTCGCCACCGCGGGCGCCACATGGCGGCGGCCGAAGACCGACGGGGCGGTGACGGTGAGCAGCCCGCGCGGCTCGGCGGCGTCCACCGCCGTCACCGCTTCCTTGGCCTCGGCCAGCTCGGCCAGGATGTTGCGGGCCCGCTGCACGAACTGCACGCCGGCGTCGGTGAGCGCCACGCGGCGCGGGCTGCGGTGGAACAGGCGGACGCCGATCTCGGCCTCGAGCCAGTCGATCTTGCGCGTGACCGATGACACCGCCACCGCCTGCGCCTTGGCCACCCGCGAGAAACTGCCGGCCGTGGCCACGGCGAGGAAACTGTGGAGGGCGTCGATCATGCGGATTTCATTTTGCGTGGATCGCAACGTGGATTTGCGTTCCGCATGATTGTGAGGTTTCTTGCAACGCCACACAATGCGCTGCTCCAACCACCCCAGGAAGAAACCACACCATGCTCCGTTCCAAGCTCCTGACCCTGGCGATCGCTGCCGCAGCCGTCGGCGGCTTCACGTTCGCGGCCGCGCCGGCTATGGCGGCCGCGCCGATGGTCAAGACCCAGGCCCCCGGCTTCTACCGCATGATGCTGGGCGGCTTCGAGGTCACCGCGCTCAGCGACGGCACCGTCGATCTGCCGGCCGACAAGCTGCTGCAGGAGCCCGCCGCCAAGACGCAGGCCGCGCTCGCCCGGTCGTACCTCAAGGCACCGGTCGAGACCTCGTTCAATGCCTTCCTGATCAACACCGGCGACAAGCTGGTGCTGGTCGACACCGGTGCCGGCGGCCTGTTCGGGCCCACACTGGGCAAGCTGGTGCAGAACATCGCCGCGGCCGGCTACAAGCCCGAGCAGATCGACGACATCGTCATCACCCACATGCACCCCGACCACGTCGGCGGCCTGGTGGCCAACGGGGCGCTGGCGTTCCCCAATGCCACGGTGCATGCCGACAAGCACGATGCCGACTACTGGCTCTCGCAGGCCAACATGGACAAGGCGCCGGCCGAGGCCAAGGGCTTCTTCCAGGGCGCGATGGCCTCGCTGAATCCGTACGTCTCGGCGGGCAAGTTCAAGGCGATCGAGGCCGACGGCGAGATCGTGCCGGGGCTGAAGTCGAGCGCGGCCTACGGCCACACGCCGGGCCACACCGTCTACGTGGTGGAGAGCCAGGGCCAGAAGCTGGTGCTGGTGGGCGACCTGATCCACGTGGGCGCGGTGCAGTTCGACGACCCGGCCGTGACCATCGCCTTCGACACCGACCAGAAGGCCGCCGCAGCCACGCGCCGCAAGGTCTTCGACCAGGCCGCGAAGGAAGGTGCCTGGGTCGGCGCGGCCCACCTGCAGTTCCCCGGCATCGGCCACCTGCGCAATGCCGGCAAGGCCTACCGCTGGATTCCGGCGAATTACACGACCGAGCTGAAGTGAAGTAAGACACGGCAGCGCTCTTCAGCCGCCGCGATGGCGGCCGATAAACCTCGCGTGTACAGGGCAACGCTGAACCAGTCCCCGGGGGCCGCGGCGGGACTTTTCGGGATGATCGGCAAGGCGCGAGCCGCCGCGAAGGCTGGAGGCCTTCGCAAGGGTCGCAACGCCGCCGATCGCCCGAAAAGCCCCGCCCCGAAGGGTTCGCGAGAGAAAGGGCCCGCTGCGTCGTTGGCCTGCTCGGCTGTCGGGCCTGCCAGCCCGACCTTCGCAGGCCGCCTAGCATCCGGCCCTTTCTCTCGCGAACGCGGCCCCCGGGGACTGGTTCAGCGTTGCCTTAGACCCGAAGACCGCCCAGCAGCCCGTCGAGGCGCAGCGGTCGGCTTGTTCCCGCTGCCGAGAGCGACCGGCAGCGGGAGTCTTTTTCAAGATTCAGCGAGGAATCCGACCATGCAGTACGAACAGCACCTCCCCGAGGAATTCGACGGCCTTCGCATCGTGGGCGACCACGACATCGACTTCTGGGCCTGCGTGCTGGACGTGAGCGAGTTCGACGTGCGCCGCGCGATCGCCACGGTGGGCAACACCGTCTCGGCGGTGGTGCAACTGCTGCAGGGCGTCGGCATCGAGGTGCCCACCGTGTGGCACTGACGAGACGCTGTCTACACTGCGCGGCAGTGCAACGGCAGCGTCTCTCGACATGAACCCCATTCCTGGTGCGCCCGAAGCGGTGGCTTCGGCGCTGCGCGAGCTCGCGCAAGACCTGGCGCAATCGGCCGGCCTGGCCGGCCTGGTGCTCTACGGCGGGTTGGCCCGCGGACGCTGGCGCGAGGGCCGCAGCGACGTCAACCTCGTCGTGCTGCTGCGGCACATCGATGCCGCAGTGCTGGCCGCCATCGCGCCGGCGATGCGCGAGGCGCGCCGGGCGGTGGCGGCCGATGCGATGCTGATGACGCCGGCCGAGGTGCCGCTGGCGGCGCTCGACTTCCCGACCAAGTTCCTCGACATCCAGCGGCATCATCTGCTGCTGTGCGGCGAAGACCCGTTCGCGGCGCTGCACATCCCGCCCGGGCATGTGCGCCGGCGCGTGGCGCAGTCGCTGCGCAACCTGCTGCTGCGGCTGCGCCACCGCTGCGTGAACCAGTACGACGAACCGGCCCGCCTGGCGGCCGCGCTGGCCGACCTGGCACGGCCGCTGGCCATCGAGCTGTCGGCGCTGCTGCAGGCCGGCGGCCATGCGGGCGCTGACGAAGACCGCACCGCGGCCATCTACACCGCTGCAGCGCAGGCCTTCGGGCTCGATGCGGCCGTGCTCGCCGAGCTGGCGCGCCTGCGCGAAGGCGAGACACCGGCCTCGACGACGCAGCTGATGGCCGGCGTGCTGGCGCTGCTGTCGACAGTGGCCGACCAGGCCGACCAGCTGGCCGCGTCGGCGCCATGAATCCCTTCGACCTTCCGGGGCCGCTGTTCCTGGCGCTCTACATCGGCGCCTTCATCGTCGCGCTGGTGCTGCAGGCCCGGCTGCGTGCGCTGTGCCGCGGCGATGCGACGCTGGGGCGGTTGCCTCGGCTCACGCCCTACGAGGCGGCGTATCTGGTCCAGGGCCGCGAGCGCGCGGTCGAGACGGCGCTGGCCAAGCTGGCGCATGACGGCACGATCGCGCCAGCGCCCCAAGCCGGCAGCTTCGCGATCCAGACGCCGCTGCCCGAGGGCTCCGATCCCGTGCTGCAGGACGTCTACCGCGAGCTGCAGCAGGGCCGCACGCGGCTGCAGGCCTTGTCCGCCAGCATGTCGGCCTCGCTGCAGCGCATCGAGGCCCGGCTGCAGCGCGAAGGCCTGCTGATGGCCGATGGCACCCCCGAGGCGGCCTGCTGGCGCCGCTCGGGTACCTGGCCGCTGTGGGCCGTGTTCGCGCTCGGTGCCGTGAAGCTGGGCGTGGGCCTGTCGCGCGGAAGGCCGGTCGGCCTGCTGGTGGTGCTGCTGATCGTCACGCTGTTGGTCGCCTGGTTCTCGCGCGGGCTGCCGCGGCTGTCGGCCCGAGGTGAGCTCGTGGTGCCCGAGCTGCTGAAGCGCAATGCCGCACTGCGCACCACGGCGTTGCGGCGTGGCGCCGACCTGGCCGAGGCCGACATGCTGCTCGCGGTGGCCTTGTTCGGCAGCACGGTGCTGGCCTCGGGCGCACTGGCGTGGGTGCACCAGGCGATGGCCCGGCCGGTGAGCAGCGGTTCGAGCGATGGTGGCAGCAGCGATGGCGGCGGCAGCAGTTGCAGCAGCGGCGGCGGCAGCTGCAGCGGCGGCTGTGGCGGCGGGTGCGGAGGCTGCGGCTCGTGAACACCCGGCCGCCCCTGCTGGGTCTCGGGCTGGGCTGGCGGCCGGAGCTCGCGCTGATGATCGAGCGCAGCCCGGAGCTCGGCTTCGTCGAGCTGGTGGCCGAGCACTGTTTCGCGCCGGCGGGCGTGCCCACGGCAGTGCAGGTGCTGCGCGAGCGCGGCGTGCAGGTGGTGCCGCACGGCCTGTCGCTCTCGCTCGGCGGCGCCGAGCCGCTCGAGCGCGACCGGTTGGCCGCCCTGGCCCGCGTGGCGAGGGCGGTGCAGGCTCCGCTGGTCAGCGAACACCTGGCCTTCGTGCGCGCCGGCGGGCTCGACAGCGGCCACCTGCTGCCGGTGCCGCGCACCCGCGAGGCGCTGGAGGCGGCGGTGCGCAACGTCAGGCAGGCGCAGGCCGCGCTGCCGGTGCCGCTGGCCATCGAGAACATCGCCTCGCTGTTCGAATGGCCCGAGGCCGAGATGACGGCGGCCGATTTCCTCAACGAGCTGCTGGCGCGCACCGGCGCCTGGCTGCTGCTCGACATCGAGAACCTCTATGCCGACAGCCGCAACCACGGCGTGGATGCGCTCGCATTCCTCGACCGCATCGATCTCTCGCGGCTGGCGTATGTGCATGTGGCCGGCGGCATCGCCGATGCGCGCGGCTTCTACCACGACACCCATGCGCACGATGTGCCGCCGCCGGTGCTGTCGCTGCTGGCCGCGTTGTGCGAGCGGGCGTCGCCGCCGGGCGTGATGATCGAGCGCGACGATCTCTTCCCAGCCGATGCGGTGCTGCGTGCCGAGCTGGCTGCCGTGCGCGCCGCGATGCAGGCTGTCGCCGCATGAGCCTTGCCGAGCAGCAGGCGCAGGTGCTGGCCGCACTGAGCGGCCGCGCAGGTGCGCCGCCCGGTTTTTCGGCCGACCAGGTGAAGCGGGCCGCGCATGCGCTAGCCCACAAGCGCATGCACACCGCGCAGCGCGCCTGGCCGGCGATCGAACCCTGGGCGCAGCGCTGCTTTGCCGACTATGCGGCCGAGGTGCCGCTGCCCAGCCGCGGCGGGCCCTTGGCCGATGCGCGCTTCTTCGTGCGTTGGCTGGCCGCACGGGGAGAAGCCGATGCGGCCTTGCAGCGGCAGGCGCTCGCGGTGGACCTGCAACATGCCATGCGGCCCGACGGGCTGGTGCCAAGGTGCGGGCCCTGCGTGCGCTGGCTGCCGCTGCCGGAGGCCGGGCTGTGGTGCATCGGTGTGCGGCTGCCGGGGCTCGGCGTTCGCCAGTTCACGATCGTGTCAGGGCCGCGGTCCCGGCTTTGAGCTCAGTCGGCCCCGACGCGCGCAGCGCTGCGCCAGGGCGTCCACAGCAGGCCGACCCCCACACCGACACCGCCCCGGCGCCGCAGCAGCGGGCTTTCGGCATTGGCCGAGCCGTGCAGCGACTGGGCCTGCGCAGCAACGAACCAGCTCAGGCGCTCGTCGATGCGCCGGCCGAGGCTGAGCCGCAGCTGCGTGCCGAGATAGCCTGCGCGCGCCTGGTAGGCCGGCCGTGCAGGCGTGGCCTGCTCGGGCGTCACCTCGTAGAACCAGGCGTTCAGCGCGCGGCTGGCCCAGGTGGGCTGCAGGCCGACGGTGAGGCGCGTGCCATCTGCGAGGCCGGGCAGCGCCAGATGCCAGCGCAGCTCGGGCTCGAAGACCGCGCCGCGCTGATGCAGGCGATGGAAATCGGTGGACACCATGGCGCTCAGCTTCAGGTGCAGCGTGGGCGCCCCCCGCTGCTCGCGCCAGCCCTTGTAGACGAGTTGCGGCCCCAGGCCGAACAGGTAGTCGAGCGGCGGCATGCCGGCGCGGGCCTCGTTGCTGCGCGCATTGAAGGCGGCACTGGCGGTGAGGTCGAGCTCCCAGTCGGGATGGCGGATGAGCCGCCCGCGCACGCCTTCTTCGTCGATGCGCAGCAGCGGGCCGCGGTAGATCACCAGCGGCGCGAGCAGCCCGCGTGCATGCGACTGCGCAGCGCCGGGATAGTCGGGCACCCAGCCGCCGCCCGCCACCAGGCCGGCCTCCCACACGGGCTTGCCGGTGCCGGGCGTGGCCTCGTCCTCTGCGGCCCGCGCCGCAGGCGCGAGCGACAGCAGCAGGGCGGCGCCGAGCACCGCGCGTGGAAGAAGAAGCGTCGACCGAACAGCCATGGGGTCTCCCTGTGGAGCCCCCATTGCAACAGAGGTGGCGGCGGCAGGTGGTGAGCGGTGGTCACCGGTACCACAGCTCGGGCCGGTGGACCGGGGTCTCGGGAGGCATCAGCGGATTGCGCAGCTCGATCACGCGCCGTTCGTTCAGGCGCGCGAGCTGCAGCAGCGCACCCCATTGCTCCTGGAACAGCTGCTCGAAGCTGCCGTCGGCGATGGCCTGCTCCAGGCCGGCGCGGATGTCTTCGGCGAGCCGGACGTTGCGCTTGTTGACGAAGAAGTAGCCGTCGTAGAAGTAGTGCAGCGCCACGTGCCGCTCGATCTCGAGGCGGCCGATGTAGCGGGCCTGCTCGTCCCAGATCTCGAGCACGCTGCGCGGAAAGTAGTCGAAGCGCCGGCTCTGCAGCATGTCGAACAGGCCGGCATAGGTGGAGCCGCCGATCACCTGGATGCCGTTGCTGCGCAGGATCTCGGTGTCGGGCCATTCGCTGCCTTGCGCGATGCGCAGGTGGCCGAGGTCTTCGGCCGTCTTCACGTCGGCCAGCAGGCCCGATTCGCTCTGCCGCACCAGGCCGATGCGCCAGCCGAGCAGGCCCTTGTTGATCGGGATGCGCACCGGCAGCAGCCGGCGCTCGCGCTCGGGCGAGGTGGGGATCGATGCCACGTCGATCAGCCGCCCGGCCTCGAGCTCGGCGACCTGGCGGTTCTGGTTCATCGCAACCGCGGCGTCGACCACGCGGTAGCGCGTCTTCCCTTTCGACAAGGCGAGCTCGAGCAGCTTGCGCGGATAGTCGTTGCGATGGTCGCCAATCGATTCGCCCATCGGGAAGCGCAGGGTCTGCACCTCGTCGTCGGCGAGCGCGGGCAGCGGTGCCGCGAGGGCGATGGCGAACAGCCATCCGGTCATCAGCAGCTTCATGGGCCTCCCACTGGGTCAATGTATTTCGGCGGCGGCAGCCTGTCGCCAGCGCAGCGCGAGCAGCCGGCCCACGGCCTCGACCAGGGCCGGCAGCTCCAGCGGCTTGGCCAGGAAGGCCGAGGCGCCGGCCGCGCGGCTGTCGGCCTGCATCTCGGGCGTGGCATTGGCCGACGCGATGATCACCGGGATGTCGGCCGTCGGGCGATGGCGCTTGAGCTCGCGCACGGCCTGCAGGCCGTCCATCACCGGCATCACCGCGTCCATGATGATCAGCGCCGGCCGGCGGCTGCGCGCCAGCTCGATGGCGCTGCGCGCATCGGCGGCCGTCAGCACGTCGAAGCCCAGCGCCTCGAGGCTGTCGGACAGGACCTCGCGGTTCTCGCGCACATCGTCGACCACGAGCACGGTGCGGCGCGGGCCGTCGTAGCCCGAAGGCGGCCGCGGCGCCGCGGGGGGCTGCCGGCCGATGCCCACGTCCACCGTCTCGAGCGGCAGGTCGAACCAGAAGCGGCTGCCGCGCCCGGGCTCGCTGTCGACCCGGATGTCGGCTCCCATCAGGCGCACGAACTGCCGGCTGATCGCCAGGCCCAGCCCGCTGCCGCCGCGGCGCCGCTGCGGCGCGGCCATCTGCTCGAACGGCTCGAACAGGTGCGCCATCGCCTCGGGTGCCAGGCCGATGCCGGTGTCCTCGACCTCGAAGCGAAGGCAGCACTGCCCTTCGGCCGCTCCGGCGGGCGCCGGCAGCAGCGACACACGCAGCGACACGCTGCCCTGGTCGGTGAACTTGATGGCGTTCGACAGCAGGTTCAGCAGGATCTGGCGCAGGCGCTGGTGGTCGACGCGCACGGCCGCCGGCAGGCCGGCCTCGAACACCGGCACGAAACGCAGGCCCTTGAGCTCGGCCGAGACGCGGACCATGTTGGCCACCGCCTCCAGCACGTCGGCCAGTACGACGTCGGTGGGGTAGAGCTCCATGCGCGCGGCATCGATGCGGGCGAGGTCGAGGATGTCGTTGATCAACGCGAGCAGGTGCTGCCCGCTCTCCTGCATGATGCGCAGCTCCTTGCGCTGGCGTTCGCCCAGCGACTCGTCGGCGATCAGCAATTGCGCGAAGCCGAGGATGCTGTTGAGCGGCGTGCGGAGCTCATGGCTCATGCGCGAGAGGAACTCGGCCTTCGCGCGGTTGGCCCGCTGCGCCTCGTCGCGCGCCTCCTCCAGCGCGGCGGTGCGTTCGCGCACACGCACCTCCAGCTCGCGGTTGAGGCTGCGCAGGGCTTCCTCGGCCTGCCGCAGCTCGGTGATGTCGTGCGCGGTCACGGTGGCGGTGCTCGCACCGCGGCCGCCGATCGGCGCCACGGTGACGAGATAGTCGCGCCGGCCGCCCTCGGGGTCGGGCAGGCTGAGCTCCGCGGTCTGGCGCGAGCCGTCGGCCAGCGCCCGGTGCAGCGTCTCGAAGCACAGCGCCCGCTGCTGCGGCGGAAACTCGTCGGCCGGCACCGTGCCCACCACCGAGGGCTGGGGCGGTGGGCGGTCGCGGTTGGCGAAGGTGACGCGGCCCTCGCGGTCGACCTCGTAGATCAAGGCCTGGGTGTGCTCGGTGAGCGCGCGCAGCCGGGCCTCGTTGCGGCGCAGTGCATCCTCGGCCTGCTGCCGCTCGGTCATGTCGCGCAGCACGCCCTGCGCGCCCACCACCTGGCCCTCGATCCACAGCGGGGTCAGGTGGGCCTCGATCGGAAACGCCTTGCCGTCGGAGGCCAGCGCCTGCAAGGCCACGTGCCGCAGCGTCTGCCCGTCGAACACCTGCCGCAGCAGCCGGTTCGCCTCGCCTCGCTGCTGGCGCACCACCAGGCCGGTGAAGGGCTGGCCGAGCAGCGTGGCGGGCTCCTGGCGCAGCAGCATGCGCGCGCTGGGCGACACGTACTTGAGCTGGCCCCGCTCGTCGGTCTGCACGATGAGGTCGACGTTCATCTCGGCGATGCCGCGGAACTTCTCCTCGCGCTCGCTCAGCGCCGCCTCGGCGCGCTTGCGCGCATCGATGTCGATCAGCGTGCCCATCGCGCGCACCGCCTGCCCGTCGGCTTCGCGCTGGACCACGCGGCCGCGCACCGACATCCAGCGCCAGCCATCGCGCGCGTGGCGCACGCGGCATTCGATGCGCAGGTTGGCGCTGGCGCCGGCCAGGTGCTCGCGCACGGCGGCCTCGGCCGCGGGCAGGTCGTCGGGGTGCACCAGCCGGCGCCAGAACGCCAGCTCCGGCCGCAGGTCTTCGGTCTGCAGCCCGAGGATGCGCGCGCATTCCGCGGTGCCGAAGATCTGCTCGTAGACCATGTGGCAGTCCCACAGGCCGGCGCCGGCTGCCTCCATGCCGAGGCGGAAGCGCAGCTCGCTGTCGGACAGCTGGTGGTGCGAGGTCTGCAGGTCTTCCTGCGCGTGCTTCAGCGAGGCGAGCAGGGCGTTGATCGAATCGGCCAGCGTGTCGAGGATGTCGGGCCGCCAGCGGCCGCCGGGCGGACGGTCGAGCACCAGTGCCTGGTCGGGCGCGATCGGGTGCGATGGATCGATGCGGCGCACGAAGCCGGCGGTCTTGGCCAGGTGTTGCGTGATCGTGCGGTGGAAGGTCACGAGCAGGAACACGGCCACCAGGGTGGTCTTGATGCCGTTGGACAGCAGGTCGGCGAGCGCGCGCTCCCACACCCGCTGCAGCGGATGGTCGCCGTTGGCGATCACCTGCAGCGTGCCGATCACCTCGCGCTGTTCGCCGTGCAGGTAGGTCAGCGAGACGGTGGACTTGATCTGGCGCGAGGCGGTGGCCTGGCCGGCGGTCCAGTGCATGTCGCCCGAGTCGATGCTCGCGAACTCCACGTCGCGCAGGCGCAGCAGGCCGTCGAGCTGGCTCTGCACCAGGTCCTTGTCGAGCTGCCAGACGCTGAGCGACAGCGTGGGCGCCGAGCTCGATTCGATGAACTCGAAGGCCTGCTCGATCGCCCGCAGGTCGCGGAAGTAGCCGGTGCAGAGATCGATGGTGGTGATGATGCCGGTGATCAGCGAGCTGAACCCGACCAGCGCGAACAGCATGCGCCGGGCCAGCCGCGTGTCGCTGACCGGCGCTTCTCGCGCGTCTGCAGGGGGAGCTTCGCGCATCACGGTTCCCGCTTGCGCGGGCGAGCACGCCACGCCTCGTCGAGCGCGGACTGACGACTCCCTTGCCTGGGCCTCCAGGCATCTTGTGCTCCGGCCGGGCCGGAACCGTCTAGGAAATACCCTAGGGGGCCGGGCGGCCGATGCTGTCCAGCACGCCGCGCCACAGCGCATCGCGCTCGGCACCCAGGTGCGCGCCGCTCGCGTCGCCGGTGGCGTCCTGGCCGACGGCCAGATGCACCATCACCAGCTGGCGCTGCGGATCCACATAGATCGCCTGGCCATGCACGCCCAGCAGCGCGAAGCGCCGCGCCTCGCCGGGCAGCAGCCAGACCTGATACCCGTAGCCGTAGTAGCGGCTGCCGTGGTAGGCCATGCGGCCGGGGCGGAACTCCTCCGGCTGGCGGGCCGCATCGGTCATGTCGAGCAGGAACTCGCGCGCCACCACCTGGCGGCCCTGGGCCACGCCGTCGTTGGCCAGCATCACGCCGAGGCGCGCATAGTCGCGGGCGGTGGCATTGAAGCCGCCCTGGGCGAACTCCGAGCCATCGGACCGGCGCACGAGGAAGCTCGCCTTCGATTCGGCGCCCATCGGTTTCCAGAGCCTGTCGTCGATGTAGCTGCACAGGCTGCGCCCGGTGGCCGCGCGCAGCACCAGCCCCAGCACCTCGGTCTGCGCCCCTGCGTAGTTGAACCGGGTGCCTGGCGGCTCGGCGCGCTCAGTGACCTGCAGTGCCGCGGCCAGCACGCCTTGCCGGGCGGCGGTGGCGAGGAAGCGGGCCCGGTCGTCGGTGTCGGTGTAGTCCTCGACGTATTTCGCGCCCGAGGCCATGCGCAGCAGGTCGACCAGGCGCGTCTCGCCGTACAGGCTGCCGGCCAGACCCGGCACGTACTGCGAAGCCTTGTCGTCCAGCGAGCGGATGCTGCCGTCTTCCAGCGCCTTGCCGATGGCCAGCGCGACCAGCGTCTTGGCCATGGAGTTCGACAGCATCCGCATGTCGGGCGTCCGGCCATAGCCGTAGTGCTCGGCGAGGAGCTTGCCGTCCTTGACGATCAGCACTGCGGTGGCGCGCTGGTGCGCCATGTAGTCGGCCAGCGTGTAGTCGCGGTTGCGGAAGCGGTAGTGCACCTCGGCCTCCTGCGCGGCGGCCTCGAGCGGCAGCGGCTTCTCGGCGGGCGCCAGCTCGCAGGCGGGCGCGATGCGGTCCATCGCGCTGTACGACCCCACAATGTAGGCCGGGTCATGCATCAGCGCCAGCCGCGGCGCCGGCGGATAGCCCTGCGCCCGGCCCAGCCGGTCTTCATCGGGGGAGGCCAGCGCAGTGCCGCACGCGAGCAGCGCACAGGCGGTGGCAATCGAAAGACGCTTCATCGCGCGGATCATGCGCGGCGACTGTAAAGCGTCTGTGAGGCGCGCCGCCTCGCGGACGCTTCAGCGCCGGGCTTCGATCCGCGTGTCGGGGAACGCCGCTGCTGCGCCGCCCTCGGCCTGCCGCGGCGGCAGCTCGGTGTCGGCGAATGCGCTGTCGTTGACGACGATCGACTCGGGCCGGCTGTGCGACAGCCCGACCAGGCCTGCCTGCGCTTCGCGGTGATCGTTGGCGTGCATGCGGCGCGTCATCGCGAGTTCATCCTTCAGCATCGCGATCTGGCTTCTCGCCAGGCGCAACATCTCGTCGGAATGCTCGCGGGCACGCATCAGCTGGCTCTCTCGGAAGCGCATGCGTCGCTGGCTCGACGCATGCAGGGCCGCGGCAATGCCGACGGTGACCAGCGAACCCACTATCGCGGCGGTGATCCAGGCGGTGACCATGGGATTCCTTCGATGGGATGCGATGGTTCAACGATAGGCCGCGTGCGATCGCGCGGCGTCCCTTCATCCGAGGGGGAAGGGCGCTGCATCAGGCGGGAGTGAGGCTTTCGTCACGGCTTGCGCACGATCGTGCTGAAAACGCTGAAGGACTGTCAGGTCTTGTAAGCCGGGGCGGCTACACTGCACCTGGGTCGATAACCCATTTGGCTTGTCGGCCCCCTGCTTTTCCTCCCTGAGCAGGCGCCTTGACGTGATGACAGCGTAAAGGCTTTGCAGCCCCAGGCGACGAGTCTGGGGCTTTTTCTTGTGCCGTGCGTAGGCAAGGCGGGCCGCATGCGCAATGCGCACGCGCTACGTCCCGCTCCCCCTCAACTGCTCCCCGCTGCCGACGATATGCGCTGAAGCAGTCCGGCAGTTTCTGGAGGGAGCATGTCCATTCTGAACAACCTGAAGATCGGCACCCGGCTGGTGGCCGGCTTTGTGCTCGTGATCGTCTTCGGCCTCGTCGTGGCGGCCGTCGGCTGGCGCCAGCTCGTGGGCCTGGACGCGATGGTGCGCACGCTCGCCGAGCAGCGCATGGCGATGGTGCAGCAGGCCGGTGAACTGAAGGACAACGCCAACGTGGTGGCCCGCGGCGCACGCAACATCGCCTTGCTGCGCGATGACACCGCCGAGATCGCGAAGGAGCGCAAGCGCATCGACGAGATGCGGGCGCGCAATGCCCAGTTGCTCGAGGCGCTGCAGCGCCTGGCCGGCTCCGATGCCGAGCGCCAGGTGCTGGCGCAGCTGGCGGAGGCCGGCGGGCCTTATGGTCGCTCGATCGACAAGGCCATCGCCACGACCTCGGCCGGCCAGCCCGACGAGGCGACGCGCATCCTGCTCAAGGAGACCCGGCCGTTGCAGACGGCTTATTTCAAGGCGGTGGACCAGTTCAAGGACCTGCAGATGAAGCTGATGCAGGAAGCTGCCGCCAGCGTGACCCACACCGTCACGAGCAGCAGCACGCTGATGCTGGCGGTGGCCGCGGTGGCCGCCGTATGCGGCTTGGTGCTGGCCTGGATGCTGACCCTCTCGATCACCCGGCCGCTGAGCGATGCGGTGCAGGTGGCGCGTGCCGTCTCCGCCGGGGATCTGAGCACGGCGATCCGCCCTGTCGGCCGCGACGAGCCCGCCGAACTGCTGCACGCGCTGAAGGCCATGACCGAAAGCCTCGCCACGCTGGTGGGCACGGTGCGCCAGGCCTCCGACAGCATCGCCACCGGTTCGGGCCAGATCGCCACCGGCAACGCCGATCTGTCGCAGCGCACCGAGGAGCAGGCCTCCAACCTGCAGCAGACGGCCGCATCGATGGATCAGCTGTCCAGCGCGGTGAAGCACAACGCCGACACGGCGCGCGATGCCTCGCAGCTGGCGCGCGAGGCGTCCGCCGCCGCGGCCCAGGGCGGCGAGGTGGTGGGGCGGGTGGTGCGCACGATGGACGAGATCAGCACGAAGTCCGGGCGCATCGCCGACATCATCGGCGTGATCGACGGCATTGCCTTCCAGACCAACCTGCTCGCGCTCAACGCCGCCGTGGAGGCCGCGCGGGCCGGCGAGCAGGGACGGGGCTTCGCGGTGGTGGCCGGCGAGGTGCGCTCGCTGGCCCAGCGCTCGGCGCAGGCCGCGCGCGAGATCAAGGGGCTGATCGGCAACAGCGCCGACAGCGTGCAGGCCGGCGCCACGCTGGTCGAGCAGGCCGGCCGCACGATGCAGGAGATCGTCGGCCGCGTCCAGCGGGTGTCGGAGCTGATCGATCACATCAGCATGGCCTCCGCCGAGCAGACCGGCGGCCTCGGCCAGATCAGCGATGCCGTGTCCCAGCTCGACACCGTGACCCAGCAGAACGCAGCACTGGTCGAGGAGTCTGCGGCCGCCGCCGAGAGCCTCGACCAGCAGGCGCGCAGGCTGGTGCAGGCGGTGAGCGTGTTCCGGCTGCAGGGAGCCTGATGCGGGCGGTGCCGGGCTGCCTCATTTAGAGGCACGGCAACCCAGCCTGTGGCCCGGCAACGACTTACGACACCCGTCCTGCCGTCGCCCACAGCCTTATCCACAGACGGCGGGGAAAACCGTCATCGCGTTGTCATGTTGCCGCGGTAGCCGGAAAGCAAAACGCCGAACTGCGTGAACAGTTCGGCGTCTGGATTCTGGTGCCGGTGAAGAGAGTCGAACTCCCGACCTTCGCATTACGAATGCGCTGCTCTACCAACTGAGCTACACCGGCACGTGAAGCCGCGCATTATAGCCTGAGCTTTTGCGGCTGCTTCAAGCCGCCTGTGCCGGCGCCTGTCCGGCCGCGTCGGCCTCGAGGTGATAAGCCGTTGCGCGCTCGACCTCGTTCTTCGAGCCCAGCACCACCGCCACCCGCTCGTGCAGCTTGCCCGGCTGCAGGTCGAGGATGCGCTGGCGGCCGTTGGTGGCGGCGCCGCCGGCCTGCTCGACGATGAAGGCCATCGGGTTGGCTTCGTACATCAGTCGCAGCTTGCCGGCCTTCTCGGGCTCGCGCTTGTCCCAGGGGTAGAGGAACACGCCGCCGCGGGTGAGGATGCGGTGCACGTCGGCCACCATGCTGGCGATCCAGCGCATGTTGAAGTCCTTGCCGCGCGGGCCTTCCTTGCCGGCCAGGCATTCGTCGATGTAGCGCTTCACCGGCGGGGCCCAGTGGCGCATGTTGCTCATGTTGATCGCGAACTCCTTGGTGTCGTCCGGGATCTTCACGTCTTCGGCGGTCAGCACCCAGGAGCCCTGCTCGCGGTCGAGCGTGAACATGGCCACGCCATCGCCCACGGTGAGCACCAGCGTGGTCTGCGGGCCGTAGACGCAGTAGCCCGCAGCGGCCTGGAAGCGGCCGGGTTGCAGGAAGTCCTGCTCGCTCACGCCGTGGTGGTGGCCCACTTTCTTCAGCACCG
>CBIHRS010000066.1:0-22827 GCA_966212505.1 uncultured bacterium
TCGGCACGATGATCTGCGTCTTGTTCTTGTGGGCCGGGCCGTCGGAGGTGTTGGCGAGCAGGCACATCCAGTCGGCCTGCAGGCTGTTGGTGATCCACATCTTGGCGCCGTTGATGATGTAGTCGTCGCCGTCCTTGCGCGCGGTGGTCTTGATGCCGGCCACGTCCGACCCGGCGGCCGGCTCCGAGACGCCGACGCAGGCCACCATGTCACCGGCGATCGCCGGCGCCAGGAACTCGCGGCGCAGCGCATCGGAGCCGAAGCGGGCCAGCGCCGGCGTGGCCATGTCGGTCTGCACGCCGATGGCCATCGGCACGCCGCCGCAGCTCACGTGGCCCAGCGTCTCGGCCATCGCGATCGAGTACGAGTAGTCCAGCCCGAGGCCGCCGTATTCGGTGGGCTTGGTGAGGCCGAGCAGGCCCAGGTCGCCCAGCTTCTTGAACACCTCGTGCGCCGGGAAGATCTCGGCCGCTTCCCATTCATCGACGTGCGGGTTGATCTCATCGTCGATGAAGCGCCTGAGCGTGCGCTGCAGTTCTTCGTGTTCGTGGGTGAATTGCATGGCGTGTCTCCGGATGTTCAGGGGCGGGCGACGCCGAACTGCATCGCGCGAGGGCTGCGGCGAGCGGCTTTGTCGCACAGCGCGAGGGCGAGGGCGAGCACGCGGCGCGTGTCGCGCGGGTCGATCACGCCGTCGTCGAGCAGCAGGCCCGAGGTGTAGAAGGCATGCATCTGGCGCTCGAAGGTCTCGGTGATGCGGGCCTTCAGCGCGGCCAACCTGGCCTCGTCGACCGGCTCGCCCTTGCGGGCCGCGCCGTCGCGCATCACGATCTCCATCGTGCCGGCAGCCTGGGCCGGGCCCATCACCGCGGTGCGCGCGTTGGGCCAGCTGAATGCGAAGCGCGGCGTGAAGCCGCGGCCGCACATGCCGTAGTTGCCGGCGCCGAACGAGGCGCCGCAGTGCACGGTGATCTGCGGCACCGTGGCGTTCGACAAGGCCTGGATCTGCTTCGAGCCGTGCTTGATCATCCCCGCGCGCTCGGCCTCGGTGCCGACGATGAAGCCGGTGGTGTTCTGCAGGTAGACGATCGGCGTGCCGCTCTGGCAGCAGGCCTGGATGAAGTGCGTGATCTTGGTGCTGCCGGCAGGATCGAGCGGGCCGTTGTTGGTGATGAGGCCCACGCGCTGACCCGCGATGGCGGCATGGCCGCAGACGCTGGCCGGGCCATAGGCCGCCTTGAACTCGAGGAAGTCGGAGGCATCGACGATGCGTGCGATCAGCTCACGCATGTCGACGGGACGCTTGGCGTCGGCACCGAAGAGGCCGAGCAGCTCGTCTTCCGCGAAGCGCGGCGGCGGGCCGTCCGGCCACTCTGCGGGTGACCAGCCCAGCGCCCCGACCAGCTCGCGGGTGAGGCGCAGTGCATCGGCATCGTCCTCGGCCACGTACTCGGCCAGGCCGGAAACACCGGCATGCATCTCGGCGCCCCCCAGCTCCTCGTCGGTGGCGACTTCGCCGGTGGCGGCCTTCAGCAGCGGCGGCCCGGCGAGGAAGGCGCGGGCGTTGCCGCGCACCATCACCACGTAGTCGGCCAGCCCGGTCATGTAGGCGCCGCCGGCGGTGGACGGCCCATGCACCACCGAGATCACCGGCAGCCCCGCGGCCGACAGGCGGGCCAGGCCATGGAAGGCGCGGCCGCCGTGGATGAACTGCTCGACGCGGTAGTGCATCAGGTTGGCGCCGGCCGATTCGACGAGGTGCACGAAGGGCAGCTTGTTCTCCAGTGCGATGGCCTGCGCTCGCAGGAACTTCTCCAGCCCGAGCGGCTGCATCGCGCCGGCCTCGATGCCCGCATCGTCGGCCACCAGCATCACGCGCGTGCCCGCGATCTGGCCGATGCCGCCGATGAAGCCGCCGCCGGGAATCGACAGCGCGGGATCGGGCTTGTCCTGCAGCCAGCCGGCCAGGGTGGACAGCTCGAGGAAGGGCGTGCCGGCATCGAGCAGGCGCGCGACCCGCTCGCGCGGCAGCAGCTTGCCGCGCTTGTCGAACGCCGGCCCGGCCTTGGCGCTGGCCTGCCGCGTGCGGTCTTCGAGCTCGCGCAGCTGCGCGACCAGGCCGAGCATCCAGGCGCGGTTCTCGGCGTACGCCGCGCTGTGGGTGTCGAGCCGTGAAGTGAGCGTGGGCATGGGCTATTTCCCCAGCCGGAAGTGGTTCATCGCCTCTAATTCCGTTTCAACCAAGCACTTGCTTGGTGAGTGTGGGCCACACCATAATCGCTTGTCAATCGAGGGCCGGCACGCCCACAGAACGGAGACACACGATGGCTTCGGCGCTGATCTACGAGGCCGTGCGCACACCGCGCGGCAAGGGCAAGAAGGACGGCAGCCTGTACGAGGTGAAGCCGGTCGATCTGCTGGCGGGCCTGCTCGCCCAGCTCCAGCGCAGGCTGGATTTCGACCCGGCCGCGGTTGACGACGTGGTGATGGGTTGTGTCACCCCCATCGGCGAACAGGGCGCGGTCATCGCGAAGACGGCGGTGCTCAAGGCCGGCTGGGACCATCGCGTGGCCGGCATGCAGATCAACCGCTTCTGCGCCTCCGGCCTGGAGGCGGTGAACCTCGCCGCGCAAAAGGTCGCCAGCGGCTGGGAAGACCTGGTGATCGCCGGCGGCGTCGAGAGCATGTCGCGCGTGCCCATGGGCTCCGATGGCGGCGCCTGGGCGCAGGATCCGGCCACCAATGCAGCCACCGGTTTCGTGCCGCAGGGCATCGGCGCCGACCTGATCGCCACGCTCGGCGGCTTCAGCCGTGGCGATGTCGACGGCTTCGCGCTGGCCTCGCAGCACCGCGCCGCGCGCGCCCAGGCCGAAGGCCGCTTCGACCGCTCGGTGCTGCCTGTGATGGACGCCATCGGCCAGCCGGTGCTGGCGCGCGACGAGTTCATCAAGCCGCAGACCACGATCGAGACGCTGGGCGGGCTGAAGGCTTCGTTCGCCGAACTGGGCGCCATGGGTTTCGACGAGGTGGCGCTGGCGCGCTACCCGCAGGTGGAGCGCATCCACCATGTGCACACCGCCGGCAATTCGTCGGGCATCGTCGATGGTGCGGCCGCGGTGCTGATCGGCAGCGAGGCGATGGGCCGGCACCTGGGCCTCAGGCCGCGGGCGCGCATCGTCGCCACCGCGCTGTCGGGCGCCGACCCCACCATCATGCTCACCGGCCCGATGCCGGCCACGCGCAAGGCGCTGGCCAAGGCGGGCCTGACCCTCGACGACATCGACCTGTTCGAGGTCAACGAGGCCTTTGCCGCGGTGCCGATGCGCTTCATGCAGGAGATGGGCGTGGAGCACGAGCGGCTCAACGTCAACGGCGGCGCCATCGCGCTCGGCCATCCGCTCGGCGCCACCGGCGCCATGCTGGTCGGCACGCTGCTCGACGAGCTGGAGCGGCGGCAGCTGAAGCGCGGCCTCGTCACGCTGTGCGTGGGCGGCGGCATGGGCATCGCCACCATCATCGAGAGGGTATGAGCGCCCCCGCACGGCCGCTCCGAAGGGGGCGATCCGTCCCTCTCGGAGGGACCTCGCGAAGCGAGAGGGAGTACCAATAGCATGCAGACGATCCGCTACGAGCTGAGCGCCGACGGCATCGCGACGCTCACCTTCGACGAGCCCGATTCGGCCGTCAACACGATGACGCTGCAATGGCAGGCCGACATGGCCCGCGCCGCGCAGCAGCTGCAGCACGACAAGGCCCAGATCCGCGGCGTGCTGCTGATGTCGGGCAAGCGCACCTTCTTCGCCGGCGCAGAGCTCAAGAGCGTGCTGAAGCTGAAGGCCTCGGATGCGCCCGAGATCTTTCGGCGGGTGGAGGCGCTGAAGCGCAGCTTCCGCACGATCGAGACGCTGGGCCGGCCGGTGGTGGCGCTGCTCAACGGCGCGGCGCTCGGCGGCGGCTGGGAGGTGGCGCTGGTGGCGCATGCGCGCTTCGCGCTCGATGACCCGTCCATCCGCTTCGGCACGCCCGAGGTCACGCTCGGCCTGATCCCCGGTGCCACCGGCATCACGAAGACCGTGCGCCAGCTCGGCCTGCTGGCCGCGCAGCCCTACCTGGTGGAGGGCAAGCTGTTCAACCCGCAGAAGGCGGTGGAGCTCGGCTGGGTGCAGGGCCTGGGCGGCAGGATGGATGAGCTGCGCGAGCAGGCGCTGGCCTGGATCGCCGCGCATCCTGATGCGATGCAGCCCTGGGACCGCAAGGACTACAAGCTGCCGGGCGGCGGGCCGTCGAACCCGAAGATTGCCGGCGCGCTCGCGGTGGCGCCGGCGATGCTAGCGGCGAAGACGCGCGGCCTCTACCCCGCGCCGCAGGCGGCGATGGAAGCGATGGTCGAAGGCGCGCTGGTCGACTACGACACCGCCACGCGCATCGAGAGCCGCAAGCTCGCGCAGGTGATGACCGGGCAAGTGGCCCGCAACATGGTCACCGCGTTCTTCTTCAACCTCAACGCGATCAGGAGCGGGCAGTCGCGCCCGCAGGGTGTGCCGAAGTGGAAGCCGGCCAAGGTCGGCGTGCTCGGTGCGGGGATGATGGGTGCGGGCATCGCCCACGCCAACGCGTCGCGCGGCATCGCCTGCGTGCTGAAGGACGTGTCGCTCGACAAGGCCGAGGCCGGCCGCGGCCATGCGCGCAAGCTCACCGACGCGCAGCTCGCCAAGGGCCGCATCTCCGAAGCGCAGCAACAGCAGCTGCTGGACCTGATCACGCCGACAGCAGACGCGGCGGACCTGCAGGGCTGCGACCTGATCATCGAGGCGGTGTTCGAGCAGCGCGCGCTGAAGGCGCAGGTCACGCGCGAGGCCGAGCCGATGCTCGCGGCCGGCGGCGTGTTCGCCTCCAACACCTCCACGCTGCCGATCACCGGCCTGGCCGAGGCGAGCGAACGGCCCGGGCAGTTCATCGGCCTGCATTTCTTCTCGCCGGTCGACCGGATGCAGCTGGTGGAGATTATCCGCGGCCAGCAGACCAGCGACGAGGCAGTGGCCAAGGCCTACGACTACGTGCTGGCCATCGGCAAGACGCCGATCGTCGTCAACGATGCACGCGGCTTCTTCACCAGCCGGGTGTTCGCGAGCTTCGTGATGGAGGGCGCGAGCATGCTCTCCGAAGGCATCGCGGCACCGCTCATCGAGCGCGCAGCGCTGGCCGCCGGCATGCCGGTGGGGCCGCTGGCCGTGCTCGATGAGACCTCGCTGTCGCTGGCGGTGCACGTGATCGAGCAGACGCGCGCCGACCTCGCCGCGCAGGGCCAGCACTACGAGGCCAATGCCGGCGAGCGGCTGGTCGAGCAGATGGTCAAGGAATACAAGCGGGCCGGACGCGCAGCCGGCGGCGGCTTCTACGACTATCCCGCCGGCCAGCCCAAGCAGCTTTGGCCGGCGCTGAAGCGCCTTTTCGAGAGACCGGGGCTGCAGGCTGGGCTCGAGGAGCTGCGCGACCGCTTGCTCTACCGCCAGGCGATCGAGACCGCGCGCTGCCTGCACGAAGGCGTGCTCACCAGCGTGGCCGATGCCAACATCGGCTCGATCTTCGGCTTCGGCTTTCCGGGCTGGACCGGCGGCGCGATCCAGTTCATCGTGTCCGAAGGCGAACGTTTCGTGCCGCGCGCAGCCGAGCTGGCGGCGCGGCATGGCGAACGCTTCGCGATCGATGCGGCGCTGGTGCGCCGGCTGCAGCGCGCTTGACTCTCACGCCACGTAAGAGCTGAGGCTTCAGGTCCTGCGGAGAATGCGGGACCATGAAGCGATACACCGTCCATGAGCTGGCGAGGCTGTCGGGGCTGACCGTCCGGGCCTTGCATCACTACGACGAGATCGGCCTTCTCAAGCCCGCCTTCATCGGCGAGAACCGCTATCGCTACTACGGCCGCGACGAGCTGCTGCGCCTGCAGCAGATCCTGTTCCACCGCGAGCTGGGGCTGCCGTTGCATGAGATCGGAGCCCTGCTCGACGAGCCGGGCTTCGACCGCATCGCGGCACTGAAGCAGCACCGCGCGCGGCTGCAGGCCGAGGCGAAGCGCTATCGCCAACTGGTCAAGACGATCGACCGCACGATCGCCGATCTGGAAGGAGATTCAGCGATGGACAGTGCAGAGCTCTACAAGGGTTTCAGCGCCGAAAAGCAGGCGCAATACGAAGACTGGCTGGTGCAGCACCAGGGCGACGAGGCGCGCCGCTACATCGAGGCCAGCCATGCGGCGATGGGTGCATGGTCGGCAGCGGACCGCGAAGCGTTCATGCGCGAGCTGGCCGAGATCGAGCGCGGGTTCGTGCAGGCGATGGAACAGGGTCTGGCCCCTGAAGACGCGGCGCTGGCGCCCTTGCTGCGCCGGCACCACGCATGGGTGGCGCGCACCTGGGCGAAGCCACCCGGCGCCGAAGGCTATGCCGGGCTGGGCGAGCTGTATGCGGTGCACCCTGACTTCAGGGCGCGCTACGAAACGCTGAAGCCCGGGCTCGCCGACTGGCTGGCCCGGGCGATGAGGGCGTTCGCCCTCAGCCTGTGATCACGTAGCGGCTTCAGCGCTGCGAGACCAGCTGGCCGTTGGTGCGCGCCTTCTTGGTGGTGGCGTAGCGCAGCGGGAATTCCTCGTTCAGCTTCTGGCCGACTTCGCCGTCGTCGATGAGGTCGCCGGTGCGCACGGCTTCGGCGTATTCGGCCTTCACTTCGGCGCGGGTCTTGGTCGACGCGGCCACGTGGTATTTCTCGGGGAAGCGCTCGCGGCCGGTGAGCCACAGCACGCCGCTGGGGATGGTGCCTTCGCGCCTGGCCTTGGCCAGATCGGCCACCACTTCGTCACGCGTGGTGGTCGACGGGGCGACGTGGTACTTCTCGGGGAAGCGTTCGCGGCCGGTGAGCCACAGCACGCCGCTGGGGATGGTGCCTTCGCGCTTGGCCTGGGCCAGCTCGGCCAGCACCTGCTCGCGGGTCTTGGGCTGCTCGCTGTCCTGCGCATAGGCCGAGGTGGCCAGCGTGGCGGCGCCGGCCAGTGCGATGGCCAGGGTGGCGAGCGTGGTCAGTGTGTTCTTGCTCATGTCGTTTCCTTCCTCAGGAGTGGTGTGGTGGGGTGTTGTTAGGGTTAACTCTATGTAGGCCGGATCGTTCGATAAACGGCTCGAAGCTCAAGGAGTCGTTGCTGAAATTGCAATGACCCATATCCGCAAGGAAATGTCCGAAAGCGGCAGGCACCATCGACGGTGAGCTGCGAACATCCAGCCCATCACACCCCAGCGAGGACACGATGACCCACCACGCCGACACCTTCCGCCGACTGCACACCGAGGGCCTGCTGCGCCTGCCCAATGCCTGGGACGCGGGCACGGCGCGCGTGGTCGAGAGCCTGGGCGCGCAGGCCGTGGCCACCTCGAGCGCCGCGGTGGCATGGAGCCATGGCTATAAGGACGGCAACCTGCTGCCGCTGCACGCACTGCTGTTCACCGTGGGCTCGATCGCCCGCGCGGTGCGCGTGCCGCTGTCGGTCGACGTGGAGGCGGGCTATTCCGACGACCCCGCCCAGGTCGGCGAAACCGTGGGCGCGGTGATCGATGCGGGCGCGGTCGGCATCAACCTCGAAGACGGCCCCGGCGACCCGGTGCTGTTGTGCCGCAAGATCGAGCAGGTGCGCAGGGTGGCCGAGCGCCGCGGCGTCAGGCTCTACATCAACGCCCGCACCGACCTCTACCTGCGGCCGCTGGTGCCGCCCGAGCAGCGCGTGGGCGAGGCCTTGAAGCGCGCCGCGCTGTATCGCGAAGCGGGTGCCGACGGCCTGTTCGTGCCCGGCATCACACAGGCCGACGAGATCCGCACGGTGGTGGCCGGCTGCGGCATGCCGCTCAACGTGATGGCCCGTGCGGGCCTGCCTTCGGCCGACGAACTGCAGGCCCTGGGCGTGCGCCGCCTGAGCGCCGGCTCGGCCATCGCCGAGGTGGTGTACGGCCGCGTCGCGTCGCTCAGCGAGGGCTTCCTCAAGACCGGCACCTCGGCGCCGCTGCTCGAAGGGGCGATGGCCTATGGGCAGATCAACGCGGTGATGATGGGGAGCTGATAAGCTGGTTTGGCAAAATTTGCCAACAGACTTATCATCGCCTCATGAGCACGATGAACATTTCTCTGCCGGATGCATTGAAGGCCTATGTCGACGAACGTGTGGCGCAAGGCGGTTATGGCACCAGCAGCGAATATGTGCGCGAGCTGATTCGCAAGGATCTGGACCGCACGCAGCTCCGCGCACTGCTGCTCGCCGGCGCCGCATCCAAGCCCGGTGCGAAGGCTGATCCGGCGTACTTCGAGGGCCTGCGCAAGCGGGCGCGCTCGGCCGGCCACAAGTGATGAATCCGAAGAACGTCGTTCTTCGGAAGCTGGCCGAGCAGGACGTCGAAAGAGCGATCGACCACTATGGCGCGGAAGGCGGCGTCGAGCTGGCCTTGCGTTTCGTCGATGCGTTCGAAGCCGCGATCCGGCATGTGGCCTCTCATCCGTCGTCCGGCTCGCCACGGCATGCCACCGAGCTCGACCTTCCTGGGCTGCGCTCCTGGCGCTTGAAGCGATTTCCTCAGCTGATCTTCTACGTGGAACAGGAAGATCATGTGGACGTCTGGCGTGTGCTGCACGGAAGCATGGACATCCCGGCCTGGCTGCAGGACGACGAGTCGCAGCCGAGGTAGGGGATGGGCGCCTTGCCGCCTCTCGTGTAGGCTGCCCGGCCTTGCCATTTCCTCAAAGTGTGTGACCGAATGAAGCCGATCCTGTGGGCCGCGGCCCTGGCGCTTGCATCGACCCTGGCCCATGCAACCGCCGGCCCCGAGGCCAAAGACCATCCGCTGATCAGCCGCTTCGCCGGCTCGACGATCGAGTACTACCAGGTGGCCGATTTCGACGAGGTGGTGATGCCGGTGAAGCCGATCGCCGCGCAGACAAAGATCGCCGCCGATGCCTTGCTCAAGGCCGAGGGCAAGGTCACGCGCATCGAATACAAGCTGCCCGACCAGAAGACGCCGGTCGAGGTGATGCGCAACTACGAGCAGGCGCTGAGCGGCGGCAATTTCAAGACGCTGTTCAAGTGCGCCGATGCCGAATGCGGCGCCGATCTCGACGGCTTCGTCGGCGGCAGCGGCAAGGTGGTGCCCACCGGCTGGACGGCGCGCTTCGGCGTGATCCGCTACCTGCTGGCCAAGCGCAGCGGCCCGCAAGGCGATGTGTATGCGCTGGTGTGCGCGATGTTCGAAGGCGGCAACCGCTACGGCATGGTGTACGAGCAGGTGGTCGAGGTGAAGCCCATGCAGGGTGGGCAGGTCACCGTGCTCAATGCGGCGCAGCTCAAGCAGGGCCTGGAGGCCGAAGGCAAGGTGGCCGTCTACGGCGTCTACTTCGACACCGCCAAGGCCGAGATCAAGCCGGAGTCCAAAGCCTCGCTCGACGAGATGGCCAAGCTGCTCGCCGGCAATCCGTCGCTCAAGGTCTACATCGTCGGTCACACCGACAACGCCGGTACGCTGGCGGCCAACCTCGACCTCTCGCAGCGGCGTGCCGATGCCGTGGTGAAGGCGCTGGCCGGCTACAAGGTCGATGCGCAGCGCATGGTGGCCAAGGGCGTCGCGTCGCTGGCGCCGGTGGCCAGCAACGCCGATGAGGCCGGGCGCGCGAAGAACCGGCGGGTGGAGCTGGTGGTTCAGTAGCGCGAATCAGCGCGGCACGCAGCGCGCCCAGGCCGGGAGCCGCCGGCGCGCCTGTTCGTCATCGTCGAAGCCGTCGGGCGCATCGTGTTCGGCCAGCAACTGCTCGTCGGCGATGCGCCGCAGCTCATGGTGCTCGGCATTGCTGAAATGCAGCGGCGCCTGGCGGAAGGCCACCGCGCGCGAATCCTTCGAGAAGCACCAGCCGAACACCGCCATCTTCACGCCGTCGAAACGGTGCAGGTGGCGGTCTTCATCGAGCACCACGAGGTACAGCGGGATCGGGTACGAGGTGCAGCAGTTGTCGTAGTAGGCCAGCCAGCCGACGTGGCGGCCGTCGGGCGACACGCGCGGTGCGGCGAACTCCACCTGCTCGGGGAGGCTGGGTGCACTGAAGCGCTCACCGTCGCGCGTGGTGATGACCAGCTGTTGCCTGTCGTTGGAGAGCTCGGCCGAGCGGAAGCCGCTAGCGCCCGCGAGCAGCGGGCAGAGCAGGGCCGCGGCGGCGAGGGCGGTTTTCACCGGCGGCCAGCCGGGTCGTCGAGCGAGCTCACCGTGCGCGCGAGCGCGGCGCTGGCTGCGAGCTCCTGCACCGTCGCGAAGAACTCCACCCCCTTGTCGTTCTCCTTCGTCACGCGGAAGCCGAGCTTGCGGTGGAAGGCCATCGACAGTCGGTTGGTCTTGTAGACGTGGCTGCGCAGGTCGGCGATGCCTTCGCGCCGGATCACGACCGCGAACTCGCGCAGCAGGTCGCGCATCACCGGGCCGTTGCGGTGCTCGGGATGGGTGTTGAAGGCCCGTACGAACCATGAGCCGCCTTCGAGCGGATTGAGCATCGCGTAGGCCACGAGCAGGCCGCCGCGGCGCACCGCGCAGAGCTGCGACACCTGCAGCGATTCGCGCAGCCGCTGCGCCTGCAGCTCGGCATCGATGCGATCGCCGGCGCGCTCGGTGTGCTCGCGCAGCGTGAGCAGGTCCAGCGCGAGCAGTTCTTCGAGGGTGGGAGGCATGGGGCTCATCGTTCTTTCACATAGGGACGGCCGAGCGCGCGCGGCGCGAGCGCCCAGCCGAAGAATCCAGCCAGCAGTATCACCGTGAGCAGGTAGGGCAGGGCCTGGATCAGCTCCACCGGCACCGCGCCGATGCCCGGCAGCACCACGCCCTGCAGCCGGATCGCCACCGCATCGAGAAAACCGAACAGCAAACAGGCCGCGCCGGCGCGCAGCGGATGCCATTGGCCGAACACCATCGCCGCCAGCGCCATGAAGCCGCGGCCGGCCGTCATGCCCGGCGTGAACGCTGCGTTCTGCGCCAGCACGAGGTAGGCGCCGGCGATGCCGCACAGCGCGCCGGCCAGCAGCACCGCCAGGTAGCGCAGCCGGGTCACCGCGATGCCGGCCGCATCCACCATCGCCGGGTTCTCGCCCACGGCGCGCAGCCGCAGGCCGAAGCGGCTGCGGTACAGCAGCCACCATGAGGCCGGCACCAGCGCGGCCGTGAGCCACACCAGCGCGTTGTGGCGCAGCACGCCTTCGGCCAGCAGCGGGCCGACCAGCGGCCAGCCCTGCACCGCATCGGCCGCGGCGGGAAACAGCGCGGTGAAGCGCCGCGCCTCGGCCACGTCGGGCGTGCGGCCGCCCTGGCTGAACCACACGAGGCCGAGCACGGTGGTGAGCCCGGCCGCGATGACGTTGAGCGCCACACCGGAGACGATCTGCTCGCCGCGGTGCGTGATGCAGGCCCAGCCGTGCACCGCGCTCATCGCCATGGCCACCGCCATCGCGCCGGCCACTGCGGCCTCCGCCGGCCAGCCGAGGGCGCCCAGGCAACCCGCGGCGAAGGCGGCCGCGAGCATCTTGCCTTCGAGGCCGATGTCGATCACGCCCGAGCGCTCGCTGAACACGCCGGCCAGTGCGCACAGCACCAGCGGCACCGCGATGCGCAGCGTGGCGCCGAGGATGGAGGCGGCGATCAGCAGCGCCTCATGCATCGCGCCTCCCGGCCAGCAGCGCATACACACGCGCCACCGGCGCGCGCAGCAGCAGCGATAGCGCGCCGCAGAACAGCACGACGAAGCCCTGCACCGCCACCGACATGTCGCGCGTGAAGGCGGGCATCTCGAACACCAGCTCCGAGCCGCCCTGCGCGAGCGCGCCGAAGAGCAGGGCGGCCAGCACGATGCCCAGCGGATGGTTGCGGCCCATCAGCGCCACCGCGATGCCGGTGAAGCCCGCGCCCGCCATGAAGTCGAGCAGCAGCTTGTGGTGCACGCCGGCGATCTCGTTGGCGCCAGCCAGCGCGGCGAGCGCGCCCGAGATCGACAGCGCCACCAGCGTCATGCGCTGCGGCGAATGGCCGGCATAGCGCGCCGCTTCGGGCGCCAGGCCCACCGCTCGCAGCGCATGGCCGAGCCGCGTGTGCCACAGCATCGCCCACACGCTGGCGGCGGCCAGCAGCGCGAGCACGAAGCCCAGGTTCAGCGGCGTGTCGGGCCAGGCGATGCCCAGCGCACCGAACATCGCCTGTGCGCTGGGCAGCGCGGCGCCGGCCGCGAAGGCGCGCGATTCCACCGTCTGGTTGCCGGGCACCTTGAGCACGTTGACCAGCAGCCACACCATCAGCGCCGACGCGAGGAAGTTGAACATGATGGTGGTGATGACGATGTGGCTGCCGCGCCGCGCCTGCAGCCATGCCGGCACCCAGGCCCACGCGATGCCGGCCGCGATGCCGCCCAGCAGGGCCAGCGGCACCAGCAGCGGTGCGGGCAGCCAGCGGTCGAGCGCTAGCAGCACGAGGCCCGTGCCCAACCCGCCCAGCGTGGCCTGGCCTTCGGCGCCGATGTTGAAATGCCCCGCCTGGAAGGCCACCGCCACCGCCAGGCCGGTGAAGACGAAGTTGGTGGTGTAGTAGAGCGTGTAGCCCCAGGCGATCGCATTGCCGAAGGCGCCTTCGACCAGCAGCTTCACCGCCAGCCATGGGCTCTGCCCGATGGCCCACACCACCACGCCGGCCGCGGCCAGCGCGAGTAGCACGTTGAGCACCGGCAGCAGTGCGATGTCGATCCAGCGCGGCAGCGTGGCGGACACGTGCTTCATGCCGCAGCGGCCTGCCCCATCAGGCAGCCGATGCGTTGCTCGTCGGCCTCGGTGCGCGGCAGCGTGCCGGTGATGCGGCCGCCGCACATCACGACGATGCGGTCGGCCAGCGCCAGGATCTCGTCGAGCTCGGTCGACACCAGCAGCACCGCGCAGCCGGCATCGCGCAGTTCGGCGATGCGGCGGTGGATGAACTCGATGGCGCCGATGTCGACGCCGCGCGTGGGCTGGCCGATCAGCAGCACGCGCGGCGCGCGGCGGAACTCGCGCGCGAGGATCAGCTTCTGCTGGTTGCCGCCCGAGAACTTGGACGAGCCCAGCAGCTCGTCGCGCGGGCGCACGTCGAACTCGTCCATCATCTGCCGGCATTGGGCGCGGGCCGCGCCGCGGCGGATAAAGGGGCCGGTGTGCACGGCCGCATCGTCGTCGTAGCCGAGCAGCGCCGATTCCCAGGCCGCGAAGCCGAGCACGAGGCCCAGGCGGTGGCGATCCTCCGGCACATGGGCCACGCCGAGCGCACGCAGCTCACGTGGGCCGAGGGGCCGCTGCGCGTCGATCTCGTGCCAGGCGTTGTCGCTGGCCGCGAGGCGGATGCGGCCCTGCTGCGGCTGCTCCAGGCCGGCCAGCAGCGCCAGCAGCTCGCTCTGGCCGTTGCCCGAGACGCCGGCCACGCCGACGATCTCGCCGGCATGCAGATCGAGCGACAGGTCGTGCAGCCGCGGCACGCCCTGTGCATCGCGCCACGTCAGCGCCTCGGCCTGCAGCCGCAGTTCGCCGCGCGGCTGCGCGCGCGGCGCGGCCTCGAGCTTCACTTTGCGGCCGACCATCAGCTCGGCCAGCTCCGCCTCGGTGGTCTGCGCGGTGTCGCGCTCGGCCACCACCTCGCCGGCGCGCATCACCGTCACGCGGTCGGTGACGGCGCGGATCTCCTTCAGCTTGTGCGTGATCAGCAGCACCGTGACGCCGCGCGCCTTCAGCGCAGCGAGCACGCGGAACAGCGCCTCGGTCTCCTGGGGCGTGAGCACGCCGGTGGGCTCGTCGAGGATCAGGATGCGCGCGCCGCGGAACAGCGCCTTCAGGATCTCGACCCGCTGCAACACGCCCACCGGCAGGTCGCGCACCCGCGCATCGGGGTCGACCACCAGGCCGAACTCGTCGGCCAGCCGCTGCAGCTCGCGCCGCGCATGGGCCAGGCTGCCGCGCAGCACGAAGCCCTGCTCGGCACCGAGCACGATGTTCTCCAGCACCGTGAAGCGGTCGACCAGCATGAAGTGCTGGTGCACCATGCCGATGCCCTGCGCGATCGCATCGTGCGTGCCGGCCAACTGCACGGGCTTGCCATCGATGAGGATCTCGCCCGCGTCGGCCGGGTAGAAGCCGTAGAGGATGCTCATCAGCGTCGACTTGCCGGCACCGTTTTCGCCGACGATGCCATGCACGCTGCCGCGCGCCACGCGCAGGTTCACGCCGCGGTTGGCCTGCACCGCGCCGAAGCGCTTGCTGATGCCGCGGAGTTCGACCGCTGCTTGCGCGGTCGACATCAGTATTTGCAGCCGGCTTCGGGCGTGTAGGTCGTCGCCTTGAGCTTGCCGCTGACCAGGTCTGCTTCAACAGCCGCCAGCTTCTTGCGCGTGTCGTCGCTCACCAGCTTGGCGTTGTACTGGTCCATCGCCAGGCCCACGCCCTGGTCCTTCAGCCCCAGCACGGTGAGGCCGGGCTTCCATGTGCCGTCCTTGGCCGACGTGAGGATGCGGTAGACGGCGTTGTCCACCCGCTTGAGCATCGAGCTCAGCATCGTGCCGGGCTGCAGGTGGTTCTGGTTGCTGTCGACGCCGATCGCGAGCTTGCCCTGGTCTTTCGCGGCTTGGTACACGCCCATGCCGGTGGCGCCGGCCGCAGCGAACACCACGTCGACCCCGCGCGAGAACTGCGCCTTGGCCAGCTCGCCGCCGCGCGTGGGGTCGGCCCAGGCGCTCGGCGTGGTGCCGGTCATGTTGCTCACCACCTCGACCTTGGGGTTGGCGTGTTTCGCGCCCTGCTCGTAGCCGCAGGCGAAGCGGCGGATCAGCGGCACGTCCATGCCGCCGATGAAGCCCACCTTCGCGCTCTTGCTGGTGGTGGCCGCGAGCCAGCCGGCGAGGAAGGAGCCTTCCTCCTCCTTGAACAGCACCGACTGCACGTTGGGGAGCTTCACTTCCGAATCGATGATCGCGAAGCGGGTCTTCGGAAACTCCTTGGCCACCTTCTCGAGCGCCGAGGCCTGCGAGAAGCCGATGGCCACCACCGGGTCGGCGCCCTTCTGCGCCATGCGGCGCAGCGCCTGCTCGCGCTGCGTGTCGTTGGTGACCTCGAATTCGAGGTAGGCGGTGCCGCTGTCCTTCTTGAAGCGCTCGAAGCCGTTGTAGGCCGCCTCGTTGAAGGACTTGTCGAACTTGCCGCCGGCGTCGTACACGACGGCGGGCTGGGCCGCCTGGGCGGCGGAACCGAAGGCGAGGGCGGCGGCCAGCAAGGCGCCGTGCGCGTTGGTGCGGATCATCTGTGTACTCCCTGGATTCGCAATGCGGCGCATTCTCGCAAGAAGCATGCGCGGGCGAGGCTCGGGGAACACCCGGAGTCAACGTGCCTGGTCGGGCAGGGGCTTGGCAGAGGGTGCTCCCATCAGACGCCGCGCCAGCGCCTGCGCGTCGTCGAGCGAGGCCTCCGAGGAGCAGAGGACGAGTTGGTTGGACAAGGGGGTCAAGACACGCGCGAAGACCCAGGCTTCGCCCTCGATCACCACGGCCATCATCTGCCCCACGTTTTCCTTGGTCCACGACGCGAACCGCTCTCCCGCTTCTTCGGTGAACCGAAGCTTGACGGCCGCGGGCTCGGATCCCAGACCGGCCTCGCAATCCCAGGTGGTTGCAGCGGCGGCCACATCAGACTCGGTCAACAGCGGCGTGTCCGATACCCAGACCGCACGCGGCGAGCCCGAGGCTCCACGGCGACGCACACGTTGCATGCCGGGGCGTTCGTCCTCGCTGGCGGCCGCGACCTTCAGCGAGACCATCGGCGGACCCTGTCGACTCGAAGGGGGCTCGGTCCGGGCGGTTTTGAGGATTCTTGCGGCATGCTCCAGCTGCGCCCATGCCTGCAGCGGCATGTCGACGCGCCAGCACTCGCCTTCCCGGAACACGGACAGCTTGCGCTCCAGGCTGGTCGACGTGGTGCCTTGGCGCACCTGGTAGGACACCGTCACTTCGTCGCCGAACACTCGGCTCGATTCATGGCTCACCACCTTGAGATCGGAGACCTCTGCCGCAGCCGATCGCGCGGACAGGTACCGCGATACCAGCTCTTCGTCGGACGCCGCCTTGATGCGGCCGGGGCTCCAGCCGGTTCCGAGCCATTGCTCGCGCAGCGTCGCAGAGGCCGGGGAGTAGCGGTCGTCGAGCAATTGCTCCAGCCGTGCACGGAACCGCTTCAGAGAGTCCTGCCGCAGAAGGGCCGGCGCCTCTGCTGGTGCAGACGCCCCCATCTTCACGAAGCGGAGTGCGGCTTCTTCTGCGCTTTGCAGGCAGGGCGAGGCGGCATGGGCCAGGCTCGATGCTGCGACGAAGGGCAGCGCCCGCATCAACCCGCGAAACATCTGGTGCAAGGCGGCCGACCTCATCGGGCCTGGATGTCCAGCCGGAAGCCGCCCGGCAGCAGCTCGTCCGCGGTGGTGAGCTGCCGCGCCCCCTGCAGGTTGCCGAGCACGACGCGCAGCTGTGGCCCGCCGAGCTCGAACATCACCTGACGGCAGGCGCCGCAGGGCGAGATCGGGCCGGGCGTGTCGCCGATCACCGCGATGCGCTCGATCGTGTTGACGGCCACGCCGGCGGCGATGGCGCTGAACAGCGCGGTGCGCTCGGCGCAGTTGCACAGCCCGTACGAAGCGTTCTCGACATTGCAGCCGGCGAACACCCGGCCGTCGGCGGCCAGCACCGCGGCGCCGACGCGGAAGTTGGAATAGGGCGCATAGGCCTTGTCGCGGGCCGCGGCGGCCTGGGCCATCAGTTCGTCGTCGGTCATCGGTGCACCGTGATGTGGTCGGCCACCAGCGGGCCGGGAGTGGGGGCGGTGTCGGCGAGGCGGTAAGCGTCGCGCACCACCGCGGCCGCCGCATCGGCGCCGGCTTCGTCGGCGGCATGCACGATGGCCAGCGGAGTGTTCTTGTCTAGACAGGTGCCCGGCGGCGCCAGCGATGCCAGGCCGACGGCAGGATCGATGCGGTCGCCGACGAGCCGGCGGCCGCCGCCGAGTGCGACGACGGCGAGGCCGAGTGCGAGGGTGTCGATCGTGCCGACGAAGCGGCCCTCGGCCCCGGGCGGCGGCATCACCGCGCGGACCACGGGCGCGCGCGGCAGGTGCTGGCCGGGCCGCTCCATCAAATCGGCCGGGCCGCCGAGCCCGGCGACCATGCGCGCAAAGCGCTCGGCCGCGGCGCCGCTGTCGAGCGCCTGCGCGAGCCGCGCGCGGGCTTCGTGCTCGTCGGCCACGAGGCCGCATTGCCGCAGCAGCGTGGCGCCGAGCACGCGCACCACTTCATCGAGCCGCGGCGGCCGGTGCGTGCCGCGCAGGTAGTCGACCGTGAGCTGCACCTCCAGCGCATTGCCGGCCACCGGTGCGAGCGGCTCGCTCATGTCGGTGAGCAAGGCTTCAGTCGGCAAGCCGGCGCCGCAGCCCACGGCGACGAGGCTGCGCGCGAGCTCGCGCGCTTCGGCCAGGCCGGGCATGAACGCGCCGTTGCCGAACTTCACGTCGAGCACCAGCGCCTGCAGCCCCGCGGCCAGCTTCTTCGAGAGGATGGAGGCGGTGATCAGCGGCACCGATTCCACCGTGGCGGTGACGTCGCGCACCGCATACATGCGGCGATCGGCCGGCGCAAGGTCGGGCCCCGCGCCGACGATGGCCACGCCGGCCTCGCGCACCACGCGGCGCAGCGTCTCCAACGGCGGGTTCACGCCATAGCCGGGAATCGATTCGAGCTTGTCGAGCGTGCCACCGGTGTGGCCGAGGCCGCGGCCCGAGATCATCGGCACGAAGCCGCCGCAGGCCGCGAGCATCGGCCCCAGCATCAGCGACACCGTGTCGCCGATGCCGCCGGTGGAGTGCTTGTCGATCACCGGGCCTGGCAGGCCTTGTGCGCGCCAGTCGAGGCAGGTGCCGCTGTCGCGCATCGCGAGCGTGAGCGCCACCGCTTCATCGGTGGTCATGCCGCGGCAGCACACCGCCATCGTGAACGCGGCGATCTGCGCATCGCCCACCGAGCCGTCGGCGATGCCGCACACGAAGCCGGCGATCTCGTCATGGCCGAGCGCCAGGCCTTGGCGCTTGTGGCGCAGGGTTTCCTGCGGCTGCGGCATCAGTAGCCCCGCGCGGCGGAGACGGGCGCCTGCCCGTCGAGCTCGGCCAGCAGCACCGGCAGCAGGCTGGAGGCGCCGAAGCGCAGCGTGGCGGGCGAGAGCCGATCGATGCCATAGGTGTCGGCCGCGAGCGCCACGTAGCGCAGCACGTCGTCGATCGACGACACGCCGCCGGCCACCTTGAGCCCGGCGCGCAGGCCATCGGCACCGATCGCCTCGAGCATCACGGCCACTGCCTCGGGCGTGGCATTGACCGGCACCTTGCCGGTCGAGGTCTTGATGAAATCGGCGCCGCCGGCCAGTGCGATCTCGCTCGCGCGGCGGATCAGCGCGGGCTCGCGCAATTCGCCGGTCTCGAGGATGAGCTTCAGCGGGGCGGCGCCGCAGGCCTTGCGGCAGCGTACGACGAGATCGGCCGCGGCTTGCACATCGCCAGCGGCCAGTGCGCGCCAGGGCAGCACCGCATCGATCTCGTCGGCACCGAGCGCCAGGGCCTGCGTGATCTGCTGAGCCACCGCTTCGGGCGAGGCATCGCCGCGCGGAAAGTTGACGACCGTCGCGACCTTCACGCGCTGCAGGCCGCGCTCGGCCAGGCCTGCGCGCGCCACGGGCACCCACTGCGGATAGACGCACAGCGCAGCGGGCGCGCCATGCGGTGTATCGGCCCGGGCCGCGAGCGCGCGGATGCTGGCTTCGCTGTCGTCGTCCTTCAACGAAGTGAGGTCGAGGCAGCGCAGCGCCAGTTGCGCAGCCTCGCGCCGGCCCAGCGTGCTCATAGCGGCCGCAGCTGCTCGGCCAGCGAGCGGGTCTTGTCGGTGACTTCGCTGCCGGTGTGCAGCGTGGTCTTGCGCTCGATCAGCATGATGTGGCACTCCTGCTCGGCCACCGGGTTGTGGCGCACGCCCTTGGGCACGACGAAGGTCTCGCCCTCGCCGAGCTCCACCGTTCGGTCTTCCATCTCGATGCGCAGCCGGCCTTTGAGCACATAGAACAGCTCGTCTTCGCCCTCGTGGCTGTGCCAGGTGAGCGAGCCCAGCACCTTGGCCACCTTGACGTAGGAATCGTCGAGTTCGGCGACCACGCGGGGCGACCAGTGTTCGGTGAGCGTGGCGGCAACGGCGGCAGGGGAGACGACCTGGGACATGCGAGTGATTCCTCGTTGTTTTGGAGTGAGGTCGATTCTGCCGCGAGGCCTGCGCCACCACGTGCTTCAGGTGCTCTCGCGCACCATCAGCTCGAAGCCCAGGTCCACCGAGCGCAGCGCCGGCGCCTCCTTGCGGATCAACCCCAGCAGCATTTCCGCCGCCCTGCGGCCCACCTCCGCGCGCGGCGTCTTCACCGTGGTGAGCGGCGGCACCATGTAGGCGCTTTGCGGCAGGTCGTTGAAGCCGGCCACCGCGATCTGCTGCGGCACCGCGAGGCCCAGCTTTAGCGCGGCCAGCAGCGCGCCCTGCGCGAGGTCGTCGTTGTTGAACAGCACCGCGTCGACCTTGGGCCGGGCTGCCGCGATCTGCTCGAACAGCCGCGCGCCCAGGCCCACCGACGAAGGCGACGGGTCCAGCCATTCGAGCCGCGCATCATGCCGGCCGGCCGCGGCCAGCGCGTCGCGCCAGCCCTGCATGCGCTGCAGCGTGCGCGGGTCGAGCTGCGCGCCGGCAAAGGCGATGCGCTTGCGGCCGCGCTCCAGCAGGTGCCGCGTGATCGCGGCGCCGGCCTCGCGCTGCGAGAAGCCCACGCTGTGCAGCGCCGGGTCGGCGGCCGTTTCCATCATGTAGACACAGGGCGCATGGTGCGTGGCGATCAGCTGCCGCGTGGCCTTGGTCTGGTCCAGCCCTGTCATCAGCAGGCCGGCGGGGCGGTGCAGCAGCTGCTCGCGCACCAGCTGCTCTTCTTCGGCCGGGTCGTAGTGGGTGATGCCGATCAGCGTCTCGAAGCCGGCGGCGCGCAGCGTGCGTTGCGCGGCTTCGAGCAGGTCGACGAACAGCATGTTGGTGAGCGACGGGATCAACACCGCGACGTGGCTGCTGCGCTGCGAGGCGAGCGCGCGCGCCGCGGGGTCGGGCACGTAGCCGAGCTTTTGCGCGGCCTCGCGCACGCGTTGCGCGAGCGCGGTGTCGACGCTGGCTTCGCCGCGCAAGGCACGCGAGGCCGTCATCGCGCTGACCTCGGCGAGCCGGGCCACGTCGGACAGCGTCGCGCGGCCGGTGGCGCGACGCGAGCGGGAAGGGGGCGGGGTCATCGTGCTGGTGGAAACCCTTGTTTTCTTTCGGCGTCCAACTCCTAAGATAGCGCTAACTCGACAAGGCTTCAGGCCATGGAATCACCTGAAGCCGATTTTTTCGATCAGCTGAGATAGCGCTAACTCAAAGAGCGGCCTTGCATGATGCCAGATGTGAAACTCGGCGGCGACGCCGGCGCGGTGGTGGTGATGGGTGTCTCGGGCTGCGGCAAGACCAGCCTCGCCGAGCAGCTGGCCGCCGCGCTGGGCTGGGCCATGGTCGAAGGCGATGCCTTCCACAGCGCCGAGAACCGCGCCCGCATGGAGGCCGGCATCGCGCTGACCGATGACGACCGGCTGGGCTGGCTGCAGGCGCTGGGCCGCGAGCTGCAGCGCCACCCGGAAGGCGCCGTGCTCAGCTGCTCGGCGCTCAAGCGCAAGTACCGGCAGGTGCTGCGCGAGGCGCGGCCCGGGCTGCGCTTCGTGTTCCTCGCGATCAGCCCGGCGCTGGCGCGTGAGCGCGTGCAGGCGCGCGCCGGCCAGCACTTCTTCAACCCCGGCCTCGTGGCCAGCCAGTTCGAAGCGCTGGAGCCGCCCACCGACGAGCCCGGCGTGCTGTGCCTCGAAGCCTCGCGGCCCCTGGCCGAGCTGCGCGATGCCGCGCTCGGCTGGATCGCCTTGCCATCCTCCTCTTCCTCGTCCACTGCTGCGGAAGGACACACCCTGTGAACACGAGCAACGCCAAGCCCATCCCCCGCCTTCGCTGGCGCATCGGCAGCCTGATCGGCGTGGGGGTGCTGATCAACTACTTCGACCGCATCAGCCTCTCGGTGGCCGGCCCGCAGCTGCAGCAGGCCTTCAACCTCACGCCGGCCGACATGGGCCTGCTGTTCAGCGCCTTCTTCTGGAGCTACGCGCTGCTGCAGATTCCGGCCGGCTTGTTCCTCGATCGCTTCGGCGTCACGCGCATCGGTCGCTGGGGCGCCTTCCTGTGGGGGCTGGCCTCGACCATCACCGCGTGCGCTGGCGGCTTTGCCGGCATCTTCCTGGCGCGGTTGATGCTGGGCATTGCCGAGGCGCCGAGCTTTCCGGCCAATGCCAAGGCCACCGGCTACTGGTTTCCGCGCACCGAGCGGGCGATGTCGACCGCGCTGTTCGATGCGGCGGCCAAGTTCTCCAACGTGATCGGCGTGCCGCTGATCGCGCTGGCGGTGGTGCACCTCGGCTGGCGCTGGGGCTTCGGGCTGGTGGCGGCGATGAGCTTCGCTTATTTCGTCGCGTTCTGGTGGATCTACCGCGACCCCAGCCAGCACCCGGGCCTGACGCGCGAAGAGCGCGAGCACATCGTGGCCAACGGCGCCGCGCCCGAGGGCCAGCTCTCGGCCAGCCCGGCCGGCATGCTGGCCTACCTGCTGAAGAGCCGCAAGGTGTGGGGCCTGTCGCTCGGCTTCGCGGCGTATGGCTACTGCTTCTACCTCTTCCTCACTTGGCTGCCCGGCTACCTGGTGCAGACCATGCACATGAGCATCCTCAAGTCGGCAGGCTATGCGGCCATTCCGTGGGCCTGCGCCACGCTGTCGGACCTGGTGGTGGGCGGCTGGTTGATCGACCATTTGATCGCGAAGGGCCATGACGAGACGCGGGTGCGCAAGACGGTGCTGCTGGCCGGCATGTGCGGCGGGCTCGCTGTGTTCGGCGCCACGACCACTACCGACCCGGTGATCGCGATCATCTGGATCTCGATCGCGCTGAGCGGGCTGGCCGCAGCGGCGCCGGTGGGCTGGTCTTTGCCTTCATTGATCGCACCGCGCGGCGGCGTGGGCACGGTGGGCGGCATCATGAACTTTGCCAACAACATGATGGGCGCGGTGGCGCCCATCGTCACCGGCATCATCGTGGGCAGCACGCAGTCGTTCACCAATGCCTTTCTCGTGGCGGGCGTCGTGCTGCTGCTGGGCATGGCGTCGTTCGTGTTTTTGCTCGGGCGCATCGAGCCGCTGCCGGAGCCCGACGAGGCCGATGCGGCGATGCCGGCAGGTGCAGCTTCGCACGCAGGGCATTGACGGGCTGGTTCGTTTGACGGATGAGCGGGCAAGGCTGCGGGCGGGCTGCGCTGCGGCGGAGGCGCTGCAGACTCGGCCTCGCCGGTGGCGAGGCTTCCTTGCGGTGCTCGAAGGCATGGCCTGCGTGGGGAAACTCGCTTCGTTCGCTTCGCTCTCGCCGCTCAAACAGTCCCCACGAGTCAGAGCTTGAAGCGCGCTGAAGCGCGCGGCCATGCCTTCTGTGCTCCTCAGCGTCGTCTGATGCGCCCCCGCCGCAGCGCAGCCCGCCCGCAGCCTTGCGGGGCTGCTCATTTGTGAGGCGTGGATGGATCTTCTTTATCTGCCGCGCATGGTGGT
>CBIHRS010000067.1:0-22806 GCA_966212505.1 uncultured bacterium
ATCGTGCGCTGCACCAGCTGCTCGGCGATCGCGTGCGCGCCGGGGCTGCCGCCGAACAGGCTCAGCAGCCGGTCGAGCCGGCCGGGCTCGCGCTCGACGTAGGCCACGCGGTAGCCCTCCGGCAGCTTGGCCAGCTTGGCCGCGGCGGCCAGCGCATCGCCATAGCTGCCCAGGCGGTCGACCAGGTTGCGCTCCTTGGCCTGCGTGCCGGTCCACACACGGCCCTGCGCCACTTCGTCGATCTTCTTCGCGTCGGTCTTGCGGGCGGCGGCGGCCTTGCCGGTGAACTCGCCGTAGGCGTGCTCGATCGCGGCCTGCACGATCTGCGCGAAGCGCGGGTCCAGGCCGCGGCGCGGGTCGTAGGCGCCGTCGAGCCAGGTGGTGCTGACGCCGCCGGTGTGCAGCGAGAGCTTCTCCAGCGCCTTCTCGGCGGTGGGCAGCATCGCGATCACGCCGATGCTGCCGGTGATGGTGGCCGGGTCGGCGATCACCTCGTCGGACGACATCGAGATCCAGTAGCCGCCCGAGGCCGCCACGTTGCCCATCGACACCACCACCGGCTTGCCGGCCTTGCGGGTGACCTCCAGCTCGCGGCGGATCTGCTCCGACGCGAAGGCGCTGCCGCCGGGCGAATCGACGCGCAGCACGATGGCCTTGATGCTGTCGTCGTCGCGTGCACGGCGGATCAGCTCGGCGGTGGAGATGCCGCCCACCTTGCCGCCCGGCGCGATGCCGTCGACGATCTCGCCCGAGGCCACCACCACGCCGACCGCGTCGCCGGTCAGCCGGGGTCGCTGCTTGGCCAGGTAGTCGTTGAAGCCGATCTGGCGGAAGCTCTTGACGCGGTCGTCGCGTGCGCCGCGCTGGATCATCAGCTCGCGCACCTCGTCGCGCGTCTTCAGCCCATCGACCAGCTTGCCCTCGAGCGCCAGCTTCGCGGTGTCGCCGCCCACCGCGGCAAAGCGCTGCGGCAGTTCATCGATGCCCTTGGCGACGCTGCCGGCTGGCAGCTTGCGCGCCTTCTCGATGCCCTCGGTGTAGTTGGCCCACAGGCCGCCGTAGACCAGCGTGTCGGCCTCGATCGCCTCTTTCGACGGCGCGTTGCTGGTGAAGGTTTCGCCGAAGCTCTTGTAGCTGCCCACGCGCAGCACGTTGGCCGAGACGCCGAGGCGGTCGAGCGCGTCCTTGTAGTAGTTGCGGTAATGGCCCATGCCCTTGAGCATCACCATGCCCATCGGGTGCAGCCACACCTCGTCGGCGTGCGAGGCCAGGTAGTACTGCGACTGGTCGTAGCTCGAGCCCCAGGCGGCCACCTTCTTGCCGCCGGCCTTGAAGCGGTCGATCGCCGAAGCCACCTCGCGCAGCATCGGCACGCCGGTGGGGTGCATGTCGTCGAGCACCAGCAACACACGGGCGATCTTGGGATCCTTGGCCGCGGCGTCGAGCACGGTCAGCACGTCGCGCAGCTGGGTGCTGCCGCCATCGGCGCTGCTGCCCAGTGCCTGCGCCTGCAGGTCGTCGCGCAGGTTGGTCGCGCGCTGCTCGACCAGCGAGCCATGGAGGTCCAGCACCAGCGTGGTGTTGTCCTTGAGCGAGGGGCCGCCGCCGGAGACGATGGCCGCCACCAGCACGATCAGCAGCGCCAGGAACAGCAGGTTGAACACGACGCGCCGGCTGGTGTCGAGCAGGCGCCAGGCTCCGGCGAAGAATCGCCCGACGGAGCCGAACCGAGATGTAGCCATGAGGCCCTCCACTGAGAATTCCCGCGCAGGTTAGCGCAGCCCAGCTGCCGTTCGTGCTGCGCACGCCGCAGCCCATGACGCCGGCCGGGCTTGCGATACTTGCCGGCTCCGATGCAAGCCATCCTCGCCGTCACGATCCCGTTCTTCGCGCTGGTGCTCGCCGGTTATCTCGCCGCGTGGCGCCGCGTGCTGCCCGAGGCGGCGATCCCGGGGCTCAATGCCTTCGTGCTGTACTTCGCGCTGCCGTGCATGCTGTTCCGCTTCGGCATGAACACGCCGGTGCTGCAGTTGCTGAATCCGGTGGTGCTGGGCGTGTACATCGCGTCGGCGCTGCTGATCGTGTTCTTCACCGTGTCGATGACGCTGTCGGCGCAGGTGCATCTGAAGGATGCAGCCTTCGGCGCGTTGGTGGCGGCGTTTCCGAACACCGGCTTCATGGGCGTGCCGCTGCTGGTGGCGCTGCTCGGGCCTTCGGCCGCCGGGCCGGTGATCTGCACCGTGCTGGCCGACCTGTTCGTCACCAGCTCGCTGTGCATCGCGCTTGCGCAGCTGCACGGCCTGTCGAAGCACGACATGGGCACCGCGGGCGCCAAGGCGCTGCGCGGCGCGCTGAGCAATCCGCTGCCGTGGGCGATCGCGCTCGGCGCTCTCAGCTCGCTCACCGGGCTGCGGCCCTTCGGCCCGCTCGAGGTGATCATCAAGATGCTCGCCGATGCGGCCACGCCGGTCGCGCTGTTCACGATCGGCGCGGTGCTGTGGCGCGCTGGCCAGCATGCGCACACCCGCACGCCGCCGTCGCGCTACCTGCCGGTGGCGCTGATCAAGCTCGTCGTGCATCCGCTGCTCGTCGGGCTGCTCGGTGCGGCGGCGCATGCGCTGGGCGCGCCGCTGTCGAGCTTCGAGCTGATGGTGCTGACGCTGGCGGCCGCGCTGCCGAGCGCGAGCAACGTCTCGCTGCTGGCCGAACGCTACGGTGCCGACAACGGCCGCGTCGCCCGCATCATCCTGGCCTCGACCAGCCTGGCCTTCGTCAGCTTCAGCGCGCTGGCGTGGGCGTTCGGTGCAGGGACGGCTCACTGAGCTGCAGCGTTGCGGCGCCGGCCAGCGGCCACCACTGCACCACGCCCCAGGCGAACTCCGGCAGCACGAACAGCCACAGCACCGGCTGGCCGGTGGCGTGCAGCGTCCAGGCCATCCACGCCGAGAACAGGAAGCGGGCCGCGCCGTCGTAGCGGCCGAGCAGCGGCTCGGGGTGGCGCAGCCGCAGCACCGACCACACGACGACGATGCTGCCCATCAGGTTGGCCAGCAGCAGGTGGAATCCTTCGAACGGCGGCAGCGGCGCACCGCCCAGCGCCTGGTTGACGGCGCTGAGCTGCGACTGCACGAGCACGAAGCTCCACGGCGTGGCGAAAGGCGCGGTGATCAGCAGGTCGTACAGCGCGCTGAAGAACACGATGCGGCGAAAGGTCGGGAGGGCGATGGGTTTCATGCCGACACGCTAAGCTGTGGAGTGCACTCCAAGGTCAAGCCCCGCCATGCGCATCGGTGAACTCGCCGCCGCCACCGGTCTCAGCCGCGACACGCTGCGCTTCTACGAGAAGCGAGGCCTGCTGCGCGCGCAGCGCGGCAGCAATGGCTACCGCGACTATCCCGGCGAAGCGGTGCAGTGGCTGGGCTACCTGCGGCTGGCGCAGAGCCTGGGCTTCACGCTCGCCGAGATCGAGGCCGACGTGGTGGCGCTGGGCAACGGCGCCGGCCCGCCCGATGCGGCGCGGCTGCGGGCCGCCCTCGAGGCCAAGCTGAAGGTGATCGACGAGCGGCTGCTCGGGCTGCAGGCGTTGCGCGCCGAGCTGCAGCGCCGCCTCGACGACCCGGCGCTGGCCGAGTGCCCTCTGCAGGCTCCCCGAAGAAAGGCGTTGCGATGAAGCTCCAAGGTTCCTGCCACTGCCGCGCGGTGCGCTTCGAGGTCGAGGCGATGTCGCCGGTGCCCTTCATGCGCTGCTACTGCTCGATCTGCCGCAAGACGGCCGGCAGCGGCGGCTACGCGATCAACCTCGGCGCCGACTTCAACACGCTGAAGGTCGAAGGCCGCGAGCACCTCTCGGTCTACCGCGCCACGATGGACGACGGCTCCACCAGCACCGGCCACCGGCATTTCTGCAAGGCCTGCGGCAGCCCGCTGTGGCTGTGGGACCCCACGTGGCCAGAGCTGGTGCACCCGCATGCCTCGGCCATCGACACGCCCTTGCCGCTGCCGCCCGAGCGCACGCACATGATGCTGGGCTCGCGGGCCCACTGGGCCGAGCCGGAGCTGCGGCCCGGCGACAAATGCTTCGACGAATACCCCGACGAATCGCTGGCCGAATGGCACCAGCGGCACGGGCTGTAGCCTGCGGCCCTGTGGACGCTACGGCTTGAGCATGCTGTACCACAGCAGCGGCAGCTGCACGCGGAACACATCGCCGCGGCCGTCGGTGTAGCCCCAGTTGCCGGTGGTCCAGAGGTTCTCGCCCTTGAAGTCGAGCGCGCCGGAGCCTTCGCTGCGGTAGTCGTGGTAGAGGTTGTAGGTGGAGCCGAAGCGGTAGATGCGCGAGGGCGCGGCGGTGTAATCGTTGACCTGCACCAGCAGGTTCTGGTTCTTGCCCCAGCTCGCATAGCTGGTGTCGTAGGTGTTCATGTAGACCCAGCCGCGCTTGCGCGGGTCATAGATCTTGCCGAAGTGCATGCCCAGCGTCCACGTGCCGCCATCGAGCAGCGCATAGGGCACGATCTTCGTGCCGCAGCTGTACGAGTTGCCGCTGATCACGGCGCACTTCGCGGTGGCGGCGCTGCGGATGTCGACCGCCTCCACCCAGTCGTTGCGGCTGTTCTGCGAGACGAACAGCTCCTCGCCATTGGCACCCCAGGCCCAGCCCGAGTGGGTTTCGTCGGCGGCGATGCGGATCGGGTCGCTGAAGTCGGGCAGGAAACCCTTGGGGCCGTCGGCCACGCTGCCCAGGTCGGCATCGCGGTTGCCGGCGTACACCCGGCCCCAGTCGACCACCACGCGCGTGCCCAGCGGTGACATCTCCACCATGTTGGGCCGCGACAGGTAGGGCGCCGCGGTGGCCGGCGTCGACACCGCCACGCAGGGCACGGCCGAGCCGGCGCACGAGCGGCGCAGGCTGCAGAGCACGCGGTCGGCCTGCTTGTCGTAGCTGAACACGGCATAGGGCAGGTAGCCCGAGCCGAGCGAGGTGTTCATCACCTGCCAGGCCCAGTAGCGCGAGTCGTTGGAGGAGTCGCCCTCCACGTCGTTCATGATCTCGGCGCCGGCCAGCCCGGGAAACTCATGGCTGAAGTCGTGCACCAGCACCGGCGCGGCCTGCTGGCCGGTGCTGGGATCGATCTCGGTGGCATAGAAGCTCATGCCGATGTTCTCGCCGGCCACGGCGGTGCCGGTGATCGAGCGGCCGACGAAATACAGCCGGTAAGGATGGGCGCCGCTGTAGTCCCAGCGCAGCTCGTTGACCTCGCCCAGCGCGCGCGAGGCTTCGCCCTGCGCCGGGTTGAAGCGCAGGATGGTCACCGGCTGGTTGTCCTTCACGCGGTAGACCCATGCGCTGGTGCTGTCGTCGCCGTGCACCAGCACGTATTCGCCGGTGGTGTTCACCGGCGTGAAGCGCGAGTAGACGATGGCCGAGATCGCGCTGCGGTGGCCGCCGTAGTTGCCGGTGAGTTCGGTGGCATCGGCCACCCGCGTGACGCGGAAGCCGGTGACCGGATCCTTGACCGTGCTGCCCTTGGCCGGATAGCCGTTGGTGGCGGGGATGGGGATCAGCCGCTGGTCGTCGATCAGCGCGGTGGTGCCCAGCGGTGCGGGCGCGGGCGAGGTCGTCGTCGCGGTGGCTGTCGCCGCTGCAGAGGCCGTGTCGCTGGATGCGGCGGCGGTGGCCGTGCTGCCGTTGTCGCTGGCGCTGTCGCCGCAGCCCACGAGTGCGGCACACAGCAGCCAGGCGGCGGCCGCGAACGGCCGGCCGATGCTTGGAGTCGGCATGGAGATCCCCCTCTCGTCTGTCCCGTCTTGAGGGCCTCACTATCGGCCGCCTCCGCTGCGCATGGGGCGGCGCGCCTGTGAGAAACGATGACGAGGGATGACAGCGCGGCGGCCTGGTGACGTTTTGTCACCTTGGCCGTTTCAGCGCCCGCTCAGTGCCGCACGTGCTCCCGGTTGAAGCCCTTGGTCGGTGCGATGGTGCTCGGCACGCCGTTAGAGCCGTCGCTGCACGGGGCCTGCCATTCGCGCAGCTGCTGCTCGAGCTGGGTGTTGCCGTCGCGCTGGGCCAGGGCGATCAGCTCGAACACGTTGTCGTCGGTCACGTGCTCGTGGCCGACGCCGCGCTTGAGCTGGCGGTAGATCTCCGACAGGTCGTCGGAGCCGTTGGAAGCGGGAGCCTGTGGCATGGGGGCCTCCTTCTGCTGCGCCTGCGCCCACTGTAGCGCCACACACCTTGGGAATGAAGCGGGTATGAAGCGGCGGTGAAGTGGAGCGGGTTGTCGCCGCCTGGCAACCCCCGATGACGAGTGATACCGCTGCCCGCATGAAGCTGACATGATGGCGCCCGCAAGTCGCCGGCTGCGTGCGACGTTGGTGGAGCGAAGGTATGCGTTTGGAGGGAATCTGGAGGGGACGGCGCAAGTGGTTCCTCGTCGGCGGTGCGCTGGCCATCGTCGGCGCCGTCGTCGCGGTCAAGGTGGGCTGGGCGCGCTTCGGCGGCACGATCAACGCGCTCGAGGTCGACCTCGCCGAGCCGGATGCCTACGTGGCCACGCCGGCGCTGTCGCGTCTGCCGCGCGACCTGGTCAAGGCGCCGATCGCGCGCGACGTGCTCACCGAGGACTTCGCGTTCTACTACGAAGAGCATGAAGACCGGCTCGGCCTGCGCGGCGCGCTCAAGCGCATCGCGTTCGAGCGCGACACCACGCTGACCGACAAGCTGGTGGAGCTGGCGCTCGACGAGCCGGCCGAGGTGGCGATGTGGGCCGATGCCAAGGGCGCGCCGCGCTACTGGCTGATCGCGATGACGCGCAACACGCTGGCCAAGGCCATCCAGGGCATCGGCACGCTGGCCGCCGGCGACAAGCAGCTCAGCACCATCGGCGAGGTGCGCTTCAACGGCTCGGCCACCACCGTGTATGCGCTCACGCTGTCGCCGCGCCGCACGCTGGCGGTGGCCTCGCAGGGCAACCGTGTGGTGGTGCTCAGCGATCCCGGCCTGCTGTTCGACGATGCGCGCAATGCCGACCCGAAATCGCGCGAGGTCGTGGCCCACCTGCTGTCGGGCGAGGCCAAGGAGCAGTCGGTGTTCCGTCGCCACTTCGGCCTCGGCGAGCCCGGCACCGGCCACACGGTGGTGGCCGACGTGCGCATGCTGTCGTTCGGCTACCAGCATTTCTTCCCCGGCCTGAAGGCGATGCGCTTCGACCTGGCGCCTGGCGGCGCAACGCTGCAGACGCAATTGCGCGTCGAAGGCGCCGGCTCTTTGCCCGCATCGCCGGCCGACCGCGCGCTGTGGTCGGCGCTGCCGGTGAACCCGGCGGCCTGCACGCTGCTGCCGGCCGACTGGGCGCGTGCCAAGGCGGTGATCGCCAATGCGAAGGGCGCCGATGCCAAGGCCTGGTCCACGTTGGCCGACGGCCTCGAAGGCCCGGCGGCGGTGTGCTGGTATGCGCGCTCGCAGCTGCACACGCCGCTGTTCATCGCGCAGACCAAGGAGGCCGACGGTCCGGATCCCAGTGCCGCGCTCAATGCGCTGTCGCGCTGGCTGCTGCCGGCCAATGCGGCCGAGGTGGCCGATGCCAAGCCGCTGCGCAAGGGCGCGCAGCGCTGGCAGCACGAGGTCGTGGCGCCCTGGGGGCCGCACGGCCAGGGCGAGCAGAGCAGCTACCGCCCGACGCTGGCGCGCCAGGGCCGCTGGATCAGCTTCTCGCCGGACGACGCGCTGGTCGACCTGGCGCTCGATGCGCAGGGCCGGCGCTTCCCCAGCGTGGCCGATGCGCTGCCCGCCGGCAGCCCCACGCTCGCGGTGATCGCGCCGCGCCAGGTGGCCGATCTCGTGCAGCGTGAAGCGATGGCCGTGCTGCCGCCCGAGCAGGAGCTGTTCCGCCAGGCGGCCGAGCAGCACCTGATGCCCCGGCTGGCCGCGCTGCGCAAGGTGCCCAGTGCCCGTGCGGTGACCACGCGGGCGCCGGATGCGCAGGGCTGGGTGCCGGTCGAGTGGCAGCCGCTGAAGACCAAGGAAGACCAGTGAGCTCCGACCACCACGCTTCGGCTGCGGTGGATCGCAGCCGCCGGGCGGCGCTCGCCTGGGGCGCGGCCTGTCTCAGCGCACTTGCATTCCCGGCCCGCGCCGCGGCGCCCGTGGTGCCGCGTGAGCCCGATGCGCCGGCCGACGCTGCGCTCGACCGCGAGCAATCGCAGCGCTTCCGCGACTGGATGACGCTGCTGATCCACGCGCAGCTCGAGCGCGGCCCCACGCCGCGCTGGACGCATCGCGACTGCGCCGGCCTCGTGCGCTTCACGGTGGCCGAGTCGCTGCGCGAGCACGATCTCGCATGGAAGCGCGCCAACGGCCTGCTCGGCACCCGCGTGCCGCCGGATGTGCAACTCGCCGAGGCGCAGCTGCAGCAGCTGCGCCATGCCTGGCGCAGGGTCGACGGCAGCCGCGCGGCCTTCGTCGGCGCGCTGGAGCTGGTGCAGGAGAACACCCGCTTCGTCTCGCGCCAGTTGAACCAGGCCGCGCCCGGCGACCTGCTGTTCTACGACCTGGGCGACGACCAGCACCTGATGGTCTGGATGGGCCACTACATCGCCTATCACACGGGCCGCAACGAGCCCAACGACAACGGGCTGCGCGCACTGCGGCCCTCGCAACTGTTTGCCTGGAGGGACACGCGGTGGAGACCCACGAGCGACAACCCGAATTTCGCCGGCGTGTACCGGCTCGCCTTTCTCGCACGATCATGATGAAGCGCACCGCTGTCGCACTCACCATCGCCGTGGCCGGGGCCCTGCTGATGCAGCCCGCTGCCTTTGCCGCCCGGCCGCCCGTCGCCGGCCCCGTGCCGCTGGCCAACACGCATGCGCCCTTCGTCGGCGAGCCCTTCTTCCTGCTGTCGGATGCCACCTATGGCAGCGCCGACCTGGCCAAGGTGCGGCTCGAGATCAACAACCCCAGCGCGCTCGAGCAGGTGGGCGGCGTCGACATCGTCGTCTACCGCATCCCCGATCCGCTCGATTTCCTGCAGCGGCAGAAGAACCTGCACCGCGTGCAGGTCGATGCCAAGCCGGCCGGCGAAGGCCTGGGCAACACGCTGACCCACCTGTGGGACAACTGGGTCGTGAAGGCGCGGCTTTCATGGCAGCGGCTGTTCTCGTCGAACGCCCGCCAGGCCGTGGTGCAGCAGGCCCCCGCGCTGCAGACGCCCAAGGCGCTCACCAAACCCTCGACCTTCGAGGAGCCGCCGCAGTTCAGGCCGCTGCCAGGCCTGAAGATCGCCGAGCGCTTCCGCTATCCGGTGCAGGTGGCCAAGGCCATCGAGCCGCCCAAGGACCTGAAGCTCGCCGGCAGCAGCAGCGAGTTCATCAAGCCGTCGGAAGGCAATGTGTTCGTGCCGATCGGCAAGCGCGAGCCGGGGCTGTACCTGGTGGAGGCGATCGCAGGCCAGCATCGTGCGACCACGTTGATGTTCGTGTCCGACACGGTGGCGCTCACCAAGGTCTCGGGCGACCAGATGCTGGTGTGGGCTGCGCAGCGCGCCGCCGGCGCGCCGGTACCCAAGACCCGCGTGGTGTGGACCGATGGCGTGGGCGTGCTCAAGAGCGGTGCCACCGACGAGCAGGGCGTGCTGAAGTTCGACCGCAAGAGCCCCGAGCAGACCTATGTGTTCGGCGAGGATCCGTCGGGCGGCGTCTTCATCTCGGAAAACTTCTACTACGACAGCGAGATCTACACCGCCAAGGTCTACACCGTGACCGACCGGCCGCTGTACCGCCCGGGCGACTGGGTCAGCGTGAAGGTCAGCGGCCGCGAGTTCCGCAGCGCGCGCGAATCGGTGGCGCTGAAGGATGCTGACCTCACGATGACGGTGCTCGACCCGGCCGGCCAGGTGGTCAGCACGCAGCAGCTGCGCTTCAACGGCGCGCAGGGGGCCGACACGCGCTTCGCATTGCCCGACAACGCGCCGGCCGGCGGCTACGAGCTGCGCCTGGCGATGGGTGACGACACCTACACCGCAGCTTTCCGCGTGGCCGAGTACCAGAAGCCGCATTTCGAGATCCTGCTGCTGCCCGAGAAGGCCGACTTCGCGGTGGGCGATGCGGTCAAGGGCAAGCTGCAGCTCAACTACCCCGACGGCAAGCCGGTGGCCAATGCGCAGGTCAGCCTGATGGCGCGTGCGCAGAAGCTCACGATGGTGGAAGGCGAGCTCGACTACGGCGGCCAGTTCCCGGTGAAGCTCAGCCAGGACGAGCTGGTGACCGACAGCAGCGGCGTCGCGAAGTTCTCGCTGCCCGCGGCCGACGAGCCCAGCCGTTACGTGATCACCGCGCTGGCCACCGATGGCGCCGCCTACCGCGTGCGCGCCTCGCGCGAGATCCTGGTCGAGCGCGGCAGCGCGAGCTTCAGGCTCACGCCCGACCGCCAGTTCTCCCGGCCCAACGAAGCGGTGAACTTCAAGCTGGGCGCGAGCCAGCGCAACGCCGGTGCCGATACCGCGGCGGCCAAGCCCGTGCAATGGGAATGGCTGCGCCTCGAGAACCGGGTCAAGCAGAGCGGCAAGATGGCTGCATCCGACAGCCTCGCGGTCAGCTTCCCGCAGCCGGGCTCCTACATGCTGACCCTGCGCGATGAGCGCGGCCGCATCGTCGCCGCCACCAGCCACTGGGTCAGCGGCGAAGGCCTGAAGGCGCCGGCGGGCAGCATCGGCATCGTGTTCAACAAGCCGCGCTACCGCGCCGGCGACACGGCCGAGGCGCTGGTCACCTTCCCCGACAAGATCGACCAGGCCCTGCTGACGCTGGAGCGCGACCGCGTCGAGGCCTCGGCCGTGCTGGGCCGCAATGCCGACTGGATCCGCAGCGAGCGCGTGGCGCCCAACCAGTGGAAGCTCAGCCTCGCGGTGCGCGAGGAGATGAGCCCGAACATGACGCTCTCGGTCGCCTACGTGAAGAACGGCGACTACGTGTTCGAGAACCAGGGCCTGCTGGTCGAGCAGCCGCGCATCGCGCTGGAGTTCAAGGCCGACAAGGCGGTGTATGCGCCGGGCGACACGGTCAACGTCGACCTCACCGCCACGCTCGCCGGCAAGCCGGTGCAGGCCGAGGTGGCGGTGGGCGTGGTCGACGAGATGATCTACGTGCTGCAGCCCGAGATCGCGCCCAGCATCGAGGAATTCTTCTACCACCCGCGCCGCAACAACGTGCGCACCAGCGCCAGCCTCTCGTTCATCGGCTACGACCTTGCGACGAGCAAGCTCGGCCAGCTGCCTTCGAGCCGACAGGTGAACCAGCGCGCGGTCAAGGTGCTGGAGCGGCCGCGCCGCGACAACGTCGACACCGCGGCCTGGCTGCCGCGCCTGAGCACCGATGCCGGCGGCCATGTGCGCTTCAGCTTCACGATGCCCGATTCGCTGACGCGCTGGCGCATCACCGCGCGCGCGCTCGATGCCGGCGGCAACGTCGGCCAGCAGCTCGCGTGGGTGCGCTCCGACAAGCCCTTCTACGGCAAGTGGACCAGCCCCGACTGGCAGCGCGAAGGCGACAAGGCGCAGGCCAGCGTCGCGCTGTTCAACCAGACCGGCAAGGAAGCCAAGGTCGAGTGGGAGGCCAAGGGCGCGGGGGTGGACAAGCACGACAGCGTCACGCTCAAGCCCGGCGTCAACTTCATCGCGCTGCCGATCGCGGCCGACAAGGCCGGCGCCGGCACCGTGTCGCTCGCGCTCAAGCAGGATGGCCGCGTGGTCGACCGGCTCGACACCCCGCTGCAGCGCCAGCCGGTGGCCTGGCGCGCACCGCGCGAGATGGCGCTCGACCTCTCCAGCGGCAGCGCCGCGCTGAAGCTGCCGGCCGATGCCACCCGCGTGCGCGTGGCCTTCGCGGCCGATCCGGCGGCCGGCGAGTTCAACCGCTGGATGGAAGACCTGGTCGAGTTCCCCTACGGCTGCGTCGAGCAGACCTCCAGCCGCATGCTGCCGCTGTCGATCGCGCTGCAATCGCTGTCGCCGGCGCAGCAGCCGCTGGCGCCGATGCTGACGCAGCGCCTGGCCACCGCGCGCCTGTCGCTGGCGCAGATGGCCGGCCCGAACGCGCAGTTCAGCTGGTGGGGCCGCGGCATGGCGGCCGATCCGTTCATGACCGCCTATGCCTACTACGCCGACTGGCGCGCCACGCAGGCACTGCGCACCTCGCTGCCCGACGAGCACTGGCAGCGCCTGCTCGACGTGTACGCCAAGGAGGGCGTGAAGCAGCCGCCGCTGCAGCGCGCGCTGATGCTGTCGTGGATGCAGGAGATGGGCCTGCCGGTGGCGCCGATGGTGGGCGCGCTGCTCGACCAGCTGCAGGCGCAGGGCGCGGCCGAGGCCGCACTGCCCAAGCCGCACGGCAGCGTGGTGCTGGGCGAAGGCGATGCTGCCGTGGCGCGCGACCTCGCCTGGGTGCTGGGCGCCTACACCGCGGGCAATGCCCGGGCCAGCGTCAGCGCCGAGCAGCGAGCGGCGTCCGATGCCGCGGCGGCGCGCCTGATGCCGCTCGACTCGCCTTTCGTGCAATCGCTGCTGATGGCGAGCAAGCGCATCGGCACCGAGAAGGCCGGCGCCGTGCTCGGCCAGGTGCGTGCCGACGTGCCGACCTTCGACCGTGCGCAATCGCTGCTGTGGCTGCAGCGCGCGCTCGGCGGCCGGCCCACGGCGCGAGTCGAAGGCGTGAGCCTGCCGGCGCCATGGAAGCGGGTCGACAGCGCCACCGGCGAATCTGCATGGCAGCTGCCGGTGGGGGCCGCGCTGCCCACCTCGATCACGCTGCCCGCGGGCGCGAAGGCTGCCTGGGCCTTCGTCAGCTACGAGAGCGCCGAGGCGCAGGCACCGGCGCTGCCGGTGCGCATCGAGCGCACGCTGTACCGCGTGGTGGCCGAGAAGCCCAAGGCGCCGGCGGCCAAGGCCGCATCGGCCCCGGCCGCCACCGAGCTGCCGGACAACGCCGGCCGGCTGAGCGTCACGCTCGAGCCGGTGTCGCCCGGCACCGCGCTCGACACCGGCGCGCTGTATGTGGACGAGATCCAGGTCACGAGCGACAAGCCGCTGCGCTGGGCCCTGGCCGAGGTGGCCTTGCCGCCGGGCGCCAGCGTGGAGCCCGGCACCTGGGGCATCGATGTCGACGGCAAGCCGCTGGAACGCGCGCAGCACGAGCCCACCGCGCAGGGCTATGCGGTGCCGATCGAGGCGCTGAAGGCCAAGGGCGCGGTCACCGTGCGCCACCTCGTGCGCTTCGCGCAGCGCGGCCAGTTCAAGCTGCCGCCCACGCGCCTGCACCGCATGTACGAGCCCGAGGCCAAGGCCTTCGACACCAGCGGCCAGTGGCTGCAGATGGAGGTGCGCTGAAGCCCGGCGCAGCCCTGAGATGAAACGCGCTCTGCTCTTCATGCTGCTGTGCACCGGCACCGCGATGGCCGCGCCGGCCGCGCGGCTGGCGTGGCTGCAGGATGGCAGCGTGCAGTTGGTACAGCGCGGCAGCGACACGCCGCCGCCGGCCGATGCGCGCGTGCCGCTGGGCAGCGTGTGGAAGCTGTTCGTCTACGGCTACCTGCACGGCCGCGCGATGCACGAGCCGGTGTACCGCTGCGATGCGGTGCAGCGCCAGCACGACGAGGAATACTGCTGCGACCCCGGCGGCAGCGTCGGCCGCGATGAAGCGCTGGCGCGATCGTGCGGGCCGTATTTCGAGCCGAAGCGGCTGGGCCTGTCGGCCGCCGACTGGGCGGGCTTCTGGGGCGGGCAGGAGGCTCCCGCCTGGGTGCAGTCGTTGCCCGCGTTGCAGCCGGCGACGCAGGTGCCGGTGCAGGAGCTGCTGCAGGCGCTGCAGCATGTGCCCGATGGTGCCCGCATCGCCGCGCGCGAAGCCCTGTTGCCGGTGACCTTGCGAGACGAAGAGGTGTTGGGTGCACTAGGCAGCGGGCCGCGCTTCAAGTCGTGGTCGTGGCGTATCGAGGGGGAGCGCGCTGGTGGAGCGGCGGGCTGGCTGGCCGATGGCACGCCGTTCTGGTTCGGCGCCAGCGGCACCAGCCGCAGCGCGCTGCATGCGCATGCGCGTTGGATGGCCTCGCAGTTCGAAGCGAGCCGCATGCGGCCGCCGCAGCCCGATGCCGCCGCGGTGGCCGCGCAGCCCTGCGTCGAGGTCGCGTTCTTCCAGCGCTATCCCTTGCGCACGGTGCAGCGTGCCGATGGCAGCGAGGCGCCCGCCGGCGCTATGCGCGGCCGCTACAAGCTGCTGTTCGACAACGGCTCGTCGATGGCGATCGACGCAGTGCCCGCGCTGCAGCTGGTGCGTGCCGCTGGCGTTCCGAGCATCGAGGCCCGCTTCGCACTCGAGGACTACGTGGCCCGTGTGATCGATCGCGAAGGCCAGGGCGGCGAGGCGGCCGCGGCCCGCGCGCTCGCGGTGGCCGCACGCAGCTGGGTGCTGCAGAACACGGCCGAAGACCAGGGCTGCCGCCATGTGGCCGACAGCAGCCAGGCCCAGCGCGTCAGCCCCAATCCGCCCAGCGATGCAGCGCGCGCGGCGGCAGCGTTCACCGAAGGCCTGGTGCTCACCGGCGGCGCGGTGCGCTACCACTCCACTGAGGCCGGCAAGGGCGTGATGTCGTGGCAGGCCGCGGTCGAGAAGAGCCGGCAGGGCCTGGGCTTCGAGACCATCCTGCGGCAGTCGTACCCCGGCTTGGCGCTGGGCGGCCTGCAGAACGCGGTCGACTGCGAGGCCCTGCCCGAGGCCGCGCAATGGCTGCTGCAGCGGCAGGCGCGCTGGCGCGGTGCCTTGCGCCAGCAGCCCGGCTACGAGCCGCTGGCCGACAGCGTGCAGGTGTGCAGGCTGGCCATGGGCACGCCGCATTCCGATCAACGCCGGCTCGTCATCCGCGTGCGCGAATGGCTGAGCCGCGAAGGCCGCGTGACGCTGGTGCACGAATACCTGCACCTCGCGTTCCGGCACCATCCCAACGGACGCGACGAAGCGTTCATCGAACAACTGGCGCAGAGACTGGTCGATTCATGAAGATGCCTTGGCACACCGCGGTGTTCGCCTGCCTGGCCGCGTTGGCGGGAGCGCAGGCCGCTGCACAGGTCACCCTCGACGAGCCGCGCTCCGGCTGGCGGCATGCACCCGCCGAGCAGCAGGATTTTTTGCAAGAGATGCACTACCCCGCCGCCAGCGTCAACGCCAGCGGCAAGTCGGCCGCCGCGATGATCCGCGGCCGCATCGCCGGGCTGGCCAAGGGCTCGGAGGCGGGGGCGCGCAAGCCGGCGCGGCTGATCGTCGATGGCGTCGCGATGCCGCTGCTGGTCAATGAAGACGGCAGCTATGCGCGACCCTGGTCGTTCGGCGCCGGCAGCCACAGTCTCGAGGTGCGCGCGCCCGACGGGCAGGCGAAACGCAAGCAGTTCTACGAGGCGCAGAGCGGCCGCATCACGCCGCGCCTGCGCGTCGTGCTCAGCTGGGACAGCGACAGCACCGACCTCGACCTGCACGTGGTCTCGCCCGATGGCCAGCATGTGTTCTACGGCGATCGCGTGGCAGCCAACGGCGGCGCGCTCGACGTCGACGTGACCACCGGCTTCGGCCCCGAGATCTACGCGGCGCCGCGCACCGTGCCCGGCCCGTACCACGTGTTCGTCAACTACTACGGCGCGGGCGAGCGGCGCGACGTGATCACGGTGGCGCAGGTGGCCATCATCCAGGACGAAGGCACGCCGCGCGAGAAGCAGCAGGTGTTCCGCGTGCCGATGCGCAAGCCCGGCGAGCTGACGCTCGTCCACTCCTTCCTGATGCCATGAAGAAGCTTCTTGCCCTGTTCGCGCTCGGCGCGGCGGTCGGCGCGCAGGCCGGCGACATCACGATGCAGCACCCGTCGGGCGGCTGGGTCTACAGCGGCATCTCCGACGACAGCCAGCAGGTCAGCTATGCCTATCCCAACAACCTGATCGAGCGCGGCGGCCAGCGCAACCGCACGCTGATCGAAGGCCACCTGAAGCAGGCGGCCAGCAAGCGGCATCCGCCCACGCTGGTGGTCAACGGCAATGCGGTGCCGCTCTACACCGGCGACGACGGCCGCTTTGCGCGGCCCTATGCGCTGGGCGCGGGCTCCAACAGCATCGAGGTGCGCAACGTCGAGGGCTCGGCGCCCAAGCGCGTGCAGTTCTACGAGGCCAACCGCAACAAGACGCAGGCGCGGGTGCGCGTGATCCTGGCCTGGGACGATCCGCAGGCCGAGCTCGACCTGCACATCATCACGCCCGATGGCCAGCATGCGTATTTCGGCGAACCGGTGCTGCGCACCGGCGGCGGCCTCGATGTCGACAGCGTCGACGGCGCCGGGCCCGAGATGTTCTCGATGACGGCGCCGATGCCGGGCGTGTACCACGTGTACGTGAACTACTGGGGCAACTTCGGCGCCTCGGGCTACCACTTCGACGAGAAGACGCGCCAGCGCGAGGTGATCACCGCCCGCATCACTCTGGTGTTCGACGAGAACACCGGCGCCGAGCGGCGCGAGACCTTCGTGGTGCCGATGCGCAAGATCGGCGACCTCACGCACGTGAGGTCGTTCGTTCGTGGTTAGTCGAGTCGCACGTTGAGGCGCAGCCACCCGATCACGCCCTCGGGCCGGTTGCGCACCGAGAACTCCTGCATCAGCTTGAAGTCCAGGCCCCAGTTGCCGCTGTCGGGGATGTAGGCCACCACCGGCCCGGCCGACAGGGCCTGCACCTTGTTGCCGTCGGCCGCCACGCCCGGCCCGGTGTCGCCGGTGGTCTGCTTCACCACGTAGCCCTGCAGACCCACATGCCAATGGTCGTTGGCGCGGTACATCGCGGCCCAGTCGGCGTGCAGGTACTGGCCCGAGCGCACGTCGGTGGCGTGGTTGACGGTGTTGAACGAGTAGGTGGCGCGCAGGCCCAGCTCCAGGCCGTTTTCCCACACGCGCGACGCCACCAGCAGCGGGCGCAGCGTCCAGTAGCGGCCGCTGCCGGTGTTGACCACGCGGTCCTTGTCGTAGTCGCCCACCGGCGCCACCACCGCCAGGCCGCCGACGACGCGCGATTCGTCCTGCTGCCAGTCGATGAAGGCCGACAGCTCGGAGTCGGCCAGGCCGGTGTGGCTGCCCGAGCGAGCCGCGCCCTGCTGCGCCAGCAGGGCGTTCACCGCAGCGATCTGGCCAGCGGTCAGGCCCGCGGGCAGCGCGGCATCGAAACGCACGGTCGTGCTTTGTTTGGTGACCGGCAGCGTGGCGGAGAAGCCGAGGCGGCCGTCGAACACGATCTTCTCGGTGATGTAGGTGACCCGCGGCACGATCACGTCGGCCCGCACCTTGGCGTTCACGCCCAGTGTCACCGGGCCGAAGGGCGTGGCGGCGGTCTGCGTCGGCGTGTGGCCGTCGTTGTCGCGCAGCTTGTTCGCTTCATAGTGCTGGTACCAGATCTGGCCATACCAGCCGGGGAATTGCGGCGTGGCCAGCTCGTACGAGGGAGCGCCCAGCAGGCCGCGCACCTGGCTGTTCTCGGTGGCGGAGGCGGGCGCGGCGGCGAGCAGGGCCGCGGCGGCGAGCGCGGTCAGCGACAGGAAGGTGGGCGCGGTCATGGATGTCGTCCTCAACGTTGTTGTGTGGCGGGCCGCATCGTGCCAGCGGTCGACTTCGTACGCCCGTGCGAAGTATCACGTTTCCAATTGTTAGAGCGGCCGCCCTACCGCGAAAACGTGTCGGTGCGATGACCGCTGCGCTGTAATTCGGCCCGTTCGCCAGCCGCTGCGGACGGTTTCTTGACGACCCGGAGACAGACGATGATTCGACGCACAGCCCTTCTTGCCGCCGCGCTCTGCTGTTCGCTGGCCGGCGTTTCCGCCCTGGCCGCCGAAGTGGAGGTCGAGGGCTTCAAGTTCGCCGACAGCGCCGTGGTGAACGGCCAGAACACGGTGCTCAACGGCGCCGGGGTGTCGAGCATCCTGTCGACCAAGTCGACCGCGGTGGCCTTCTACCTGCCGCACAAGCAGACGACGATGGAAGCCGCCTGCGCCGAGAAGGGCGCCAAGCGCATCCAGTTCTACATGCTGCGCGACGTGTCGGCCCGCGACCTGTCGAACGCGATGCTCGACCGCATCCGCCAGAACGCGGCCGAGGAGTTCGCCATCAACATCATGCAGACCGCGCAGCTGGGCGTGGTGTTCGGCAACCGCGCCAAGGTGCTCAAGGGCGACCTCGTCACGGTGGACTACAACCCGGCGAGCCAGACCACCGAGTTCACCCTCAACGGCCAGAAGATCGGCGACACGATCAAGGGCGAGTCGTTCTTCCCGATGATGATGAAGGTGTGGATCGGGCCGAAGGTGCGGGGCAGCACGCGCGACGCGCTGCTGGGGGTCGCGGCCGCCCGTTGAGCGGGCCGCTCACTTCCCGCCGAACAGCCGCCGCAGCCAGGCGGACAGCCGTGCGAAAAATCCCTGCGGCGCGGCGGCCAGCGCCGGTGCCTCGGCCTGCGGCGGATGCCGCTCCTGCAGCTTCCGGTTGAAGTTGTCGAAGAACTCGGCCGCCATCTTCTGCGCCGCCATGTCGACCAGCCGCGAGCCGATCTGCGCGATCTTGCCGCCCACGCTGGCCTGGGCTGTATAGACAAGCAGCGTCTCGCCGGCGTTCACCGGCTCGAGCTTCACGCTCGCGCTGCCCTTGCCATGGCCCGCCGGCCCGCCCTGCGCCTCGAACTGCAGCGTGTATGACTGCGGCGGCGTGATGTCGGCCAGCCTCAGCTTGCCCTTGAAGCGCGCCTTCACCGGCCCCACCGCGGCCATCAGCGCCACGTCGTAGGCGTTGTCGCCGGTGGGTGTGATCGCCTCGCAGCCGGGGATGCACGACTGCAGCAGCTCGATGTCGTTGAGGGCCGCCCAGGCCAGGGCTTGCGGGACGGGCAGGGTTTGCTGGTTGCTCAGTTCCATCGGGGGTGTGTGGGCAAGGTGTGTTCGTTGAGAAGGCCCGCCAGCGCCTCGAGGCTGGCGAGGTTGTGCGCGGGCACGAAGCGATCGACGTGCGGCAGCATCGCGCGGATGCCGGCGGCGCGTGGCTCGAAGGCGTCGTAGCGCAGCAGCGGGTTCAGCCACACGAGGCGGCGGCAGCTCTTGTGCAGGCGCTCCATCTCGAAGGCCAGCGCGGCGGTGTCGCCGTGTTCGAGGCCGTCGGTGATCAGCAGCACGGTGGTGCGGCTGTCCAGCACGCGGCGCGCCCACAGGCGGTTGAAGTCGCGCAGGCAGGCGGTGATGCGGGTGCCGCCCGACCAGTCCTGCACTGCATCGACCACCCGGTTCACCGCCGCGTCGGGGTCGCGCTGCCGCATCAGCCGGGTGATGTGCGTGAGCCGCGTGCCGAACACGAAGCTGTGCACGCGCACGTTGCCGCGGGCCAGCGCATGGGCGAAGTGCAGCAGCATGCGCGAGTAGCGGCTCATCGAGCCTGAAATGTCTGCCAGCACGGTGACCGACGCAGGCCGCAGCCGCGGGCGCTGCCAGCGCAGGCTCCACAGCGCGCCGCCCTGCCGCGCCATCGCCTGCAGGCTGGCGCGCCAGTCGATGCGCTGCGGCCGGGCGCTGCGCTGGTGGCGGCGCGTGGGCAGGGGCTCGAAGAAGGGGCGCATCTGCTGCAGCAGGCGTTTGGCGCTCTGCCATTCGCCGGCCGTCATCGTCTCGAAGTCGGTGCGGCGCAGCTGCTCGCGATCGCTGAAGGTCAGGGCCGCATCGAACTCGCGGCGTTCAGGCTCATCGGGCTGGCGCGGCGGCTGCGGGGCCTGCGGATACAGCGCGGCGGCCAGGCGACGGTTGGGCTGCGGCGGCGCGAGCAACCCGGCCTGCGCCTCCACCCGGGGCAGCAGCATCGCCATCATGCGGCCGGCGATGTCGGGGTCGCGCCAGAACAGCTCGAAGGCCTGGTCGAACAGCGGGCGGTGTTCGCCGCGGTCGATCAGGCAGGTGAGCAGCACGTCGTGGAAGTCGTCGCGCCGCTGCAGCCCGGTGACGGCCAGCGCCTGCAGTGCGAGCTGGATGCGGTCGGTGCCCACCGGCACGCCGGCCTCGCGCAGCACGCGGGCGAAGTGCATCACGTTGTCGGCGAGGCGGCCCGGCGTGGATGTCATGCAGCAGCCTTGGCCTGCTCCACCAGCCGCTGCAGCTCGGCGCCCTGCAGCCGGGCGATGTCGTCCTGGTACTTCAGCAGCACGCCCAGCGTGTCGCTCACCGTCTGCGGGTCGAGCGCCAGCGTGTCGAGTGCCATCAGCGCACGCGCCCACTCGAGGGTCTCGGCGATGCCGGGCAGCTTGTAGAGCTCGAGCTCGCGCAGCGACTGCACGAAGGCCACGACCTGGCGGGCCAGCGCTTCGGGTGCGCCGGGCACGCGCCGCCTCAGGATGGCCGCCTCGCGCGCCGCATCGGGAAAGCCGACCCAGTGGTAGAGGCAGCGGCGCTTGACCGCATCGTGGATCTCGCGCGTGCGGTTGGAGGTGAGCACCACGATCGGCGGCTGCGGCGCCTTGATGGTGCCGAGCTCGGGGATGGTGATCTGGAAGTCGGACAAGACCTCGAGCAGGAAGGCCTCGAAGGGCTCGTCGGCGCGGTCGAGTTCGTCGATCAGCAGCACCGGCGGCACGAGGTTGCTCGGCTCGATGGCCTGCAGCAGCGCGCGCTTGATCAGGAACCTGCCGGAGAACAGCTCCTCGCCCAGCGTTTCGCGGCTGTGGCCTTCGCGCTCGGCGAGGCGGATCTCGACCATCTGCCGCGCGTAGTTCCATTCATAGGCCGCACCGGCGAGGTCCAGCCCTTCATGGCATTGCAGCCGGATCAGCGGGTGCTGGAGCATCGCTGCCAGCGTCTTCGCGATCTCGGTCTTGCCGGTGCCCGGCTCGCCTTCGAGGAACAGCGGGCGCTGCAGCTTGAGCGCGAGGAACACCGCGGTCGCGAGGCTGCGCTCGGCGACGTAGTCATGGTCGAGCAGGCGCTGCGCGGTGTCGTCGATGCTGGTAGGCAGGGAGCTCATCGGGCAAGCCTAAGGCAAATAGCGCGGTGATGCGTGGGGTGGGGTTCTGAATGCGGCTTGCGTGAGACCGAGCGCAGGGCGGGTGGCCCGGGTATGCGTTCTCCGGCTCCACCTCGCGGGCCACCACCGCAGACTGCCGACAGGGCCTCTTCAACACCAGCGTGCACTGCCCTCATCGGGGCGACCGCGAATGGGGCCTGCGCCCGCATACCCGGGCCACCCACCCTCGGCACCACCCGATGCAGACCGCCAGAAGGCATGCCACCCATGGTGCTTGCAGGGGGACGGGGGAGCCTGCGGGCGCAGGCCCCATTCGCGGTCGCCCCAATGGCTGCACGGCACCCAAGGTGTTGAAGAGGCGTGCGATAGCCGTCCTCGGTCGCCGCCCGCGAGGTGGAGCCGGAGAACGCAGGTTCCCCCGTCCCCCTGCCGCCCCACCCGCGGCATGAAAACCCAGCCAGGCGAGTCAGCCTGCCGCCGCGACGGCCCGCTTCGCCAGCACCGGAATCAACGACGCCCGATATTCGGCAGACCCATGCAGGTCGCTGTTCAGCCCGCCGGCATCGACCTTCACGCCATCGCAGGAAGAAGGCCCCCAGCTCGCCGAGAGCCGGTCCTCCAGCGCCTTCACGCGGAAGACGCACGGCCCCGCCCCGGTCACCGCCACGCGCACCCCCTGCGGCCCCTGGCTGACGAACACGCCTACCAGCGAGAAGCGCGAAGCCGGCTGCTTGAACTTCTGCCAAGCCGCCTTGGCCGGCACCGGGAAGCTCACCGCGGTGATGATCTCGCCCTCGGCCAGCGCCGTCTCGTACAGGCCCTTGAAGAAGTCGTCGGCCGCGATCTTGCGGCGGTCGGTGTGGATGGTGGCGCCCAGGCCCAGCACCGCGGCGGGATAGTCGGCCGCCGGATCGTTGTTGGCGAGGCTGCCGCCGAGGGTGCCGCGGTTGCGCACCTGGCGGTCGCCGATGTTGCCGGCCAGCTCGGCCAGCGCCGGCAGCGTGTCGCGCACCGCCTGCGATTCGGCCACGCTGGCATGCGTGGCCATCGCGCCGATGGTGACCATGCCGTTGATCACCGAGATGCTCTTCAGTTCGGCAATCGCACCGAGGTCGACCAGGGTGTCGGGCGCGGCCAGCCCCAGCTTCATCGCAGGCAGCAATGACTGGCCGCCGGCGAGAAAGCGCGCGCCCATGGCCGAGGCAGCCTTCTGCGCGTCGGCCAGCGAGGCGGGTTGTTGGTAGGCAAAAGCTTGCATCGTCTTCTCCTTGTCAGCGCGCCGCGCGCCACACGTTGTACGGCGTCGCCGGCATCGGCACGTCCTTGACCTTCAGCGCATCGCAGATCGCATTGATCACCGCGGCCGGCGAGCCGATCGCACCGGCCTCGCCGCAGCCCTTGGCGCCGATCGGATTGTGCGTGCAAGGCGTTCCCTTGACCGTTTGTACGGTAAAGGCCGGCAGGTCGTCGGCGCGCGGCATCGCGTAGTCCATGTAGCTGCCGCTCAGCAGCTGGCCGCTGCCCGGCTCGTAGATGCCGTGCTCCAGCAGCGCCTGGCCGATGCCCTGCGCCAGCCCGCCGTGCACCTGGCCTTCCACGATCATCGGGTTGATCACGTTGCCGAAGTCGTCGCAGGCGGTGAAGCGGTCGATCCGCGTGACGCCGGTGGCCGGGTCGACCTCCACCTCGCAGATGTAGGTGCCGGCCGGGAAGGTGAAGTTGCTCGGGTCGTAGAACGCGTTCTCGTTCAG
>CBIHRS010000068.1:0-22596 GCA_966212505.1 uncultured bacterium
TGTCGATGGCGCTCAACGAGTTCGAGGGCACGGTGATGCTGGTCAGCCACGACCGCGCGCTGCTGCGCGAGGTGTGCGACGAGTTCTGGCTGGTGGCCGGCGGCGCGGTGCAGCCGTTCGACGGCGACCTCGACGACTACCAGCGCTGGCTGCTCGAGCAGAGCCGCGAGGCGGCACGCGCCGCCGCCCGCGAAGCCGCCGCGGTGCGCGAGGCGGCCGCCCCGCCCGATGCCGCGAGCCGGCGCGACGAGCGCAAGGCCCAGGCCGCCCAGCGCCAGAAGCTGGCCGAGCAGGCCAAGCCGCTGAAGGCCGAGCTCAAGCGCGTGGAGCAGCGCCTCGCGGCCGCCGGCCAGGAGCGCGAAGCGGCGCTGGCCGCGCTGTCGGCCCCCGAGCTCGCGCCGGCCGCCCGGGCCGAGCAAGGCAAGAAGCTGAAGGCGCTCGACGACGAGGTCGAGGCGCTGGAGCTGCGCTGGCTGGAGATCGGCGAAGCGCTGGAGCAACTGGGCAACGCCTGAGGCTCGGGGTTGGTGTGCGCAACGCGCACGCAGCGCACCGTAGCTCGCGCGACGCGCCTCAAGTCGGCGCGCGAGCGGTCCGAGAACATGGGATCACCATTCCCGGAGAATGCCCGTGGAGTTGCTCTCGCGCTTCAGGATCGGCCCCCGCCTCGCGCTCGCGTTCTCGCTCATGCTGTTGCTGCTGGCCGCGATGGCGGGCATGGCAGCCTGGCATGCCCGCCAGCTCTGGCTCAACGCCGACTACTACGACTGGAACCTGATCCCGTCGTTCGAGGTGGTGCATCGGGTCAACGGCGCGGTCGAAGACGTACGCCGGCTCGAATCGCAGCACCTCCTCAGCGACGAGGCCGGCACCGCCGATCGCGAGGCGCGCATCACCAAGGCCTGGGAGGCCGCACAGCGCGGGTTGGCCGACAGCGAGAAGGTGCTGTCCGACGACGAAGACCGCCGCCACCTCGAGCAGGTGCGCCAGGCGGTGGCCGCCTACCAGGTGCAGTGGGACAAGCTGCGCGGGCTTTCGCGCCAAGGCCGCAGCGACCCCGCCCAGGCCGAGGCAGCGCGTGTGCAGCTCTTCGGCGCCTCACGCGAGGCCTATCTCGCGGCCAGCAAGGCGCTGCAGGCCTGGTGGAAGTACAACGAGAAGCAGGCCAAGGATTACACCGAGGCCTCGCACGCCACCTACCGCGACATCCTGGTCGAACTGGGCGGCTTCTTCTGCGTCGCCCTCGTACTCGGCATCAGCGCCGCCGCAGTGATCACGCGGTCGATCACACGGCCGCTGCAGCAGGCCGTGCAGCTTGCGCGCACGGTGGCCGCCGGCGACCTCACCGCGCGCATCGGCTCGACCAGCCGCGACGAGACCGGCGAACTGCTGCAGGCCCTGGCTCAGATGAACGACAGCCTCGCGCACATCGTCGGCCAGGTGCGCCAGAGCAGCGAGAGCATCGCGACCGGCTCGGGCCAGATCGCCGCCGGCAATGCCGACCTGAGCCAACGCACAGAGACGCAGGCCAGCAGCCTGCAGCAGACCACCGCGTCGATGGAACAGATCACCGACAGCGTGAAGCAGAGCGCAGGCACGGCAGCACTGGCCAACGAGCTCGCCGGCAGCGCCTCCGCCGCCGCCGAGCAGGGTGGCGCGGTGGTCAGCCAGGTGGTGCACACGATGGAAGAAATTTCCACGGCATCGAAGCGTATCGCCGACATCATCGGCGTGATTGACGGCATCGCTTTCCAGACCAATATCCTCGCGCTCAACGCGGCCGTGGAAGCTGCGCGTGCCGGCGAGCAGGGCCGGGGTTTCGCGGTGGTCGCCGGCGAGGTGCGCAGCCTCGCGCAACGCAGCGCGCAGGCCGCGCGCGAGATCAAGACGCTGATCGCCGACAGCGTCGAGAAGGTGGACAACGGCACACGCCTGGTCAGCACCGCGGGCCGCACGATGGACGACATCGTCGGCCAGGTGCAGCGCGTGAGCCAGCTGATCGGCGAGATCTCGGGCGCAGTGAGCGAACAGACCTCGGGCATCGGCCAGATCGGCCAGGCCGTGGGTCAGCTCGACCAGATGACCCAGCAGAACGCCGCGCTGGTCGAGGAAAGCGCCGCGGCTGCCGAGAGCCTGCGCCGCCAAGCCGACCGGCTTGCAGAGACCGTCGGGGTGTTCCGCCTCATGGCGTAGCGCCTCAGGCCGGGCGCAGGTAGGCGCTGAGGAAGCTGCGCTTCGCGCTGTCGGGGAACACCACGGTGACTTCCTCGCCCGCCACCTGCACCACCGTGCCGCCGCCGTAACGCGGCACCTGCACGCTGTCGCCGGGATTGAACGGCGAAGCCCGCTTCGCCTTCTTCGGCGCCGTCGTCCTGCCATCTTCAGGCGCGGGTGCCGGCGGTGGCCGCAGGCAGTTGTCGCACTGCCCGCAGCGCTCGTCGAAGGGCAGCGGCTCGTCGAAATAGTCGAGCAGCACGCGCCAGCGGCAGAAGCCGGTCTGCGCATAGAACACCATGCGCTCCAGCGATTCGCGGTCGCGCTCGGCCTTCTGCTCGTAGTCGGCGGCCAGACGGCCGAGCGTGCGGCGGTCGGCGCGCTGGCGTGTGTCGCGCCGCCAGGCCCGGGCGCGGTCGCTCGCCACCACGCCGCCATCGCGCAGCAGCTTCAGCGCCACCGCGATGCGCGTGCGGCCCAGCGCCGGCAGGCGTTCGGTGATCTGCGGTGTCGACAGCGGCTCGCGGCTGCGCTCCAGCACCGAGGTCACCTGCACCAGGTCGTCGAGCGAGGGGTAGCGCCGCGCGAGGAAGAACTGCTGCACCTGCCGGTCCTTGCGATGGAACAGCAGCGCGCAGTCGGCCAGTTGCCCGTCGCGCCCGGCGCGGCCTGCCTCCTGGTAGTAGGCCTCGGGGCTGCCAGGCATCTGGTAGTGCAGCACGAAGCGGATGTCGGGCTTGTCGATGCCCATGCCGAACGCATTGGTCGCGACCATCACCCGCACCTGCCCGCCCATGAAGGCATCCTGGTTGGCATGGCGCTGCGCCGCGTTGAGCCTGCCGTGGTAGAGCGTGACCGATTCGCCCGCTGCCTGCAGCCGTTCGTGCAGTTCATCGCAGGCCTTCACGGTGGCGCAGTAGACGATGCCGCAGCCCTCGGCCTTGCGCAGCGCCTGCAGCAGGCGGTCGAACTTTTCATCCTCGTTGGTGGCCTGCGCCACCTGCAAACGCAGGTTGGAGCGGTAGATGCTGGTGCTGATCACCTCCATGCGCGGTCGGCCGAGCTGCTGCACGATGTCGTCGACCACCTCGGCGGTGGCCGTGGCGGTGAGCGCCAGCACCGGCGGCTGGCCCAGCGCCTCGAGCGCCGTGGCGATCTCGAGAAACGCGGGACGGAAGTCATGCCCCCACTGCGAGATGCAATGGGCCTCGTCGACCACCAGCAGCGCGACGCGCTGCGCCTTTAGCGTGGCGATGAAGGTCTCGTCGGCCAGCCGCTCGGGGGTGGCGAACACGACCTCGCTGCGCGCTTCGGCAATGCGCTGCAGCGACTCGCCCTGCTCGCGGCGCGGCTGCGCGCTGTTCATCTGCTCGGCAGCCACGCCGGCCTCTTCGAGCTTCTCGGCCTGGTCCTTCATCAGCGAGATCAGCGGCGACACCACCACCGTGGCGCCGTCGAGGTGCAGCGCCGGCAGCTGGTAGCACAGCGACTTGCCCGCGCCGGTGGGCATGATGGCCAGCGTGTCCTGACCGCGCAGCACGCGCGCGATGACGGCCTCCTGCCCCTCGCGCAGATGGCGGATGCCGAAGGTCTCGCGAAGCGAGCGGCGCACCGCGGCGGGAATCGCGGGCGCACTCATCTCCCCGGCCCTTCCGCTGAAGGATCGTCGACATATCTCATGGTGAAGATCGAGCAAGCCACATACCCGGCCGCGGTATCCCTGACTGCAGAATGGTCAAGCACAATTCAATTGCACGCAATACAATTCACACCATGTCGAAAGCGCAAGCCTCCACCCCCGCCAAGAGCGACCAATGGCTCAGGCTGGACCACCAGCTCTGCTTCGCGCTGTATTCGTCGTCGCTCGCGATGACCAAGCTCTACAAGCCGCTGCTCGACCCGCTCGGCCTCACCTATCCGCAATACCTGGTGATGCTGGTGCTGTGGGAGGGCGACGGCCTCACGGTGTCCGAACTCGGCCAGCGCCTGATGCTCGACTCGGGCACGCTGACCCCGCTGCTCAAGCGGCTGGAGGCCGCCGGCCTCGTGCAGCGCCTGCGTGACACAGCCGACGAGCGCCGCGTGCTGCTGCGCCTCACCCCGGCCGGCCGTGCACTGAAAGCGCGCGCCGCCAAGGTGCCGCCGCAGGTGGCCTGCGCCGCCAACTGCAGCCTCGACGAACTCGCCGCGCTGACCGCGCGGCTCAAGCAGCTGCGCGACGAGATCAGCGCAGCCACCGCATCCAACGCCGCCTGAGGCGGCACCCACCACCCCACCCGAAAGGAAGCACCATGTCCCTCGAGAAAGTCCTGTACACCGCCACCGCCACCGCCACCGGAGGCCGTGAAGGCAAGGCCCAGTCGTCCGATGGCGCGCTGACCGTGCAGCTGAGCACGCCCAAGGAGCTGGGCGGCGCGGGCGGCCCAGGCACCAACCCCGAGCAGCTGTTCGCCGCCGGCTACTCGGCCTGCTTCATCGGCGCGATGAAGGCGGTGGCCGCCAAGCAGAAGATCCAGGTGCCGGCCGACGTGTCGATCACCTCCGACGTGGGCATCGGCCCCATCCCCAACGGCTTCGGCATCCAGGTGGCGATGAAGATCTCGCTGCCCGGCATGCCGCGCGAAGCCGCCGAGGCGCTGGTGAAGGCTGCGCACCAGGTGTGCCCCTACTCCAACGCCACCCGCGGCAACATCGACGTGACGCTGACGGTCGTCTGAACGACTTCGGCCGTTGTCACGGCCGCTGCGGCAGCAAGAACTGCGACGGTGGAAGGATCGTGCCGCAATACCATGCGCGGCACGATCCAGACGCCGGGAGGCCCATGAACTTCGACGCCGCACGCAGGCGCATCCTCGCGCAGCTGCGTGAGATGCCTGATTTCCTCGACAAGGCCTGTGGCCTGCTCTCCGCGGAGGCCGGCCGGCGGCGCCCGCAGGGCGACGACCTCGCGCTCGTCGAGCACCTGTGGCATCTGCGCGATTGCGAGACCGATCTTTACGCCCCCCGCATCGAGCGCACCCTCGCCGAGCAGGCACCAGCCTTCGAAGGCGTGATGGTCAACGACTGGCCCCGAGAGCGCGGCTACCTCGAGCGGCCGATCACGCAGGCGCTGGCCGAGTTCCGCCAGCACCGCGAACAGTTGCTGGAGCGCCTGGGCTCATTGTCGGCAGCAGACTTCCAGCGCCCGGCGCACCTGCTCGCCTCAGGACGAGAGGTCGACCTGTACCAGCTCGTCGAGATGCTGGCCGACCACGACCGCGACCACCGCGGGCGCATCGCGAAGATCCTGGCCGAATCCGCACACTGACAACCCCGCTTTGCATTTCCGCCGGCTCTGGATAAAAATACAGCCCACTGGATGAACCGCCAGTGCCTGCCCCGGAGCCCCATGGAAGACCGCCCCAAACTCACCGAGCGCCAGCAGCAGATCCTCGAACTCGTGCAGAGCGCGATCGAGCGGACCGGGGCACCGCCCACCCGGGCCGAGATCGCGGCCGAGCTGGGCTTCCGCTCGGCCAATGCCGCTGAAGAGCACCTGCAGGCCCTGGCGCGCAAGGGCGTGATCGAACTGGTGGGCGGCACCTCGCGCGGCATCCGCCTCAAGTCGGAAACGCTGCGCGCGCTCAACGAGGCGCGCGGCAAGCAGTTCGCGCTGCCGCTGCCCAGCCTGTCGCAGCTCACGCTGCCGCTGGTGGGCCGGGTGGCCGCCGGCAGCCCCATCCTCGCGCAGGAGCATGTCGATCAGACCTACGTCGTCGAGGCCAGCATGTTCCCCCGCAAGCCCGACTACCTGCTGCGCGTGCGCGGCATGAGCATGCGCGACGCCGGCATCCTCGATGGCGACCTGCTCGCGGTGCAGAAGGCCAAGGAAGCCAAGAACGGCCAGATCGTCGTGGCCCGCCTGGGCGACGACGTCACCGTCAAGCGCTTCCGCCGCACCAAGGCCGGCATCGAGCTGATCCCCGAGAACCCGGAGTTCGACACCATCGTCGTCACGCCCGACGAGCCCAGCTTCGAGATCGAAGGGCTGGCCGTGGGCCTGATACGCAACTCCATGCTGATGTGATGAAGACCCTGGTCAAGGCGCCCAAGGCCCGCACGGCCGAGGAATGCGAATCGCTGGAGCAGTTGCCCAACATCGGCCCGTCGCTGGCGGCCGACCTCCGGCTGCTGGGCATCCAGCATCCGAAGGAACTCGCCGGCCGCGACGCCTTCGTGCTCTACCAGTCGCTGTGCGCCAAGACCGGTCAGCGGCAGGACCCCTGCGTGCTCGACACCTTCATGGCCGTCACCGACTTCATGCGCGGCGCCGAGCCCGCGCCGTGGTGGCACTACACCGCGCAGCGCAAGGCCTTGTACGGTCAGGTGTAGGAGAGGCTGGGCCAGCGTGCCCTGATGGACCATGCTGCGAGCCCTTGCCTTCTGGCTGGCGTGGGCGCTTCTAGGCGCCTTTCTGGCAACGCTCTGGCTGGAGCATGCCTGCCCACCGGGCGGCTGCAGTTTCATCCTCGTGCTGTTGCAGGCGCCAGCCGCCCTCGGCGGCGCGTTCGCATGGCTGATGAGCGGCATCGCCATCAGTTTCGCCGTCGCCGGATTCATGCGCTCTCCCGTCGAAGGGCGCTATCTCGACGGTCAGGAGATTCACGTCGGCGACCGTGTCCGCTTCGGCAAGACGCGCCCGCTCATGGGCGAAGTGGTTCATGTACCGCAGCTGCGAGAGGTCCGGCAAGGGTACGATCCGTCGAAGCTCCCGCCTATCGTGCGCGGTTTTGTGGTGCGCACCGACGATGGTGAGCTGCATCACTTCCCGGCAGGCCATCGGCGCGTCGTCCTGCTCGCACGCGCCGGCCCGGCCTGAACCTCGCCCAGACTCAGACAATCTCAGTGGACCTTCTCTTCCTCGGTACCTCCTCCGGCACGCCCACCAAGCAGCGCAACGTCACCGGCCTCGCCTTGATCGAAGACGGCGGCAGCGGCTGGGTGTTGATCGATTGCGGCGAAGCCACGCAGCATCAGCTGCTGCACACGCCGCTGTCGGTGAACGACCTGCAGGCGATCTTCATCACGCACGTGCACGGCGACCACTGCTACGGCCTGCCGGGCCTGCTGGCGAGCGCTGGCATGCTGGGCCGCAAGAAGCCGCTGACCATCGTCGCGCCCGAGGGCATCGAGGGCTGGCTGCGCGCGACGCAGCAGCTGACGCAGCTCTACCTGCCGTTCGAGCTGCAGTTCGTGGCCACCGAATCGCTCGAGGGCTGGACGAACGGCTCGCTGCGCGCCGAGGCCACCGTGCTGTCACATCGCGTGCCTTCGTTCGCCTACACCTTCACCGAGACCCGGCTCGAGCCGAGCCTCGACACCGCGAAGCTCACGCGTGAAGGCGTGCCGCAGGGGCCGCTGTGGGGCCAGCTGCGCAAGGGGCTGGACGTGTCCCACGCGGATCGCACGCTGAAGAGCAGCGACTACGTGTTCTTCCCGCATCCGCCCCGGCGCATCGTGGTCGGCGGCGACAACGACCGGCCCGAGCTGCTGGCCGATGCCTGCCGCGGCGCGCAGGTGCTGGTGCACGAAGCCACCTACACGCAGGACGTCGGCGCCAAGGCCGGCGACGTCGGCCACAGCACCGCTGCGGCGGTGGCCGCCTTTGCGGAGGCGGCCGGCCTGCCGCACCTGGTGCTCACGCACTTCAGTGCCCGCTATCAATCGGACGCCACGCGATCGCCGTCGATCGACGACATCCGCGCCGAGGCCGCTGAGCGCTATCGCGGCGAGCTGTTCCTCGCCGAAGACTTCGCCCGCTTTCGCCTCAGCAAGGCCGGGCAGCTCACTCGCGTGCCCAACGCGGCCGGCTGATCCACGGCATCGAAAACGAATGCGAGCACTCCATTCCCGGCTGCGCCTGCCGCTCGCGGCAGCAGGCGCCCTGCTGCTCGGCGGCCCGGCCCACGCGCAGTTCGGCGGCGGCCAGGCCGACATGCCGGTGGCGCTGCTGACCCTGCCCTGGGCCGTGCTCGTCTTCGCGGCCGTGGCCGCGCGCTTCGTCGCACCCGCCTGGCGAGCGGGGTTCTGGCGGGCCGCACGTCGGGCGCTGGCCGTCTATGCCTTCTTCGAGATCGTGCCGCTCTTCGTGGCCATCGTGTTGAAGGCGGCGTTCGACATCGGCGGGCAAGGCGGCATGACCGTCTACCTGCTGGCGATGATGGGCGTGCTGTTCTCGGGGCCGGTGCTGTGCGTCCTCATCACGGCGGCCATCGTGATCGAGGCCGCGCGGCGATGGGTGCGGCGCCCGGCCTGACCCACCGCCTCCGCGCCTACCGGCTGCCCGCCGGCTGCAGCACCAGCGTGTGCTCCGCCGCCCCGCTGGCCCACACAGGCACATAGCGCACCCCGGCCCATCGCTCGACGAAGCTGCGGTATTGCGGCGAGAACGGAATGCCCGACTGCCCGCTCGAATGCATGAAGCGCGACTGCTTCGGGTCGGCCAGGTCGTAAATCGCGCGCAACGACGGGCCGTGCTCGTCGAGGTAGAGCTCGCCGGTGGTCGCATCGGGTTTCATGCTCACCTGCGAGACGTTGACGGTGAAGCTGTCGCCGCCCACCGGCGCGCGCAGCTCGAAGAAGCGCGCGAGCGCCTTCACCTTGCTGAACGGCCGGTGCTCCGATCGCGCTTGGTGCACGTCGCCCCAGCGCCATTGCGACACGTCGCTGCCGTGGCTGGCCTGCAGTTCGTTGAGCGCGCGGCCCAGCGCGGCATCGGCCTGCATCGCGCAGGTCTCGGCCACATCGGGCGTGTCCTTGTCGTCGCACCACCAGGCGTCGTTGCGCTCCAGCACGCCCTCGAGCGCAGTGCGGAAGGTGCGGCCGCCGATCGTGCGGTCGTAGAAGTCCTTGCCGATCTCGTCGGCGAAGATCCCCCGCGTGACCTGCCGGGCCCAGGCCCAGAAGATCAGCGGCGCGGCCTGGTCGGCGGCCATGCGGCCGTCGAAACCCTGCAGCGCCTTCACCGCGGCAGGCGCCAGCGGATGCTGCGACTTCGCCTTGAGCAGCCACGGCAGGATGCGCGGCACCGCGAGCGACTGCACATCCGACTGCATCGCACCGAAGCTGTCGGGCGTGTGCCTGGGCGTGGCCTGCAGCAGCTGCTCGATGCGCTGGTGCCGGTAGGGCACCGCCCATTCGTTGGTCAGGTAGTGCGGATAGTCGGCCGGCACCACGCGCTGGTTGGCGGTGGCGATCCAGCCGCGCGGCGGATCGATCTCGCGCGGCGTGGCGTCGGGTGCGATGAAGCCGGCCCAGTCGTAGCGCGCCTCCCAGCCGGGCGCCGGCACCTGGCCCTTGAGGTCGTTCTGCGGTTTGCGCACCGGCACGCGGCCAGAAGCGACGAAGCCGATGTGGCCGGCGGTATCGGCCACCACCATGTTCTGCATCGGCGCCACCCAGCTGCGCGTGGCGGCCACGAAATCGTCGATCGAGCGGGCGCGCGCCATGCCCAGGCCGGCGCTGACCAGTTCGGCATCGGGATCGAGCGCGGTCCAGCGCATCGCCAGCGCGTAGGCGGGGCGCTGGTGCCGGCCGAGGATGTCGTTGGCGATGCCCGAATCGGAGATCACCGGGCCGTGCCGCGTGCGGCGCACCAGCAGCTTCACCTCGGGCCGGCCCTTGACCTTGATCACCTCTTCATGTGTCTCGAAGCGCGCCCAGCCGTCCGGCGTGAGGTACTGCCCGGGGTCGTCGGCCTTGATGCGCTCGATGTAGAGGTCCTGCACGTCGGGGTTGGTGTTGGTGAAGCCCCAGGCCACGTGCTCGTTCTGGCCCAGCACCACCAGCGGCAGCCCGGGCATCGTGGCGCCGGCCACCTTGATGCCGGGCGCCTCCAGCCGCGCGAAGTACCACAGCGCCGGCGCCGAGAGCTTCAGGTGCGGGTCGTTGGCCAGCAGCGGCTTGCCGCTTTGCGTGTGCGAACCGGCCACCACCCAGTTGTTGGAGCCCACGCCCTCGATGCCCGAAGGCGGCGCAGCGGCCAGCGCCTCCTCGCCGATCTCGCGATCCAGGTGCATCGCGCCGTAGATCGCCGGATAGTCGGCGATGGCCAGCGGCTGCTCGCCGGGGTATGGCGGCAGCAGTTCGTTGATGCGCTCCACCGGCAGCCGCGCTGCCAGGCGCAGGCGCAGCAGCTCGCTCGACCAGTTGCCGCCCAGGTCCCAGGCCATCATCAGCCCCCAGGCTAGGCTGTCGACCGGATCCCAGTCTTCGGGGTGGATGCCCAGCACCAGCATCTCGGGCGGCCGCGCCTTCATCTGGCCATGCAGGGTGGCATTGATGCCCCGGGCATAGGCCTCGAGCGCGACGCGGGCCTCGCCCTTCGTCTGCGCCCACTGCTCGGCGGCCGCGCGGCGCACGCCGAGCGCACGCAGGAAGCGGTCGGTTTCCAGGGCGGGCTCGCCGAACGCCTCGGCCAGTCGGCCGGCGCCGATGCGGCGGTGCGTCTCGAGCTGCCAGAGCCGGTCCTGCGCATGGGCCACGCCCAGGCCGTACATCAGGTCGGGGAGGTTGGCGGCATGGATGGTGGGAATGCCATCGGCATCGCGCTCGATGCGCACCTCGCCCTGCAGGCCGGGCATCGCCAGCGCGCCGTCGGTGGCCGGCAGCGCACGGCGGCTGTAGACGAACAACGCCACCGCCAGCAGCAGCACCAGGCCCAGCAGCCCATAGAGCGTGCGGCGAATCCACTTCATCGGTAATTCCTTCCATCCCAGGGAGCGCGCAAGCCTAGCAGCTTGTGAATAACGGCCGTTGCGTGGCGCTGTTCGGGGCACTGCAAGGCACTAGCTCACGGAAGAATCGATTTCAGTTTCCGGTGCTGTCTGCCGAAATTGAATCAACATGTTGCAAGCTCTCACCTCCCGCCTGTTCCGCCGCTCGATGCCGATGTCGCTGGCCCCGAGCACCGTGCACGTGGCGGTGTGCCCGCCTGAAACGGTGTACGTCAACGCGCCGTCGTCCCTCGACTGGCTGAAGCGCCTGGCCAAGCCGCGGCAGGACCCGGCCGACCCGGCACAGCGCCTGCGCGCCATCCGGATCGAGTTTGCCGAGACGCTGGAAGACATTCCGACGCAGCATGCCTCGTTCCTCCAGCACCGCGTGCGCTGCGCCCGCTCGCTGCGCGAGCTGTGGCACCTGCGCTCGGAGATGTATTCGCTGATCGCCGTGCAGCACAGCCAGGAGGAAGCCGAGCGCCGCCTGGCCCGGCTCAACCGCTTCTTCCCGACGCGCTCGCCGCGCTCGGGCTTCGCGCCGCTCGACGGCGCCTGAAAGGCCTTCATGCACAGCGCCGCCCGCAACTACACCGCCACCGGCCCGCTCGCAGTGGGCATGCCGCAGGAGCGGCTGGCGCGGATCGCGGCGCGGCAGGCCTTCGTGCAGATGAAGACGGCCTTCATGGAGGCGGTGGCCCACCTCGACGGCGAGCCCGGCCGCTGGCTGCAGCACCAGGTGCGCCAAGCCCAGGAGCCGGTCGACCTGTGGCTGCTGCGCGGCGCGGTGTTCCGCGCACTGCGCGAGGAAGACGAGGCCGAAGCACAGCGCCTGCGGCTCAACCGCTGCCTGGATTCGGTGTTTCCCCGCAGCAGCCGCTTCTCGCCGTTCTGATTTTTTATTGGTTGACGGGACCGAGGTAGTCGGCCTTGCCCAGGTCCACGCCGTAGTGGCGCAGCAGTGCGTACGCGGTGGTCACGTGGAAGTAGAAGTTGGGCAGCGCGAAGTGCTTCAGGTAGGCCTCGCCCTTGAAGCGGAACGGATCGGCCCCGCGGCGCGGCACCTCGACCTCGCGCGTGTCCGAGCCTTCGAACTTCTCGGCCGGCACCGACTTCATGAAATCGATGGTCTTGCGGATGCGCTGGCGCAGCTCGTCGATCGTCGCCTCGTTGTCCTCGTACTTCGGGATCTCCACGCCAGCCAGGCGGGCCACGCAGCCCTTGGCATTGTCGCTCGCGATCTGGATCTGGCGCGTGAAGGGCAGCATGTCCGGTGCCAGGCGGGCCGCGAGGTAGACCGACGGATCGAACTTCTTGGCCTCGGCATGGGCCACGGCCTTGTCGAGCCAGGTGTCGATGTTGCCGAGCATGCGCACGAAGACCGGCACGCTGGCCGAATGCATGGTGAGGGACATGGGGTGTCTCCTTGGATGGGATGGGGGTGCGGCGCGCATGCTATCCGCATCGCCGCAAGTCCGCACAGGCGGCTGCAGCGCGGCCCCGGTGCAAAATCGGGCGTGTGAACATCATCATCCTCGACGACTACCAGGACGCGGTTCGCAAGCTCAAGTGCGCCGCGAAGCTCGAGCACCTGAACGCGAAGGTGTTCACCAACACGGTCAAGGGCATCGGCCAGCTCTCTGTGCGGCTGCGCGATGCCGATGTGCTGGTGCTGATCCGCGAGCGCACCCATTTCCCGAAGCAGCTGCTCGAGAAGCTGCCCAAGCTGAAGCTGCTGGCTCAGACCGGACGCGTCGGCCCGCACATCGACGTGGAGGCCTGCACCCGGCTGGGCATCGCGGTGGCCGAAGGCACCGGCTCGCCGATCGCCCCCGCCGAGCTCACCTGGGCGCTGATCATGGCGGCGATGCGCCGGCTGCCGCAGTACATCGGCAACCTGAAGCACGGCGCCTGGCAGCAGTCGGGTCTCAAGGCCGCCTCGATGCCGCCCAACTTCGGCCTCGGCATGGTGCTGCAGGGCAAGACGCTGGGCTTGTGGGGCTATGGCCGCATCGGCCAGCTGGTGGCCGGCTACGGCAAGGCCTTCGGCATGAACGTGATCGTCTGGGGCAGCGACTCGTCGCGCGCCAAGGCGGTGGCCGACGGCCACCAGGCCGCCGAGTCGAAGGAAGCCTTCTTCGAGACCGCCGACGTGCTGAGCCTGCACCTGCGGCTGCACGACGACACCCGCGGCATCGTGCGCTTCGACGACCTGCAGCGCATGAAGCCCACCGCGCTGTTCGTCAACACCTCGCGCGCCGAGCTGGTGGAAGACAACGCGCTGGTCTCGGCGCTCAACCGCGGGCGGCCCGGCATGGCGGCGGTCGACGTGTTCGAGAGCGAACCCATCCTGCAGGGCCATCCGCTGCTGCGGCTGGAGAACGCGGTGTGCACGCCGCACATCGGCTATGTCGAGCAGGACAGCTACGAGATGTACTTCGGCGCGGCGTTCGACAACGTCGTCAACTTCGTCAACAACACGCCGACGAACATCATCAATCCCGATGCGCTGAAGGTGATGCGCTGAACGTAGAGAACCCGGTCTCCGACGAGCCCTTGGCCCGCCCCGCCTCGCCCGGCGAGCTGTTCCGCGTCTTCACCTGGCTCGCGCTGCAGGGTTTCGGCGGCGTGCTCGCGGTGGCGCAGCGGGAGCTGGTCGAGCGGCAGCGCTGGCTCACGCGCGAGCAGTTCGTCGAGATGCTCTCCGTAGGCCAGGTGCTGCCCGGGCCCAACGTGATGAACCTGTCGCTGATGCTGGGCGACCGCTTCTTCGGCTGGCGCGGCGCCTTCGCGGCGCTGGCCGGCATGACGGTGGTGCCGCTGGTCATCGTGATCGCGCTCGCGGCGCTGTACACGCAGTTTGCCGCGGTGCCGTGGGTGGCCGGTGCGCTGCGCGGCATGGGCGCGGTGTCGGCCGGGCTGATCATCGCCACCGCGCTCAAGCTGATGGGCTCGCTGAAAGCCAACGCAATGGGGCGCTGGCTGTGCGCCGCCTTCACGCTGCTCACCATCGCCGGCGTGACGGTGCTGCACGTGCCGCTGGTGTGGATCGTGCTGGGGCTGGGCGCCGTTGCGGTGGCCACGGCCTGGTGGCGCCTGAGCCGGGGGGAGCACCGATGAGCTGGCTGCTGACGCCGCTGCCCTCGGCCCACGGCCTGAGTGCACAGGACCTGCTGGCGCTGTTCGGCCATTTCCTGCTGCTCTCGATGCTGGCCATCGGCGGCGCGATCACGACCACGCCTGACATGCACCGCTACATCGTCAAGGAGCAGGGCTGGATCACCGATGCGCAGTTCACGTCCTCCGTGGCCATTGCGCAGGCCGCGCCGGGGCCCAACCTGCTGTTCGTCGCGGTGCTGGGCTGGAACGTGGCCGGCCCGCTGGGCGTGCTGGTCACCATGCTCGGCATCATGCTGCCCTCGACCACGCTGGCGCTGTATGCCACCCGCTGGGGCGAGGCACGCCGCGAAGCGCTGGGCGTGCGCGCCTTCACCACCGGCATGGCGCCGCTGACGCTGGGGCTGCTGTTCTCCACCGGCTGGGTGCTGAGCGAGCCGGCGCGCCACAGCGCGGGCGCCACCGGGCTGGTGGTGCTGACCGTGCTGGTCATGTGGCGCACCCGGCTCAGCCCGCTGTGGATGGTGGCGCTGGGCGCGATCGTCGGCATGCTCGGCTTCGCCTGAAGAGCCCAGCGCGAGTCCGGCGCCGGGCCGCCCCAAGCCGGGCTCGGACCCTCTCGGAGGGTCGCCGCGGTATTCCGCGGCGGGGAGCCGACATCTAGGCGCGGCGCTTGCCGCACTGCATCGGTTCTGTCATCCGGAACAGGAGCACTACCGATGAAACGACACCCCGCCCGCCCTCCCCGCCCCGCCGACATGTCCGCCTGGTGGCGCCACGGCACCAAGCTGTGGGAGATCTCGCTCGCGACGCCGCAGGTGATCGCGCACCGCACCAGCCGCATGATGACCGCCGGCCCGGTGCCCAACGCGCGCGACCAGCGCGAGTTCATCCGCATGGGCCAGGAAAAGGTCGAGGCCTTCGGCGAATCATGGTTCACGATGGGGCTGCGCCTGTGGCAGGCCCAGCAGGCCGCGATGCTCGACGCGATGCAGCAGGGCATGCGACTGTGGACTGCCCCGTGGAGCGTCGCCCGCCATCCGAATCTCCCCGCCGTGCACGACCAGGCCGCACGCGCCCTGTCGAGCGTGATTGGCGGCGGCATGGCGCCCGTTCACCGGCGCGTCACCGCCAACGCCAAGCGCCTCGGGCGTGTGACACTGCAGCCTTCGACGCGCAAGAAATCCCCCTGATTCATGCCCCTGCACATCGCGACGCCGCTGATCGAATCGAGCGCCTACGCTAAGCCTGGCCGCCGCGTCTGGCTGAAGATGGAGGCGCTGCAGCCTTCGGGTTCGTTCAAGATGCGCGGCGTCGGCCATGCCTGCGAAACGCAGGTGGAGCGCGGCGCCCGGCGGCTGATGTCGTCGTCGGGCGGCAACGCCGGCCTGGCTGTGGCGCACGCCGGCCGTGCGCTGGGCGTGCCGGTCACCGTGGTCGTGCCGCAGACCACGCTGGAGCGCCCCAAGGCGCTGATCCGGCGCCAGGGCGCCGAGGTGATCGTGCATGGCAGCTCGTGGGCCGAGGCCAACGCCCACCTGCAGACGCTGCTCGGCGAGCACGATGCCTTCATCCACCCCTTCGACGACCCGCTGCTGTGGCAGGGCCATGCCTCGATGATCGACGAGGTGGCTGCCGCAGGGCTGAAGCCCGATGCGGTGGTGCTCTCGGTGGGCGGCGGCGGGCTGATGTGCGGCGTGATCGAAGGTCTGCATCGCCAGGGCTGGGCCGACGTGCCGGTGGTGGCGGTCGAGACGCAGGGCGCCGATTCGCTGGCGCAATCCATGGCCGCCAGCCGGCGCATCGAGCTGCCGGCCATCACCAGCATCGCCACCTCGCTGGGCGCACGCCAGGTCTGCGCGCAGGCCTTCGAATGGACGCAGCGGCATCCGGTGCGCAGCGTGGTGGTGAGCGACCGCGAGGCGGTCGAGGCCTGCCTGGACTTCGCGCTCGAACACCGCGTGATCGTCGAGCCGGCCTGCGGCGCGGCGCTGTCGCAGGTGATCGAGCACGGCGCCTCCGCGCTGCGCGACGCGCGGAACGTGCTGCTCATCGTGTGCGGCGGCGTGGCGGCGAGCCACGAGCAGCTGCAGGAATGGCACAGGACGTTTGCCGCCGCATGAAGCGCATCGCCGTCAACAGCTGGGACGAACTCGTCAAGACGCTGGAAGCGCTCGACGGCTGGGCCTTCCGCGGCGAGCGCGCACCCGACTGGGACCTGTTCAGCTCGCTGTCGCGGCGGCTGATGCAGTACGCGCCCGACGAGAACCTGTGGCGTCCGCGCGAGGAGCGGGCGATGCGCATCTTCCGGCGCAAGGCGCACAACTACCTGCAGGACCACCGCGTGCTGGAAGACGACCTGCGCTGCCTCGCGATGATGCAGCACCACGGCGCGCCGACCCGGCTGCTGGACTTCACCAAGTCACCTTACGTGGCCACCTTCTTCGCACTCGAAGGCGCGACCGACGAGGCCGCGCTGTTCGCGCTCGACACGCCGCGGCTCTGGGGCTTGGCCCCGCGCTTCGACACCACGCTGACCCGCGAGCGCATCGACCCGCGCCTGCCCGGCAACTTCGACCGCTACTTCGCGCCCAACACGATGCCGCTGCTGTGGGTGGGCGAGCCGGCCGAGATGGACCGCCGGCTGATCGCGCAATCGGGCCTGTTCGTCGTGCCCGGCGTGCTGCACCTCACGATGGAGCGCATCCTCGAGCACTACGACCCGAGCGGCGACCTGCTGATGAAGATCGTGCTGCCGGCCTCGCTGCGCGAGCAGGCGATGCGGGCGCTGTACCGGATGAACATCACCCACGCCACGCTGTTCCCCGACCTCGACGGCCTGGCGCGCTCGATGGCCTACGAGCTCGAGGTGCTGTGGCATGCGCCATCGGCGCAGGGGCGGGGCTGAGGCGGCAGCAACTCAGCTGCCGTGAGGTTTACTTCGTCCCGAAGATCTTGTCCCCGGCATCACCCAGCCCGGGGATGATGTAGCCCACCTCGTTGAGGTGGCTGTCCACCGCCGCCGTCCAGCAGCGCACGTCGGGATGCGCGGCATCGAGCGCGCGCACGCCCTCGGGCGCGGCCACCAGCACCAGCGCGCGGATGTCCTTGCAGCCGCGGCGCTTGAGCAGGTCGATGGTGGCGATCATCGAGCCGGCGGTGGCCAGCATCGGGTCGACGATCAGCGCGGTGCGCTCCTCGAGGTGGCCGACGAACTTCTCGAAGTAGTGCTCGGGCTGCAGCGTCTCGTGGTTGCGCGACAGGCCGACCACGCTGACCTTGGCGTTGGGGATCATGTCGAGCACGCCGTCGAGCATGCCCAGGCCGGCGCGCAGGATGGGCACCACCGTGACCTTCCTGCCGCTGAGCTGCTGAACCTCGACCGGGCCGCTCCAGCATTGCTTGGTGGTGGCCTCGAGCGGGAAGTCGGCAGTGGCCTCGTAGGCCAGCAACCGGGCCAGCTCGCCGGTCAGCTCGCGGAATTTCTTGGTGGAGATGTCGGCCTCGCGCAGCAGGCCGACCTTGTGCTGGACCAGCGGATGCTGGACGGCGATGACGGGCATGGGACGCTCCGGGAAAGGTCTCGCCGCAGTGTAGCGGCGCGCCTGGGCGCCGCTACTGGTCCTTCAGCTCGTCGGGCAGCCGGTAGGTGAAGCTCTTGGGATCGAACATCACCTTCCAGGTCTTCTCGGGCATCGGCCTGCCTTCGAGCATGCCGGCCTTGCGCGTCACGTACAGCGGCGTGAAGGTGGAGTCGCCCACCGGGTCGGTACGGTAGGTCCACTGCAGCTTGGTGCAGCGGATGGGCTCCATGTCTTCGCCGTCGGCAGCGTCGCCGCCGGCGGGGGCCGAGGCGCCGTCGGCCGGCGCCGATGCCGCCTTCTGCACGCTGCGTGCCTGCGCCCAGGCGGTGTAGCGGCGCTCGGTCGCTTCGCAGCCGCCATCGCCGACCAGTTCGCGCGCAGCATGGAAATCGGCCAGCACCGCGATCTGGTCGCCGTGCGGCGCCAGGACCACATTGCGCGTGACCGCCTCGGCTTCGTCGGCATCGCCCTGGGTGAAGGTCTTCACGACCCACCCCCACACATCCGCGCTGAGGGCCTCGAAGCGCACCCGCTCGGGCGTCACCGGCTCGGTGCCTTCATAGCGCAAGGCGTCGCTGAACTCATAGAACTTGCCATCGCGCCAACGCAGCTGGAACACGCCATAGAACGGCCCGTCGCCGCGCTCGGGATCGAGCGGCCGGCCGCTGGTGACGAGGTAGAGCTCGTCACCTTCCTTGCCCTCGATCTTCTTCTGCTGCGCCACCGTGACGACATAGGTGACATGGCTGCGCTCGTCGATGTAGAGCCAGCCTTTCTCGGCCTCGGAATACTTGCCGTAGTTGCGCGTCATCACGCCGTCGACCGTGTCGTTGGCGTCGAGCGTGTGGTCGGGCTGCCCGCGCTCGTGGATCACGAAGGCGATGATCAACCCGATGAACAGCACACCCAGGCCGGCGAGCAGGTAGATCGGGATGCGCAGCCATTTAGAGCGGCGCTTGGGGGTATCGGACGCGAGGGTCTCCATCGGTACTCTCAGGCAGGCAGGCAAGTCGAAGCGGGCGGCATTATCAGCGGGCCACCCGCCGGCCTTCAGCCCCCGAGCAAGGGGGGTAGCACGGTGGCCGCGGTGCCGCGCAGCACGGCGTGCGCCACGCCGTCGAGCTCGCTCGGCTGCGGGTTGACGATCACCACATGGGCGCCGGCAGACCGGGCCGTGGCCGCGAGCCCCGCTGCCGGATACACCGCGCCCGAGGTGCCAACCACCAGCATCAGGCGGCAGCGCTCGGCCGCCTGCTCGGCCGCATCGAAGGCATCGGCCGGCAGCCGCTCGCCGAACCACACCACGCCGGGGCGCACGAGGTTGCCGCATTGCTCGCAGCGCGGCGGGCGGCCTGGCACGGCTTGCGCCGGATCGCAGGCGGGGTGATCGCGGCAGTCGCCCTGCCACTGATCGCGCAGGATGTCGCCATGCAGCCGGATCACGCCGGTGCTGCCCGCGCGCTGGTGCAGGTCGTCGACGTTCTGCGTCACCACGGTGAGCTTGCCGGGATGCGCGCGCTCGAAGGCGGCGAGCGCCTGATGCCCCGCATTGGGCTGCGCACGCCGCACGCCTTCGCGGCGCTCGGCATACCAGTCCCACACGAGCTGCGGATCGGCACTAAAGCCATCCGCGCTGGCCAGCCGCATCGGATCGAAGCGGGCCCACAGGCCGGTCAGCGCATCACGGAAGGTCGGGATGCCGCTCTCGGCCGACATGCCGGCACCGGTGAGCACGCACACGCGGTCGGCCAGCGCGATGCGCCGGCGCACCTCGTCGAGCCCGGCAAAGCCCATCGCCTCAGCCGCCGCGCTGGCGCAGCGCCTCGTAGAGGCACACCGCCGACGCCACCGAGACATTGAGGCTCTCGACCGCGCCCTTCATCGGGATGCGCACCAGCTCGTCGCAGGTCTTGCGCGTGAGCTGCCGCATGCCGGGGCCCTCGGCGCCCAGCACCAGCGCGACCGGCCGGTTCAGGTCCACCTCGTAGATCGACTTCTCGGCATCGTCGCTGGTGCCGACGATCCAGATGTCGCGCTCCTTCAGCTCGTTGAGCGTGCGGGCCAGGTTGGTCACCATCAGGTAGGGCACCGTCTCGGCCGCGCCGCTGGCCACCTTGGCCACCGTGGCGTTGAGGCCCACCGCATGGTCCTTGGGCGCCACCACCGCGCTGGCGCCGGCACCATCGGCCACGCGCAGGCAGGCACCGAGGTTGTGCGGATCGGTCACACCGTCGAGCACCAGCACCAGCGGCGAGCCCTCCACCGCATCGAGCACGTCGTCGAGCGAGTGGCTCTGCGGCAGCGGCTTCACATGGGCCACCACGCCCTGGTGGCGATGGGTGCCCACCAGCTTGTGCAGGCGCTCGTCGTCGCTGTCGATAAGGCGCACGCCGGCTTCCTTGGCGCGCTCGACGAACTGCCGCATGCGCTGGTCGCGCCGCGTGGCATCCACATGGATCTCGACGATCGACTCGGGGGCGGTCTTCAGCCGCACGGTAACGGCATGGAAGCCGAACAGGATCTTGGCGCTCATGGGCGGATTGTCGCGCGGGCGCCGTCAGGGCCGACCCTTCCCTCATCTGCGGGGGATGCCCCGGGGTTCGGGGCCCGCGCCCGTTGGCGAGCCGCCCCCTCGCCCGGATACTCCCGCTGACAACACCACCACCCTGGAGGGGTATTCCATGCAACGCAAGCTTCTCGCCGCAGCCGCTCTGGCGCTGTGCGCCGGCGCCGCCAGCGCCGCCACCAACGTCGCACTGAACGGCACCGTCTCGATCAGCGGCCCCGATTTCTGGAACAGCCCGGGCTGGGGCGCCGGCGCACCGGCCCCGCTGTCCAGCCTGACCGACGGCACCTTCCTGCCGCTGAACACGCAGTGGAACCTGGGCACCGTGTTCTGGACCAGCCCGCCCAACGCCGACATCGTCACGATCCAGCTGAGCCACACCTCGGTGGTGTCGAGCATCCTGCTGCAGGCCGACAACAACGACGACTACGGCATCGGCTACTACGACACCGCCAGTGTGTGGCATGCGCTGCCCACCATCTCGCCGCACCGCTCGTGGGGCATGGACAACGGCAGCGCCAGCTTCGCGCCGATCACCGCCACCGCCTTCACGATCACCAATCTGGGCGGCGACGGCTACAACTCGGTTTCCGAGTTCCAGGCCTTCGGCGCGCCCGTGCCCGAGCCCGAGACCTATGCGCTGATGCTCGCCGGCCTTGGCGCGCTGGGCTTCGTCGCCCGCCGCAAGACGCAGCGCTGATCCTTCTTCAGCCCTGATCCCCGACGGCCGCCACGTGCGGCCGTTTTCGTTGCTGGCAATCTCTTACCGCTGCTTTCACCGCGGTGTCACCCGGCGCAGCTAGCGTGCAGCTCTTCTTCCTTCAACTCAGAGGAGCCAAACCCATGCACGCATTCAAGACCGCGACGGCGCTGCTGATGGCCGCGGGCGCGCTGTTCGCCACGGCGATGCCGGCGCAGGCGCATCGCCATGCCGACAACGCACCGCTGGTGATCGGCCACCGCGGCGGCGCCACCGGCTACCTGCCGGACCACACGCTCGAGAACTATGCGCTGGGCATCGCGCTCGGTGCCGACTATGTCGAGCCCGACCTCGTGGCCACCAAGGACGGTGTGCTGATCGCCCGCCACGAGCCCAACCTGATCGATACGACGAACGTCAAGGACCTGCCGCAGTTCGCCAGCCGCAAGCGCACCGCGGTGATCGACGGCGCGCCGCAGGTCGGCTTCTTCGCCAGCGACTTCACGCTGGCGGAGATCAAGCAGCTGCGCGCGGTGCAGCCGCTGGGCGACCGCGATCCGTCGTTCAACGGGCGCTTCCAGATCCCGACGCTCGAGGAGATCATCGAGTTCGTCAAGCGCAAGTCGCGCGAGGAAGGCCGCACGATCGGCATCTATCCCGAGACCAAGCATCCCACCTACCACCAGCAGCTCGGCCTGCCGCTGGAAGACCGGCTGCTCGCGGTGCTCTCGCGCGCCGGCTGGAACCACCGCAGCGCGCCGGTGATCATCCAGTCGTTCGAGACGGCGAACCTGAAGTACCTGCGCAGCAAGACCAGCGTGCGGCTGGTGCAGCTGGTGGATGCCGACGACGTCAATCCGGATGGCAGCATGGCGCTGAACCCGCCCTACGACAAGCCGTATGACTGGACGGTGTCGGGCCGCGCCGGGCTGTTCAAGGACCTGCTCACGCCGGCCGGCCTGGCCGAGGTGCGCACCTATGCCGACGGCATCGGCCCCTGGAAGCCCTACCTGATCCCCAGCGCCTGCAAGACGATCAAGAACGGCGCCTGCGCCGACGTCAACGGCGACGGCAAGATCGATGAGGCCGACCGCGTGCTGCTGCCGCCGACCGACGTGGTCGCCAATGCACACAAGCTGGGGCTGATGGTGCATCCCTACACCTTCCGCAATGAGCAGCGGCGGCTGAACGGCAGCTACGCCGGCAACCCGATCAACGAGTACCTGGCGTTCTACGAGTTGGGCGTCGACGGGCTGTTCAGCGACTTCGCCGACACCGCCTTTGCGGCGCGCGCGATGTACCTGCTGAAGCACGACCCGGACTACGCGCGCTGCCTGGTGCATGGGCGGCGGTGTGAGCGCAGCGACGATTGATTCCTTGGTTTTCGTGTGAGTGAGTGGGGAGCGGCAAGGCTGCGAGCGGGCGGCGCTCGTGGCAGGACACGAATGAATTCATTCTTTGCCCACCACCACCGGTTCGGCAAGGCCCTGGGCTGCCCGGCGGCGGGGCGTATCGTCTGGCGCTGAGCAGCGCAGGAGTGGGGGCGGCGCGCGAAGCGCGCATCAAGCACTGACTCGCGGGGACTGTTTGAGCGTAGAGCGCAAAGCGCGCGTAGCGAGTTTCCCCGCGCCAGCCCCCGCTCCGAGCAGCGCAAGGGAGTCG
>CBIHRS010000069.1:0-22249 GCA_966212505.1 uncultured bacterium
TAGTTGAGAACCACCACCACGCTCTCGTCGGCGCTGCGCCGTTCGTAAGCCAGGCTGTGGCTCGTGGCCTGCAGCAGGCGGTAGCTGCCGCCGCGCAGGGCCGGGCTCTGCTGCCGCAGGGTGAGCAGCGTGCGATAGAAGCGCCACAGCGAGTTCGCCTCGGCCGAGGCGAGCGCCACGTTGTGGGTGGCGATGTTCGGTGCGGGTGCGAAGTAGTTGCCGTACGGCCCGATGCGTGTATTGCGGGTGACTGTAGGTTGGTCGTCCCAGCTCATCGGCCCGCGCAGGGGCCAGTCGGAAGCCGGGTCGCTGCCGGACACCGGCATGCCGCGCATGCCCACTTCTTCGCCGTAGTACACGAACGGAATGCCGGGCAGCGTCAGCAGCGTGGCGGCAGCCAATCGGTAGCTGGTTTCGTCGCCGCCGAATTCGTCCATCAGGCGCTGGCCGGCAAAGAGATCATGGTTGCCGAGGAAGGTGGCCATCCGATCCTGCGGCAGCTGGGCCAGTGCCGCGGCCAGCTGGGCCGGTGCGTTGCCGTCTCCGCGGGCGGCCTGCCGCATCAGCGTTTGCAGACCGAAGGCAAAGGCCGATCCGCAGGCTGAATCCGAAGCGGCCGCGGCGGGCGTGCCCGGGCTCTCGCAGACGATGTAGCGGTTGGCGTAGGCATCGATCGTCTGGCGCATCTCGCGCATCAGCGCGTAGTTCTCGGGCTGCGCGAAGGCGGCGTCCGGCCCGTTCTCGATGAAGGTCTCGATCGCATCGAAGCGGAAGCCGTCGACACCGAGGTTGAGCCAGAAGCGCAGGTTGTTCTTGTGGTACTCGACCACGTCACGGTTGCGCAGGTTGAAGTCGGGCATGTCCTGGCGGAAGAGCCCGTAGTAGTAGCCGCGCGGCGTGCGATACCATGGATCGCCGCCACCGAAGTTCTGCCAGCCTTGTGGATGGTCGGTCTGCCACACGTACCAGTTGCGATAGGTGGCGCCGAACGAAGAGGCGGCGTTGACGAACAGCGGATCGTCGGAGGCGCTGTGGTTCATCACGTAGTCGATGATCACGCCGATGCCGCGGCGATGGGCTTCGTCGACCAGCCGCCGGAAGTCGGCGAGGCTGCCGTATTCGGTCTCGATGTCGCGATGGTCGGTGATGATGTAGCCGGAGTCGTGGTCGCCGGTCTTGTTGACCGGCATCAGCCAGATGCCGGTGATGCCCAGGTCCTGCAGGTAGTCGAGCTTCGCGGTCACGCCGTTGAGATCGCCCACGCCGTCGCCATCGCTGTCGTGGTAGGCGCGCACGTTGATCTCCATGATCGCGCCCCGGGCGTACCAGCGGTCGGGCAGCGCCGTGGTGGCATCGGCCACCGCGACCGGTCCGGTCTGCATGGTGGATGGCAACGGCGTGCCGGGGTCGACGTCGCCTCCGCCGCAGGCGGCGATGACGGCCGACAGGATCAGTGCGCTGCAGGCTGCGAGTGCGCGGTGTGTTCTCACGAACGCCTCCTCCCCGGATGGCGGCTTCCGACGCAAAAAAGGGCTTCCCTTGGCGGGAAGCCCTGTCAAGCGGATGCGCCGGTTCGCCCCCCGGAGCATCCTTCCCCTTTGAAGAGTTGTGTCAGTGATGCTGAACGAGGGCGTTCAGAACCACATCTCGACCTGGGCGCCGAAGCTGGTGCCCGAGGTCTTGCCGTTGAACGCGGCCTGGCCGGTCACGTTGCCGGCAGCGTCGTTCCACTTGGCGGTGGTGACGTACAGGCGCAGCTCGGGGCGGTTCCAGAAGCCCTGGCCGGTCGACAGCGTCGGGGCGATCGTGAACTTGGTCAGCTTCGCGGTCTGGCCGCCGCTCGGCTTGGTCTGCGAATAGCCCAGCTCGCTCACCAGCTTGAAGTTCTTGGTCAGGCCGAACGACACGCGACCGCCGATCGAGGCCAGGTTGGCGCTCGTGGTGTCGGTCTTGTCGTGCTCCCACAGCGCCATGGTCTGGCCGCCGATGGCGCCGACCTGGAACGTGAAGCTCTCGACGATGCGCCACTTCTTGCTGCTCGACGGATCGCTCAGGCCACCGAAGTTGCCGTCCAGGCCCGCGGAGCCTTGCGCATACTCCAGCCACAGCGTGTTGCCGCCGCCCCAGCCCATGAAGTTGTCCTGCATGTGCATCGCGATCAGGCCCAGGCCCTTGGTGCCGCCCGTGTAGTTGCCCTGCGTCAGCGTGCCGACGAAGCGCAGCTTGCCGCCCGGGTTGGCCGCGATGTCGTAGGCATCGACGTTCAGGCGGTTGCCCGAGTTGGTGGAGCTGGCGTCGGTCTTGAAGTAGGAGATGCCCAGCTTGGCGCCGCCCATCGGCGTGTCGAAGCCCGCACCCACGCCCGAGAGGTTGGTGAAGAACTTGTCGACGATGTGCACGTCGGCACGGCCATGGAAGCGCTTGCCGGCCCAGAAGGTGGTGTCGGGCGCGATGTCGTAGCCCTTGCCTTCGACATACATCTGGTTGATGCCCAGCTTGGAGTGGTCAAGCTTTTCGGCATCGGTGTTGCCGCCGCCCGTGTCGGTGCCGGGGCTCCACAGGTTCGTCATAAGCAGCGCCTTGTATTCGACGCCGTCGGCCTTGAACTTCTGGCTCAGCTCGAACTCGCCGTAGAAGTCGCACTCGTTGCCGAGGCGCCAGTGCTGGCCATCGCCCGGCAGGTTGTAGCAGGCGCGCGATGCGTCTTTCTTGCTGGCGCCGGGGCCGGCGCGCAGGTAGCCGCCCCAGTCCACGGCTTGGGCGTTGGCCATGGCAAGGGTCGCGGCGGCGGCCAGGGCCGTAGCGCGCAGGATGGTTCGCAGGGGGGTGCTCACAGGAAGTCTCCTCGGGTGGATGGTTGTGTGAAGGAATCGCGGGCGTGAGCTCACGCGCCGCGCTCCGCGGGGGAGCTCGGAATTCGGGTACAGCAAGGGGTACTTCGCGCGGGCGCAGCGGCTGTGCACGCCTGGGAGTTGTGCCGCTGCATGTGAGGAGCCCATGAGACTCCGGCTTGTGGCCGGATGAGGCTCAAGCGTCTGTTGCGCCTGTCTTCACCGCATGCCGCGCATTGCAGCACAGCGCTCGCGGCGATTTATTTCAGAGATTTCAAAACACCGCGGTGGTGGATCCGCGTGGCTTCAGGCATACGCCGGTGCCAGCCCTCGGCGCACACGGCTGCTCAACGCATCGACGCCGAACACCAGCACGAAGGTCGCGAGCAGCACGGTGGCGGCCTGGGCCTGCTGGAACAGCGAGAGATGGAAATACAGCATCTGCCCCAGCCCGCCCGCGCCGACGATGCCGAGCACAGCGGCCATGCGGATGTTCATCTCCCAGCGGTAGAGCGCATAGGCCAGCCACTGCGCGAACACCAGTGGCACGGTGCCGTAGGCCAGCGCGGCCACGGCGCTGCTGCCCGCATCGCGCAGCGCGTGCTCGGGCTCGGCCGATGCGTTCTCGAGCGCCTCGGCGAACAGGCGGCCGAGCACGCCGGTGGTGTGCAGGCCCAGCGCGAGCGCGCCGGCAAACGGCCCCAGGCCCGCGGCCAGCACCATCAGCGCGGCCCATACCAGCTCGGGCACGCTGCGCAGCATGTTGAGCAGCAGGCGCGCGCCCTGGCGCGGCGCATGGCCGAGGCGGCCTGCCGCGGGCAGCGCCAATGCAGCCCCGGCGATCGAGGCCACCAAGGTGCCGGTGGCCGACATCGCCAAGGTCTGCAGTGCGGCCCAGGCGGTCTTGCGCACGAAGGCGCCCGAGAGGTCGGGCGAGAAAAACTCGGCGACGAAGCGGCCCATCAGCCGCGCCGCTTCGGTGCTGAACAGCGCGCGGTAGTCGATGCCGAGGTAGACGAAGCTCGCCACCACCGCGAGCAACAGCAGCGCGCTCACCGCCACGCAGGTCATGCAGGGGCCGGCCGCGCGCGCGTTCATGCGAGCAGCCGGCGCAGCGCGCCGCTCAGGGCATCGGCCAGCAGCACCAGCAGCAGGAAGGTCAGCAGGATGGTGCTGGCCTCGCCGCCGTTGAGCATCTTGGTCGACTGGTCCATCAGCTGGCCCAGGCCGCCGGCGCCGACGAAGCCCATCACCACCGAGGCGCGTATCGCGCATTCCCAGCGGTAGACGGTGTACGACACCAGCTCCTGCGCCGCATGCGGCAGCAACCCGTAGCACAGCGCGGCGATGCGGCCGCTGCCACCTTCGAGCAGCGCGCGTGCCGCGCGGCGATCGGTCGATTCGAGGATGTCGGCGTAGACCTTGCCGAGCATGCCGCCGTAGGTGATGGCCAGTGCGAGCACGCCGGCCGCGGGCCCCAGGCTCAGCGCACGCACGAACACCAGCGCCCACACCACCTCGGGCAGGGCGCGCGTGACCGTGAGCACGCCGCGCGCAGCGAGGCGCAGCGCCCGCCCGCGCCAGCGCGCCGGCCCCGGGCCGATGCGCGAGATCGAGAGGGCCTCGGTGCCTGCGAAGGCCAGCGGCACCGCGATCAGCAGCGACAGCGCGATGCCGGCCGTGGCCATCGCCAGCGTCTGCAAGGTGGCGCGCGCGAGCTCGCCGAGGAAGTCGCTCGAGGTCACCGGCGGAATGAAGCCGGCGAGGTAGCCGCCCATCACCTGCAGGTTGCGCGCATCGAACAGCAGCCAGGGCTTGAACTCCGACAGCGCCAGCATCGGCCACAGCAGGCCGAGCGCGAGCATCAGCGCGGTGAGCCGGCGCCGGGCCTGCGGATCGCGTGCGGCGGCCACGGTGTTCATCGGCAGACGGGTGCGCGCGGCAGCGTGGCGACCAGTGCCGGATCGTTGGCCTGCGTCGGCAGCACGGCACCCTCGGCGGCATACAGCGCATGCAGCATCGCCGGGCTCACGTCGGCCGCCGGCGCATCGAACACTCGCTCGCCATTGCGCATGCCGACGATGCGCGGAAACCACTTGAGCGCGAGGTCCACCGCATGCAGCGACGCGACGAGCGCCGCGCCGCTGCGCTCGCTCTGCGCGATGAGCTGCGCCACCGCGGCATCGGCCAGCGTGGGGTCGAGCGCCGACACCGGCTCGTCGGCCAGCATCAGCGCGGGCGCCTGGTACAGCACGCGGGCGATGCCCACGCGCTGCAGCTGGCCGCCCGAGAGGCGGTCGCAGCGATCGAACACGCGGTCGGCGAGGTCGAGCCGCGCGAGCACCTCGGTGGCGCCTTCGATGTCGGACGGATAGAGCAGCGAGGCCAGCGCGCGCGCGGTGCTCCACTGGCCGAGCCGGCCCGCCAGCACCGCGGTGACCACGCGCAGCCGCGGCGGGATCGGCGCATGCTGGTGCACGAGCCCGATGCGCGCGCGCAGACGGCGCAAGGCGCCGGCATCGAGCTGCCACGGGTTGGCGCCCAGCACCTCGACGCGGCCCTCGGTGGGCCGCAGGGAGCAGGTCGCCAGCCGCAGCAGGCTGGTCTTGCCGGCGCCCGACGGGCCGATGACGGCCACGCGCTCGCCGGCCTGCACCGAGAGGCTCAGCGCGCGCAGCGCGCGATGGCCGTTGGCATGGACCAGGCCGACGTCGTTGAACGAGAGGCTCACCGGGTACCGGTCACTTGATGAGGCCGGCAGCGCGGGCAGCCGATTCGATGCCGTCGTAGTTGGAGACCTTCGTCGGGATGAACTTCGACGCGCGCTGCAGCGCCATGATCTCCTTGTGCTCGGGCTTGGCCGGGTCGAGCTTCAGGAAAGCATCGGTCAGCTTCTTCGTCAGCGCGGCATCGAGGCCGGGGCGCACGGTCCAGTTGTAGTCGTAGTAGGGCGGCGTGGTGGCGAGCACGCGCACCTTGGCGGCATTGGGGTTGTGGGCCTCGACCAGCTTGTCCCACACCGAGGCGTTGAGCACACCGGCCTCGGCCCGGCCCGCGGCCACGAAGGCCACGGTGGCATCGTGCGCGCCGGAGAAGGCCACGGCCTTGAAGTCGGTGTCGGGCTGGATGCCGGCCTGCATCAGGTAGTAGCGCGGCATCAGGTGGCCCGAGGTCGACGAGGCCGAGCCGAACGCGAAGCTCTTGCCCTTCAGGTCGGCCAGCGTCTTGGCTGGGCTGTCGATCGGCACGATGAAGCGGCTGGTGAATTTTTCGTCTTCGGCGCGCTGCACGATCGGCACCGCCCCGCCGTTGGTGCGCAGCTTGGCCTGCACGAAGGTGAAGCCGCCGAGCCAGGCGAGGTCGATCTTGTTGGTGGCCAGGCCTTCGACCACCGCGGCGTAGTCGCTCACCGGCGTGAACTGCACGTCCAGCCCCGTCTCGTGCTTGAGGTAGTCGCCCAGCGGCTTGAACTTGCGCTGCAGCTCGGTGGGCGCTTCGTCGGGAATGGCCGAGACGCGCAGCACGGTGGCCTGGGCCCAGGCGCTGCCGCAAGCGGCCAATGCGAAGGCGAGGGCGAGGCGGGGGAGGAGTCGTCGTTTCATCGTGGGGTGCTCACAGGGCGGCGGTTCGGAAGCCGGCGAAGATATCGCAACGCCGAGGCTGGAAGAAGTTGCGGTAGCGCGGATCGTGCATCCGTTCGTGGGTGGCGAAGGCGCCGCCGCGCAACTCGCGATGATCGCCGAACCAGGGCGCCGAATAGTCCTTGTAGGGGCCGGGCTCGAAGCCGGGGTAGGGCTGGAAGGCGTCGGCCGTCCATTCCCACACGCTGCGGCCCCAGTGGAAGCGGCCGGGCTCCGACACGGCGGCGTGCTCCCATTCGGCCGCCGTGGGCAGCCGGCGGCCGGCCCACCGGCAATAGGCTTCGGCCTCGTACGCGTTGACGTGGATCACCGGCTCGGCTTCATGCAGCGGCAGCCAGCGGTCGAACCAGCGGTGCTGCCATTGCCCCTCGCTGAAGCGCCAGCGCTCGGGAGGGCTGCCGCCGGCCTCGACGTAGCGCAGGTAATCGCCTGCGGTGACGGGGCGGCTGTCGATCTCGTAGCGCGCGAGCCGCAACTCTCGGCCTGGACACTCGTTGTCGAAAGCAAAGCCACGCCGGCCGCGCGGCCAGCCGATCTGCACGAGGCCGCCTTCGACCACCAGCGGTTCGTTCGCTGCCAGTTCGGGCAGCACGGCATCGGCCGGCGCCGGATAGCCCAGCGCCGCGCGCAGCCACGTGAAGGCCTCGCCATGCATGTCTTCATGGAACAGCGCGAGGCGATGGAAATACAGCGCCTCGTCGTCGTCGCCATCGGGAAGCGCCGCGATGCAGGCCTCGAGCTGCGCGGCCAGCATCGCCTGCACCTCGCGGCGCGAAGGCAGCGGGGCGGACCATCGGTGGGCATGCGGCAGCCGCGCCGAGTCGAGCAGCGCATCGGGGCCGGCATGCCTGGCCGGCCGTGCCGCATGCACGAAGCCGTCGGCGCCCACGGCGTGCGGCCCGCGCAGGATCCAGAACTCGGCGAACCAGGCGATGTGGGCCAGCTCCCACGCCGGCGGGTTCACGCCCGGCTGCTGCGGCACCTGCCACTGCGCATCGTCCAGGCCGAAGCCGAGCGCGAGCGTGCGCCGCCGGCTGTCGCGTAGCGCCTCGGCCAATGCCGTGCCGCTCAGCCTGCGCGCCTCATGCCAAGATCGCGTCATGCGTCCCCCTCGTGTCTGCATCGTCACGCCCGCGCTGGCCGAGGCCAACAACGGCAACTGGCACACCGCGGCGCGATGGCAGCGGTTCCTCGCGCCGGTGGCCGAGGTGGCGGTAGTGCAGCGCTGGGTTGGCGATCCTGTGGATGCGCTGATCGCGCTGCATGCCCGCCGCTCGGCCGATTCGATCGAACGCTTTCATGCCGCCCATCCCGACCGGCCGCTCGCGCTGGTGCTCACCGGCACCGACCTGTACCGGGACCTGGAGCAGGGAGAAGCCAGCGCGCAGCATGCGCTGCAGTGTGCCAGCCATGTGGTGGCATTGCAGGACGAGGCGCTGCGTCGGCTCGACGATGCAACGCGGGCCAGGGCGCGCGTGATCGTGCAGTCGGCCACGCGGGTGCGCCGTGCCGATGCCTCGGGGCGCCACGTCGACCTCGTGGCCGTGGGCCACCTGCGCGACGAGAAGGACCCGCTGACGCTGATGCGCGCGGTGCGCCGCCTGCCGGACGATTCGCCGATCCGCGTGACCCACATCGGCCGGCCGCTCGATGAATCGCTGGCCGAGGCCGCCCGGCGCACGATGGCCGAATGCCCGCGCTACCGTTGGATTCCCGGCCTGCCGGCCGCTGCCGCGCGGCGCTGGATCGCGCGCGCCCGCGCGCTGGTGCACATGAGCCGGATGGAAGGCGGCGCCAACGTGGTGATCGAGGCAGTGCGCTCCGGCGTGCCGGTGCTCGCCAGCCGCATCGACGGCAACCTGGGCCTGCTCGGGCGCGGCTACGAGGGCTGCTTCGAGCCCGGCGACGATGCGGCACTGGCGGCGCTGATGCAGCGCCTTGCCGATGACGCTGCCTTCGCGCAGCGGCTCGCCGCGCAATGCGCCGCGCAGGAGCCGCGCTTCAGCCCGGCGGCCGAGCGCGCCGCGGTGCGCCGGCTGCTGGCCGACATGCTCGCGCAGCAGGGCCAATGCGGGGCGGCGACAATCCATCGTCCATCCCCCACCCACCCGAACGCGCCATGACCGACAGCACCTGCGCCCTGCCTTCCGGCCCCGTCCGCCTGACCAGCTTCTCGCACGGCGGGGGCTGCGGCTGCAAGATCGCGCCGGGCGTGCTGTCGGAGATCCTGAAGAACAGCGCCGGCGGCATCGTGCCGCCCGAGCTGCTGGTGGGCATCGAGACGGCCGACGACGCGGCCGTGTACAAGCTCAATGACGAGCAGGCGCTGATCGCCACCACCGATTTCTTCATGCCGATCGTCGACGATCCGTTCGACTTCGGCCGCATCGCCGCCACCAACGCGATCAGCGACGTCTACGCGATGGGCGGCAAGCCGATCATGGCGCTGGCGCTGGTGGCCATGCCGGTGAACCAGCTGCCGCTGGAGGTGATCGGCCGCGTGATCCAGGGCGGCCAATCGGTCTGCCAGGAGGCCGGCATCCCGATCGCAGGCGGCCACACCATCGATTCGGTGGAGCCGATCTACGGGCTGATGGTGATGGGCCTAGTGCACCCGAGCAAGGTGCGGCGCAATGCCGATGCGAAGCCCGGCGACGTGCTGGTGCTCGGCAAGCCGCTGGGCGTGGGCGTGCTGTCGGCGGCGCTGAAGAAGGGCCAGCTCGATGCCGCCGGCTACGAGCAGATGGTCCGCACGACGACCATGCTCAACAAGCCTGGCGTGCGCTTCGCCGAAATGCCCGGCGTGCATGCGCTGACCGACGTCACCGGGTTCGGCCTGGCCGGCCATGCGCTGGAGTTCGCGCGCGGCGCGGGCGTGACCGCGGTGATCGACTGGCCGAAGGTGCCGCTGCTGCCCAACGTGACCCAAATGGTGCAGCAGGGCTTCGTCACTGGCGCCTCCGGCCGCAACTGGGCCGGCTATGGCGCCGAGGTGGAGATCGCGCCGTTGCTCGGCAAGACGGTGCAGGACCTGGTCACCGATCCGCAGACCTCCGGCGGCCTGCTGGTCAGCTGCGACCCGGCCAGCGCCGACGAGGTGTTGCGCGTGTTCCGTGAGCAGGGGTTCGGCCAGGCGGCGGTGATCGGCCGCATCGAGGCCGGCCCGGCCCGCCTGCGCGTACTCGGCTGATCCGGGCAGCAGAAAGGCGCGGGCGGCTCGCCGCCGCCCGCGCCTACGCGGTCGCAAGGCGCTGTCAGCGCGTCGTGCCTTGCGGTTGCGTCTGGCCCGACGGTGCGGTGCTGCCGCTCGTCGTGTCGGAGCTCGTGCTGCCCGAGGTGCTGCTCGAGCTGTTGTCCTTCGTGCTGCTGGCCGACGGCTTCGCGCGGTGCTTGTGGTGGCGCGTCTTGCCGCTGGTCGGGCCGGCGCTGGTGGGCTCCACGGCGTCCATCGACGACGAATCCAGCGTGCCCTTCTTCGCTTCGGCATAGGCCCGCGCGGCTTCCTTCAGGCACAGCGCGCGCGGCTCGGTCGCCTGGCCGCTGCTGCAGTAGGCCTTGTCGGCCTCGTACTGCTGCTTGGCGTCGTTGGCATAGGCCGCATGGGCGGTGCTCATCGTCAACGCGCCGGCCAGCGCGCAGATCCACACGGCGGGATTGGTCAGCAGCGGCAGCTCGTGATGCAGAAACGAATCGTGGTCTTTCACGGCGAACTCCTTCGAGGCAGGGGTTGTGGTGGTTCCGTGAAAGCGTAGGCGCCGGGCGGGGGCGCTGCTGTCGGAACGCGGGCTTCAGCCGTGCCCGCGCTGTCCGATTCAGTTGTAGGGCGTTGCTGGCAGGGCGTGATGCCGGCCGCGTTGCGACATACTCCGGGCCCGCTGCCCGGTGTTCATACTGCCGCTGCCTTGCTCAGTGCATGTGGACCGCACCTTTCCACCAACCCACGGAGTGCTCCATTGATCCAGCCTGCTTCTGTATTCAAGGACAACCTTGCCCAGATGCCCGCCATCGACACCATCGCCCGCATTGACCTCATCGACGGCAACGGCGTGGTGGTGGCGACCATCGAGAACCTGCCGGGCAAGAAGGGCTCGCTGGCCGTGTATCAATACTTGCAGCAGACCTTCGGCATGCTGAATGCCGAGGCTGCCGAATTTGGCCTGGCGCTGTTCGCCGAACACACCGCCGATGCCCGCAACCGTCCCGGCGCGCACCCGAACGTCGATCGCCTGGTGGCCATTGCGGCTGGCGGCGAAGCACTCCGTATCAGCGTGACAACAACAGCTTCTTGAGCCTGCACCGCTACAGGGCTGCTTCCCGCTGCCACAAGGCCGCCAGCCAGCGCCAACCTCGCTCCACCAGCGAGCGTCGTTCGCCCTGCAGGCGCGCCACACCCGGAAGCTCCATCCGCGGCGGCAGCGCGCGGTCGCACTGCTCCAGCCGCACATGGAAGGTGGGCTGCAGCGGCTGCAGCCGGCCGTCGGCCATGCGCTGCGCCGCGATCTCGCCGCCGTAGGGGCTGGCGACTGCCGGTGTGTCCAGCACCGCGAGCTGCACCGCATCGACCCGCGAGACGGTGCAGTGCACCGCGGCCTGCTCCAGCGCCGCGGGCACGAAGGTCGCGTGCTGGCCTTCGGCGATGGCCGACAAGGCCGCTTCGTCGACATACGCGTCGGCCTTGGTGCCCTGCGGGCCGATCAGCTGCAGCAGCCGTTCGCCGGCGGGGATCCAGGCGCCGGCTGGGGCCTCTTCGTTGGCGTCGGCCACCGTGCCGTCGAACGGTGCGGTGAGCTGAAGGCGTTTGATCTCGTCCTGCAGGCCGGCCACCTCGGCGGCGGCGGCTTCCCAGTGCTTGCGCAGCGCGGCGCCGGCTTCCATCAGGCGTTCGTCGAAGGGCTGCTGGTTGAGCTGCCATTGCAGTTGCTGCTCGCGGGCCTGTGCCTCGGCAAGCCGGGTGGCGAGTTCGGGCGAGCGCAGCTGCGCCAGTGGCTGGCCGGCACGCACCGCCTGGCCGGGCCGGGGCAGCGGGCCGGCCATCTGCGACGCATAGGGCGCATACAGCGCCTGCGATTGCAGCGCGCCCAGCACCGCCGGTGCGTGCACGGTGGTCTGCCAGGGCCACAGCAGCACCAGCAGGCCGGCGCCCGCGGCCAGCGCGGTGCGGCGCGAGGCGCTGTTCCAGCGCATGCCTTCGCGGCGCTGCCACCAGGCCTTGAGCTCGCGCCACACCGGCCGCCCGATGAACCAGCCCAGCTCCACCGCCATCAGCACCAGGCCCAGGGCCTTGAAGAACGCGTGGTACACCAGCAGCGCGATGCCGAAGAACAGCACCAGCCGGTAGGTCCAGGTGGCGAAGGCAAAGGCGATCAGCCAGCGCTGCCTCACGGGCGCAAAGCGCTCGGGCGGCGCGTCGCCCAGGCCGAACAGCCGTTCGCGCAGCCACCAGCGCGCGAGCGCGAAGGCACGGTCGTGCAGGTTGGGCATGTTGACCGCGTCGGACAGCAGGAAGTAGCCGTCGAAGCGCATGAAGGGGCTGGCGTTGATGGCCACGGTGAGCAGCCAGGTGGTGGTGGCGAGCAGGAAGGCACCCGAGCGCACCGGGCCCCAGGCCGGCGTGTCTGGCAGCACGCTCCACACCACCAGCGCCACCGCGGCCAGCGCCAGCTCGCTCAGCATGCCGGCCGCGCCGATGGCCAGGCGCTGCCGGCGCGAGGTGAGCTTCCAGGCTTCGTTGGTGTCGGTGTAAAGCACCGGCCACATCACGAGGAAGGCCACGCCCATCGTCGGCACGCGGCAGCCGAAGCGGGTGGCGGTGAAGGCATGGCCCAGCTCATGCAGCACCTTGGCGACGCTCAGCGCGATGCCGATCGCGAGCAGCCCGTCCCAGCTGGCGTAGGAGGTGAAGGTGTGGGTGAATTCGTCCCACCGGCGCGAGGCCAGCGCCAGGCCCAGCACCGACAGGGCCGCGATGCCGGCCCAGAAGGCGGGGCGGTAGGCCCAGCGCACCCACGGGCTCATGCGCTGCAGCCAGCGCATCGGCCGCAGCAGCGGGAGGCGGAAGAAGAGGTAGTTCTTCAGCAGCCATTGGCCGGCCGAGAGCTTCGTGGCCTGTGCATGGGCGGCCAGGCGTTGCGTGTCCTGTGGGCCGCTGGCCACCAGCAGGTGGTTGCCCTGCAGCATCTGCAGCAGGCCGATGAAGTCGGCCTCGCCGACCTTCAGCGTGGTCTCGCGGTTGACCGCATCGACCACCGCCTGCACGCTGCCCAGCGCCCAGCGCGACAGCAGCTCGAAGGCCGGCCAGGTCAGCGCGAAGAAGCGGTTGCTCGCGGGGTCGTGCAGCGTCCAGGTGGGCGAGCCGTCGGGCGCCTCGGGGCCCGGGTGCAGCGCGAGGTCCTGCCGCAGCGGCGGCAGCGGGATCACCATCCCAGCCATTGGCGCACCACCGCGAGCGGCCGCCGCAGCGCGACGTAGGCCAGCGGCGCCCAGCCGCCGTGCAGGCGCGCGGTGCCGAGCTGGCCGATGCGCGGCGGCGCCTGGCCGGGCGCGAACTGCGCCTTCACCCGATAGGCGAGGAAGCCGTCGCGCGTGACCTCGGCGCGGTAGGCCACGCTGAGCACCTTGGCGTCGAACGACTGCAGCGGCGCGCCCTGCGGATAGAGCGTGAGCGTGTCGCCCGGCGCCACCGGCAGCAGGTCGGCTGCGGGCAGCCAAGCCACCAGCTCCACCTTGGCCGGGTCGGCCACCAGCAACACGCGCTCGCCCAGCGTCACGGCCTTGCCGACCCAGTCGTTGGTGTCGGCGAACACCGCGATGCCGGCGCGGTCGGCCTTGACCTGCACGCGCGCGAGCTGCTCGGCGGTGTAGTCCATCTCCACCGCCTTTTCCTGCAGCTTGCCGCGGCGCAGCGCGATCTCGGCCCGGCTCTTGTCGCTGGTGACGGCGGCCTGCGCCGACTGGCGGTATTCCTCCTGCGCGGTGTCCACCGCCTTGCTCGCCAGCGCCATGCGCGCGCGCAGCGCGGTGGTGTCGAGGCTGAACAGCGGCGTGCCGGGCTTGACCGGCTGGTTGGGCCGGATGTCGAAGCGGTCGATCACGCCATCGAGCGGCGCGCGCACCATGAACGGATCCTGCGGCACGACCTCGGCCTGCGCCAGCGCGCTGAGGCGGATCGGAAACAGGCAGGCCACCAGCACGCCGATCAGCAGCCGGCGCCGCGCCTTGCCGGCGCGCAACGCGCCAAACAGCCGCTCACGCAGCGCCCGCTGCGGCCTGAAGGCATGCAGTGCATGGCCATAGGCATGGGCCAGCTCCTTCAGCAGCGCCTGCTCATGCGGCGACCACGGTTCGTCGCGCGCGAGCAGCAGGCCGGCTTCGGCCGGTTCGGCCTCGCGGCCCAGCGGCAGCCACAGCGCATGGGCCGGCAGCCACTCGGCCCAGTCGGCACGCAGGGCTTCGGGCAGGCCATCGATCGCCACCTCGGCGGCCTCGGCTTGGTCGCGTTGCAGGTGCCGGCACACGCCGGCCAGCCATTGCACATAGGGCGCGTTGGGGTCGGGCTGCGGCAGGCCCGAGACGGCCGCCACATGGCCCAGGCCCGCGGCCGACCACAGCGCGGCCTGCCGGTAGCGCGCGAGCTGCAGCGTCTCGTTGACGATCACGAAGCCCAGTGCCTCGGGCGAAGCCGCCTGGCGCGCGCGCCGCTGCAGCTGCAGCAGGCTCAGCAGCGGCATCGAGGCATCGGCGCCGTTCATGGCTTGCGCTGCGGAAACACCGCCCAGCCGCTCATGCCCGGCAGCAGCCCGGGCTGGCTGCCGTCCATCACGCCGAACACCGCGATCGTCTGGCTCACCGGGTCGATCTGCGCGCCCAGGCGCTGCACCTTGGCCGGATAGCTCTTGCCGAGCTCCTCGACATCAACGTTGAAGGCCGTACCGGGCTTCAGCCAGGCCAGCCATTTCGAGGGCACGATCATCTGCAGCTCGAGCTGGCCGGTCTCGAGGATGTCGAGCAGCGGATTGCCGGGGTTCACATACTGGTGCGCGGCCACATGGCGCTTGGCCACGCGGCCCGCAAAGGGCGCGGCGATGCTGCAGCGGCTGACCAGCAGCTTCGCGCCGGCCACCTCGGCCTGCGCCTCCTTCAGCTTGGCCTGCGCCTGCTCGACCTCGAACTTGCCGATCGAGTTGAGCTCCACCATGCGCTGGTTGGATTGCACGACCGCATTGGCCGCCTCCACCGAGGCCTCAGCCTTGCGCAGCTGGCTCTGGTGCAGCGAACAGTCGAAGCCGACCAGCGGCTGGCCGGCACGGAATGCATCGCCCTCGCGCAGCGGCAGGCTGGCGATGCGGGCGGCGATCTCCGACGAGATCGTGACCGCATTGCGCGCGCTCAGCTGCGTGCGGATGCGGCCGTCCTTGTCGGCGGCGAGCGGGCTGGTCTGCGCGAAGGCGCTGTGGCTGAAGGCGAAGGCGAGAACGAAGAACGCGGGCCCGACGCATCGGGTCATGCACCACCTCCGGGGTTGACGGTCTTCGTCCAATTCTGCTCCGAGGCCCGCACTGCATCGCCCAGCGTCTTCAGGTCGTGGCCGCTCACCGAATCGGGCAGCGGATCCAGCCCCAGCGTCGCGATCAGCTGGCCGTAGGCGCCCTGCAGCGCGCCGTAGTTCTGGTACAGCCGCAGCTCCGACATCATCGCGGCCGCCGCGGCGCGGATCTCCTCGAGCTTGCCTTGCGCGTTGGCGGTGGCGGCGTTGCGGGTGTAGTGCAGGATGCGCTGCTCCACCTTGTTGAGGTCGTCGGTGAGCTCGTACTGCTTGAGCCGGCCCAGGTAGTCGAGCCGCGCCACGTGCACCTGCGTCAGCACCGCCATGTTCAGCGCGAGGCGCTGCTGGTGGGCCACGTCGAGCTGGGCCTGGGCCAGGCCGCGGATCTTGTCGGCGCTGAACAGGTTGAACAGGTTCCAGCTCACGCGCAGGCCGGCATCGCTCCACTGCTTGTTCCACAGGAAGCTGTTGTTGTCGTAGTGGGTGCCGAGGTCGATCTCCAGGCCGGGCAGCAGGCGGGCCAGCGCCTTGCGCGTCTCGAGCACGCCGATGCGCTCGTTGTATTCGGCCTCCACCAGCTCGGGCCGGCGCAGCAGCGCGGCCTCTTCCATGCCGGCCACCGGCAGGCTGATGCGCGGGGCCTGCATCGTGCCGGGCACCGCCACGGTGAAGGACTGGCCGGGCTCCAGGTTCATGATCGAGGCCAGCCGCGGCTTGGCCTGCGCGAGCTCGTCGCGCACGGCCTCGAGCTGGCGCACGATGTCGAGCAGCTGGCGCTGGTAGTTCAGCGCCTCCAGCGGCGAGCGCAGCTTCTCGACCTCGACCTTGCGCGAATCGTCGAGCGCGCGCCGCGCCAGGTCGAGCACCGGCTCGATCTTGCCTTCGAGCAGCTGCGCGCCGGCGGCCTGCCACCAGGCCTGGCGCGTCTGCTGCATCAGCAGGTGCAGCACCTTGCGGCGGCGCTCCTCGGCCACCAGCACGCGGTCGGCCTGCTGGCGTGCACCGTAGTAGCTCACGCCGAAGTCGAGCACGTTCCAGCTTAAGCTGAGGTCGCCGGTGAAATGGTCGCGGTCGCTCGAGGTGGAAGGCTCCAGCGATTGCTGGCCGCTGAGCACGCTGCGCGACGACGAGGCCAGCTCGTTGCTGCGCGTGTTGTAGCCGGCCGCCGCCGTCAGCTTGGGCAGCAGGTCGGTGCGCGAGAGGTCGAGCTGGCGCTGCGACACCGCGGCTTCCATCAGCTTGAGCCGGTGGTCGAGGTTGTACTTGATGGCGCGCGCCATCGCTTCCTCGAGCGTGACCGGGCCCTGCACCGGCTCCTGCTGCTGCGTCATCGCCGCGCGGTCGGCCTGGACCGTGGCCTGTCGCTCGTCGGCGGTCAGCGGATGCGGCTGGATCGCGCAGCCGGCGAGGCCGGCGGCGATCAGCGCGGCGAGCAGCGTGCGGGGCGGGTGGCGGTGGATGCTCGACATCTTGGTGGCTCTCCTTGACGTTGTTGTGGGTCAGCCCTGCAGCGAGGCGGCCTGCAGGTGCTGGATCAGCGCAGCGCGCTCGGCCTGCCGGGCCGCGCTGCCATGGCGTTCGAACTGGGCGGCCAGCGCGGGCCGGCCGGCGGGTGCGGCGGGTTGCTGCTGCGCCAGCAGGCGCTGCAGCTCGGCCGGATCGAGGTCGGCGCCATCGGGGTCGAACAGCGAGCTCTGCGGCTTGCCCGCGGCGTTCTTCACCTCGATGTCGACATGCGAGCTGGCGCGGTTGCCCTTGCTGTCGCGGGCGATCACCTCGATCGAGATCTTCTGGTTCAGCCCGGCCGGCGGCTGGCCCGAGAGCGTGCCGGTGACCGGGTCGAACTTCAGCCAGTTGGGCAATGGCCGGCCGTCCGACAGCCGCACCTCGACCGTGATCTGCTCGCCACGATCGCTGTGCGTGAAGGTCGAGGCCGGCAGGCCGATGCTCAGCGGCTGGCCGGCGCGCACCGAGAAGTCGCCGATGTCGGGAATGGCCTGCAGCCCGCGGGCCGAGCCGGTGCCCACCTCGATGAAGCTGGTGCGGGCCTCGGCGCGCGGCGCGATCGTCACGCTGCCGGGGCCGCCCGTGTCGATCGCCAGCGGCGCCACGACGCTGGCACCGCCCGGCGCGGAGCCGGGGCCTGCCGCCGGCGCGGTCACGGGCTTGATGGTCGGAACGTCGGCCTGGTTGACCGGCTCGGTGGGTGTGAAGGTGAGCGGCGGCGTCCACGGCGCAGGTGCGGGCGCGGCCGGCGGCGATGGCGGAGGCGCCGGCACTTCGACCACCGGCGGCGGCGTGGGCACCGGCACCAGTAGGTAGGCGCCGCCGCTGGCGCCGGCGGACACCGCATTGCCGGCCGCATCGACGATGCCGCTGCCGGCCGCATCGAGCCGCAGCACCACTTCGCCGGAGCCGACGAGGTTGCCGACGGCCACCGTGTAGTGGCGCGCGTCGACCTGCGTCACGGAGATCACGGCGCCGTTGGCATTGCCGCCGCGCACCAGCGTGAAGTCGGAGGCATCGACCCCGCTGACGTCTTCGGAGAACACCAGCGAATAGTTGACCGTGCGGGCCGTGGTGGGCGTGGCGTCGAGGCGGGCGATGTCGATGATCTGCGGCGCGGTGGTGTCGACGACGACGCCGGCCGTGCTGGCCACGCCGTTGAGCGCGGGCGCCAGCGCATTGCCGGCGGCATCGCGCAGCGTGCCGCCGTTGGCCTGCAGGCTGCTCACCGCGATGCCGTCGGCATCGTTGTCGCCGGCCTGCACGGTGTACTGGAACACGAGCGCGCCGCTGCCCGAGCCCGACACATAGCTGGCATAGGCGGTGTTGCCGCCGATGTCGAGCACCAGACGCGGCGTGCCGCCGCCGGTATTGACGATGACGGCCTCGCTGGTGTTCACGGTGAAGGTGAGCACGTCGCCCGCCACGTAGTGGCCGCTGCTGGGCACCGCAACGCTGGCCACCGTCGGGTCGATCGCATCGACCCGCACGGCGGTGGTGGCGCCCACGCTGTTGAGCGTGGCCACCGCGTTGTTGCCCACTGCATCGCGCAGCGTGCCGCCATTGGTGTCGATGCTGGAACCGAGCGTGATGCCGTTGCTGTCGAGCTGGCCGGTGGCCACCGTGAGCCGGAAGGTCAAAGCGCTGGTGCCCGAGCCCGAGAGGTAGCTGGCATACGCGGTGCCGCCGGTGTCGAGCGTGACGGCGATGCGCGGCGTGCCGCCGGTGCTGTCGACCGTGACCGCCTCGCTGAAGTTCACCGTGAAGTCGAGGTTCTGCCCGGCCACGTAGGTGCCGTCGGCCGGCACGCTCACCGAGGCCACCGTGGGCACGTCGCGGTCGATGCTGTAGACCGCGCCGCTGAGGCCGCCGCTGATCGCATTGCCCGCGGCATCGGCGATGCCGGTGCCGCTGCCCTTGAGGTTCAGGCCCAGCGTGCCGGTGCCGCCGATGCCGTTGACCAGCACGGTGTAGGTATGGGCATCGACCGCGGTGACCGAGGCGATGCTGCCGCTGGCGCTGCCGGTGGCGGCCAGCGTGAAGTCGCCGGCATCGACGCCGGTGACGTCTTCGGAGAACGTGACCGTGTAGCTGACCGAGGCGGCGCTGGTGGGCGAGGCATCGACGCGCACGATGCCGGACGCCGCGGGCGCCGTGGTGTCGATCAGCACGCCGCTCGTGCTGCCCACGCTGTTGAGCGTCAGCGCCATCGTGTTGCCGGCCGCATCGCGCAGCGTGCTGCCGTTGGCCTGCAGGCTGCTCACCGCGATGCCGTCGGCATCGGTGTCGCCCGGCTGCACGGTGTACTGGAACACCAGCGCGGTGCTGCCCGAGCCCGAGACGTAGCTGGCATAGGCGGTGCTGCCGCCGATGTCGAGCACCAGGCGCGGCGTGCCACCGCCGGTGTTGACTGTGACGGCCTCGCTGGTGTTCACGGTGAAGGTGAGCACGTCGCCGGCGTTGTAGCTTCCGCCGCTGGGCACCGAGACGCTGGCCACCGTGGGATCGATCGCATCGACCCGCACGCCGGTGGTCGAGCCCACGCTGTTGAGCGTGGCCACTGCGTTGTTGCCCACTGCATCGCGCAGCGTGCCGCCGTTGGTGTCGATGCTCGAGCCGAGCGTGATGCCGTTGCTGTCGAGCTGGCCCGAGGCCACCGTGAGCCGGAAGGTCAAAGCGCTGGTGCCCGAGCCCGAGAGGTAGCTGGCATACGCGGTGCCGCCGGTGTCGAGCGTGACGGCGATGCGCGGCGTGCCGCCGGTGCTGTCGACCGTGACCGCCTCGCTGAAGTTCACCGTGAAGTCGAGGTTCTGCCCGGCCACGTAGGTGCCGTCGGACGGCACGCTGACCGAGGCCACGACCGGCGCCACGCGGTCGACGGTGTAGGCCTGCCCGCTGCTGAAACCGCCGCTGATGGCATTGCCGGTGCTGTCGGTGATGCCGGTGCCGCTGCTCTTCAGATCCAGCCGCAGAGTGCCGTCGCCGCTGATGCCGTTGACGGTGACGGTGTAGGTGCTGCCGTTGATGGCGGACACCGAGGCGATGCTGCCGGCCGCCGTGCCTGTGGCGGTGAGCGTGAAGTCGCCGGTGTCGAGGCCGGAGACGTTCTCGGAGAACGTGACCGTGTAGTCGACGCTGGCCGCATTGGTGGTCGCGCTGCCGGCCCGGTTGATCGACGTGACGCCGGGTGCGACCGCATCGACCAGCACGCCGGTGGTGGCGCCCACGCTGTTGAGCGTGAGCGTGGCGTCGTTGCCGGTCGCATCGCGCAGCGTGCCGCCGTTGGCGGTGATCGCCGAGCCGAGCGCGACGCCGTCGGTGTCGAGGTTGCCGGTGGCCACCGTGTAGCGGAAGGTCAGTGCGCTGGTGCCGGAACCGCTGAGGTAGGCGGCCTGCACGCTGCCGCCGGTGTCGAGCGTGAGCGTGATGTAGGGCGTGCCGCCGCCGGTGTTGACCGTGACCGCCTCGCTGAAGTTGACGGTGAAGTCGAGGTTCTGGCCGGCGGTGTAGGTGCCATTGGCCGGCACGCCGACCGACGACACGGTGGGTGCCAGTGCGTCGACCAGCACGCCGGTGGTCGAGCCCACGCTGTTGAGCGTGAGCGTGGCGTCGTTGCCGGCCGTGTCCTTGATCGTGCCGCCGTTGGCGCCCAGCGCGCCCAGCGTGACGCCGTTGGTGTCGACATTGCCGCTGGCCACGGTGTAGCGGAAGGTCAGCGCCGTGCTGCCCGAGCCCGACACGTAGTCGGCATACACGGTGCCGCCGGTGTCGAGCGTGAGCGCGATGCGCGGCGTGCCGCCGCTGCTGTCGACCGTGACCGCTTCGTCGAAGTTGACGGTGAAGTCGAGGTTCTGGCCGGCGATGTAGGTCGCGTTCGACGGCACGCCTACCGAGGTGACGGTGGGTGCGGTGGTGTCGACCAGCACCGCGGCCGTGGAGGCCACGCTGTTGAGCGTGAGCGCCGCATCGTTGCCGGCCGCATCCTTCAGCGTGCCGCCATTGGCGCCGAGCGCGCCGACCGCGATGCCGTTGGTGTCGCCGTCGCCGGCCTGCACGGTGTAGCGGAAGGTCAGTGCCGTGCTGCCGGAGCCCGAGAGGTAGCTGGCATACACGGTGCCGCCGGTGTCGAGCGTGAGGGCGATGCGCGGCGTGCCGCCGGTGGTGTCGACCGTCACGGCCTCATCGAAGTTGACGGTGAAGTCGAGGTTCTGGCCGGTGGTGTAGCTGCCGTTGGCCGGCACGCCCACCGACGACACGGTGGGCGCCACCGCATCGACCAGCACGCCGGTGGTGGCGCCCACGCTGTTGAGCGTGAGCGTGGCGTCGTTGCCGGTCGCATCGCGCAGCGTGCCGCCGTTGGCGGTGATCGCCGAGCCGAGCGCGACGCCGTCGGTGTCGAGGTTGCCGGTGGCCACCGTGTAGCGGAAGGTCAGTGCGCTGGTGCCGGAACCGCTGAGGTAGGCGGCCTGCACGCTGCCGCCGGTGTCGAGCGTGAGCGTGATGTAGGGCGTGCCGCCGCCGGTGTTGACCGTGACCGCCTCGCTGAAGTTGACGGTGAAGTCGAGGTTCTGTCCGGCCACATAGGTGGCGTTGGACGGCACGCTGACCGACGACACGGTGGGTGCCAGCGCATCGACCAGCACGGCGGCGGTGGAGCCCACGCTGTTGAGCGTGAGCGTGGCATTGTTGCCGGCCGCATCGCGCAGCGTGCCGCCGTTGGCGCCGAGCGCGCCCACCGTGATGCCGTTGTTGTCGACGTTGCCGCTGGCCACGGTATAGCGGAAGGTCAGCGCCGAGGTGCCGGAGCCCGACAGGTAGTTGGCGTAGACCGTGCCGCCGGTGTCGAGCGTGAGCGCGATGCGTGGCGTGCCGCCGGTGGTGTCGACCGTGACCGCCTCGTCGAAGTTGACGGTGAAATCGAGGTTCTGCCCTGCGATGTAGGTCGCGTTGGACGGCACGCTCACCGACGTGACCGCCGGGGCGGTGTTGTCGAGCGTGTAGGTCTGTCCGCTGGTGAAGCCGGCGGCGATAGCATTGCCCGGTGTGTCGGCGATGCCGGTGCCGCTGTTCTTCAGGTCCAGCCGCAGCGTGCCGTCGCCCGAGAGGGTGTCGACGGTCACCGTGTAGGTGGTGCCGCTGCCGCTCACCGAGGCGATGTTGCCGGCGGCGGTGCCGGTGGCGGTGAGGCTGAAGTCGCTCGTGTCGACGCCGGTGACGCTTTCCGAGAAGGTCACCGTGTAGGTGACGCTGGTGGCGTTGGTGGTCGCGCTGCCGGTGCGGTCGATCGACGAGACCCCGGGCGCCACGCCATCCACCAGCACGCCGGTGGTGGCGCCCACGCTGTTGAGTGTGAGCGTGGCATCGTCGCCGCCGGCGTTGCGCAGCGTGCCGCCGTTGGCGGTGATGGCCGAATTGAGCGCGACGCCGTCGGCATCGAGGTTGCCCGAGGCCACTGTGTAGCGGAAGGTCAGCGCGCTGGTGCCCGAGCCGCTGACGTAGGCGGCCTGCACGGTGCCGCCGGTGTCGAGCGTGAGGTTGATGTAGGGCGTGCCGCCGCCGGTGTTGACGGTGATCGCGCTGTCGAAGTTGACCGTGAAGTCGAGGTTCTGGCCCTGGGCATAGGTGGCGCTCGACGGCACGCTCACCGACGACACGACCGGCGGCACATGGCTCACGGTGACGCCGTTGCCGGTGAGGTCGGCCACGACCACCGCGGCATCGGCACCGGC
>CBIHRS010000070.1:0-21213 GCA_966212505.1 uncultured bacterium
GCCAGCACCAACATCTCGCCCTGGGGCATCATCATCGGCGGCGAAGAGCTGCACAACAACCACCACACCTACCCGACCAGCGCCAAGCTGTCGGTCAAGAAATACGAGTTCGACATCGGCTGGGCTTATATCCGCGGGCTGGAGATGCTGGGCCTGGCCACCGTGCGCAAGACCCCGCCCAAGCTGCAGCTGGGCACCGTGAAGCCGGTGGCCGACAACAAGACGCTCGAGGCGCTGATCGCCAACCGCTACGAGGTGATGGCCGGCTACGCCAAGGAAATGAAGCGCGCCTGCGCCGCCGAGCTGGAGCGGCTGAAGGCCCAGGGCGCGAAGAACACCGCCAAGTGGTCGGCCATGCGCCTGGCCAAGCGCTGGCTGCACCGTGACGACGACAAGATTCCCCATGGCGTGAAGCCGCAGATGGCTGCCGCCGTGGCCGAGAGCCCGGCGCTGGCCAAGCTGGTGCTGATGCGCGAGGAGCTTCGGGCGCTGTGGACGCGCACGAATGTGTCGGCCGACCAACTGGTGCATGACCTGCAGGCTTGGTGCCGCAAGGCAGAGGAGAGCGGGATTGCTGCTTTGCAGGAGTTCTCGCTCAAGCTGCGGGCGGCGCATGCTTGATCTGCGCGTGCTGCGGTGACGAAGGGGCCCTCGGGCCCCTTTGTTGTTTCTGGCTCAGCGGGTCGCGCGACGCCGCACGCAGTCGAGATAAGCGTGCCCATCCGGCGGCAGCCCGCTGCGCTGAGAAGCCCAGATCATCTCCCCCAAACACTCCATCACCTCATGCTGCGCGTCATGCATCGACCCCCGCTTGGCGGCCAGCAGTTCGACCGCCTGCTTGATGCCGCGCGGCTGGTCGATCGACAACTGCTCCTCGATCGTCAGGTGCATCGACAGGTGCAGGAAGGGATTGGACTTCCCGCCTTCCACCGTGTACTGCGCTGCCAGCGCCGCATCCACGTCGGCGAGGTCGGCGTGGTATTCGGGGTGAAGGTCGATCCACTCGCCGGCGATCGCCTCCATCGGCGTCAGCGGCAGGCCCTGGCGCTGCTTCGCATGGGTTTCGCAGAAGAAGCGGCGGACGTCGTTCTGGTTCGGGGCAAACATCGCACAATTGTCGCCCCTCTCGAGACGCCGCGCCGACGATGAACGTCACCACCGAACAGCTCTTCACCGAAGCCCGCACGCAGGGCGGCTACCTGCCCACGCCGGTGTCCGACGACACGCTGCGGCAGCTGTACGAGCTGATGAAGTGGGGCCCGACCTCGGCCAACTGCACGCCGGCGCGCATCGTGTTCGTGCGCACGCCCGAGGCGAAGGCGAAGCTCGTTCCCTGCATGGATGCGGGCAGCAACCAGCGCAAGGTGATGGAGGCGCCGGTCACGGCCATCCTCGGCATGGACATGGCGTTCTACGAGCACCTGCCGCGGCTGTTTCCGCACACCGATGCGCGCGCTTGGTTCGCGGGGCAGCCGAAGAAGATCGAGGAAACGGCGCTGCGCAACGCCAGCCTGCAGGGTGGCTACTTCATCCTCGCCGCGCGGGCGCTCGGCCTCGATTGCGCACCGATGGGCGGCTTCGATGCGGCGGCGATGGATGCAGCCTTCTGGGCCGGCACCACGGTGAAGAGCAACTTCGTCTGCTGCCTCGGCCATGGCGACCCGGCCAAGTTGCATGCGCGCAACCCACGGCTGTCGTTCGAAGAAGCCTGCCGGCTCGCGTAGGCGTCGCTAGATCGGCGGATCGTCGGCCCGTTCGGCCACCGGCGCCGACCAGCCGCCGCGCGCGCTGCGCTGCTGCACCTCGGCACGTTCCTGCGCCCACAGCGTTTCCAGTTGCTCGCGGCCCTGCTTGGCCATTGCGATCAGCTTGGCCTCGTCGTGCAGGTGCGGTGCCATCTGCTCCAGCTGCTCGAGGTTGTGGCGGCGGAAGCGCAGTGCCTGCTGGCGCGCGGCATGCGGCTGCCAGCCCATGCTCTCCAGCACCGAGCGGCCGCTCATCAGCGCCGAGTCGAAGGTCTCGCGCTCGACCAGCGAGACGCCGAGGTCGCGCAGCAGGTAGTAGTGCCGCACGTTGCGCGCGCGGGCCACGATCTGCAGCTGCGGGAAGTGCTCCCGGGCCAGGCGCGCGACGGCCACGCTCTGGTCCATGTCGTCGATCGCGATCACCAGCACGCGGGCATGCTCGGCACCGGCGGTGCGCAGCAGGTCGAGCCGCGTCGCATCGCCGTAGAAGACCTGCCAGCCGAAGCGGCGCACCGCCTCGACCTGCTCGGCATCGTGCTCCAGCACGGTGGCCTGCAGGCCGTTGGCGAACAGCAGCCGGCCGATGATCTGGCCGTAGCGGCCGAAGCCGGCGATGATCACCGGCGCATGCTGCGGCTCGCTCAGCTCCTCGAGCTGCGGGCCCGGGCCGCAGTCGGCCAGGCGCGGGATCCACCAGCGGTCGGCGATCACCAGCAGCAGCGGCGTCAGCAGCATGGACAGGGCCACGGCCGCCACCAGCAGCGAGGCGGTCGGCGCATCGATCACGCCGGCCTGCGCCGCGCCCTGGAACACCACGAAGCCGAACTCGCCGCCCTGGGCCAGCAGGATGATGAACACTGGCCGCTCCTGGTAGGGGATCGGCATGGTGCGCGCCATGGTCCACAGCACCAGCGCCTTCAGCGCGAGGAAGCCGGCGACCACCGCGGCCACCACCAGCGGTTTCTGCAGCACCACCGCGAAGTCGATGCTCATGCCCACCGCGATGAAGAACAGCCCGAGCAGCAGGCCCTTGAACGGCTCGAGGTCGGTCTCGAGCTCGCGGCGGTATTCGCTCTCGGCCAGCAGCACGCCGGCGAGGAAGGCGCCGAGCGCCATCGACAGGCCCACCGCCTGCATCAGCGCCGCGGTGGCGATCACCAGCAGCAGCGACGCGGCGGTGAAGATCTCGGGCGTCTTGCTGCGGGCGATCCAGCGCAGCGCGGGCCGCAGCAGCAGCCGACCGCCGAGCACGATGGCGGCGATCACGGCCACGGCCTTCGCGGCACCGATCCATCCGGCGCCCCCATGCGGCGTGCCGGCGTCGCCGTCGAGCAGCGGGATCAGTGCGAGGATGGGAATGGCGGCGATGTCCTGCATCAGCGCGACGCTGAGCACGCCCTGGCCGGAGGTGGTGGCCATCAGGTTGCGCTCGTTGAGCGCGCCCAGGCCGATCGCGGTCGACGACATCGCCAGCCCCAGCCCGGCCACCAGCGCCAGCTGCCACGGCAGGCCGAAGGCCACGCCGGCGGCCAGGATCAGCAGCGCCGAGCCCAGCAACTGCGCATTGCCCCAGCCGAAGATCGGCCGGCGCATCGCCCAGAGCCGGCGCGGCTCGAGCTCCAGGCCAACGAGGAACAGCATCAGCACCACGCCGAACTCGGCGAAGTGCAGCATGTCGGCCGGGTCGGTCACCAGCTTCAGCCCCCAGGGTCCGATCACGATGCCGGCACCGAGGTAGCCGATGATCGAGCCCAGGCCGAGCAGGCGGGCGAGCGGCACCGCGATCACCGCGGCGGCGAGGTAGACGAGGCCGACATGCAGCCAGGAGGTGTGTTCCATGGGGTCAGGTCAGGCGGCGGGTCGTTCTTCGGCGGGCGTGACGCAGGCGACGCACTCTTCCATCGCGGCCAGTTCCGGCCATTGCGGATAGCCGGCCAGGCGCTCGACGAAGGTCTGCGCATGCGAGGCCAGCTCGACGGGCGAGGCGCGGTGCGCGCCATGCAGCACCAGCGGCGGCAGGAAGCGCAGGCCGCACAGCGCGGCCGTCTGCTCGTAGGGCGGCAGGAAGGCGTCGAAGAAGTAGCGGTTGTGCCCATCGGGCCGGTACGAGGCCTCGGTGCCGCCGGTGGAGGTCACTAGCCACAGGTCCTTGCCCTGCAGCGCCGTGCCTTCGGGCCCGTAGGCCCAGCCGAAGCCCAGCACCTCGTCGACCCACAGCTTCATCAACGGCGGCATCGAGTACCAGTGGATCGGGTGCTGCCAGACGATCAGCCGCGCCTCGGCCAGTGCGGCCCGCTCGGCGGCGATGTCGATCAGGTAGTCGGGGTACAGCGCATACAGGTCGCGCAACTCGGCGCGGGGCAGGGCGGCGGCGCCGATGGCTTCCATCAGCGCACGGTTGACGTGCGACTGGGCGAGCTCCGGGTGCGCGGCGAGGATGACGATGTCGGCCATGGATGAGAAAAGACGGGGCGGTGTCGCGCAGGTGGCAGAGCGCGCTCCGGGTTGCCCTTAGGCTGGAAGCATGAGAGCCGGCGCTACCATAACCCGATTCTTCTTACGGAGGAGCGCATGCCGGTCATCGTGGTGGCGAACCCCAAGGGCGGGGTCGGCAAGAGCACGCTCGCGACCAACCTGGCCGGCGCGCTGGCCCACCGCGGCCATGCCGTCATGCTGGGCGACGTCGACCGGCAGCAGTCGTCCCGCCAGTGGCTCCGGCTGCGGCCGGACCACCTGCCCGCCATCCACGGCTGGGACATCAAGGACGACGGCATCGTCCGCCCGCCCAAGGGCACCACGCACGTGGTGCTCGACACGCCCGCCGGGCTGCACGGCAAGCGGCTCGACGAAGTGATGAAGATCGCCGACCGCGTGATCGTGCCGCTGCAGCCCAGCCTGTTCGACATCCAGGCCACGCATGCCTTTGTGGTCGAGCTGCTGGCGCACCGCCGCAGCGACAAGGTGAAGCTCGGCGTGGTCGGCATGCGGGTGCGCGACCACACGATCGCGGTCGACCAGCTGCGCCATTTTCTCGACACGTTGAAGGTGCCGGTGCTCGGCTTTCTGCGCGACACGCAGAACTACGTGCACCTCGCTGCGCGCGGGCTCACGCTGTGGGACGTGGCGCCCAGCCGGGTGGAGCGCGACCTGCCGCAGTGGGATTCGATATTGAAGTGGATCGACGAATGAAGCATTTCGACAGGCTGGAAGACCTGAAGGCGATGGTGGGCCACACCGTGGGCATCAGCGACTGGATCCTGGTCGACCAGCGCCGCATCGAGCTGTTCGCGCAGGCGACGGGCGATTTCCAGTGGATCCACGTCGATGCCGAGAAGGCGGCGGCCGGCCCCTACGGCACCACGATCGCGCACGGTTTCCTCACGCTGAGCCTGCTGCCCGAGATGTTCGAATCGGCCTTCAGCGTGGGCGACAGCCGCATGGGCGTCAACTACGGCCTCAACCGCGTGCGCTTCCCTGCCCCGGTGCCTTCGGGCAGCCGGCTGCGCGGGCATTTCAAGCTGCTGGCCTTCGACGCGGTCGAAGGCGGCGCCCAGCTCACCGTCGAGGTGACGATCGAGCGCGAAGGCTCGCCCAAGCCGGTGTGCGTGGCCGAGTCGTTGACCCGCCGGTTCGTGTAAGCGCCCGCAACTTTCCGGGAGGATTTCACACCTGGGGCTCCCCCTTCAGGGGGAACGGTCGTGCGTGCCCGCTCGATTACCATGGCCTGCTGTTTGCCGCGTTTTTCAAAGAAGAAGTGCACAGTGCCATGGCTAGAGAGGGCCGTTCATGAAAGTCTTGCTGGTCGATGACCATCCGCTGATCCTGTCGGCCTTGCAAACGGTGATCCAGGGCCTGGGCGACAACGTGAAGGTGGTGGGGGCCGACAGCGCCCGTGCCGCCCGCAACACGCTGAAGGACGATCCCGATTTCGACATGGTGCTGCTCGACCTGCAGTTGGGCGACGCCAATGGCTTCGAGGTGCTGGCCGAGTTGCGTGAGACCTATCCGGCGCTGCCGGTCGTCGTGGTGTCGGCCTCCGACCGCGCGAGCGACGTGATCCGCTCGATCGACATGGGGGCGATGGGCTTCGTGCCCAAGCGCGCCACCAACGACACGCTGTTCGAGGCGCTGCGCCTCGTGATGTCCGGCGGCATCTACGTGCCGCCGATGACGCTGGGCGCCGAAGCCACCGGCGGCGGCGGCGGCGGCGACACCGTGCCCGACGTGATGCGCCACGTCGACAGCTACCAGACCGTGCCCACGCTCGAGGCGCTGGGCCTCACCGCGCGGCAGCACGACGTGCTGCTGCTCCTGCTGCAGGGCAAGCCCAACAAGCACATTGCCCGCGAGCTCAATCTCTCGGTCGAGACCATCAAGGACCACGTCGCCGCGGTGCTGCGCGCGCTGGGCGTCAATTCGCGCACGCAGGCCGTGCTCGCGGTGAGCCAGATGATGCAGCAGCAACCCGGCGGCATCACCGCCTGGAAGCCGACCGAACGATAGCCAGGATCCGCCTCACGCCATGCGCGTCGCGATCATCTCGGTGTTCGTGGACTACCACCGCAAGGGGGGCCACCACCGGGGTGTGCTGCAACCGCAGGTCGGCCCGCTGATCGCGGCCCTGCTGCCCGACGAGGCCGAGGTCGAGATCGTCAACGACACCTGGGTCGACCCCGACTGGTCGCGCAGCTACGACCTGGTGTTCCTGTCGTGCATGCATTCCGATTTCGACCGGGCGCGGCAGATCAGCCACTACTTCCGGCGCCGCGGTGCGAAGACGGTGCTCGGCGGCATCATGGCCAGCACCTACACCCGGCTGTGCGCGCCGTGGTTCGATGCGGTGGTCACCGGCGATCCGGAAGACACGGTGCCGCGCATCTATGCCGATGCCAAGGCCGGCCGGCTGCAGCCGCTGTACCGCTCGGCCGGCTACACCGGCGAGGCGGTGCCCACGCCACGCGTCGAGATGGTCGCGAAGCAGCAGTGGTTCCCGATGTCGATGGAGGTCACGCGCGGCTGCCCCTACACCTGCGACTTCTGCGCGCTCACCGGTGCCGGCACCCGCTTCGAGACGCGGCCTGCGGCCCGCGTGGTGCAGGACATCCGCCGCATGCAGCAGGCGCTGCAGGGCATCACCCGCGGCTGGCAGCGCCGGCTGGTGATGTTCTACGACAACAACCTGGCCGGCAACCTGCGCTATTTCCGCGAGCTGTGCGATGCGCTGCAGCCGCTGGGCATCGAGTGGGCCACCTGCCTCACCTTCAACGTCATCACCAACCGCGACCTGCTGCGGCGCATGTACGACAGCGGGTGCCGCGCGGTGTTCATCGGCCTCGAGACCTTCAACCCGCGCGCGCTGGCCGATTTCCACAAGCCGCAGAACAAGCTGCCGCAGGTGCGCGAGGCCATCGCGCAGGCGCGCGACGAAGGCATCCTCGTGACCGCGGGGCTGATCCTCAGCCCGGTGTTCGACGACCCCGAGTACATCGAGTCGCTGCCGGAGCACCTGAGCGCCAGCGGCCTGCACGTGCCGACCTTCCTCTGCTTCGAGACGCCGATCCCGGGCACGCCGTTCTTCAACCGGCTCGCGGCCCAGCCCGAGCCACGGCTGCTGCCGCATGCGCTGCTGCGCGACTTCAACGCCTACACGCTGGTGGCCCAGCCGCAGCAGTGCAGCGCCGAAGAGTTCGTGGCCGCCTATCGCCGCACGGTGCGCGAGATCTACCGCCCGCGCCGCCGGCTCGCGAAGCTGGCCGACGACCTGCCGCGACTGATCCGCCGCGGCTCCTGGACGGCCGCCGGCCTCGACCTGGGCGACCAGCTGATGGCCTCGCACTACGACCATGCGGCGCGCACCTACATCGCCGGCACCGACATCGAGCCGCCGGAATCCGTGCCCTTCACGGCCGACGATTTCGATTCCGAAGCCCAGCGGCTGCAGGTCTGCTCGCCCACGGTGGTCACCGATGGCGAGGGGAGGGTGCTGCCGGCCTGGCAGATGACGCACACTCCGCAGTTGGACGTTCAGAAACTGGCGCTGCCCGTGCGCGCGCCGACCACCCACTCCTGAGCGTCCGGGAGGATTCGACGAGATGACTGTGGCTACCCTCAACCGGGGCTGGGCGTGGCTCGCGCCCGGCGACCGCGGCCCGAGCACCGCGGCCGACCAGGTGCGCGCGCTCTACCAGCAGACGCCGGCGTCGCTGGCCGGCAACCTGTCGGGTGCGCTGATCACCGTGGCGCTGTTCTGGGGCCTGGCCGGGCGCGGCGAGGCGCTGCTGTGGCTGGCGGCCTTCATGGTGGTGTGGACCTACCGCTTCCTGATGCTGCGGGCGTTCAATGCCTCCGAGGAAACGCGCGACGAGCGCGCCGCGCTATGGGGCCTGCGCTGGAACCTCGGCACGCTGGCCTCGGGCGCGCTGTGGGGCGGCATCGTCTGGATCCTGTACGACAGCATCACGCCCGAGCTGCGCGCCGCGCTGCTGATCATCGTCTACAGCTACTGCGTCGGCTCGATCCCGCTGCTGGCCACGCAGTACAAGATCTTCATCGGCTTCTGCGCGCTGTCGTTCGTGCCGACCATCCTGCGCATCGCCACCGTGCCCACCGACTACAACCTCGAGGTGGCCGGCATCATGACCATGCACTTCGTGATGACGGCGGCGCTGGGCCGGGGCTACCGCCGCGCCTTCGACAACGCGATCGAGCTCAAGGTGCGCTCGCAGCAGCTGCTGGTGCAGCTGCGCAGCGAGAAGACTGCGGCCGAGGCTGCGCGGCGCGATGCCGAGGTGGCCAACCGCGCGAAGACGCAGTTCTTCGCCGCCGCCAGCCACGACCTGCGCCAGCCGCTGCATGCGCTCGGCCTGTTCGCCGAGGCGCTGCGCTCGCGCAGCCAGGACGAGCAGGTGGCCCACCTCGTCAACAGCATCAACTCCTCGGTCGATGCGCTCGAGGGCCTGTTCTCCGAGCTGCTCGACATCACCAAGATCGACACGGGTGGCGTCGAGGCCCAGGCCAAGCACTTCGGCCTGCAGGACGTGTTCCGCAAGCTCAAGCTGCACTTCGAGCCCACCGCGTTCGAGAAGGGGCTGGACCTGCGCTTCCGCGGCGGCAAGTACCACGCGTATGCCGACCCGCTGCTGGTGGAGCGTGTGCTGCGCAACCTGCTGTCCAACGCCATCCGCTACACCAACGACGGCAGCGTGCTGGTCAGCGCGCGCCGGCGCGGCGGCAAGCTGCTGCTGCAGGTGTGGGACACCGGCGTGGGCATCCGCGAGCGCGAGCAGGAGCACATCTTCGAGGAGTTCTACCAGGTGCCCGACCAGGCCGCGGTGCTCGATCCGCACCAGCGCAAGGGCCTGGGGCTGGGCCTGGCGATCGTCAAGCGCCTGGCCGGCCTGATGGACGCGCCGCTGACGCTGCGCTCCCGCCCCGGGCACGGCACGGTGTTCACGCTCGAGGTGCCCGAAGGCCGGCCGCAACGCACCGAGGAGCCGCTGGCCAAGGGCAAGCCGGCGCTCGGCCTCACGCTGGACCACCGGCTGATCGTCGTCGTCGAGGACGACCAGGCAGTGCGCAGCGGCCTCGAGGTGCTGCTCAAGGGCTGGGGTGCCAGCGTGCTGTGCTTCGAGAGCGTGGCCGCCTGCATCGCCTGGTCGCAGCTGGCCGACCTGGAGAATCCGCATCCCGACCTGGTGATCGCCGACTACCGCCTCGAGACCGGCCACACCGGCGTGGAGGCGATCCGCATGCTGCGCAAGCGCTTCGGCGAGCGCCTGCCGGCGATCGTGGTCACCGGCAGCCTGATGACCGGCCACGAGAAAGAGGCGCAGGAGAACAACTTCCACCTGCTGGTCAAGCCGGTGGTGCCGAACAAGCTGCGCGCGATGATCGCCTTCAAGCTCGGCGTGCGTTGAAATGATGTGATGCAGCAGACCCTGGGCCTGCGTTTCGCGCTCCACGACCCCGAACGCGGCCATCTCGACGACGCGCAGCGCCAGCCGGCGGTGTTGCGCCTCGAGGGCCCATGGAGCGCTGTGCAGTTGGAGGCGGCGTTCGCGGCGCAGCGCGAGACCTGGTTCGCTGAAGACCTGCAGCCCTTCGCCGACAACATCGCGGCGGTGCTGGCCCAGGAGCGCGAACTCAGCGAGCGCTGGGAGGGCCTGCCCGGCACCGACCATCCGTCGCTGTGGGACGGCATCGCCGAGGGCGAGCACAAGGCACGGCCGCAGCGCCGCGTCGCCGACCGGCTCGCGGTGTGGCATCCGCCGCTGGCGTGGCTGATCCCGGTGGTGCGGCATCGGTCGCGCGAGCTCGAGGTGCAGCTGCCGCTGGCCGGGAGCCTGGCTGCGCTGCAGGCGATGGCGCAGGCGGCGCTGCCGCCCGGCTGGGAGCGGCATCGGGTGACGATCCGGCTCGAGATCGAGACGCGGGTCTACTGGGGCGCCCGCAGTGTCGGCCGTGCGTGGCAGCCCTGCCGCCGGCGCGGCGACGGCGTGAGCCGCAGCCTCGAGCTGTTCTCGATGAAGCGCGCCAAGGTGCTCGACGACAGCCTGCAGGCCGACGACCTTGCGCCCACGCTCCGGCGCCGGCTGGGCGGCGGCGTCGGGCTGGTGGTGGTGGTGCCGGTGCTGAGCTTCGAGCGCGAACGCGGCTGGACCCACGCGGTGCGGGCCTGGTGGAAGGCGGTGTGGCGGCGTATCGGCTGGGTGACCCGCGACGACCGCGACCCGACCTTCGTGCAGCGGCTCGAGCAGGACGAGCCGTTCTGGAACGCCGCCACCGGCGCCCGCCCGCTGCCGCCGGCCGATTGGCGCAAGGCCTTGCGCGATGGTGCGGTGCTGCGGCCGGCGAGTGCTGCCGCGGCACGCCACCGCACCGAAGGCGAGGGCGCCCGGCACGTGGTGATGGTGCATGGCGGCCTCAGCTGCGTGCGCAGCGGCTTCGGCGCCTGGCTGGCCGGCGAGCCGGGCGCGGCCGTCTGGCCGGCCATGCCGCTGCTCGACGAGGTGTGCACCTGGCGCTTCGAGCACGACAGCTTCGTGCCGGTGCGGCACAACATCGTGCGCCTCCAGAGATGGCTCGCCCGCGAGGTGATCGGCCCCGCCCGGCAACCGGGCAGCGTGGTACTGATCGCGCATTCGCGCGGCGGCAATGTCGTCCGCTTCGCGCTCGACGGCCTGCGCCGGCGTTTTCCCGGCTGGCGCTTCAGCGCGATGACGGCCGGCAGCCCGCACCTCGGCACGCAGGTGTTCGGCCGCATCGGGCAACGCTGGTCGTGCGTGGCCGGCATGGTGGGGCTGGTGCGCGGGATGACGCAGGGCTGGCTGGGCCGCGAGCAGCTGGCCCAGCTGGTGATCCTGGAGCGCGGGCTCGCCTACGAGGTGCCGCCGGGCTTCCATGACGTGGAGCCCGAAGGCGTCGCCCGCATGGCTGGTGGCCGGCCGCAGGAGTTGCCCGAAGGCATGTGGCTCTGGGGTTCGGAATGGGGGCTGGGCGAAGGCCACCGGTTGGACGAGGGCCTGTGGGACTGGCTGGTCGAGGACATCGGCGGGGCCGAGGTCGGCGGCGACGGGCTGGTGGCCCGGCATTCGGCGCTGGCCGGGCGCGGCGATCCGGCCTTCGGCGCGCACGATGCCTCGCCGGTGTTCCACACGCAGTACTTCGCCCACCCGCCCACGAGTGCGCAGATGGCCGAGCGGCTGGCCCGCCTGCTGGCCGATCAGAGCGGCAGCCGCATCAGGCCCCACCAGTCGCTGCTGGCCGGATAGCGCTCGGGATGGGCGACGCCCACGGCCGCAGGTTCCCGGGTGCAGCGAAACCGGAAGGTGCCGAAGAGCTGGTCCCACAGCGGGATGGCGGTACCGAAGTTCAACGCCTCTTCCACCTGGGTGCCGTGGTGGCGCCGATGCAGCTCGGCCGTGCCGATCACCAGGTTGAGCCAGCCCATGCGGCCGCGCGTGTTGGCATGGGTGGCGAAGGACTGCAGTTGCTGGAAGAGGCCAGCCCACAGCACGGCCTCCACGCTGAAACCCAGCAGCACGAGCGGCAGCAGCTTGGCGACCTTGAGCAGCAGCACGTTGATCGGATGGGTGGTGAAGTTGTTCGACACGTTCACTGCCTCGGGCCGGTGATGCACCGCGTGCACACGCCACAGCCAGCCGCCGGCATGGCTGGCGCGGTGCAGCCAGTAGGCGCCGAATTCCGCGGCGATGACGGCCAGCGGTGCGGCGGCCCACAGCGGCAGGGCGTGGGCCAGGCCCGCTGCGCCGCCGCGCGAGGCCAGCAGCAGCGCCGCGCTGCGGACCAGCCACCCGCCCGCTGCATCCGCGAGCACGTTGGTGCCGAAGAAGAGGCCGTCGCGCCGCAGCGCGGCCCGGTCCGGCGCCCAGTTGGTGCGGTGCGGCCGCCAGCGCTCGGCGGCGCCGAACCACAGCAGCGTGAGCAGCAGGTGGACGCCCAGCGTGGCATACGGGCTCCAGCCCGCCCGCGCCGCGACCCAGCCATAAGGGACCAGCAGCGCCAGACTGCCCAGGTGCGCCCAGTTCCAACCCGGGCGGGTATGCTCAAGCGTCATCGTTCGAATCCAGGAATGCGATGTGCGGCATGCTGGATTCATCGCGCCGCCGGCGCATTAACCATGGTTCATTCATCCGCTCCGGATCCGTCGCCTGACTGCCAGGTCTGCATGCCTGCGGCGCTGGCGCAAGTGGTCGCCGGCGATGCGAAGCTGCTGCAGCGTTGGCAGGCCTTGCCCAGGCGCCGCTATGCGGCCGGCACGGTGCTCGCCCGCATCGGCGAGCCGGCATCCCGGCTCTGGCTGGTCGAGCGGGGGCTGGTGCGCTTCTACTTCCTCGGCGCCGACGGCACCGAGCGCAACAAGTCCTTCCATGCGGAAGGGGCCTGGATCGGTGGCGGCATGCCGCCGCGGGTGGTGCCCTCGCCGTATGCGATCGAGGCGCTGGAGCCGCTGTCGGCGGTGGAGCTGTCGTACACGGTGCTGGCCGAGTGCCTGCGCGAGTTTCCTGCCGTGCAGCCGCTGGTGGACGAAGGTATGGCCTGCACCTTCGTGCGGCAGGCGCAGCGGCAGGCCGAACTGCTGATGCACGACGCCGCGGAGCGTTATCGGCGCTTCATCGAGGAGCCCGACAGCCTCGCGCCGAGGCTGCCGCTGCACCATGTGGCCAACTACCTCGGCATCACCAACGTGGCGCTGTCGCGCATCCGGCGGCGGCTGGGCCTGGCCGATGCACGCAGGAGATCCTGAAGCGCCGGTGCGGGCTCAGACCTCGAGGTTGTCGATCAGTCGCGTGGTGCCGAGCTTGGCCGCGGCGAGCACCACCAGCGGCTCGTCGGCCTGCGGCGGCTGCAGGTCGGCCTGGCGGCGGATCGCCACGTAGTCGGGCTTCCAGCCGCGCGATGCGAGCTGCTGCATGGCCTGCTGCTCCAGCGCGGCGATGTCGCGCGAGCCCGTGCGCAGCGCCTCGCGCACGGCCTTCAGCGCGAGCGACAGCTGCACTGCCTCGGCCCGCTCGGCCGCGCTGAGGTAGCCGTTGCGCGACGACAGCGCCAGGCCGTCGTCGGCACGCGTGGTTTCGGCACCTTCGATGCGCAGCGGCAGCGCCAGCTGCTGCACCATGCGGCGGATCACCATCAGCTGCTGGTAGTCCTTCTTGCCGAACACCGCGACGCCGGGCTGCACGAGGTTGAACAGCTTGAGCACCACGGTGCACACGCCGGTGAAGAAGCCGGGCCGGAAATGGCCTTCGAGGATGTCGGCCACCTCGGCCGGTGGCTGCACCTTGTAGCCCTGCGGCTCAGGGTAGAGCTCCTTCTCGCTCGGCGCGAACACGATGTCGCAGCCCGCGGGCTCGAGCAGCTGGCAGTCGCGCTCCAGCGTGCGCGGGTAGGTGTCGAAGTCTTCGTGGGGCGCGAATTGCAGCCGGTTGACGAAGATGCTCGCCACCACCGGGCCGCCCAGTTCGCGCGCCCGGCGCACCAGCGAGAGATGGCCTTCGTGCAGGTTGCCCATCGTGGGCACGAAGGCGGTGGAGCGCGAGCCGGCGAGCGCCTCGCGCAGTTCGGCGACGGTGTGGATCACGCGCATGGCGTTGCCTTTCCGGAGGAGATCAGTAGCAGTGCAGCGTGCGGTCGGGGAAGCTGCCGTCCTTGACGGCGGCCACGTAGCCGCGCACCGCGGCCTCGATGCTGCCGGCCCCTTCCATGAAGTTGCGCACGAAGCGCGGCAGCTTGCCGCGCGTGGCGCCCAGCATGTCGTGCATCACCAGCACCTGGGCCGCCACGTCGGGGCCGGCGCCGATGCCGATGACCATCATCTGCGGGTTCTCGTCCTGCACCTGCCTGGCCAGCGCGGCCGGCACCATCTCGAGCACCATCATCGCGGCGCCGGCCTCGGCCAGCTCGCGTGCATGGCGGCGCAGCGTGGCGGCGCTGTCGTCGTCCTTGCCCTGCACGCGGTAGCCGCCGAGCGCATGCACGCTCTGCGGCGTGAGGCCCAGGTGGGCGCAGATCGGGATGCCGCGCTGCACCAGCGCATGCACGGCGTCCACCGTCCAGCCGCCGCCTTCGAGCTTGACCATCTGCGCGCCGGCGCGCATCAGCGCGGCGCTGCTGCGCACGGCCTGGTCGGTGCCCTCGTGGTAGCTGCCGAAGGGCAGGTCGCCGATCACGAAAGCCGTGCGGTTGCCGCGGGCGACGCAGGCGGTGTGGTACGCCATTTCGTCGAGCGTGACCGGCAGCGTGCTTGCCTGGCCCTGCAGCACGTTGCCCAGCGAATCGCCGATCAGCAGGCAGTCGACGCCGCATTCGTCGAACAGGCGGGCGAAGGTGGCGTCGTAGGCGGTGAGCACCGCGATCTTCTCGCCGCGGGTGTGCATCTCGCGCAGGCGCGGCAGCGTCACCGGCTTGCGGGCGGCGGCGGGCGCGGCCTCGGCCGCGAGGTTGCTGTGCGAGCTCATCGGGCTCTCCTCAGGCAGGTTGGTAGGCGAGGCGGACGTAGATCGGCGCGAAGGCCTCGGCCTGGGTGATCTCGAGCAGGCGCTCGCGCGCGAGCTCCAGCATCGCGATGAAGGTGACGACCATCACCTGCGGGCCGCGCTCCACGTGGAAGAGATCCTGGAACTCGACGAAGCGTTTGCCCTGCAGCGTGCGCAGCACCATGCTCATGTACTCGCGCACCGACAGCTCCTCGCGCGTGATCTTGTGGTGCTGGTGCAGCTTGGCGCGCTTGAGGATGTCGAGCCAGGCATCGCGCAGCTCGTCGAGGTGCACGTCGGGAAAGCGGGGCTTCAGCGACTGCTCGATGTGCACCTGCGCGCGCAGGAAGTCGCGGCCCATCTGCGGCAGCGCATCGAGCCGCGCGGCGGCCAGCTTCATCTGCTCGTACTCGAGCAGGCGCCGCACCAGCTCGGCCCGCGGATCCTCGGGCTCCTGGCCGTCGTCGGTCTTCTTCGGCGGCAGCAGCATGCGCGACTTGATCTCGATCAGCATCGCGGCCATCAGCAGGTATTCGCTGGCGAGCTCGAGGTTGCGCGAGCGGATCTGGTCGACATAGGTGAGGTACTGGCGCGTGACGTCGGCCAGCGGGATGTCGAGGATGTTGAAGTTCTGCTTGCGGATCAGGTACAGCAGCAGATCGAGCGGGCCTTCGAAGGCCTCGAGGAAGACCTCGAGCGCATCGGGCGGGATGTAGAGGTCCTGCGGCAGCGCGAACAGCGGCTCGCCATAGAGCCGCGCGACCGCGATGTGGTCCACCACCTGCGGCGGCGCGACCTCGTCGGCCGGCGGATCGCCGGCGATCAGCGTGTCGGGCACGGCGTTGCGCTCGTTCCAGCCGCGGGTGTGGATCCCGTCAGTCGTTCTTCGTCTGGTAGACGTAGGCCTGCTGCGGCACGCGGGCGGCCTGGAATTCGGCCTGCCACTCGGGATCGATCGGCTTGTCCCACAGCAGGGCGCGGCCGGCGCGCTGCTCTTCCTCGAGCGTGGGCTTCTTGGCCTTCAGATCGTCGAGGAACTGGGTGATCTCGGACTTGTAGGGCTTCCAGAACAACGGCATGGTCGTGGGGGCGCCGCCCGTGGGGGCCGGCTGCAGAGAGTGATCGGGCGCGATTTTACCGGGCGGGGCGGAACCGGCTCAGGCCTCGACCCGGCGCAGCTGCTCCGCACCCTTGAGGAAGCCGTGCGGATGGCCCGCCAGCCAGCGCGCCAGTTCGTCGAGCCGGGCATCGTTGACCTCGGCGGCGGGCAGCTCGAAGGTGATGGTCTCGAAGCCGTCGAGGTTCTGCAGCAGGAACTGCAGTCGCCCGGTGGCATGGCGGGGCGTGATGCGCACGCTGCCGCGGAAGTCGGCGTTCACCGTGTAGCGCATCTCGATCAGCTTGCCGGTGTCGGGGTGGCGCACCGTCTCGTGGTGCGTGTCGGCGCCGCTCTGGCGCAGCCGCGACTCCAGCTGCTCGATCTCGGCGATGAAATCCTTCACCAGCACCAGCCTCTGGCCGGTCTTGAGCTGCCAGTGCATCAGGATGTGGTCGAACTGCTCGCCGTCGGGCTGCAGGCGGCGGCGCGCGTCGACGTAGAAGTCGGTCAGCTTCAGGTGCTCGAAGCTGTGCTTGCGGTCGAGCCGGAAGCGCGCCGGGCTGGCCGGTTGCAGCGTGTCGAGCTGGGCCGAGAGCGTGTTCAGGTAGCGCAGCGCGGTCTTGCAGGCGGCTTCCACCGCCTCGGTGTTGCGCTGCAGGGAGGCACTGTCCTGGTCCTGCTGTTCGCGCAAGGTCTCGGCCTGGCGCTTCAAATCGTCGAGGAAACCCACGGTCTGTCGTCTACGGCGGAAAGCGAGGCGGCAAGAATAGCGCAGCGTTTTGTCACAGATCTCATTCGTCCATGGGATGGACGTGGAGGAATGCGGCGGCTGGCCGGATTCAGATCGACAGCAGCGCGTCCTGCAGCGTCGGCGCGATGCGGTCGCGGCCGAGCAGGTCGGCGAAGCCGGTGCGCTTGACCATCTCGAGCGGCTCTTCGTCGAGGTCGCACAGCCACAGCGCGATGCCGTCGCGCTGCAGCCGGCGGTGCAGCTGGGTCAGCGCATCGACCCCCGAGGCATCGATCCAGATCAGCCGCTGCATCTGCAGCACCAGCGCGCGCGTGCCGGGCGGCACCTGCCCGGCCAGCGCCTCGATCTTGCCGACGGCGCCGAAGAACAGCGCGCCGCGCAACTGCACCACCTGCACGCCTGGAATGCCCGGCCGCGGCTCGGCGCGGAACAGCAGGCTCATGCGCCAGATGAAGAACACGCAGGCCATCACCAGCCCGAGCTGCACCGCGACCATCAGGTCGAACACCACGGTGAAGAAGAAGGTGCTGAGCAGGATCACGCGGTAGCCCAGCGTGAAGCGGCGCAGGTGCTCGCGCGAGAACTCGCGCCATTCGCCCATGTTCCACGCCACGAAGAGCAGGATGCCGGCGAGCGCGGGGAGCGGCACGCTGGCCGCCAGCGGTGCCGCCGCCAGCACGATCACCAGCAGCGTGAGCGCATGCACGATGCCCGAGACCGGGCTGGTCGCGCCGGCGCGCACGTTGGTCACGGTGCGGGCGATGGTGCCGGTGGCCGGCAGCCCGCCGAAGACCGGCGCGACCATGTTGGCGATGCCCTGCGCCATCAGCTCCTGGTTGGGGTCGTGCTTGGGCTGCGTGGTGAGCTGGTCGGCCACGCGGGCGCACAGCAGCGACTCCACCGCGCCCAGCAGCGCGATCGTCAGCGTGGGGATGACCAGCTGCTTGGCGCTGTACCAGCTGAAGGTGGGCAGCTCCAGCGAGGGCAGCGTCTGCGGGATGCCGCCGAAGCGGGTGCCGATCGTCTCGACCGGCAGCTGCAGCCAGACAGTGGCGGCGGTCATGGTCACCAGTGCCACCACCGGCCCCGGCACGCGCGCCGCGAACCTGCCGAGCGGGCCGGCCACCCAGGGTGCGGGCAGCCGCGTGCCCTGGGCGAACAGCCGCGGCCACAGGAACAGGCCGGCGAAGCAGATGAGCCCCATCGCGAAGGCGTAGGGATTGAAGCTGCTCAGATGCTGGGTGATGGCCGAGAGCTGCGAGAAGAAGTCGGCCGACACCTTGGGCATGCGCAGTCCCAGCAGGTCCTTCAGCTGCGACAGCGCGATCAGCACCGCGATGCCGTTGGTGAAGCCGATGATGATCTGCACCGGCACATAGCGCACCAGCGTGCCCAGCCGCAGCAGCCCCAGCAGGAACAGCAGCATGCCGGCCAGCGCGGTGGCGATCAGCAGGTTGGTCAGGCCGTAGCGCTCGACGATGCCGTAGACGATGACGATGAACGCGCCCGCCGGCCCGCCGATCTGCACGCTGGAGCCGCCCAGCGCCGAGATCAGGAAGCCGGCGACGATGGCGGTGATCAGCCCCTGCTCTGGCTTGACGCCGCTGGCGATCGCAAAGGCCATGGCCAGCGGCAGCGCCACCACGCCCACCGTGAGGCCGGCGCCGACATCCGCCACGAGGCGCTGGCGGTCGTAGCCCTTCAGCGCATCGAGCAGCCGCGGGCGGAAGGGCTGGAGTTGCGTGCGCATGAGGGCCCTGCGGCGTGGTTCAGCGCCGGCGGCCCTTGGCCGGCGCCTTCTTCGCGGGCTGGGCCAGCCCGCTGGGCACGTAGCCGACGCCGTGCTGCGCCAGGTAGTCGCGGATCAGCTGGCGCACCACCTGCGAGGGCGTGAGGTCCTGCTGCGCGCACAGGCGCTCGAAGGCCTCTTTCTTGGCCGGGTCGATCAGCAGCGTGAGCCGCGCGGTCTTGAGTTCCATGCAGTTCTCCGCACCGATGTGCAGAACATGTTAATTCGATGTGCCAATGAGTAGCATGCTACGGGCATAGAATTCGCTTTACAAGCCCCGATGCCCGCCGAATTCCTCCACAAGCTCACGAGCAGCGACCGCACCCGGCGCACCAACCGGCAGCTGGGCGGCGTGCTCGCGTTCGTCGCGGGGGCGGTCAACGCCGGCGGTTTCCTGGCGGTGCAGCGCTACACCTCGCACATGACCGGCGTCGTCTCCGGCATCGCCGACGATCTGGTGCTGGGCGAGGTGGCCCTGGCGATGGCGGGGGTGTCGTCGCTGCTGGCGTTCGTGCTCGGGGCGGCCATCACCGCCGTGCTGATCAACTGGGGCCGGCGCCGCCGGCTGCAGGGCGAATACGCGCTGCCGTTGATGCTGGAAGCGATGCTGCTGCTGGTGTTCGGGCTGCTGGGCGCCAACCTCGAGCTGCTGGTCGACGTGTTCGTGCCGTCGACCGTGCTGCTGCTGTGCTTCATCATGGGGCTGCAGAACGCCATCGTCACCAAGATCTCGCAGGCCGAGATCCGCACCACCCACATGACCGGCGTGATCACCGACCTCGGCATCGAGCTCGGCCGGCTGTTCTACTGGAACCGCGCGCCCGAAGCCAACGAACAGCACTTCGTGAAGGCCAATCGCGACAAGCTGGCGATCCACGCCACCATCCTCGGCCTCTTCTTCGTCGGCGGCCTCATGGGCGCGCTGGCGTTCAAGCGCATGGGCTTCTCGGCCACGATGCCGATCGCCGCGCTGCTGATGACGATGGCCGCGCCCACGCTGCTGCTCGACCTGAGGCAGCGCCGCGTGCCGCAGGAGGGCCGGCCATGACCCTCGACGACGACGACGGCGACTTCCTGCCGAGCGACCCCGACCGGGTGAAGCCCTTCGTTTACGAGGACGAGCGCACCGTCTCGCTGCACTTCGACATCTCGTCGATCCAGAGCCGCATGCTGCGCGCCGACCCGCATGCGCTGGTGCTCGACTACACACGGCTGATGATGGCCGGGCTGCTGCTGCAGCCCGCGCCGCGCAGGCTGCTGATGATCGGGCTGGGCGGCGGCTCGCTGCCCAAGTACTGCCACCGCCATCTGCCCGAAGCCGACATCACCGTGGTTGAGATCAATCCCCACGTGATCGAGATGCGCGAGGCCTTCTTCGTGCCGCCCGACGGCGAGCGCTTCCGCATCGTCTGCGACGACGGCGCGGCCTTCGTGGCCGGTGGCGCCGCGGCGCGCTGCGACCTGCTGGTGGTCGACGGGTTCACGTATGACGGCCAGCCCGAGGTGCTGAGCACGCCGGCCTTCTATGCCGATTGCCGCTCGATGCTCGCGGACGATGGCGTGCTGGTGGTCAACCTGCACAACGAGGAATCGCAGGCCCGCCTGCTGGTCGAGCGCATCGCGGGCAGCTTCGGCGATTGCGTGCTGTCGGTGACCACGCCCGACGGCAGCAACCGCATCGTCTTCGCCGCGCGCGATGCGTCGGTGTTCGATCGCTGCGCGCAGACGCTGGATGCGCGCTGGGCGGCGCTGCCCGAGGTGCACCGGCGCACGCTGCGCAACATGGTGCCCCGGTTCTCGAAGGCGCTGTCGCAGCGCCTGGCGTCAGTCGAGTAGCGGCCGCCCGGTCATGCGCTCGAGCATGCGCAGCGGCGAGGTGGCCGGCTGCTGCTGATGCTCGACGTCGAGGTACAGCGTCTGCTCCAGCATGTACTGGCCGCCCATTGCCGCATGCAGCACCTGGTCGCTGAAGACGATCCAGGTGGTGCCGGGCGCGAAGTCGACGGCCAGCTGCGGCGCGTCCTTCTGGTAAGCGAGGTCGGCCTTCACGCGGTCGTGCAGCTGCAGCATCAGGTGGTCGTATTTGCTGCGGCGGGCCTTGGTGAGGCCGAGCGTGTGCATCGCCCACGCGCTGCCCGGGATGGGGCGGGGAATGCCAGGCACGAAGCGGGCGGCGAAAGCCTCGAACGGTTCGCCCACGCGCCACTGCCGCGGCGCGCCGTGCGGGTTGAGGTTGTGGAACACGCGCAGCAGCCGTACCCCGCGGGTGGGGTTCGACGGAAAGGCGTCGACGTGCAGGCGGGTGTCGTCCTTGCGCCAGCTGGTGGCGCGGCCTTCGATCGCCACCGGCCGGTACGAGGTGTGGCCGCGCCGCAGCGCGCCGCGGTAGTGCGGGAACAGCCGCGACACCAGCGCCTCGGCCTGGTCGCGGTAGCGGGTGATCATGGCCTGCAGCTCGGCCTTGTCGGCCTCGCTGCCGCTGGCGCCGCGCAGCTCGCCGGTGCCGGCGCGCAGGCTGATGTTCTTGGCCTTGCCGTCGGCCCAGCGCGGGTCGAGGAAGCGGCGCTCGGATTCGCTGAGCTCGAAGCGCAGCTGCGGGAACTGCAGCACGTGCCCGCGCTCGACCTCGGCCTCGATCGCACCGGTGGGCCCTTGCGCCCAGCCGGTGTCGGGGTAGGTGCGCAGCACGTCGAGCGTGGCGCTCATCGGACGCGCATCCCCGGCTGCGCACCCGGCCAGGGCTCGAGCACGTAGACGCCCGCATCGGCCTTGTCATCCGCATGGCTGGCGGCCAGCACCATGCCTTCGCTGACGCCGAACTTCATCTTGCGCGG
>CBIHRS010000071.1:0-21174 GCA_966212505.1 uncultured bacterium
GTAGAGCTTGATCAGGTCGACGTGCACGCCCTTGTCGGCGAAGTGCTGGCGCGCGGTGTGGGTGTACTTGGTGGCCACGCGGATGCGCGAGCCCTGCTTGACCGCCGCGGCGTAGTCGAAGTCGTCGCGCACCGCCACGCTCATGCGGCACTTGGCGATCTGCAGGTCCAGCGGCTGGTACAGGCCGCCCGCGCCGCCGGTGCCGGCCACGTGCTCGATCAGCACGTCCTTGCCGGCCACGCCGACGTCGGCGCCGCCGTGCTGAACGTAGGTGGGCACGTCGGTGGCGCGCACCAGCACCACGCGCACGTCGGGACGGTTGGTCGGCAGGATCAGCTTGCGCGAGCGTTCGGGGTCTTCACCCACCTCGATGCCGGCGGCCTTGAGCAGCGGCAGGGTCTCGTCGAAGATGCGGCCCTTGGAGAGCGCGAGGGTCAGCATGGTCGTCCTTACTTGATGCGCTCGATGTCGGCGCCGATGCCGCGCAGCTTCGCTTCCATCTGGTCGTAGCCGCGGTCGAGGTGGTAGATGCGGTCGACCACCGTCTCGCCCTGGGCCACGAGGCCGGCGATCACCAGGCTGGCCGAGGCCCGCAGGTCGGTGGCCATCACCGTGGCACCCGAGAGCTGCGGCACGCCCTGCACGATGGCCGTGTGGCCGTTGACCTCGATGCGGGCACCGAGGCGCACCAGCTCGTTCACGTGCATGAACCGGTTCTCGAAGATCGTCTCGTTGATGCGCGAGGTACCGTCGGCGATGCAGTCGACCGCCATGAACTGGGCCTGCATGTCGGTCGGGAAGGCCGGGTATTCGCTGGTGCGGAAGCTCACCGCACGCGGCCGCTGGTCGGCCTTGACGCGGATCCAGCCGTCGCCGCATTCGATGGCGACGCCCGCTTCGCGCAGCTTGTCGACCACTGCGTCGAGATGGCGTGCATCGGCCCGGCGCAACACCACGTCGCCACCGGCCGCCGCCACCGCGCACAGGAAGGTGCCGGTCTCGATGCGGTCGGGGATGATGCTGTGCGGCCGCGCCGGCGCATGCAGCGACTCGACGCCCTGGATGCGGATCTTCGCGGTGCCGTGGCCCTCGATGCGCGCGCCCATGCTGATCAGCAGCTCGGCCAGGTCGGGGATCTCGGGCTCCTGGGCGGCGTTTTCCAGCACTGTCTCGCCTTCGGCCAGCGTGGCGGCCATCAGCAGGTTCTCGGTGCCGGTGACCGTGATCATGTCGGTGGTGATGCGGGCGCCCTTCAGCCGCTTCGCCTTGGCGACGATGTAGCCGTGCTCCATGACGATGTCGGCGCCCATGGCCTGCAGGCCCTTGATGTGCTGGTCGACCGGCCGCGAGCCGATGGCGCAGCCGCCGGGCAGCGACACCTTGGCCTCGCCGAAGCGTGCCAGCAGCGGCCCCAGCACGAGGATGGAAGCCCGCATCGTCTTCACCAGCTCGTAGGCGGCCACCGGCGCGCTCACGTGGCTGGCGTCGATCGTCACCTGGTCGGGCTGGCTCTCCGAGCGCTCGGCCGTGACACCCATGCTGCGCAGCAGCTTCAGCGTGGTGGCCACGTCCTGCAGGCGCGGCACGTTGTGCAGCACGACCGGGCCGGGCGCCAGCAGCGCCGCGCACAGCTCGGGCAGCGCCGCGTTCTTGGCACCGGAGATGGTGACTTCGCCGGAGAGGCGGCGACCGCCGCGGATGAGGAGTTTGTCCATGTGTTGAAGCCCTCAGGGTCTGCAACGGGCGGACAGGTGAACGTCTTGGGGTGACGCGACCCGCCACCCGCGGCATCGGCCACGGGTGGAATTCAGTGGTGGTGGTGTCCCTGGGCCGGGGCGGCCTGGTTGGCGGGAGCCCACTCGGCGGGCGTGAGCGTCTTCATCGACAGCGCGTGGATTTGCTCGCGCATTCTATCGCCCAGCGCCGCATACACGCGCTGGTGGCGCCTGACGCGGCTCAAGCCCTCGAAATCGGCCGACACGATGGTCGCGAAGAAATGACGGCCGTCGCCCTCCACCTCCAGGTGCTGGCAAGGCAGCCCCTGGGCGATGTAGTCGCGGACTTCGTCGGCGGTCGGATCGGCCATGATCCCGCGATCCTACAGGATGGTGCGTTTCACCGCCCCGGCGCCCGGTGGATGTCGTGCGAGACGAAGGGATGGTCTTCGGGTGGCAGCGTGAGCCAGTGCTTGTGCGCCAGCGACTTGCGCATGTCTTCGAGCCCGCTGTCCCAGTGGTTGCGCATCGTCAGCGGGCCGAACTCGTAGTCCTTGGAGACGCCGTCCCACTCCTTCTCCTGGTAGATCAGGTGGATCACGCTGAAGCGGTGGTCGGTGGCCTCGCGCGCGGCCTGCTGGCAAATGGGGTCGTCCTTGCGCCTGGCCGCCGGCACGCGGGCGAGCAGCTCGCGCAGCAGCTTGCGCTCAGCCTGCTCGCGGGCGATCTGGTCAGTGATCAGGCGGGTGCGGCTCGAATACTGCACGTCCTTGGCGCGCTCCTGCGCGTCGTACACGTTGGTGGGCAGTGGTCCGCGGGCACTCCAGAGGTCGACCTGGAATGCCAGCGTGTCGCGCCGGTCGCCGTCGAGCACGATCGACAGCGGCGTGTTCGACACCAGCCCGCCGTCCCAGAAATACTCGCCGCCCACCTCCACCGGCGGAAAGCCCGGCGGCAGCGCACCCGAGGCCATGAAGTGCTCGGCCTTCAGGCGCCGCTTGTGCGGCCCGGCGTTGTCAAACACCTCGAGGTTGCCGGTGCGGACGTTGACCGCCATCACCGACACGCGGGTCTCGCCGGAATTGATCCGGTCGAAGTCGACCAGCGCTTCCAGCGTGGCCTTCAGCGGCGCCGTGTCGTAGAAGCTCGCCTCGCCCGGCGGCAGGTTCTGCAGCCACCACACCTGCGGGCCGCGCGGCGTGAAGAAGCCCTGCTGACCCTCGACCATCGCGCGCCAGGCGTTGAACGCGTTGAAGGCCTTGCGGGCATTGATGCCCAGCGGATCGATCGCGGCCTCGACCGCCGCTGCCGTCGGCCGGAAGAACGCGGGCCGGCAGATCGTGTCCCAGAACTCGCGCAGCCGCTCGACGCGGCGCTCGGGCGGGTTGCCGGCGATCAGCGCCGCATTGAGCGCGCCGATGGACACGCCGGCGAGCCAGTCGACGTGGATGCCGGTCTCGTCCAGGCCCTGGTACACGCCGGCCTGGTAGGCGCCCAGGGCTCCGCCGCCCTGCAGCACCAGCGCCACGCGCTCGAAAGGCAGTCCATCCGGCCGCATGCGACCTCCCCCGTGTTGTCAGTGGCGCAGCTTGTAGCCGCTGGCGAGCAGCCGCAGCGCCACGCTGGAAACGATCAGGAAACTGGCGCCGACGATCCCCAGGCTGAGCCACGGCGACACATCGCTCACGCCGAAGAAGCCACGCCGGAAGCCGTCGATCATGTAGAAGAACGGGTTCAGGTGGCTCACCGCGAGCCAGAAGCCGGGCAGCGACTTCACCGAATAGAACACGCCCGAGAGAAACGTCATCGGCATGATGATGAAGTTCTGGAAGGCCGCCATCTGGTCGAACTTCTCGGCCCACAGGCCGGCGATCAGGCCGAGCGAGCCCAGCATGCCTGCGCCCAGCGCCGCGAACACGACGATCCACCACGGCTCGGCGAACGACGGCGGCCCGAACCACACGGTGACCGCGAACACCCCCAGGCCCACAGTGAGCCCGCGCAGCACCGAGGCCCCCACATAGGCCGCGAACCAGGCCCAATGCGACAGCGGCGTGACCAGCAGGAACACGAGGTTGCCGGTGATCTTGCTCTGGATCAACGACGAGGAGCTGTTGGCGAAGCTGTTCTGCAGCACGCTCATCATCACCAGCCCGGGGATCAGGAAGCTGGTGTAGCCGACGCCGGGGAACACCTGCACCCGGTTCGACAGCACGTGGCCGAAGATCAACAGGTACAGCACCGCGGTGAGCACCGGTGCCGCCACGGTCTGGAAGGCGACCTTCCAGAAGCGAAGCACCTCCTTGTAGAACAGCGTGCGGGCGCCTTCGAGCCTCATGTTGAGGCCTCCGCCATCGGGCCCTGCATGATCTCGAGGAACACGTCCTCCAGGTCGGCGCGGCCGATCTCCAGGTCTTCGATCGCCACGCCGGCCTCGCGCAGCACCCGCAGCAGCGTCTCGACCTCGGCGGCATCGTGCGCCTTCAGCTGCACGATGCGCCCGGTGACGCGCGCCTGGTCGGCCAGTGAAGGCGGCAAGGGATGGTCGGTCTTGAACTGCAGCATCGTGCTCGCGGTGCCGGCCAGCAGGTTGGCGGTACGGTCGAGCGCGACGATGCGGCCCTGCTTCAGCATCGCGATGCGGCCGCACAACGCCTCGGCCTCCTCGAGGTAGTGGGTGGTCAGCAACACCGTGTGGCCCTGCTTGTTGAGCCGGGCGATGAACTGCCACAGCGTCTGCCGCAGCTCGACGTCGACGCCGGCGGTGGGCTCATCGAGCACGATCACCGGCGGCCGGTGCACCAGCGCCTGCGCCACCAGCACGCGGCGCTTCATGCCGCCGGAGAGCTGGCGCATGTTGGCATGGGCCTTGTCGGCCAGGCCCAGGTTCTCGAGCAGCTCGTCGATCCAGGCGTCGTTGTTGCGCACGCCGAAGTAGCCGCTCTGGATGCGCAGCGTCTCGCGCACGCTGAAGAACGGGTCGAACACCAGCTCCTGCGGCACGATGCCCAGCGCCTTGCGGGCGGCGGCGTAGTCGGCCACCACGTCGTGACCCAGCACGCTGACCTTGCCCGAGGTGGCCCGGTTGAGCCCGGCCAGGATCGCGATCAGCGTGGTCTTGCCGGCGCCGTTGGGGCCCAGCAGGCCGAAGAACTCGCCCCGCTCGATCTCGAAACTGACATCGCTCAAGGCCTGCACTGGCGCCCGAGCTCCTGGGTAGATCTTGCTGATGTGTTCGAAGCGCACCGCCATGCGCGGCGATTCTAGGGTGGGCGTGTCACACCCTGCTGAGCAGCTCTGGATAGGCCTCCCTTCCTGACTTTGGTAGATTGGCCGCCGAGGAGACATGCCTTGCCCATGCAGCCCAAGAAACCGCGTCGCACTGCCGAACGAATCCTGGAGGTCACGCTCGACCTCTTCAACCGTTTCGGCGAACCCAACGTCTCGACGACGCTGATCTCCGCCGAGCTGAACATCAGCCCCGGCAACCTCTACTACCACTACCCGGCGAAGGACGAGCTGATCAACTCGCTGTTCGACCGCTACGAGAAATCGCTCAACGAGCTGTTGCATGCGGCCGACAACGTGCGCAACGTGGAAGACGCCTGGCTGTTCTTCCACATGCTGTTCGAGCTGATCTGGCAATACCGCTTCCTCTACCGCGACCTGAACGACCTGCTCAGCAAGAACCGCCGGCTCGAGACGCACTTCCAGTTCGTGCTGAAGAACAAGTCGCGCGCGGTGCAGTCGGTGCTCGACGGCCTGGGCCGCGGCAGCGCGATGCGCATCGACAGCCGCGAAGCCGAGCCGGTGGCCACCGCGATGGTGGTGGTGCTGACCTACTGGCTCAGCTATGAATACGTGCGCGACCCGCGCAAGGCGCTGGAGCCCGAGAGCGCCGGCGCCGCGCTGGCCCGAGGCGCCTACCATGTGCTCAGCCTGCTGATGCCCTACCTGGAGCCGCCGGCCAAGGAGCACCTGTTCGCGCTGGTCAGCCAGTACCACAACAAGGCGGCCTGACCGCCCTCTTTCATCCGCCTCACCGCTCATCGGAGAATCACGCCATGGCCAAGTGGACCGCCTTTCCCTACGACAACGCCGAGTACACCTACGACGCCGCGGCGCTGAAGAAGCACTGGGCCCGGATGCATGCCGGCGATGCCGAGCCCTTCCCGAAGGACGATAAGGTGCTGGCAGCCTGGGCGCTGTTCCATGCCGGCGAGTTCCAGAAGGCCTACGACGCCGGCCTGAAGGCGGGGGGCGCCGGCATCACGGTGGCCAACAAGGCGCAGGCCATCTACGCCAACTACCTCGAGAAGAACGAGAAGACCCAGCTCGCGATGTTCATGGAGGTGGCCGAGCGCGCCGAGGCCCAGCAGGCCGAGGAGCCGAAGAACGCCAACGCCTGGTACTGGCAGGCCTATGCGCTGGGCCGCTACAGCCAGGGCATCAGCGTGGCCAAGGCGCTGGCGCAAGGGCTGGGCGGCAAGGTGAAGAACGCGCTCGAGACCACGATCAAGCTGGCGCCCAAGCATGCCGATGCGCACATCGCGCTCGGCGCCTTCCATGCCGAGGTGATCGACAAGGTGGGCAAGCTGCTGGGCAAGACCCAGGGCGCCGACGCCGCCACCGGCCTCAAGATGTACAAGGAAGCGCTGAAGCTCAACCCCACCAGCGCGATCGCAATGGTCGAATATGCCAACGGCCTCGTGATGCTCGAGGGCGACAAGAAGATGAAGGAAGCCGAAGCGCTCTACGCCGACGCCGCCGCCTGCGAGCCGAGGGACGCGATGGAGCGGCTGGACGTGGAGATGGCCAAGGCCGAGCTGGAAGAATGAAACTCACCTGGCGCCGGGCCGGCGAGGCGGACATCGGTCTGCTCGCCAACTGGAACTATCAGCTGATCCGCGACGAAGGCCATCGCAACCCGATGACCGAGGACCAGCTCACCGAGCGCATGCGCGGCTGGCTGCTCGACGATTCGCCCGCCTACCGCGCCGTGCTGTTCCTCGAAGGCGAGCAGCCGGTGGCCTACGTGGTGTATGCCGAGGCCAAGGAGATCTACATGCGCCAGCTCTTCGTCGACCGCTCGCGGCGGCGCGAAGGCATCGGCCGCCAGGTGGTGCAGCTGCTGCTGGACGAAGTGCTGCCGCGCGACAAGCGCATCACGGTGAGCGCGCTGGCGGCCAACGCCCGCGCGCAGGCCTTCTGGCATGCGGTGGGGTTCTCCGACTACAGCGTCACGCTCGAGCGCCTTCCAGAGCCTCGCTAGCGAGCCCGCCGCGGCGCCGAGCCGCCTCAAGCCAAGGCGGCGGCCCCCACGGGGGCGGCTCGCGGTACTCCGCGAGCAGGGGCTCACGTTTCTCCCCAGGGCATCATCAGGGCCAGCAACAGCAGCTTCTCGAACTCGGGCACGAAGCGCTCGATGATCGCCTCGGGGTCGGGGCACAGCTTGCGATCGGTGATCAGGCCGAACTGCACGCCGCCGCCATAGCTGAGGATGCTGACGCCCACGCCGATGTTGCCCGACTGCGGCACCCAGAACATCACCTGCTTCACGATCGAGCCGCAGAACTTGAGCGGGTCCTTCGGGCCGGGCACGTTGGTCATCACCGCGGTGGCCTTCTTCGCGAACAGGTTCAGGATCGCGTCCTGCACCGGCTTGATCAGCAGGCCGGCCACGGCCAGCACGCCGAAGGCCAGCAGCGGCTGGTAGCTGCCCTTCAGCTCGTTCATGCGCTTGCGCACCGCGTAGACGCGCTCCACCGGGTTGGCGATGCCGATCGGCAGCGTCAGCGGCACCAGGCCGAAGCGGTTGCCGAGCTGGTGCGCCTTTTCCATCGGCCGCAGGTTCACCGGCACCATCGCACGGATCTCCTTGCCGGCCGGATCCTCGCCCTTGTCGCGGAGGTAGTCGCCGATCGCGCCGGCCACGCTGGACAGCAGCACGTCGTTGATCGAGCAGCCCAGCGCCTTGCCCACGGCCTTGACCTCGTCGAGCGGCAGCGGCGGGCCCCAGGCCACGCGCTTGCCGGGCGTGGCCACGCCCTTGAGCCGCGTCGACGAGTCGTCGCTCATCAGCGCCATCGAGGCCACGTCGTTGATCACCTGCAGGCCGGTCTTGGCCATCTCGACCGAACCGAACAGCGGCTGGTACGGATTGGCCAGCATCTCGACCGACTTGGCCACACCGTCGCCGTACATGCCGATCGCCTTGATCGTGAGGCCGGTGAGCGGCTTGATCAGCGCATCGCTCCACCAGTCGCTCTCGTCCTCGGCCTTCTGCTTGCGCTGCGGCGGCGGCTTGCCGCCATCGGTGATCGAGAGCATCACCGAGATCAGCGCGATGCCATCGGCGATGCAGTGGTGGATGCGCGAGATCAGCGCGCTCTGGCCATCGAGGTCTTCCACCAGGTGCAGCTGCCACAGCGGATGCGCCCGGCTCAGCGGCGCGGCGGCCAGCTCACCGACGCGCTCCTGCAGGGCCTGCTGCGCGCTCTGGCCCCGCTTGCGCTTCAAGGTCTCGCGCACCACGTGATGGCCGATGTCGAAGTCGTCGTCCTCGACCCAGCTCGCGCCCATGGCGTCTTCGACGACCTTCTGGCGGAAGCGGTTGTACTTCAGCAGGCTGTTCTGCACCCGTTCGCAGAGCTTCTCGTAGGGCAGCCGGGGTTCCAGCAGCCAGACGCCGACGATCATCATCAGGTTGGCGTCGGTGTCCATGCGCAGCCAGGCGGTGTCCACCCGCGACATGCGCTCTATCGCCTTTGGCATCGGTCAAATCCCTCGGTCTGCAACTCGGTTTCTAGGGCACTTGCTCTGCAAGAGCAGGCACGATGCTGGGTACCATTGGCGCCGTCAATGCTCATTTTCACGCACACAGGAGCGCATCCATGGCCGACCTGAAAGCCCAATTCGAAAAAGCCGTCGCCGAATCCAAGCAGTTGCCGGAGAAGCCCGACAACATGACGCTGCTGAAGATCTACGCGCTGTACAAGCAGGCCACCGCGGGCGACGTCGAAGGCAAGCGCCCCGGCTTCACCGACATGGTCGGCCGCGCGAAGTTCGATGCCTGGGATGCCCTCAAGGGCAAGGGCAGCGAAGAGGCGATGCAGGAATACATCGACCTCATCGAATCGCTGAAGTAACTCACTTCTTCTTTTTGCCGCCCGATTCCTGGCTGAGGAGCTTGTCGAGCTCCTTCTCGATCTCGGCCTGGATGGTCTTGGCGAAGGCGCCGAGCAGGAAGCCCAGCTTGGCCTGCAGCTCGAAGTGGTCGGGCGCGACGATGAGTTCGCCCGTCACGCCGCTGCGCTTGAATTCCACGGTGTCGCTGGTCTCGCCTTCGAGCACCGTGCATTCCATGTCGAACTTCTGCTCGACATGCTCGGCCCATTCCCAGGCCAGCTTGCGCGCCTTGGGCAGGCCGAGGCTGTGGTCGCGGTGGATGCGGATGTCGGGCATGGCTGGTTCTCCTGGCCGGCGCGTTCAGCGGCCGGTCTCGTCGTTCAGTGTGGCTTCGCGCTCTTTCTTCGGCAAGGCGGCCAGGCGCTTGACCTCGGCATAGAAGCGCTCGAAATCATTGCCCTCGCGCTCGAAGAGGCGCTCGAACTGCGGCACCAGCTCGTTGTAGGCCGACAGCACGCCCAGCGAGGCGTTGTTGGCCTGCTGGAACCACAGGTCGTAGCCCTTGTAGCCGCCCCAGGCGTTGGCCTTCATCGCCTCGTAGTCGGCACGCATCTGCCGCATCAGCTCGGCCTTGCGCGCGCGCTTGTCGGCCTCCGGCGTATCGCTCTTGAAGAGCGCGTCGAAGGCATCGCGGTAGCGCTTGGTCAGCGCGCGGAAATCGCGCCGCCGGCCGTCGTAACGGGCATATTCCTCGCGCGCCTGCTCGCTGGCGTGCGTGGCCAGCCAGCGCTGGCCGCCGATCACCTCCACCGAGGTGGCGAACGATTCGTTGAACATCGTGTCGCCCTTGGCATAGGCCACCTGGTGCGCGAGCTCGTGGAAGATCATCCGCGCCAGCTCGCCTTCCGGATACTGGATGAAGGTGTTGAGCAGCGGATCGCCGCCGATCCAGTTGCTCCAGCCCAGCGTCGAATAGGCCGGCACGCCGTAGACATAGACCTCGTAGCCCTCGGCCTTGAGCCGCGCGGCCTCCTCGTCGGCCGCCTTGCGGTCGAAGTAGCCGCGGTAGCCGATGCAGCCCACGACCGGGAAGCACGAGGTCTTGAGCTCGAGCGAGAGCTCCGGCGCAGCCACCACGTTCCACACCGCCGCCGGGCGCTTCAGGTCGGCATAGCGGCGGTAGCTGTTGTTGTCGGGGAGGTGCAGCTCGCTGACGGAGTAGTCGCGCATGCGCTGGGTCAGCGCAAGGCGGTCTTTCAGCGGTTGCGGCGCCGTGGGGTCGGCCAGCCACTCGGGCACCGGCCGCGCCGCATGCATCAGGCTCAGGTGGCCCTGCACCGACTGCGTGAGGTAGCCCACCGTGCCGCAGCCGCTCAGGCCCGCGACCAGCAGCAGCGCCACGGCCGCCGCCAGCACCGAGAACCACGCGCGCGGCCGGCGCATCACGCCACCGCCGCCACTTCCACCAGGCAGTCGTAGAACGACGGCGCCCGGCCGATGTCGGTCAGCCGCTGGTGAGTGACCTCGTTGACATTGGTGCCCGACGGCCCAAGCTTGCGCCACCAGACGCCCAGCCCGTTGACCACGCCCGGCCGCGCGCGCCGGCTCACCTCGGCCTTGCAGCGGTATTCGCCGCGGTCGTTGAACACGCGGACCATCGCGCCGCTGGTGATGCCGCGCGCCGCCGCATCGGCCTCGTGGATCTCGAGCACCGGCTCGCCTTCGATCGTGCGCAGGCTGGTCACGTTGACGAAGGTGGAGTTGAGGAAGTTGCGCGCCGGCGGCGAGATCATCGCCAGCGGATAGCGCCGGCCCAGCTCGGGCTCGGAGCGCACGCTCTCGTAGTTGGGCAGGTAGTCGGGCACGCCCACGCCGGGCACGTCGGCCATCGCCTTGCCCGAGGGCGTGAGGAACCGGCCTTCGGCAAAGGGCGCCTCGGGCAGCGGCAGCTTGACCCAGCCCGCCGCCTTGAGCCCATCGAAGCTCACCGCATCGCCGCGGAAGGCGACGCGGGCGATGGCCTCGTCGCTGTCGGCGAAGCAGGGCTCGGTGAAGCCCATGCGCGCCGCGAGCTCGCGGAAGACCTGCGTGTTGGGCCGGGCCTCGCCCACCGGTTGAATCGCCGGCTCGTTGATCAGCGCATAGGTGTGGCCGTAGCTCAGGTGCACGTCGAGGTGCTCGAGCTGCGTGGTGGCCGGCAGCACGTAGTCGGCCTGGTCGGCGGTGTCGGTCATGAAATGTTCGAGCACCACGGTGAACAGGTCTTCGCGCTGGAAGCCCTTGAGCACCTTGGGCGACTCGGGCGCCACCGCGACCGGGTTGCTGTTGTAGACGACCAGCGCATCGATCTTCGGGCCGAACGCAGGCGACGTCTCACTCAATAGCGCATCGCCGATCGTGCTCATGTTGATGGTGCGCGGGGTGCGGCCGGCCAGCAGGTCGGGCCGCTGCAGCGCCTGCGGGTGGGTGGGGAACCAGCCCGAGCTCGACAGCAGCAGGCCGCCGGCGCGATGCCGCCACGCGCCGGTGAGGCACGGCAGCAGCGCGATCAGCCGCACCGCACTGCCGCCGCCGCGCACGCGCTGCATGCCGTAGTTGAGGCGGATCGCGGCCGGCTTCGTCGTCGCGTAGTCGTGCGCGAGCTGCCGCACCTCGTCGGCCGTGATGCCGCATTCTTCCGCGGTGCGCTCCGGTGTCCAGGCCATGGCCTTGTCGCGCAGCGGCTCGAAGCCCTCGACATGGCGGGCGATGTAGTCGTGGTCCAGCCAGTCGTTGACGATCAGCTCGCGCATCAGGCCCAGCGCCAGCGCACCATCTGTGCCCGGCAGCAGCGCGATGTGCTGGTGGCATTTGTCGGCCGTCTCGGTGTGGCGCGGATCGATGCAGACCAGCCTGGCGCCGTTGCGCTTGGCGGCCTGCGCGAAGGTCCAGAAATGCAGGTTCGACGCGATCGAGTTGCTGCCCCAGATGAGGATCAGCTGGCTCTCGGCGAAATGCTCCACGTGCATGCCGACCTTGCCGCCATAGGTGAGCTTCAAGGCCTCGCTGCCTGCCGAAGCGCAGATGGTGCGGTCGAGCTGCGAGGCGCCCAGCTTGTGGAAGAAGCGCATCGCCATGCTCTCGCCCTGCACCAGCCCCATGGTGCCGGCATAGCTGTAGGGCAGGATGGCCTGCGGGTCGCGCGCGGCAATGGCCTGCAGCCGCTGCGCGATGTCGGACAGCGCCTCGTCCCAGCCCACGCGCACGAACTGCCCGCTGCCCTTGGGGCCCACTCGCTTGAGCGGATGCAGCACCCGCTCGGCGTGCATCGTGCGCTCGGCATAGCGCGAAACCTTGGTGCACAGCGCGCCGTGCGTCGTCGGGTGATCGGGATCGCCCTGGATGCGGATCACCCGACCATCTTCGACCGTGACCCGCATCGCGCAGGTGTCGGGGCAGTCGTGGGGACAGGCGGCGCGGACGGTGGTGGCGGAGCTCATGGAATGACTATCGCACAGCATGGATGGCGCGATATCCCGCTCGGGCTTGCGGCCACGCCCCGGCGGTAAGATGCCCGCTTCCCGGAGACTTCCCGCATGCAGCTGATCGAATCCATCCTGGCCGACGCAGCCAGCATCGCCGCGCTGCGACGCGACATCCACGCGCACCCGGAGCTGTGCTTCGAAGAGCAGCGCACCAGCGACCTGATCGCCCGGGCCCTCACCGAGTGGGGCATTCCCGTTCATCGCGGCCTCGGCAAGACCGGCGTCGTCGGCATCGTGCAGAACGGCAGCTCGAAGCGCGCGGTCGGCCTGCGCGCCGACATCGACGCGTTGCCGATCACCGAGCACAACCAGTTCGCCCATGCCAGCCGGCACGCCGGCAAGATGCACGCCTGCGGCCACGACGGTCACACCGCGATGCTGCTGGCCGCAGCCAAGCACCTCGCGAAACACCGCCACTTCGACGGCACCGTCTACCTCGTGTTCCAACCGGCCGAAGAAGGCGGCGGCGGCGCACGCGAGATGATGAAGGACGGGCTGTTCGAGCAGTTCCCGATGGAAGCCATCTTCGGCGCGCACAACTGGCCGGGCCTGAAGGTCGGGCAGTTCGCGGTGAGGAGCGGCCCGGTGTTCGCGTCGAGCAACGAGTTCAAGATCACGATCCGCGGCAAGGGTGCGCATGGTGCGATGCCGCACCTGGGCATCGACCCGGTGCCGGTGGCCTGCCAGATGGTGCAGGCCTTCCAGACCATCATCACCCGCAACAAGCGCCCGATCGACACCGGCGTGATCTCGGTGACGATGATCCACACCGGCGAGGCGACCAACGTGGTGCCCGAGAGCTGCGTGCTCGAAGGCACCGTGCGCACCTTCACCACCGACGTGCTCGACCTGATCGAGCGCCGCATGAAGACGGTGGCCGAGGCCACCTGCGCCGCCTTCGAGGCGGGCTGCGAGTTCGAGTTCGTGCGCAACTACCCGCCCACCATCAACCACGAGGCCGAGACGGCCTTCGTGCAGCAGGTGATGGCCGAGGTGGCCGGCCGCGACAACGTGATCGAGTTCGAGCCCACGATGGGCGCCGAGGACTTCAGCTACTTCCTGCAGGAAAAACCCGGCTGCTACTTCCTGATCGGCAACGGCGACGGTGCCCACCGCCACAGCGGCCACGGCATGGGCCCCTGCATGCTGCACAACCCGAGCTACGACTTCAACGACGAGCTGATCCCGCTCGGCGCCACCCTCTGGGTGCGGCTGGCCGAGCAGTGGCTGGCCACGCCGCGTTGACAGGAGCCTTCGCACCATGAACCCGCCCGCCGCCGCACTGTTCTCCCAGAGCTATGCCGAGGCCCGGGCCCGGTTCCTGGTCGCCGCCGAGGCGGCCGGCCTCGACGTGCACAGCCATGCCCACCCGATGCTGGGCCGCGACGGTGAGGCGCTGGCGATGGACGTGGCCCGCTTCGGCGCGGCCGATGCGAAGCGGCTGCTGATCCTCAGCAGCGCCTGCCACGGCGTGGAGGGCTTCTGCGGCTCGGCGGTGCAGTCGGCGCTGCTGCAGGATGCGGCCTTCCACCGCGCGGCCGATGAGGCCGGCGTGGCGGTGCTGTACATCCATGCGCTCAACCCCTACGGCTTCTCGTGGTGGCGCCGGGTGACGCACGAGAACGTCGACCTCAACCGCAACTTCATCGATTTCAGCAAGCCCTTGCCCGCCAATCCGGGCTACGACGAACTGGCCCATGCGCTGGTGCCGCCGCACTGGCCGCCCACCGCCGAGGACCAAGGCGTGCTGCAGGCCTATGCGATGAAGCACGGCCCGCGAGGGCTGCAGGCTGCCATCAGCGCCGGGCAGTTCAGCCATCCCGAGGGCCTGTTCTTCGGCGGCCACAACCCGACCTGGAGCCACATCACGCTGCGCCACGTGCTGCAGGACCACGCCACGCGCTGCGAGCGCCTGGGCTGGGTCGACCTGCATACCGGCCTGGGGCCCACGGGCCATGGCGAGCGCATCTTCTCCGGCCTGCCCGACGACAAGGCCGGCCTCGAGCGCGCCCGCGCCTGGTGGGGCGACATCACCACCACCTTCGACGGCTCGTCGACCGCCGCGCTGCTCGAAGGCGAGATGTGGCGCACCGCCTACGAAGACTGCCCGCAGGCCGAATACACCGGCATCGCCCTCGAGTTCGGCACGGTGCCGCTGCTGGAGACCATCGAGGCGCTGCGCGCCGAGCAGTGGCTCGAGAACCACCCCGAGATCGGCGCGCCGCAGGCGGCCGCCATCAAGCAGCGCCTGCGCGACGCGTTCTACACCGACACCGACGAGTGGAAGCACGCGGTCATCGGCCAGGGCACCGAAGTGGCCTTCCAGGCCTGCCTGGGCCTGGCCGAAGGCTGATGTCCGGAATTGACCGCTGACGGTCCGTCGCAGGCCGCGACAGGCGCGCCGGCCGGGCCGACGATGCAGTCCTCGCCCCTCCGGGGCTCAACGAGGACCCGCCATGCAGACCGCCCTGTTGCTGATCGACGTGCAGCAATCCTTCCGCGCCCGCCCCTACTGGACCGACGCCGACGCGCCGACCTTCCTCGAGCGGGTGAACGCCCTCACCCGCGGCTGCGCCGAACGCGGCATTCCGGTGGTGCAGGTCTTCCACACCGACCCGCCGCACACGGCCGACAACCCGTTCTCGCATGCCAGCGGGCTGATCCGCCCGCTCGACGGGCTGGCGCCTTTCGAGGCCGCCCTGCAGGTCGAGAAGCACCGGCACAGCGCCCTCGTCGGCAGCGGCCTGCCGGTGTGGCTGCACGAGCGCGGCATCCGCCGGCTGATGATCGCCGGCATCCGCACCGAGCAATGCTGCGAGACGACCACGCGCCATGCCAGCGACGAAGGCTGGGAGGTCGACTACATCACCGAGGCGACGCTGACCTTCCCGATGGCCACGCCGGCCGGCGGCACGCTCAGCGTCGCGCAGCTCAAGGAGCGCACCGAGACCGTGCTGAAGGACCGCTTCGCGACGCTCTGCACGGTGGAGCAGGCGCTGGCGCGGGCACACTGACGAACGACGAGGAAAACCACGATGCTGCAACTGCGCCCCGGCTGCGAGTGCTGCGACCGCGACCTGCCCGGCGATTCGGACCAGGCCCGCATCTGCTCATTCGAATGCACCTTCTGCGCCGATTGCGCTGATCACACCCTGCGCGGCCGCTGCCCCAACTGCGGCGGCGAGCTGGTGCCGCGGCCGCGCCGCGTTGGCGAGAAGCTGGCGCGCAATCCGGCGTCGACCGAGCGCGTCTTCAAGCCGCAGGGCTGCGCCACGCCGTGATCGACCTGCTGTTCGTCGTGCTGCCGGACACGCTGCTGCTGGACCTGGCGGGTCCGGCCGAGGCGTTCCGGCTCGCGAACCGGCACCTGCAGCTGCGCGGGCAGGCACCGGCCTTCCGCTTGCGCTTCATGGGGCCGGTGGCGAGTGCATCGTCATCGGTGGGCGCCTCACTCGCCCAGCTGGAGCCCCTGCCGCCGACGATCGAGCAGCCGAGCTGGATCGTGCTGCTGGGGCTACCGGGCAACGGCGATGACGCCGCGCGGCGGGTGGCCTCGCCCTCCGCGGACTGGCTGGCGGCGCGGCACTGGTTGTCGCGCGTGGTTGCACCGGTGCTGTCCGGCGACCTGCCGTCCACGGAGGCCGGCACCGGCCTGGTCACGATCTGCAGCGGCGCGCTGCTGGCCGCCGACGCGGGCCTGCTGGCCGGCCGGCACTGCACCACGCATCACGAGCTGCTCGAGCAACTGGCCGCACACGCCCCCACCACCCAGGTCGCGCTCAACCGCGTGTTCGTGATCGATGGCCCGGTGGCCTCGAGCGCCGGCATCACGGCCGGCATCGACCTCGCGCTGCACCTCGTCGCGCGGGTCTGCGGCGATGCGCTGGCCGCCGCCGTGGCCAGGGACATGGTGGTGTTCCTGCGCCGCGGGCAGGACGACCCGCAGCTCTCGCCGCTGCTGGCGTGGCGCAACCACCTGCATCCCGCCGTGCATCGCGTGCAGGACGCCGTGTGCGAACGCCCCACCGAAGCCTGGACCGCGGAGGCGATGGCCTCGGTCGCCCACGTGACACCGCGCCACCTGAGCCGGCTGTTCCGTGAACACACCGGCCTCTCGCCGCGCGACTATGTGGAGCACATCCGCGTGGCCCGCGCGAAGGAAGCGCTGGAGCGCGGCGCCTCGGCCGCACGCGCCAGCGAGCAGGCCGGTTTCTCGTCGGACCGGCAATGGCGCCGGGCCCGGGCACGCAAGACGGCGCGCCCGTCGTCCTGATCGATCAGAGCCAGCCGCCGGCCAGCAGGTCGGCCTCGAGCCGCACCGCATCGACGAACTGCACCGCCTGCCAACCGGCGGCCCGAGCCGCCTCGACGTTGCGCAGCGAATCGTCGATGAACAGCAGCTCGGCCGAGGGCACGCCGAAGCGTTCGGCCGCCAGCGCGAAGATCGCCAGATCGGGCTTGATCAGCTTCACGTGCGACGAGAACACGCCATCGACGAACCAGCGCGAGAACGGGTTCGCGCGCTGCAGGTGCTCGGCATACGGCGCCGGCATGTTCGACAGGTAGTACAGCTTGCGGTCGGGCCGGCACAGCCGCTCGATCAGCGCCACCGTGCCCGGCAGCGCCTGCAGCTCGTCGGGCACCGCATCGACGACACGCTGCACTTCGTCGGGCGACAGGTCGAGCCGTCGCGCGATGCGCTGCACGAGGTCGGGCACCTCGATCGTGCCGCGGTCGAACTCGCCCCAATCGCCGCCGTAGTTCTGGAAGAAGCCCTGCACCAGCGGGCCGGCGTCGGCCGGCGTCGGTGCGCGATGCGGCAAGGTTTGCGACAGCAGCACCTCGGGACGCCAGCGCACGACCACGGCGCCCAGGTCGAAGACGATGTGCTTCATGCGGCCGAGCGCACCCGCTGCAGCAGGCCGGCGGTGGACGCATCGAGCCCGCTCGTGTCGCCCGAGGCCAGGCGCGGCAGCAGCTCGTTGCACAGCGCCTTGCCGAGCTCCACGCCCCACTGGTCGAAGCTGTTGATGCGCCACAGCGCGCCGCTGGTGAACACACGGTGCTCGTACATCGCGACCAGCGCGCCGAGCGAGCGCGGCGTCAGCTTGTCGAGCAGCAGCGTGGTGCTGGGCCGGTTGCCGGGGAAGGTGCGGTGGCGCGCGATGGTCTGCGCATCGAGCGACTTCGATGCGGTGGGCGCCTTCTCGCCCAGCGCCTGCTCGGTGCTCTTGCCCAGCATCAGCGCCTGCGACTGCGCCAGGCAGTTGGCCAGCAGCTTGGTCTGCAGGTCGGCATGCGGATGGGTGGGGTGCTTGACGGCGATGAACTCCACCGGGATCACGTCGGTGCCCTGGTGCAGCATCTGGAAGTAGGCATGCTGGCCGTTGGTGCCGGGCTCGCCCCACACCACCGGGCTGGTCGAATACGGCAGCGGCTCGCCGGCCAGGTCGACCGACTTGCCGTTGGATTCCATCTCCAGCTGCTGAAGGTAGGCCGGCAGGCGCTTCAGGCCCTGGTGGTAGGGCGCCACGCTGCGGCTCGTGAAGCCGTGGAAGTTGCGGTACCAGACATCGAGCAGGCCCAGTTGCACCGGCAGGTTGTGCTCCAGCGGCGCCTGCCGGAAGTGCTCGTCCATCGCGCGCGCGCCGGCCAGCAGCTCGCGGAAATGGTCGGCGCCGATGGCCAGCGCGATCGGCAGGCCGATGGCCGACCACATCGAGTAGCGGCCGCCCACCCAGTCCCAGAAGCCGAAGGTGGTGGTGACGCCGAAGGCCGCCGCCGCTTCGATGTTGGTGGTGGTGGCGACGAAGTGCTTGGCCGTGTCGGTGCCGCCGTTGGCGAGGAACCAGGCCTTGGCCACCTGCGCGTTGGCCATCGTCTCCTGCGTGGTGAAGGTCTTGGAGGCGATGATGAACAGCGTCTCTTCCGGTTTCAGCTGGCGCAGCACCGGCGCGATGTCGTGGCCGTCGACGTTGGAGACGAAGTGGAACTGCAGCTGCGGATGCACGAAGGCATCGAGCGCAGGCACCACCATCTGCGGGCCCAGGTCGGAGCCGCCGATGCCGATGTTGACCACGTGGCGGATGCCGCTGCGCGCGGTGTCGCGCACGGTTTCCACGTAGGCCAGCATGCGGTCGAGCACCTCGTGCACGTCGTCGCTGTGCGGTGCGGCGCCGCGCGGGGCGCGCAGCGCGGTGTGCAGCACGGCGCGGCCTTCGGTGTGGTTGATCGGCTCGCCGGCGAACATCGCATCGCGGCGCGCCTCGAGCTTGCACTCGCGCGCCAGGTCGAGCAGCAGCTTGCGGGTGGCAATGTCCCAGCGGTTCTTCGACAGGTCGGCGAACACCTCGGGCGCCTCGAGCGCGAAGGCGTCAAAGCGGCCGGCATCGCGCGCGAAGGCTTCGCGCAGATCGAGGTCGCGGCCATGGGCCTGGTAGTGGCCGGCCAGCGCGGTCCAGGCGACAGTGCGGTCGCAGCGCGGTGCGTCGCTCCAGTCGTTGTTCGTGCTCATTGCAGGGCTCCAATCATCTTGTCGAGCTTGATCGCATCGGCCGCGAAGGCACGGATGCCTTCGGCCAGTTTCTCGGTGGCCATCGCGTCCTCGTTGAGCGCGAAACGGAAGGCCGGTTCGTTGTAGACCACACCGTGCACCTCCGCGTTGCGCGCCGCGTCAGGGCTCAGCGCGCGCTGCAGCGGCGCGTCGCTGCCCTGCAGCGCGGCCAGCAGGTCGGGGCTGATGGTCAGCAGGTCGCAGCCGGCCAGCGCCTGGATCTGGCCGACGTTGCGGAAGCTCGCGCCCATCACCTCGGTGGCGATGTCGAACTTCTTGTAGTAGGTGTAGATCTGCGCCACCGACTTCACGCCGGGATCGTTGACACCGCTGTTGGCGGCCTCGTCCCACGCGGCGCCGGCAGACTTCTTGTACCAGTCGTAGATGCGGCCCACGAACGGCGAAATCAGCTTCACGCCCGCGTCGCCGCAGGCCACCGCCTGGCAGAACGCGAACAGCAGCGTCAGGTTGCAGTGGATGCCTTCGTGCTCCAGCGCCCTGGCTGCCTGGATGCCTTCCCAGGTGGCGGCGATCTTGATCAGCACGCGGTCGCGGCCGATGCCGGCCTTTTCGTACAGCGCGATCAGCCGCTTGGCGCGGGCGATGGTGCAGGCGGTGTCGAAGCTCAGGCGCGCATCCACTTCGGTGCTCACGCGGCCCGGCACCACCTTGAGGATCTCGAGCCCGAAGCGCACCAGCACTTCGTCGACGATCGCCTCCAGCGGCTTGCCCTTGTGCGCGGCCACCGTCTCGGTGAGGATGTGCTCGTAGTCCGGCTGCTGCACGGCCTTGAGGATCAGCGACGGATTGGTGGTGGCATCGCGCGGCGCAAACGCGGCAAGCTGCTTGAAGTTGCCGGTGTCGGCCACTACCGTGGTGTATTGCTTGAGCTGGTCGAGCTGGTTCATACGCTGGAGGCGCCCGGGGCGCAGGACGAAGAGGCGGGGAAAACCATGATTAGAACCCGAGGCAAGGGTCCGGGTTTCAGGCAAGTTACAGGCCAGCGTCCACTGCGGCGTTGACCCGTGGAAGAAACTCCGGCATCATCACACAAGTAACTGAGTTACACCACCCCAGCGACCCTCCGCTCCAGCGCAGCACACCATGTCCTTCGATCTCGTCTTCTTCGGCGGCACCGGCGACCTCACCTGGCGCAAGCTGATGCCGGCCTTGTTCCAGGCCTTCCGCCACGGCAAGCTCCCTGCGGGCGGCCGCATCCTGGCCGTCGCGCGCGACGACCAGCCCGATGAGAAGTACCGCGCCTGGCTGAAAGACCGCTTCCAGGACGTCGACACGCCCAAGCGCCCGACCGACGAGGAATTCGCGCGCTTCGCCGAGCTGATCCACTACCGCCGCATGGACCTCTCCCAGCCCGAGCACTACGCCCGGCTGAAGGAATGGCTGGGCGAGCGCAACGCCGACACGGTGGTGCTGTACCTCGCGACCAGCCCGCACCTATTCCCGCAGATCTGCGAACAGCTGGGCGCCGCCGGCCTCAACGGCCCGCACATCCGCGTCGTGCTCGAGAAGCCGCTCGGCCACGACCTCGAGAGCGCCCAGGAGATCAATCGCGCCGTCAGCGCGGTGTTCACCGAGCGCCAGGCCTTCCGCATCGACCACTACCTCGGCAAGCCCTCGGTGCAGAACCTGATGGCGCTGCGCTTCGGCAACGCGCTGTTCGAGCCGCTGTGGCGCCGCGAGAGCATCGCCAACATCCAGATCACGCTGGCCGAATCCATCGGCGTGGGCACGCGCGGCGATTTCTACGACCGCACCGGCGCCCTGCGCGACATGATCCAGAACCATGCGCTGCAGCTGCTGACGATGATCGCAATGGAGCCGCCCTCCACCAGCGACGCCGACGCCATCCGCGACGAGAAGCTGAAGGTGCTGCGCTCGCTGAAGCCCTTCACGCCCGAAAGCGTGTCGCGCGATGTGGTGCGCGGCCAGTACCGCGCCGGCACGGTCGACGGCAAGGCGGTGGTCGGCTATCAAGAGGAGATCAAGGTCCCGGCCGGCAGCACCTGCGAAACCTTCGTCGCGCTGCGCACCGAGGTGCAGAACTGGCGCTGGGCCGGCGTGCCCTTCTACCTGCGCACCGGCAAGCGACTGGCGGCGCGTGATGCGCAGATCGTCGTCAACTTCCGCCCGGTGCCGCACCCAATCTTCCCGGGCTCGAGCCGCGCCAACAAGCTGGTCATCAAGCTGCAGCCGGAAGACGGCCTCGAGCTGCACCTGCTGGCCGCCAAGGGCA
>CBIHRS010000072.1:0-21025 GCA_966212505.1 uncultured bacterium
GGCGAGTGCGACCACCTGCCGGAGCAGGCCTTCTACATGGTCGGCACGATCGACGAGGCCTTCGAAAAGGCCAAGAAGATTCAGTAAGCGGCGCATTCGGGCGTCATGCGTCGTTGCGCTCCTCGCCGTACGGGTGTACGGCTGTGGGGCGCGCCTAGCCTGACACCCGACTGCTTGCTTTCTGAACCTTCTTCAAAACGTAGGAAACGAACATGGCAAACACCATCCACGTCGACGTGGTCAGCGCTGAAGACCAGATCTTCAGCGGCGAGGCCAAGTTCGTCGCGCTGCCGGGCGAGAACGGCGAGCTCGGCATCCTGCCGCGCCACACGCCGCTGATCACCCGCATCAAGCCGGGTGCGGTGCGCATCGAGCGGGCCGACAACGGCGAGGAAGAGTTCGTCTTCGTCGCCGGCGGCATCCTCGAGGTGCAGCCGGGCACGGTGACCGTGCTGGCCGACACCGCGATCCGCGGCCACGACCTCGACGAGGCCAAGGCCAACGAGGCGAAGAAGCTGGCCGAGGAAGCGCTGAAGAACGCCAAGAGCGACATCGACCTCGCCAAGGCACAGAGCGAGCTGATGGTCGCGGCAGCCCAGCTGTCGGCGCTGCGCCGGTTCCTCAAGAAGTGATCATTGCCGGGCCTGCCCCGGCAACGAATGCAAGGCCCGTCGGCGAGATGATGCCGCACGGGCCTTGTTGCTTTTGAAGCGGTGCGCCGTGCTGCTCAGGGCTTTTGCACGGAGAAGAAGTACGCGCCGGGTGCCGAGCCCAGGCCGATGCCGGGCAGCCACAGCACGCTCATGCCCATGCCGCGCAGGCCGAGCGCGGTGAACTCGTTGACCGCCACTGTGGTGCCGCTAGAGGTCGTGGCGGTGGCTTGCGCGCGATGGGTGTAGCCGTTGCGGGGCGCATTGGCCTGCAACGTCTCGAGATGGCCGTCGGCATCGCTCTGGCGCGTCCACGTGCCGGCGGCCTCGTCTCTGGCGGTGGTGGTGTAGCGGTTGTCGCTCGTGACGGCGGTCGACTGGCCGAAGCTGTTCATCCACATTCCCCAGGCCGACGACACGGTGCCGATGGCCGATACGTCGTCGGTGCGTTGCCGCGTCCAGATCGCGAGGCTGCCGTCGCCGTCTATGCAGGCCATCATCAATTCGCTGTTGGCTTGGTAGGCGAAGCAACGCGAGCTGCTGCCGTCGGAGCTGTTGACCGCATCGAAGCCGCCCGCTGCGTTGACCTGCAGCACCACCGCCGACGGTGCGCTGACGCAGTCGCTCACGTTGTCGCAGAACTGCGTATCGGTCAGCTGGCCCGAGGCGGTCAGCGTCCCGGTGGCAGCCACGCCATGGTAGTGCGCCGTGGCCAAGCTGCTGCCAGCGTCGCGCTCGAGGCCGAGCATGTTCCAGGTGCCGGCCAGCTCGGCCAGCGTATGCGCCTGTTCAGGAAAGCCGATGGCCAGCCGGTAGGTGCCGTCGTCGGCAAAGTAACGGGCCACGAGGACACCGCCGCTGGAGACGACGATGTCGGTCTTGTTCGTGTCGCCGTTGCTGCCGGTGAAGCGGCAGGCACTGCTGGTGGCGACCCAGGTATCGGGGTCGGAACCGGTCTCGCTGTATCTCAGCGTCGAGGCATCAAGGGTCGCGGTGCCGGTCTGTGCGCCGAGGTCGCTGTAGTGCGGAGCAATGATGCGATAGGTGCCGCTGTGCAGCGAGGTGCATTCGGGCCCAGGCCCGGGCGAAGGCGGCGGCGTGCCGCCGCCTTCGTCGCTGCCCCCTCCGCCGCAGGCGGACAGCGCCAGCACCGCGCAGGACAGCGACAGCCTGCTCAGCCACAGGCTTCTTCTCGTAGGTTGGTCGTCCATGTCGTTCCCCATTGCGCCGACCTTGGCGCCCGGCCATTGAAGCGCCAATGTCAGGCGGGGAACATCGACCGGTCGGTGGAGTCCGTGGTGGCGGCGTGCAGCACCTGGGCCAGTTGCTGCCCGTCGATCGGCTTGTGCATCACGTGTGCGCCCATCTGCTTCATGCGTCGCAGCTCTTCAGGGGCCGTGTCGCCTGTGACGATCACGGTGGGTAGGCGCCCCAGGCGCGTATGCAGCGCCGCCACCACCTCGGCGCTGGTCTCGCCGCGAAGCCGGTGATCGACGATCAGCAGTGCAGGCTCGAAGCCGCTGTCCAGCACGGCCTGTGCGGCGATCAGGCCGGTGGCGCAGCGCACCTCGCAACCGAAATTCGGCAGCAGGACCGCCAGCGATTCGAGGATCTCGATCTCGTCGTCGATCGCCAGCACGCGCAGGTTCAGGTTCGCCAGGACCGGCAAGGACGGTTCGGCTTCGGCCGTGACGTCGTGGCCTTGCAGCGTTTGTACAGAGGTGGAGGGCGGATCGCAGGTCGGCACCCCCAGCTCGAAGCGGGCGCCTTGCCCTTCGCGGCTCGTCAGTCGGACCTGCACGTCGAGCAACGCGGCGGTACGGCGCACGATCGACAAGCCGAGCCCGAGGCCATGGCTGCGATCGCGCGAGGGATTGCCGATCTGGTAGAAGTCTTCGAACACCCGCTCGTGTTCGGCCTCCGGAATGCCGGGGCCGGTGTCCACCACCGCAAGCAGGGCCGGCGCGCCGGCGTCCCCAGGGGCCTGCAGCAGCAGCGTAACGCCGCCCTCGTTCGTGAACTTCAGTGCGTTGCTGATCAGGTTGGCGAGCACGCGCCGCAATTGCTTGGGGTCGGTGTCGAGCCAGACCTCGGCATTCGGCGGGGTCTGCAGCGTCAGCGGGAGGCCGCGTTGCGCGGCGGCGGCCGCGAACTCGTCGCGCAAGCCCTGCAGAAACGCGACCGCGTGGACCGGGCGCCGGCGCACGTTCACGACGTTGGCCTCGAGCTGCGAGATGTCCAGAAGGCTGTCGAGCAGGCTGTTGCTCTGCCGCAGCGCACGGCCGATGCTCTGGCTCAGCTCCATCATCGCGGGGTCGGCCTGGCGGCGTGCCATCACGTCGAGCGTGGTGGTGTTGATCGACAGCGCGTGCAGTGGTTGGCGCAGGTCGTGGCTGGCGGCTGCGAAGAAGCGCGTCTTCGAATCGCTCGCGGCGCGGGCCTTGTCGCGCTCTACGCTCACGGCCTCGACCAGTTGTTCGTTTTCCCAGGCCACCTGGACCAGGCGACGCAACATGCGGCTCTGGTCACGCATGCTGGCCGTGAGCATCACGAACAGCATGCCGATCAAGGCAGCCAGCGCCAACATCGGGAAGCTCCCCTGCCAGGCCCAACCGAGGACGAGCGACGTGCCGACGAAACCCACCTGCGCCGCGTAGGCCCACATCACGCCGCCTACAGTGGAGAGCGCACCGGCACTGCGGCCGATGGCCAGCAGCGTGTAGATGTACTGCACGTCCGACACCGGCCGGCTGAACATCCACGGCGTCGGCACCGCCTGCAGCACGGCGTTGGCGACGAACAGCCATGAGAACAGCCGCAACGCCGGCTCCGGCGCGGCCGAGGGCGTATGCCTCTCGGTGCGCACGCGGCGCCAGCGATAGGCGTCGACGGCGAAGCTCATTGCCAGCCACGGCAGGCCCAGCCACAGGAAGTCGAGCCGGTAGATCAGCCACAGCACCGCGACGTTGTAGATCGCCAGCGGCACCGGTACGCGGGCCACCTGCTCCACCACGAGCTGAAGCTGAGCGGACGCGATGCGGCGCGCCAGCTCAGACAACCCGGATCCTTTCGATCGACGCCTGGTAGGCCGCCTCGGTACGGTTGCGCACGCCGAGCATCGAATAGATCGCGATCAGGTGCGTCTTCACGGTGGACTCGGCGATGCCGAGCTCGCGCGCGATCAGCTTGTTGGGCAGCCCGCGGGCAGCGGCGCGGTAGACATCGATCTGGCGCGGCGTGAGGCCTGCGAGCCGCTGTTGCGGATTGAGCAGGGCCTCCGCATCGTCGCGCCGGGATGCACCGACCGGCCCCAGCTCTGCCAGCGCCTCGTGCGGCAGGTAGATACCGCCGCGCACCACCACGTCGAGCGCCGCGAGCATCAGCTCGGAGTCGTAGCGCTTGGGAATGAAGCCGGCCGCGCCCTGCTCGACCATCGTGCGGATCGTGTGGGTGTCGGTCTCGCCCGACAGCACGACGATGCGCGAGGCGCAGCCCACCGCGCGCAGCCGTTCGATCAGCTGGGCACCGCCGACGTCGCCGAGGTACCAGTCGAGCAGCACGAGCTCATAGGACGTTTCGGCTGCCATCCGCAGGCCGGCGGCGCCGGTGTCGGCCGAGTCGACGCGCCACGCGGGGACGAGCAGCTGCAGCAGGCTTTTCAGTCCCTGCAGGAACATCATGTGGTCGTCGATCATCAGGACGCGCACGCTCGGCTCCCGGCGTCAATCGCGGTCACTGTAGCGCCAAACCGGCGCTGTCGACTCCACTGAACGGTGGAGGCGATGGGGGCTAGCGCAGCACCGGCTCGTCGGGCAACTCGTTCGGGTTGGGCGAATCGGCGGCCAGCGGAAAGTGCTGTGCAAGCCGGTGCCCGACCACGTCGATCGCCGCTGCCAGGCCTTCTTCGAAACGGCCGGCCGCGAAGGCGCGCGACATGCCTTCGAGCAGCGGCTTCCATGCGTCAGCCGGCACATGGCGGTTGACGCCGCGGTCGGCCACGACCTCGATTGCGTGGTCGGCCAGCAGCAGGTAGATCAGCACGCCGTTGTTGTGCTCGGTGTCCCACACACCGAGCTTGCCGAAGAGCGCGATCGCGCGCTCGCGCGCCGATGCACCACGCCAGAGGTAGGAGAGCGGCAGCCCCGCTTCGATGCAGACGCGGATCTCGCCGCTGTGCTGGCGTTCACTGGCCTGCACGCGCTCGCGCAGCCGTTCGCGCGCCGCCGCATCGAGCACACGGGCGGCATCGCGCTCGTCGAACCAGCGATGGCTCAGCAACCGAAGCCAGCGGTTGGTGCTCATCGGTTCACCACCGCCCGGAGGCGCCGCCGCCGCCGAAATCACCGCCACCGCCCGACGAGAAGCCACCGCCTCCGCCTCCGCCGCCACCCCAGCCGCCGCCTCCGCCACCCCAGATGATGGGCGGCCCGCCGAAGCGCCGCCCGCGTCCGGAGCCGACACCAAGCACGCCGACAAACACCAGCGCGACGAGGCCGGCGGCCACGCCGAGCAGCGCGCTGGTGCTCAGCCACCACGCGAGCGCTCCGGCGCCGCCGGCCGTGGCCAGCGAGCCGAGCTTGCGGCCGAAAAGGCCGCTGAGCATCGAGCCCAGCACCGGCACGCCGACGAAGAAGAACAGCATCAGCTGCTGCCAGTCAGCCCCTTGTGCCTCACGCTGCTGCTCGCCGCGCGGTTCGGGCAGCGGCAGGTTCTCGCCCTTGATGCGCGCGATCAGCTGGTCGAGGCCGGCGTTCAGGCCGCCGGCATAGTCGCCGGTCTTGAAGGCCGGCGTGATCGCGCGATCGATGATCTGCTTGGCCGCCAGGTCGGGCACCGCGCCTTCGAGCGCCTTGGCCACTTCGATGCGCACCCGGCGGTCGTTCTTCGCGACGACCAGCAGCAGGCCGTCGCCGACGGTGCGCCGCCCGATCTTCCATTGGTCACCCACCCGCTGTGCATACGCGGCGATGTCTTCGGGCTGCGTGGTGGGCACCATCAGCACGACGATCTGCGAGCCGGCCTGCTGCTCGAAAGCCGCCAGCTTGGCCTCGAGCGCCTCGCGTTGCGCAGCGGTGAGGGTGCCGGTCTGGTCGATCACGCGCGCATTCAGCGCGGGCACCGGCAACACGTCCTGCGCGAGCGCGGCCTGCGCGAGCAACAGCGCGATAAGCCAGCCGATGATCGCGCGCAGCAACATGCCGGCCCTGCCTTCAGCGCGACGCCGGCGCGGCGGGCTTCTCGAAGTTGACGGTCGGCGGCGTCGAGATCTGCGCCTCGTTCTGCACCGTGAAGTTCGGCTTCGGCGCATAGCCGAACATCTTCGCGGTGAGGTTGGTCGGGAAGCTGCGCGCCAGCACGTTGTAGTCGGCCACCGCCTTGATGTAGCGGTTGCGCGCCACGGTGATGCGGTTCTCGGTGCCTTCGAGCTGCACCCTCAGGTCCTGGAACGCCTGGTTGGCCTTCAGGTTCGGATAGTTTTCGCTCACCACCAGCAGCCGGCTCAGCGCACTGGTCAGCTGGCCCTGGGCCGCCTGGAATTTCTCGAACGCGGCGGGATCGTTGATCAGCTCCGGCGTGGCCTGGATGCTGGTGGCCTTGGCGCGCGCCTCGATCACCTTGGTGAGCGTCTCCTGCTCGAAATTGGCTTCGCCCTTCACGGTGGCCACGAGGTTGGGCACGAGGTCGGCGCGGCGCTGGTACTGGTTCAGCACTTCTGACCAGGCGGCCTTGACCTGTTCGTCGAGCTGCTGGAACTGGTTGTAGCCGCAGCCCGAGAGCGTCAGCAGCGCCAGCAGCGCAGCGATCCGGGCATACCAGGGAAAGCGTTGGAGGCTCATCGTCGTTCCTTCTTGTTCGTCGAGACGCGTTGGGCAAGCGGCGTGCCGCAGGCGCATCGTGCCGGTCGCCGGGCGTCGGAGCTTGCGCGAGCGCAAGGCCGCGTACAGTCGGACGCATGAGCCTGGTCAATGAAGCCTTGTACGCCGGCCATCGAGGCACGACGCAGCATTTGCCCGGCAGCCGGCGCATCGCCGTGGTGGTGGGGGCTGGCGGCCCGCTGGGTTCGGCGGTGCTCGAGCAGGTGCTGGGCATGGGCGGCTTCGAGCGCGTGCGCGCGCTGGTCAGCGAGCCGGTGAGGGCCGCGATGCGCGGCTTCGAGGCGCAGACGCTGGATCGCCTGCTGGCCGGCACCGATGCGCCGGCCGACACCGGCTTCATCGTGTTCGACCGCGAGCGCCATGCCAACGGCCGCGAAGTGGCGTTCCTGCGGCCGCAGCCGCAAGACCTGGTGCCGCTGGCTCGCCGCCTGCACGAGGCCGGCGTGCGGCGCCTGATCGTCGTGCTGCCGCATGGCGCGCTGCTGCCGCAGGCGCTGAAGCAGGGCCTCGCGTCGCTGGATGAGCATGCGGTGGCCGCGCTCGGCTTCGAGCAGGTGGTGATCGTGCGCTCGGCGCAGGCGCCATCGGCCGCGGCTGCCGAGGCCAGCCTGCTGCAGCGGCTGGCGCATGCCGTGCTCGCGCAGTTGCACTGGATGGTGCCGCAGCGCGAGCAGCCGGTGCGGGCCGTCAAGGTCGCGGCCTTCGTCGCGCAGCTGGCGCGGCGGCTGCCTCAGGCGGCATCCGGCACGCGGGTGGTGCCGTCCGAGCTGGTGTGGCATGCCTCGCAGGATGTCGACCTGCCGGCGCTGGTCGACAACTGGCTGCAGCATGGCCGCCTGCCCGAGTCGGCCGCATCCTTGCCGCGGTATTGACGCAGCCCCGGTTCCATCAGGGGCGAGGCGGGATAATCCGCCGATGTTCGCGCCGCTGCAAAACGACACCTTCCTGCGCGCCTGCTTGCGCCAGCCCACCGACCACACGCCCATCTGGCTGATGCGCCAGGCCGGGCGCTACCTGCCCGAGTACCGCGCCACGCGCGACAAGGCGGGCAGCTTCATGGGCCTGGCCACGAACACCAACTACGCCACCGAGGTCACGCTGCAGCCGCTGGAGCGCTTTCCGCTCGACGCAGCCATCCTGTTCTCCGACATCCTCACCGTGCCCGATGCGATGGGCCTGGGCCTCAGCTTCGCGCAGGGCGAGGGCCCGCGCTTCGCGACGCCGGTGCGCGACGAGGCCGCGGTGATGAAGCTCGCCGTGCCCGACATGGACAAGCTGCGCTACGTGTTCGATGCCGTGACCTCGATCCGCCGCGCGCTGAACGGCCGCGTGCCGCTGATCGGTTTTGCCGGCAGCCCGTGGACGCTGGCCTGCTACATGGTCGAAGGCGCCGGCTCCGACGACTACCGCCTCGTGAAGACCATGCTCTACGCGCGGCCCGACCTGATGCACCGCATGCTCGAGGTCACGGCCGATGCGGTGGCGCTCTACCTCAACCACCAGATCGAGGCCGGCGCCCAGGCGGTGATGGTCTTCGACAGCTGGGGTGGCGTGCTGGCCGACGGCGCCTTCCAGCAGTTCAGCCTGGCCTACACGAAGCGGGTGCTGGCGCAGCTGAAGCGCGAGCAGGGCGGGCAGCGCGTGCCGGCCATCGTGTTCACCAAGGGCGGCGGCCTCTGGCTCGACCAGATCGCCGACAGCGGCGCCGACGTGGTCGGGCTCGACTGGACGGTCGACCTCGGCGCCGCCCGCGCGCGGGCGGGCGATCGCGTTGCGCTGCAGGGCAACCTCGATCCGAACGTGCTGTTCGCACCCGAAGCGGTGGTCCGCGCCGAGGCGCGGCGCACGCTCGACAGCTTCGGAAGCCCGCAGGGAGCCGACGGTCGCTGGGCCGGGCATGTCTTCAACCTTGGCCATGGCATCAGCCAGCACACGCCGCCGGAACACGTGGCGGCGCTGGTGGACGAAGTGCACACCTACTCAAGGCGACTGCGAGCCTGAAATCCTGCCGATCAAGGGGATGCAGACGGGTGCGATTTGTGTGCAAAACAGTGTTCAGGGCTTGACTTATCCCCAAAAGTCATGGTCGTCGGCCACCCGGTAAAACGTTCTGCAAGACGCCATCAGGATTTCCCTAGGGTGACGTAAGTGGTTGATTTCATTAAGGGCGCTTCCCGCCTCGAAAGTGTGCAATCCAGCGCCAGCCCAGGCAGATCAAGCGTTTAGCGCGTCCGTCGGCAGGTTTCCCACAAAGTTATCCACAGTTTGCGTGGATAGGACGGAAAGCCGTTCCCAATCATGTACTTAGCGCGCTTCCTTCAAGACGAGTGGAGTTATCGCCTGCAAGTGGAGCTGGCGGGGCGGTGAGTCACGACCATCGCGTGCGGGTGGCTGTCGAGGCACCCCAGTACAGCGGCCTCGACGGACCGCTCGACTACACCTGCGAACGGCCGCTCGGCCCGGGTACGCTGGTGCGCGCGCCGCTGGGCAAGCGCGAGGTGCCGGGCATCGTGTGGGATGGCGGGTCGGATCGGCCGGTCGATGAAGCGGCGTTGCGGCCCGTCGGCGAGGTGCTGGAAGCTTTGCCGCCGCTGGCGCCGGCGTGGCTCAGGCTGCTCGATTTCGCGGCTGCCTACTATCAGCGCAGCGTCGGCGAGCTGGCGCTCTCAGTGTTGCCGCCCGAGCTGCGCAAGCTCGACAACACCGGCCTCGCCACCCGCCTGGCACGGCTGCGCAAGCGGCTGGCCAACGCCGAGGCCGGCGAGCACGGTGCACCCGCCAGCGCCGAGGCCTTGCAGCTCAACGACGAGCAGCGCGCGGCCTTGGGGGCGCTGCGGCAACCGAGGCCCGACGGCCAGCCGCCCACGGCCCTGCTCTATGGCGTGACCGGCAGCGGCAAGACCGAGGTCTACCTGCAGGCCGCCGCGCAGACGCTGGCCGAGGGCCGGCAGGTGCTGGTGCTGGTGCCCGAGATCAACCTTACGCCGCAGCTGCAGGCCCGCTTCGAGAAGCGCTTTGCCGGCCGCACACTGGTGTCGCTGCACAGCGGGCTCACACCGGCGCAGCGCCTGCGCCACTGGCTTGCGGCGCACCTGGGGCTGGCCGACCTCGTGCTCGGCACGCGGCTGGCGGTGTTCGCATCGATGCCGCGGCTCGGGCTGATTGTCGTCGACGAGGAGCACGACCCGTCGTACAAGCAGCAGGAAGGCGCACGCTATTCGGCCCGTGACCTGGCCGTGTACCGCGGCCGGCTCGAAGGCGCGCCGGTGCTGCTGGGCTCTGCCACGCCGTCGCTCGAGACCTGGCAGCGCGCCGAAGAAGGCCGCTACCTGAAGCTCGGCATGCGCCAGCGCATCGGCGGCGGCGTGCTGCCGCAGGTGCGGCTGGTCGACATGAACCTGCTGCCGCGCGCGCCGGGTGTCACCACGGCGCTCTCGCCGCCCTTGCTCGACGCGCTGCGTGACCGCATCGCGCGCGGCGAGCAGAGCCTGGTGTTCCTCAACCGGCGCGGCTATGCGCCGGTGCTCCATTGCACGGCCTGCGGCTGGAAGAGCGGCTGCCCGCACTGCAGCGCCTGGCGCGTGTTCCACAAGGGCGACCGCACGCTGCGCTGCCACCACTGCGGCTTTTCGGAGCGCGTGCCGCGTGCGTGCCCCGATTGCGGCAACCTCGACATCTCCCCGTTGGGCCGCGGCACCGAGCGGCTCGAGGAGCAGCTGGCCGAGGCGCTGCCCGGCGCCCGCATCGCGCGCATCGATGCCGACAGCACCAAGGCCAAGGGCGCGCTCGAGGCGCGGCTGCAGGCGGTGCATGCCGGCGAGGTCGACGTGCTGGTGGGCACGCAGATGATCGCCAAGGGCCACGACTTCCGCCGCATCACGCTGGTGGCCGCGGTCAACCCCGACAGCGCGCTGTTCGCCAGCGACTTCCGTGCGCCGGAACGCCTGTTCGCGCTGCTGATGCAGGCCGCGGGCCGCGCCGGGCGTGATGCCGCAATCGGCGGGCGCAGCGAGATGTGGGTGCAGACCTGGCATCCGCAGCATGCGCTGTACGGTGCGCTGCGGCGGCACGACTTCGACAGCTTCGCGGCCACCCAGCTTCAGGAGCGCCATGCCGCCGGGCTGCCGCCGTTCTCGAGCCTGGCGCTGCTGCGCGCAGAGGCCCGCACGGTGGAGGCGGCTGCGGGCTTCCTTCAAGCGGCGTCGGACCTTGCAGCGCGGCTGCATGGGGCCGAGCACGTCACGGTCTATCCGCCGGTGCCGCCGGCGATCTCGCGCGTCGCGAACGTCGAGCGCATGCAGATGCTCGTGGAGTCGGGCTCGCGGGCCGTGCTGCAGCGGCTGCTGGGCCAGTGGGTGCCGCAGCTGCAGTCGCTTCGCAGCGAGCACAAGGGCGTGTTGCGTTGGGCCGTCGACGTCGATCCATTGGCGATCTGACGGACGCCCGACAGCCGCATACCTACGGCGTGACCTCGTACATCCGGAACAGATCCGGCAGCGTGCGCCCCGGCTCGTCGCGGAAGCGATCCTCCAGCACCTGCAGCTCAAGCACGCGGTCGATACGGAAGTTGCGGAAGTCCTCGCGCTGTTCGCACCATGCCGCCAGCGTCCACACCTCGCTCCAGAAGAAGCAGCCCAGCGGCCGCACGGTGCGTTCGCTCACCGCGTCCTTGAGGTCGCGATAGCGCATCCAGAGCTTGTGGCGCGATTCGGCCGCACGGCGCATCGGCTCCAGCCGGGCGCGCGTCTCGTCGTCGATGCGATGGATCGGTGGCGCATACAGCGCCAGCCCTTCAGCCGCCGCGCGCGCCGCGCTTGGCAGCACCGCGAGGATCTTGCCCAGCGCGGCATCCGCCTGCGACGCCAGTGCATGATCGATGCGGCCTTGCGCCAGCCGCACCGACGCGACCAGGGCCTGGGCTTCCTCGGTGGTGAACATCAGCGGCGGCAGGTCGAAGCCGGCCCGCATGCGGTAGCCGACGCCGGCCTCGCCCTCGATCGGCACGCCCTGGTGCTGCAGGTCGGCCACGTCGCGGTACACGGTGCGCACCGACACCTCGAGCCGCTGCGCAAGGTAGTCGGCGGTCGACAGGCGTCGGCCCCGGATGAGCTGCACGATCTGGAAGAGGCGGTCGGCACGGCGCATCCGGCGAGTGTGCATCAGCCTTCGAGCCGCGACAGCTCATGCCCCAGGTTGGCACGTGCAGTGGCCTCGAAGCGTTCGCGGAACCAAGTGGTGCGGTAGACCGACGGCTGGTCGAGAAACTGCTGCAGCACCGCGGCGCGACCGCGTCGCCACAGGCCCCGCGGCACCCAGAAGTATTCGCGCCGCACGTCGTCCGCGTAGCGTTCGTACACCTCGCGCGGCTGGCCCAGCACGCCGAGGTCGATGTCGACCAGCCACTCGGCATCGCGGTCGGCCGGCGCCGGCACGCGGCCGTGTGCGGTCACCATCACCAGCGCATGCACGCGGTCGCCGAAATCGGCGCTCAGGCCGAGCGAGTGCGCCGCGCTGCGCGCCCAGTCGGCGCTGCGTTCTTCGTTGTCGTGGTGCCAGGGCCAGTAGACGGCGTCATGGAACCACAAGGCCCAGGCCACCGCCTCCGGCGAGCCGAGCTCGCCGCGCAGGTCGCCCGCGGCACGGAGGCAGGCGGCGAGGTGCGTGGTGTCGTGATAACGGCGCGGCCAGCGCCGCCACGCGCGCAGCAGGCGATCGCCGAGCGCCTGGGCCGGCGCTTCGGGCACTGCGAGCGAAGCGCACAAGGTGCGCCACTCGTCACGCAGGGGCTGCTCGAGCGCTGTGCGGCTCACGCCATCGCCTCTTCGGCCAGGCCGAGCAGCACTGGCGACGCGCCCATCGCCTCGGCGATGCACTGCAGGTCGGCGGTCGACACGCTGAACAGGCCGTAGCGGAACTTCGCTCCCCACGACGGCAGGCCGCGCGTGAACTCGAGCCGGTCGAGCAGCGGCCGGATCGCGGCGGCTCTCGCGTCAACGTAGTCGACGTCACGCCGCCACGGCACGAAGCCGCCGCCCATGTCGAAGCGATACGGTGCGCCTTCGCGCAGCCGGCCGATCGCGGTGAAGGCCTGCAGCGCCGGGCCGCGGCCCATCGCCTCGGTGGGCGAGTAGTACACGACCCGGTCGCCGGCGCGCAAACGCTTCAGCGGCGCCTCCTTGCCATGGCAGACCTGCATGAAGCCCCCGGCCCTGCCGCGCGCCACGTGTTCGGCGCAGGCCACGGCGATCCAGTTGCGGTGTTCCATCGCCTGCTCCGTCAGCCCATCGGCGTGCACAGCTCGACCAGCGTGCCGTCGGGCGTGCGCACGTAGGCCACGGTCTGGCCCCAGGGCTTGGTCTGCGGTGCCGCGAGCAGCGTGGCGCCGGCGCTGGTGGCGCGCTCGCAGGCGGCCGGCACGTCGTGCGTCAGCAGGCCGATCTCGATGCCCAGCGGCTTGCTCGAGCGGTCGGCCGCCACGTAGTCGTGGCCGAGGTTGCCGCGCGCGGTGTCGTGCTGCGCGAAGGCCAGCCGGGTCTTGCCGGTGTCGAGCTCGCCGTAGGCGCCCGACTCGTGCAGGAACCCGCGCTTCAGGCCGAAGGCGCGCTCGAAGAAGCCGAGCGACGCCGCGACATCCTGGACGTAGACGATGGTGTAGCCGAATTCCATGGCGATGCTCCTGTGCGACGAACGACGATGACCGCGGGCGCCGCGGGGCGGCGCAGCTTCAGCGATGCGCAGAGCGCTTTATGCCAGAGCATGGAGGCCGACCCGGTTGCCCTCGCAATCGACGAAGTGGGCGAAGAAGCCCATGCCTTCGGGCAGCGCGGTGCGCGGCAGCGTGATGCGGCCGCCGGCCTTTTCGACGCGCGCCAGTGCGGCATCGAGCGAGGGCGCGGCATTCAGGTAGACGAGCGTGCCTTCGGTGCTCGGCGCGGGGCCATGCGGACTGGCGAACAGGCAGCCGCCGATGCCGTCGGCACTTTTGGGAAACACGGCGAGCGAGGCCTCGCCGATCTGCTCGCGGCGCAGCGGCTGGCCGCATACCTGGCCGTAGAAGACTTCGGCGCGGTCGAGGTCGCGCACCGGGATCTCGAACCAGCTCAGCGAATGCAGGGTGGAGGGTTGGGACATGAAAGCGCTCCTGGCTTGTTTGTTGGAGCGCTCATGGTGCGATCGGGCTGCTGACAGCGTTCTGTCAGTAGCGGCGGACGGGCGCGAGCCGGGTGTCAGCCGAAGGCGAGTTCCTGCTGGTGGACGCTGCGCGGCGCTTCCAGCGATTCGCGGGCGGGCAACTGCCGCACATGGTCGATGTCGACGCGCAGCAGCGCGAGGTGGCGGGTGTCGTTCTGGCGGCACCACGACGGGAGGAACCAGCCCCCAACCGTCGCCTTGAACGCCGCCTCGTCGAGGCTGCCCACCACCGAGGCGCGCCCGTCGATGCAGAGGCGGCTGCCGTCGCGGTCGGTGAACTGCAGGGCCACCTGCGGATCGGCATTCACGTCGAGCACAAGGTCGCCGCCGCGCTCGATGAAGAACCACAGCGGCTCGCCCGCGTTGAGCGAACGGTTCTGCAGCCGCAGCGAGCGCGAATGCGGCTCGCCATAGGGCGTGCGGGTGGTCAGCGTGCAATGGCGCAACGCGCGGATGCGCTGCCACAGGCGGTCACGCTGGCGTTGCGGGAGCTTGTCGGTCGGGCCGCTCCGGGGGGCGGCGAATTCTGCGGAGGCGTACATGTGTCACTCCCTTGGAAGATGGCTTCATCTTCGGGGGAGCGGCGGCCTCCGTCAGTCGGGGCGGCGCGGTAGTTGGCGTGGGCGGTATCCGACAGCCGTGTCGGATACCGCCGTGTGGGGTGTCAGGCGGCGACGGTCTGCCGCACGGCCCGCTCCCACTGCCCCATCAGCTCCTGGGCGCGCTCGCGCGACATCGTCGGGTGGAAGCTGCGCTCGGCCTGCCATTGGGCCGACAACTCGTCCAGGCTGCGGTAGACGCCGGTGGCCAGCGCGGCGAGGTAGGCCGCGCCGAGCGCGGTGGTCTCGATCACCTTGGGCCGCACGACCGGGATGCCGAGCAGGTCGGCCTGGAACTGCATCAGCAGGTTGTTGACGCAGGCGCCGCCATCTACGCGCAACTCATGCACCGAGGCGACGCCCGCGGCCTGGGCGTCGCGCGCCATCGCCTGCAGCAGCGCAGCGCTCTGGAACGCGATGCTCTCCAGCGCCGCGCGCGCGATGTGCGCCACCGTGCTGCCGCGCGTGAGGCCCACGATGGCGCCGCGGGCCTCGGCCTTCCAGTACGGCGCACCCAGCCCGGTGAAGGCCGGCACGAACATCACGCCGCCGGAGTCGGGCACGCTCTCGGCCAGCGACTGCACCTCGCCACTGGCCTTGATGGCCTGCAGCCCGTCGCGCAGCCACTGCACCACCGCGCCGCCGATGAACACGCTGCCCTCGAGCGCGAACTCCGGCGTGGCGGAGGGTTGCGCGGCGCTCGTGGTGATCAGCCCGTTGGCCGAGGTCTGGAAAGCGGTGCCGGTGTGCATCAGCATGAAGCAGCCGGTGCCGTAGGTGTTCTTGGCCAGCCCGGCCTTGAAGCAGGCCTGGCCGAACAGCGCGCTCTGCTGGTCGCCCGCGATGCCGCCGATGCGGATGGAGGCGCCGAGCACCGCGGCATCAGTCTCGCCGTAGAGGTGCGCCGACGGATGCACGTCGGGCAGCACCTCGGCCGGGATGTCGAGCGCCTTCAGCAGCTCGGCATCCCAGGCATTGCGGCGCACGTTGAACAGCATCGTGCGCGAGGCGTTGCTCACGTCGGTGGCATGCACGCGGCCGCCGGTGAGCTTCCAGACCAGCCAGCTGTCGATGGTGCCGAAGGCCAGCTCGCCGCGCGCCGCCGCGGCGCGCGCACCGTCGACATGGTCGAGGATCCACTTCAGCTTGGTGCCCGAGAAGTAGGCATCGATGATCAGGCCGGTCTTGTCCTGCACCGTGGGCGCCAGGCCCTGCTCGCGCAGTGCGGCGCAGGTGGGCTCGGCGCGGCGGTCCTGCCAGACGATGGCGTTGTGGATCGGCTCGCCGGTGCGGCGGTTCCACACCACGGTGGTCTCGCGCTGGTTGGTGATGCCCAGCGCCGCGATGTCGGCCGCCTTCAGCCCGGCCTTGGCCAGCGCCTCCTGCGCGGTGGCCAGCTGCGTGGCCCAGATCTCCTGCGGGTCGTGCTCCACCCAGCCGGGGTTGGGGTAGATCTGCCGGAACTCGCGCTGCGCCATCGCCACGATGTGGCCGGCGCGGTCGAACACGATGCTGCGCGAGCTGGAGGTGCCTTGGTCGAGGGCGAGGATGTAGGTCATCTTTACTCTGCAATGACGCACTGCACGCCGGCCTCGGCGATCAGTGCCGGAAACGGCGACGGTGGCTCCTGGTCGGTGAACAGCATGTCCACCTGCGACAGGCGCCCCAGTTCCACCATCGCGGGCCGGTTGAACTTGCTGTGGTCGGCGGCCAGCCACACCTCGCGCGACTGCTCGATGATGGCGCGAGCCACCTTGACCTCGCGGTAGTCGTAGTCGCGCAGCGTGCCGTCGGCCTCGATGCCCGAGATGCCGATCAGCGCGATGTCGACGCGGAACTGGCGGATGAAGTCGACCGTCGCCTCGCCGACGATGCCGCGGTCGCGCTGGCGCACCACGCCGCCGGCCACGATGACCTCGCAGTCGGCGTTGTCGGCCAGGATCGCGGCCACGTTCAGGTTGTTGGTGATCACGCGCAGGCCCTTGTGCTTCATCAGCGCATGCGCCACGGCCTCGGTCGTGGTGCCGATGTTGAGGATCAGCGAGCAGCCCTCGGGCACCTGCCTGGCCACCGCCGATGCGATGCGCCGCTTGGCGTCGTCGTTGAGCTGCTGGCGCTGCCGGTAGGCAATGTTTTCGGTGGTGGAGCTGGGCACGCGCACGCCGCCATGGAAGCGCGCGAGCAGCCCGGCATCCGACAGCAGCTTCACATCGCGGCGCACCGTCTGCAGCGTGACGCCGAACTGTTCCGCCAGGGCCTCCACCGTGGCGGTGCCGCGCTCGCGCACGACCTCCAGCACACCCGACTGGCGTGGGTTTGGAATGAATGAGCTCAAGAGTCGAATCCGATCAAAAACGCTCAAGGACCGAATGCGCGAAAAAAAGCGCGCATTGCAGCGTGGGAGCGAGGGTAATCCATGTCACTCAGGGAACACCATGAGGTGGATCCCGCTTGTAAAATCCGCGCCGCTGCGCTAAAACGAAAAAAAGAGAAAACAAAACGAACTCAAGCGAACACGTATCGGATCGTATTCCGCGCCGCAGGAGACAACGCAAGGCGGCTGCGGTTCCAGATTGGAGATTTGCCGTTGAACCCCTCTTCATTGTCCGGCGCAGCTGGCGTGGATGACCTCTCCTGCGATGTGCTCGTCGTCGGCGGCGGCATCAACGGCGCCGGCATCGCACGCGATCTCGCCGGGCGTGGCCTCAAGGTCGTGCTGTGCGAGAAGGACGATCTCGCGTCGCACACCTCGTCGGCCTCGACCAAGCTGATCCACGGCGGCCTGCGCTACCTCGAGTACTACGAGTTCTCGCTGGTGCGCAAGGCGCTGGCCGAGCGCGAGGGCCTGCTGCGCGGTTCGCCGCACATCATGCGCCCGCTGCGCTTCGTGATGCCGCACGATCCGTCGATGCGGCCGGCGTGGATGATCCGCATCGGCCTGTTCCTCTACGACCACCTCGCGCGGCGCGAGCTGCTGCCGGGTTCGTCGGGTGTCGACCTGCGCACGCACGAGGCGGGCAAGCCGCTGAAGCGGCAGTTCACCAAGGGCTTCATCTACTCCGACGGCTGGGTCGACGATGCGCGGCTCGTGGTGCTCAATGCGATGGACGCGGCGCTGCGCGGCGCCACCGTGCTCACGCGCTGCCGCTGCGCGAGCGCCGAGCGCGGTCCGCAGGGCTGGAGCGCGACGCTGGAGCATGCCGATGGCCGGCGGCAGAACGTCAAGGCGCGCGCACTGGTCAATGCCGCCGGTCCGTGGGCCGGGCAGTTCCTGCGGCAGGAAGCGCGCATCAGCGGCGCGAAGTCGCTGCGCCTGGTGAAGGGCAGCCACATCGTCGTGAAGAAGATCTTCGACCACGACAAGGCCTACATCTTCCAGAACCCCGACAAGCGCATCATCTTCGCGATCCCCTACGAGGGCGAGTTCACGCTGATCGGCACCACCGACGTGGAATACCGCGGCGAGGTCAGCGCGGTGCGCATCGACGGCGACGAGGTGAGCTACCTGTGCGAACAGGCCAGCCGCTACTTCGAGAAGCCGGTGAAGCCGGCCGACGTGGTGTGGACCTATTCCGGCGTGCGGCCGCTGCTCGACGACGACTCGAGCGATGCGTCGGCCGTCACGCGCGACTACCTGCTCGAGCTCGACACGCAAGGCGGCGCCCCGGTGCTCAGCGTGTGGGGCGGCAAGATCACCACCTTCCGCAAGCTCGCGGAAGAGGCGGCCGACCTGCTGTGCGCGCCGCTCGGCGAGCGCCGCGCTGCCTGGACCGATGGCGCGCTGCTGCCCGGCGGCGACCTGCGCGAATGGATCGGCGCGCCGCAGCGGCCCGATGTCGACATCCAGCGCTTCGAACGCGCGCTGCACGCGGCGCATCCCGAGCTGTCGGCGTCGGTCACGCAGCGCTGGGCGCGCTGCTACGGCTCGCGCGTGCGCCAGCTGTTGGGCGGCAACGGCCCGGGGCCGGAAATTGCCCCCGGCGTGCACGAGGCCGAACTGCGCTACCTGCACGACCACGAATGGGCCCGCGGCATCGACGATGTGCTGTGGCGCCGCACCAAGCTCGGCCTGCACCTGGACGACGACGGCAAGGCGGCCGTCGCGGCCTGGTGGCAGCGCCACTATCCGCAGCCGGCTAGCCGGCCCTCTGAAGCAACGACGATGGAGAACGCATGGAGCTGAGGCTCGAAAGCGTCGAGAAGCAGGTGGGGCCCAGCACCCATCTGTACCCGATGGAGATGACCCTGAAGCCGCGGGCGGTGACCGTGCTGCTGGGTGCCACGCAGGCCGGCAAGACCACGCTGATGCGCCTGATGGCAGGCCTGGACACGCCCAGCAAGGGCAAGGTGATCGTGGACGGCAACGACGTGACCGGCACGCCGGTGCGCGAGCGCAACGTCGCGATGGTCTACCAGCAGTTCATCAACTACCCGTCGATGACGGTGTTCGACAACATCGCGTCGCCGCTGAAGCTGCGCGGCGGGATGGACCGGGCGGCGATCGCCCGGCGCGTCGAGGAGCTGGCGGCCAAGCTGCACATCGAGCCCTTCCTCAAGCGCCTGCCGGCCGAGCTGTCGGGCGGCCAGCAGCAGCGCGTGGCGCTGGCGCGCGCGCTGGCCAAGAACGCGCCGCTGATGCTGCTCGACGAGCCGCTGGTCAACCTCGACTACAAGCTGCGCGAGGAACTGCGCGAGGAACTGTCGGCGCTGTTCGCGGCCGGCGACTCCACCGTGGTCTACGCCACCACCGAGCCCACCGAGGCGCTGCTGCTCGGCGGCTACACCGCGGTGATGGATGCGGGCGAGCTGCTGCAGTACGGGCCGACCGCCGAGGTCTTCCACCGCCCGAAGTCGATCCGCGTGGCGCGCGCCTTCAGCGACCCGCCGATGAACCTGATCGCAGGCCAGGCCGCGTCGCTCGGCGTGCAGCTCAATTCCGGCCTGCAGCTGAACGTGCCGCTGCCCAACGGCATCAAGGGCCTGAGCAGTGACCTCACGATCGGCCTGCGCGCCAGCGCGCTGCGCGTGCACCAGCGCCCCGGCGACGTGGCGCTGCAGGGCACGGTGGAGCTGGCCGAGATCTCCGGCTCCGACACCTTCGTGCATGTGCACACCCCGGTGGGCGAGCTGGTGGCGCAGCTCACCGGCGTGCACTACTTCGACCTCGGCAGCAGCGTCACGCTGTACCTGCATCCGTCGCAGGTCTACGTGTTCGATCCCAAGGGCGACCTGCTGGTGGCGCCGACGCGCGAGCAGGGCGCTGAACCGTTGACCGTGCAAGGAGGCCTCTGACATGGCCCGCATCGACCTCGACCTGGCGCACTCCTACAAGCCGAATCCCACGGCCGACGAGGACTATGCGCTGCTTCCCTTGAAGATGAGCTTCCGCGACGGCGGCGCCTATGCGCTGCTGGGCCCCTCGGGCTGCGGCAAGTCGACCATGCTGAACATCATCTCGGGCCTGGTGGTGCCGTCGCACGGCAGCGTCACGTTCGATGGCGTCGACGTGAGCCGCAAGACGCCGCAGGAGCGCAACATCGCGCAGGTGTTCCAGTTCCCGGTCATCTACGACACGATGACCGTGGCCGACAACCTGGCGTTTCCGTTGCGCAACCGCGGCGTGGCGCCCGACAAGATCAAGCGCCGCGTCGGCCAGATCGCCGAGATGCTCGAGATGAGCGGCCAGCTCAACCACCGCGCCGCCGGCCTCTCGGCCGATGCCAAGCAGAAGATCTCGCTCGGCCGCGGCCTGGTGCGTGAAGACGTGAGCGCCGTGCTGTTCGACGAGCCGCTCACCGTGATCGACCCGCACCTGAAGTGGCAGCTGCGGCGCAAGCTCAAGCAGATCCACCACGAGCTCAAGCTCACGCTGATCTACGTGACGCACGACCAGGTCGAGGCGCTCACCTTCGCCGAAGAGGTGGTGGTGATGACGCGCGGCCGCGCGGTGCAGGTCGGCTCGGCCGACGAATTGTTCGAGCGGCCGCAGCACACCTTCGTGGGCCACTTCATCGGTTCGCCGGGCATGAACTTCCTGCCCGCGCGCTGGAACGGCAGCGCGATCGAGGTGGCCGGCCGTGCGCTGCGCACCGAGGTCGATACCGCCGCGCTGGCCAAGGCCGGCGAGTTCACGCTCGGCGTGCGGCCCGAGTACGTGAAGCTGGCGCGCGAGGGCGATGCCGCCGCGCTGCCCGCCGAGGTGGTGCAGGCGCAGGACATCGGCACCTACTGGCTGGTCAATGCGCGCTGCGGCGACATCGTGCTGCGTGCGCGCCTGAGCCCCGAAGGCCAGGTGCCGCGCAGCGGAGACCTGGTGTGGCTGCAGGTCGCCGGCAGCCACACCTGCTACTACGGAAAAGACCAGAGCCTGATCGCCGCCCCGGCGCAGGCCAAGAAAGAGAGGGCGCTGGCATGAAGCCCGTCAACCAAAAGGCCTGGCTGCTGGTGCTGCCGGTTTTCATCTGTGTCGCGTTCTCCGCGATCCTGCCGCTGATGACGGTGGTGAACTACTCGGTGCAGGACATCATCTCGCCCGAACGCCGCGTGTTCGTCGGCACCGAATGGTTTGCGCAGGTGATGCGCGATTCCGACCTGCACGAGGCGCTGCTGCGGCAGATCACCTTCTCGCTCGCGGTGCTGCTGGTCGAGATCCCGCTGGGCGTGCTGCTCGCGCTGAGCATGCCGGCCTCGGGCTGGAAGGCCTCGGCCG
>CBIHRS010000073.1:0-20917 GCA_966212505.1 uncultured bacterium
CGAAGCGAGTTTCCCGACGGGACCACAAGCCCGAGCACCGGAGGGGAGCCTCGCCAACGGCGAGGCCGCCTCTGCCGAAGCGCCCCCGGGGCCTGCCCGCACCCGCCTGTGCCGCTCCACCCATCAACCACAAGAACAAAAACCGTGAACGACCTAGACCCCGGCCACTTCGAAAACCTGCTCGCATCGGTCGCCCTCACGATGCCCAGGCTGTTCGCCGTCTTCACGGTCACGCCCTTCCTCTCGCCCAACGTCATCACCGGCCTGTCGCGCAACTCGCTGATGCTGATGCTGGCCCTGTTCATGTCACCACTGGCGGGTGACCTGCCGCCGATGCCGGTCGTGATGTGGCTCGCCATCGCCGGCAAGGAGGCGCTGATCGGTGTGATGCTCGGCCTCGGCTTCGGCATCTTCTTCTGGGCCATCCAGAGCGTCGGCGACCTGATCGACTTTCAAACCGGCTCGGGCAACGCCGCGTTCTTCGACCCCGTGGCCGGCCACGACAACGGCCCCACCGGCGAGTTCCTCGGCTGGGTGGTGATCAACCTCTTCGTGTCGGCCGGCGGCATGCTCGCGCTGGTGGGCGTGGTGATCGATTCATATCGCCTGTGGCCGGTGAGCACCTTCTTCCCCGACATCGGCGTCGTGATCGAATCGTTTGCGATCCGGCAGGGCGACACGCTGTTCACCTGGATCGTCAAGCTGGCCGCGCCGGTGATCCTGGTGCTGATGCTGGTGGAGCTGGGCGCGGGCCTGATCGGCCGCGTGGCGCCGCAGCTCAACGTGTTCCAGGCTGCGCAGCCGCTGAAGAGCCTGCTCGCCACGCTGATGATGATGCTGTTTCTCTTCGTGCTGTGGGATTCGCTGCAGCAGTTCCTGCGGCCCGACAACGGCGTGCTCGAATTCCTGCGCTCGGCGCTGAAGGCGCGCAGTGGCTGAGGAGAAGACGCACGCCCCCACCGCAAAGCGCCTGCGCGATGCGCGCAAGCGCGGCGAGGTGGTGTTCAGCAGCGATGTCGCGGCGAGCGCGGTGTTCCTGCTCGTCGTCATCGGGCTGTGGCTCGGTGGGCCGATCGTGTTCGGCCTGTGGCATGAGCTGTGGCTGCACGCCACCGGCACCGACCTGTTCGCCGCGCCCGACGATCGCTTCCCGGAGCTGCTGCTGCACGCCGCGCGCGTGCTGGTGCTCACCGTGATCGGCGTGTGCGCGGTGGCCGCGGCCGGTGGCTTCGTCGGCTCGTTCTTCCAGGTCGGCGGCCTCGCCGCCTGGGAGCGCATCAAGCCCGACGTCAACCGCCTCAACCCGGCCGAGGGCTTCAAGAAGATCTTCTCCACGCGCAACCTGATCAACCTGCTGAAGATGGTCGTCAAGACCTTGCTGCTCGGCGGCCTGATGTGGGTGGTGATCCGCGGCTGCCTCGATACCGCGCTGCGCCTGGGCTATGGGGCGCCATCTACCGCGATGAGCGTCGGTGCGCAGCTGGTGCTGCAGAGCTTCGCGTGGGCCGGGCTGGTGTATGCGCTGATGGCCGGCATCGACTATGCGCACACCCGCTACGAATACATCAAGGGCCTGCGCATGTCGATCGACGAGGTGCGCCGCGAACACAAGGATTCCGAAGGCGACCCGATCAACCGCTCGCGCCGCCGCTCGGCGCACTTCGAGGCGGTGTATGCGAGCCTGGCCGACCGCGTGCGGATGGCCTCGGCGGTGATCCATTCGCAGCGTGTGGCAGTGGCGCTGCAATACCTGGGCGAGAAGGACCTGCCGCGCGTGATCGCCCGCGGCGAGGCCGAGCTGGCCTCGCAGATCCGTCGCGTGGCCAGCGAGGCGTTGATCCCGATGGAGTTCGATCCGCAGCTGGCCGAGCGGCTCTACGAAGAGGTACCGCAGGACCGGCCGATCCCGCGGGGCCTGTATGCGCCGGTGGCGAAGCTGTTGCGTTGGGCCGAGGGCGGGTGACCGCCGCGCACGCTACGCTGGCGGTCATGACCCTGCACAACAAAGGCATGGCGCTGCGCCGCTTCACTCGTGCCGACTTCGCACTGATGCAGCGCTGGCTCGCGCAGCCGCACGTGCTGCGCTGGTGGGCGCACGAGACATCGCTCGAAGCGATCGAGGCCGACTTCGGCGCCGCGATCGATGGGCGTGAGCCGACCGACATGTTCGTGGCGGAGTGGCACGGCCGGTCGGTGGGCTTCATCCAGCGCTACCGCTTCTCGGCGTATCCCGAATATCTGCAGGAGGTGAGCCGGCTCACGCCTACACCGGCAGCAGCATGGAGCATCGACTATCTCGTCGGTGAGCCGGATCTGCTGCGCCAGGGCGTGGGCGCGGCGCTAATCCGTGCAACGGTCGAGGCGATCTGGCACGACGATGCGCTGGCGCCCGCAGTCATCGTGCCGGTCCACGCCGACAACCCAGGCTCGTGGCGCGTGCTCGAGCGCGCCGGCTTCCATCGCGTGGCCGAGGGCGAGCTCGAGCCCGACAACCCGATCGACGACCGGCGGCACTGGGTCTATCGGATAGACCGCCCTAGTGCGCCATGATGTTGAAGAAATCCACCGGCGTGACCATCTCGTAGCCGTAGAAGCCGTAGGACTGGGTGTTGGTGCCCACCGGTGTGCTGTTGAACTGGTCGTAGTAGGTCTTCGCGATGCCGTTCCAGCTCGGCTGCGTGTCGTACCACTCGGGGTGCGGCAGCGTGCCGGCCGCCACGCGCTGCTTGTACAGGCGGTCGAGCCAGGCCAGCGGGTAGTCGATCAGCGTGTGGCCGCCGGTTTCGTCGCGGGTGACTTCGGAGTACACGAACCACTTGTGCGTGCTGTCGTAGCCGTACTTGACGATGTAGTTCATGTTCTGCAGCAGCATGTCCTCGATCGTTGCGCCCGAGATACCCGACCCCTTGCCGGCGGCGGCCATCAGCTTGTCCTGCTCGTAGAACCTGATCACGCTGCTGAGCAGCGGTCCGGCCATCCACGGGTTGGTGCCATCGGGGCAGATGTTGGGCGCGCTGGGGTTGCAGCCGGTGCTGTCGTTGTCCATGTGGTACATGGTCCAGTAGCCGGTGCCCTTGCTCGCGTCGTTGACGTTGACGATCGCGCTGGCGCTCACGGTCTTGGTGGCGGGGTTGTAGCCGATGTGGTTCATCGGCGTCTGCCACCACTGGATGAGGTAGTTGACCAGCTGGCCGTTCACCGTCTTGTGATAGTTGGCGTCGCCGGTCACGCGGACGTATTCGTTCATCACGTACAGCGGCCAGGCGTAGTCGCGCTCGGCCTCGCGGTACACGGTCTTGTCGAACGGCGTCTTGAAGAAGTAGGGCGCCACGAACTTCCACCAGTTGGCGATCTCGGTCAGCACCTCGAGCGAGCGCTTGTCGCCGGTGAGCAGGTAGAGGTCGCTCAGGCCGCTCACATGGGCATGGCCCCAGTGCATGTTGCGGGTCTGGTGGTCTTCGTTGTTGTGGCCTTCGGCGTGGATCTCGCCGGCGGGCTGCCGGCCCATCGCGTAGGCGGTGTCCCAGTAGCCCTGGCGCGGGCCGTGGGCCACGTCGATGTCGGCGAAGTGGCGGGTGCTGATCTCGCCGAGCTGGAACCAGCGCTGCTCGCCGGTGCGCACGAACTCGTGGAAGAAGTTGTTCGCGCCGATGTGGGTGTCGTTGTAGAAGGCGGGGATGCGCACGCCGTTGACCACGTCGTTCCAGCCGGCGCGCAGGCGGTCGCCATAGTCGCGCCAGCCGTACATGTTGGCGTCGCGCGGGTCGCTGGATTCGATGCTGGGCATGTAGACGTCCTGCAGCAGCATCGCGCTGTAGCCCGTGCTCGCGTTGGGGTTGCCAGTGTCGATGTTGCCGAACACGCCCGAGGCGGCATACCACGAGGGCGCGGCGGTGAGCTCGAGCCGGTGGCGCTGGAAGCCGTCGTTGAGCTGGTTCACCGCGGCCACGCTGGGCTGGCTGTCGCCGAAGGCGAAGCGCAGCTGGTGCGTCTTGGCGCCGCCCGGCCGCAGGAAGTAGAAGTCGTTGGGCCGTTTGTAGACGGTGCCCGATTGCGTGGGCAGCGTGGTGCTGGCCGCGGCGCCGCCGAGCGCGCGCTGCGCGAACAGCGCGGCGGTGAGGGTGCTGCCCTTCACGTTGAGCTCGATCGGGTATTGCTGCCAGAAGTCGCGCACGATCAGCGCGAGGTGGCGTGCGCCGGAATCGAGCGTCACCCAGCCGGGCGCGCGCTGGCCGGTGCCCACGCCGCTGTAGCTGAAGGTGTGGCCCTTGTTGTCGCCGTTGTCGAAGGTGAACTGGCCGTTCTGCAGCAGGTAGTGCTCGGCGCTCACGGTGCCCGATGCGTTGGCGCCGCCTTCGAGGCCGAAGCGGTATTGCGCCGCGCTGTCGGCCACATAAGCCCAGCGCAGGCCGTAGCCCTTGGCCGCGAGCGCCAGCGTGCTGCCGGGCGATTCGACGTCGGCTTCGGGACGGTCGTCGATCACGCTGAACTCGATGTCGAGCTTGTCGCTGCCGGCATAGGCCGAATAGCGCACCTGGTACTTCACCAGCGCGGTGCCGCCGGCCTTGGCCAGTGAGCCGCGGGCCAGCACCACGGCGCGCACCGGGCCCTGCTCCTCGATGGTGATGCTCGAGTTCGTGCCCTGGCCCGCGGTGTATTCCACGCCATCGGACGCGTTGACCATGTAGAACTCGCCTCCGCCCAGCACCTGCTCGCTCGCGTCGTAGCTGCCGTTGTGGTCGGCATCGCGCCACAGCGCGCTGACGAGGCCTTTGGCATCGAGGTTGAGCTTGATCGCGCCGGTGTCCACGGTGGTGACGCCGCCGGCCTGCGTGACGTTCACGCCCGCAGGCACCGCCGCACGGGTGACGCTGGTGCCGTAGGCGATGCGGTAGCCCTTGGCCGCACCCACGTCGGTGACGAACTGCACCAGCGCCGATTTCACCGAGCCGTCGGGCCACGACGCCAGGGTGCTGTATTGCGCCGGCACTTCCTGCGCGCCGTCGGCGGTTTCCAGGCGCATCTGGCTCAGCTGCGGCAATGCGCCGATGGGGAAGGGGATGCCGCTGCGCACCGGGATGGCCGTGGCCGCGGGCGCCGCGGCCAGCGTCAGCGGCACATAGGCGGCATTGGGCGCAGGCGAGGGCGTGCTGCCGCTGCCGGTGCCGCCACCGCTGCTGCCGCCGCCGTCACCGCCGGTGGGCGGCGGCGGGGTATTGCCGCCGGGCGTGCCGGTGCTGCCGGTGTCGTTGCCGCTGTTGCTGCTGCTGCCGGAGCCGCAGCCGAAGAGCGACGCCAGCGCGAGGGTGGAGACGAGCAGGCCCTGGATCAGGGCCTGTCTCGATGCGATGAAGGGAGACTGCCTTGACCTCATGGTGCATCCGTTATTCCAAGGGGCGGGCGAATTGTGGAAGCGCCAGGGCCTGTACCCCGGGGGTCCTTTTCCGCGAATTTGAAACGGCGTGTAGAGAACGTGCGGTGTCGCACATCCGGCAGGGGCGAGGGTGCGTCGCCCCGTTTCGGCGCGGCGTTGTCGGGCCGGACACAAGGATCCGAAGAGGCGTTGGTCGGACTCGCCGGGATCCGAATTCCCTTCGGCGGCGAGACGGCTGGGCCGCTGATTCTTTGGTGCACGGTGTTGCACGTTTTCGGCGCATCGCCCGGCTCGTCAGGCCGCCGATCAGCGCGGCCCACGCGGTGTTTCTGCGGCTACGAGGACTCGTAGTTGTGGGGTGGTTACCGTGGGATTACTTTCGCTCGCCGCCGGTCGAGCCGGCCCCCACAACCACACTCAAGGAGCCTGCCGTGTCGGTCACCCTCGAAGGAGCTTCGCCCGCCTACGTTCCCGCCCGCGTGCCTGCGGACCCCGATCCGAACCCGCAGGCGCAGGCCACGCGCCAGCAGCAGATCGAGGCGCAGATCCGCGCGCAGATCCTCGCCGCACGCAAGGCGCAGGAAGAGCTCGAGCGCGCGCAGAAGGCGCAGCAGGAGAACCAGGACAAGGCCAAGGCGCGCCAGCTGCAGGCCGACGTGGAGGCCAAGCAAAAGCTGGCCCAGCAGAAGTGGGCCGACCTGAAGGCCACGGTCAAGGAGCGCATCGAGGCCGATGGCCCGAAAGGCCGCGCCAAGGCCACCGAACTCGTCAAGACCATGAGCGACGACGGCCGCTACAAGTCATTGGTCGACGAGGCCGCCAAGGAAAAGCCCGACGTGAAGACCGCGGCCACCGGCAATGCCGACGCCGACGCGGCCGCGCGCCGCGTGGCCGGTGCCTATGCCAAGGGCGGCGACGTGGAGGCCGCGCGGGCGCTGCGCGCCGAGCTCGAAGCCGCCAAGACGCCGGCGGATCGCGCCGCGATCATGAAGGCCTCGATGCCGGTGGTCGACCGCGTGGCGGGCGACGTGGGCATGAATGCCCGGCGCGGTGCCGACGATTGGGGCAAGGACGGCTACGAACCCGGCGGCAACTACACCACCGACCTCGACGGCAACCCCAACCCGATCGACTCGCGCGAGGAGTTCGACTACACGGTGGCCGACCTCAACGCCGCGCTGCAGACGGCCGGCGACAAGAGCCTGGCCTTCCACGTCGCCAACAAGCTCCTGCAGGTCATGCCCGCCGGCGACGGCGAGCGGCCCGATGCCACCAACCTGCTGGGCCTGCTCGGCCAAGACCTGGGCAAACCCTCGGCCGGCGACAAATCGATTCTGGCCGGCGCAGTGGCCGCCGTGCTGATCGACCCCGACCGCAAAGGCCCGGCCGGCACCGAGCTCGCGCTGGGCATCGCCGATCGCGACCGCGCAGCCCGCCTGCTCGCGCCCGACATGGTGCCGGAGGTGTTCGTCGAGGACTGGTCCAGCTCCAACGGCGTGCGACATGACGGCACGGTGTGGCACGAGGCGTCGCGCAACCCCGATCTGTTCCTCACGCAGAAGCAGCAGGCCGATCTCGCGAAGAAGACCGAAGGCTGGACGCCGGAGGCCGCCAACACCGAGAAGACGGCGCAGGCGGTGCGCAACCTGCGAGCCCAGCATCCCGACCGCGACCTCGACGAGGTCGACGATGGCGAGCGCTTCGAGTTCGACAGCGGCGACCCGCGGCCGGCCCACACGCCGCCGCTGGACAAGGCGGTGCAGGCCGAGGTCGACAAGAGCAAGGGCGGCCATCCCAACGACGTGCAATATGCCGACGACCTGGATGCACTGACCGACACGGATGCCTTCCGCAAGATGGGGGCGGAGCAGCAGGTGGCCGCGCTCGGCCAGTACGACCGCACCTGGACGCAGGCCGCCAAGGGCAAGGCGCCGCTCGATGCCGACGACAAGGCGCACCTGAAGGCGCTGATCACCTCGCCCAGCTTCCATGCGGTGAACCCGCGTGTGCAGGAGCGGCTGCTCGGGCTCTACAGCGAATTCGCGAAGAACGACCCCGGCCGGCTCGACAAGCTGCAGAAGCTGGTCGACAGCGAGAGCTTCAAGACGCTGGACGACGAGGCCACCGAGTTCAAGGTGCTCGATGCCTACCAGCACGACGGCCACTACCGCGACAAGGTCGACGCGCTCGCCGCCGGCAAGCTGCCGCCGGCCGACCAGAAGATGGTGCTGGGCATGCTCACGCACGTGGCCACCGAGCGCCAGCGCTACACCGACGGCAGCGATGGCGACAAGGCCAAGATCATGGACAGCGCCTACGAGATGTTCACCTCGGAGCGCTTCCGCCGCCTCGACCGTGCGCAGCAGATCTCGGCCGAGAACTACCTCACCAAGAAGGGCGACGAGGAATACGGGCTCGACAAGGGCGGCGCCGGCAAGGCGCTGGACAAGGCCGAGAAGGACAAGCTGCAGAACCTCGGCAACAACCCCGGCTTCATCTCGATGGGCAGCGTCTCGGACCAGATCCACGCGCTCGAGTCGTACCGGGGCGACGAGTTCTACCGCAACAAGATCGACGCGCTCGCCGGTGACAACGCCCTGAGCGCCGACGACAAGAAGAACGCCTTCGTCCAGATCGACCGCATCGGGCACGACACGCGCTACACCGTCAACACCACCGTCGACAAGAAGCACCTGATGGACCGGGCGTACGCGATGGTGACGTCCGACCGTTTCCGCAAGCTCAGCCCGCAGCAGCGCGACGTGGCGAGGAACGACCTGCTGGACCACCGGTTGGACCCGCACGGCGACACCAACGCGCTCGACAAGGCCGAGAAGGCGAAGACCGCCGACCTCGCCACCGGTGACAGGCCGGGCCATCGCCAGCCCGCGGGCGGCCCTCACGACGAGAAGAGCGTGCGGGCCGAGATGGCGCAGCTGGAGGCCGACGCGCCGACGGTGGCCACTGCGTACGACACCGTCAACGACGACCTGCGGCGCGTGGCCGGCGACGACCCGGTGACCTACGCCTACCTGGCGCTGAGCAAGAGCCACGCCGGCGACAAGCAGTACTTGGCGCTGCTGAAGAGCGCCGCGGTGACGGAGCGCCGCGACTACACCACGCAGCATGTGGCCGACCTCATGAAGCAGGGCAAGGCCGACGAGGCGCTCAAGGTGCTGAAGACCAACATGGACGCGGCCTCCGACCCCGCCGAGCGCCAGAAGATCTTCGACCAGGCGGGCAAGCCGGCCTTCACGCCCGAGGTGATGCGCGACCAGCTCGATGCCGCCGTCAAGGCACGCGGCAAGGGCGGCTGGGACGAATACGTCAAGGGGCTCAAGGAGCGCACGCCGTTCCTGGACAACGGCAAGGACCCGGTCGGCGAATTGCTCAAGACCTACGGCGACCAGGCGCCGCCGGAGCTCGCCAACCAGATGCTCGACATCGTGGTCGGGAAGATGAAGGACTCGGGCAGCGATTTCTTCAAGGAGCTGCGCGAGGACACCCATGCCAGCGACGCCACCCATGGCGACATCTACGCCGGGCTGAGCCAGCTCGTCGAGCGTGCCGACTCCTTCGGCGGGTATCGCGCCGCCGAAGTGGCCAAGCTGCTGAAGACGCAGGTCTTCTCCAACGACCCCAACGACTATGTGTCGCGCAGCACCCGCACCGATGCCGGCACCTTTGACACCGACTCCGGCCTCGACAAAGGCATCCGGCAGGCGGTGGGCGACCATGGCGCGGCGGCGTTGACCGTGGCCTTGTACAACGAATACAAGGCCGATCCGGCGCTGCAGGTCAAGAACAGCAAGGACGACAAGATCGCCGGCCAACTCAACCTGCGCGACCAGCTGGCCGACTCGCTGGGCGACGGCATCGACAAGCTGAAGGACAACGCCAAGAGCGACCTCGATGCGTGGCAGAAGAAGAACGCCGACGCGCTGCGCCTGATCCAGGAGTACGGCACGGTCGATCAGGCGCAGGTGGCCAAGGCGATCTACGACCACCGCAGCAAGAATCCGAAGCTCTACGCCGGGGACCTGAGCGACAAGGACGACAAGGGCGTGGACGAACTGCAGCGCAACATGGAACAGCGCGGCGTGCAGCTCGACACGTTGATGCGGGACCTGGGCAGCCTGCAGGCCGACCTCGACCACACCGACATCCAGCAGGAGAAGGATCTCAAGGGCGCGATCGAAGGCCTCGATGGCGACGAGGCGGCGATGAGCACGCTGGGCAACAACGTCACGCTGCAGCAGCAGCTGACGTCGCAGATCAACTTCGGCACCACAGATGCCAGCGTCAACCAGATCGATCCGATCCGTGACAACGTCAAGAGCGTGGGCACCACGACCTCGGTGACGCGGTTGACCAAGAACTTCATCGTCGCCGCCGGCGACAACGTGCTCCAGGCCTACGGTCAGGCGCAGATGCGCCGCGGCCTCAAGGACATCAAGGCCTTCAAGACCGACAGCGCGCTGGTGATCAACGCCGCGCGCCTGATGGGCACCGACAAGGCGTCGGTCGACAAGGTCGTGAAGTTCATGGAGGAGTGGAAGAGCGAGGTCGCGAAAGCCGGCACGCTCAGTCCCGCCCACAAGCTGAAGTTCGCGCAGGAGTTCAACCAGAAGTTCCCCGACGGCGACTTCAAGCTCGGGCGCCCGGCGCGCCTGCTCGGCGCGGCGTGCTTCTTCGGCTCGGGCATCAACAACGCGACCCAGGCCTGGGAGAAGGACGGCGTCGACAGCACCGAAGCCTTTGCCGGCCTGTTCATGGCGGGTGGCCTGGCAGACCTGTACCGCACCGTCAATGGGCCGTTCAAGGGCGAAGGCCAGCTTGCCGACAAGCTGTCGAACAGCAGCTTCGGCCAGTACGCCAAGAGCCAGTGGGGCATCACGCCGGAGAAGATGTCGAAGTTCCTGAAGGACAACACGCTCGGCGCGCTGATCACGCTCGGCGACATCGAGTGGGCGATCGAGGACTTCAAGGGCGAGCCGCTGTGGCAGAAGGACAGCACCGGCGAGGGCAGCATGACCAAAGGGATGCTGACCACCGGCATCGTCGCGGGCGACCTGATCGAGATGGGCGGCGGCGCACTGCGCACGCAAGCCGGCCGCAACGCGGCGCGCTGGATGGCGCTGCGGCTGCTGGGCAGCGAGGTGGGCGCCGCGGCCGTGAGCGAGGGCTGGGCCGGGCCGGTTGGGTGGATCGGCACCGGCATCTCCGCCGCGTTCCTGACGGCGCGCTTCGCGGTCGGCGTCACCGAAGACAAGAACAAGTTCGAATACAACGACAACCCGGGCTACCGCGAGATGGTCAAGTCGCTCGGCTTCACCGACGACCAGGCGCGCGAGCTCATGAACGAGAACGGCGGCAAGTCCGACATCGAGCCGTGGAAGGGCTGGGGATGGGTGCCCGGAGGCGTGGAGTTCGGCGAGGTCAAGTCCTTCTTCACCGAAGGCGGCGTCGGGCCGATGCACGTGCTGAACCCGCTGTTCGACGACAACACGGTGCCGCCGCAACAGCGCCTGCAGTACCTGCAGTCGCTCACGCCGGACGAGATCCACAAGCTCGTGAAGAAGACCCACGAGATCCTCGACGACGACATGCTCCTCGAGGACAAGGACGGCAAGAAGGCCGGCACCATCCCCGACAAGAGCCTGGTCGACCTGAAGCAGTGGATGAAGGACAACGGCGTGTGGAAGCCCGAGTACCTGGGATAGCCGGGGGCCGGAGGGCAATGCCTGTACCCATGGTCCTACGGATATTCGTAGGCGAAAACGACGCGTCGACGAAACATTCGTAATGACTCGCCCCATGCCGGTGCTCACACTTGATTGGTGCTCGCCGCGCCCCCTTTTGGGGGTGCCTTCGCCAAGACACACAGGAGACAGCGCACATGGGTATCGAGACCGTAGGACCGTACTCCGCCACCGCCGCCGAACACGAGGCGGCAGTCCGTGCCGCCGAGGAGGCGCGTCGCCGCGCCGAAGAGGCGGCGCGCCGTGCCGCTGAAGAGGCCAGGCGCAAGGCTGAGGAGGCGCGTCGCCAGGCCGAGGCGGCCAAGCGCGAGGCCGAGGCAGCGCGCAAGGCCCAGGAGGCCGCCGAGAAGAAGGCCGCCGAGACCAAGAGCAAGCAGGACGCCGAAGCCGCGGCCAAGCGCAAGGAAGAACTCAAGGCCAAGCAGCAGGAGGCGCTGAAGAAGGAAGCGCAGGCCGTGCTGAAGGAAAAGCAGCAGGCCTTGCAGGAGAGCAAGCTCAAGGACCTGCAGCAAGGGCAGCAGGCCAACCAGCCCTCGGCACAGACCAAGAACGCGCAGGCGCAGGTCGACAAGGCCCAGGCGACCGCATCTTTCTACGATCCCCCGGTGCAGGTGCCTTACCTGCCAGGCAAGCAGCCCGGGGCCTCGCAGAGCACGCAGACCACGTCGCTGCTCGCGCCCCCTGGCAAGGATCCGGCCGCGCCGCAGGCCAAGCACGATGTCGATGCCTATGCCAAGCAGATCCAGGATGTGTACGACCAGTCGGGCGCCGGTGCGGCGGCCGAGCAGCTGGCGGTGGCCGAGGGCGACACCAGCCTGACGCCCGAGCAGCGCCAGCAGTTGCTGGCCAAGGCCCGCCCGGTGGTCGACAAGATCGCGGCCGACGCCGGCGACAACGCACGCAAGACCGACCTGCCGGCCGATGGCCAGAGCGGCAAGACCACGGGCATCGACGACAAGGCCGAGTACAAGGCGCTGGTCGACGACCTGGCCACCGCGACGCAGGATGCGGGCAGCCCGACCGAGGCGCGCCACATCGCCGAGGTGATGCTGGGGCACACCTCGGCGGCGAAGGGTGATGCGGCCAAGGCCGACAAGCTCGACCTTCTGGGCAGCAATCTCGTCGCCGAGCCGCAGGGCTCGTCGCTGCTGCGCGATTCCGTGGTCTTCATGCTGAAGAACGGCGCTTCGTCGAACGCGCAGGCCGGCTCGGTGCTCGCCTTGCCCGAAGACCAGCGCGCGGTGTCGGCCGTGTTCCTGTCGGCGCCGGATGGCGTCGTCGGGCCGGGCAGCGGCGATCCTAACGATCCTGCGCAGGCGGCCGCCTACACCCAGTACACCGTCGACCAGGCCAAGGCCAGCAAGGAGGCAGCCGACAAGCTGCAGGCCAAGCTCGGCAAGACCAAGCCGGAAGACGACCCCGCGGGCTGGGAGATGTACACGGCCCGCCGCAAGATCGCCAACCAGGACCAGGCCAAGGCCGAGCAGGCCATTGCGGCCGAACTGCGCCTGACCTACAAGGCCGATCCGAACAACCGCGTCGCCACCGAGAACGCCGCGCACGGCATCGCCGACCGCTACCGCACCGATCCGCAGATGCAGAAGGCGGTGGCTAATGCGCAGCAGACGGTGTTCAACGAGACGCCCGCCGAGCGCGAGACCAACACGAAGCTCAACGACGTCAACCGCAAGGCGGCGACGCTCGACGACCTCACCGCGCGTCAGCAGGACGGTGACAAGAGTGTGACCGGCGACCAGATCAAAGCCGCCCGCCAGCAGTACGAGGCCGCGCAGAAGGATCTTCTGGGCGCGGTGAAGACCGAGCTCGACGACAAGTACGCGCATCTGCCGCAGGGCGTGATGGTGAAGTCGGACGACCCGCTGGCCGATGCGGCCCACGAGGTCGCCGACCGCTACGCCGACGACCCCGAGCTGAAGGTCGTCGTGCAGGCGGCCACCGACATCCATCGCGTCAACGATGCCGGCGTGCTCGGCAACGAGGCGCAGATCGACACGCTGGGCAAGGCGCTGCCCAAGGGCGTCGATCCGTCGGTCAAGCGCCTGGTGATGGGCGACGCCAGCGTGCAGAAGGTGGTCGACACCTACGTGACCGATGCGGCGAACAAGGTCGACGAGGCCTATCGCACCAAAGGCACCGTGGCGGGCGCGGAGGCACTGCGCGACCTCACCGATCCGGCCAAGCACGCCGGCGTGACGCCGCAGATCGCGGCGCTGGTCATCAACAAGTCGCAGCCCACGATCACCAGGATCGTCGACGACATCCACAATCTCTCGCCCAAGGGCAAGGATGGCCGGCCCTACGGCACCGACATGCAGGCCGGCGTCAAGGTGGCCGACGCGCTGTCGCAGGCGGTCGACGTGGCGGCCGAGGGCAGCGATGTCGTGAAGAAGCAGTACGACACGCCGGAGATCCGGCAGGCGATCGAGGGCACCGCCCACATCATCGCCACGCACCCGGCGGCCGACATCACGATGTTCGGCTTCAAGGATGCGGTGGGCAACGGCTACGCTACGCTGGCGCTGCAGACCGCTGCCGACATCAAGACCATGAAGCTCGACGACGTCGACATGGGCCAGCTCGGCCGGCCCGACGAAGACCAGCGCAAGGTCTGGGAAGACACCACGCTGCGGGCGATCAGCCAGGGCCTGGACCAGCTGCATGACAAGGTTGACAGCACCTCTGAAGAGACCATGAAGGGCATGGCGCCGCTGCTCGCGCAGGGCAAGCATGCGCCCAACCTCACCGAGGAGCAGTTCCGCAATGGCCAGCGTGCGATGACCGAGAAGGACCCGGACCTCGCTGCCGCCGTGAAGAAGGGCTACGACGACTTCGACAAGCTCGGCTACCGGCTGGTGCGCACCGGCGAGGCGGTGGAGTTCTACAGCAAGGACCTGGGCGACCTCAAGGGCTACAAGGATGTGACCGACGGCCGCAACAAGCTGATGGCCGACGAGAAGGCCACCACCATCATCATGTCGAGCAATTCCGCGAGCCGTCGACTGGCGACGCAGGTGGCGCGGACCATGCTCAACGACGACCTGAAGAACGGCGGTGTCGACACCCAGTACTACGGCATCGGCGCGCAGGCGATGGGCGACCTGACCGAGTTCCTTGCCGAGACCTACTACATCAAGGGCGTCAACCCGATCGGCCCGGAAGGCAAGCCGATCAACCTGCCCGGTGCCGAGATCGACGTCTCGCGCTCGGCCCACATCCCGTTCTTCGGCGGTGCGGCGATCTGGGGGGCTGGTGGCGGGCTGCAGGCTGCGCTCACCACCTACATCTTCAACAACGTGCACATCGGCGGCGACTTCGGGCCGCTGCGCAAGGGCATCCTGCTGGGCCTGGTGGGCGGCTTCGCGGCCTTCCACCTCATGCAGGCGGGCATGGCGGCAGCGCGCATCGCGCCGCACACTTTCGGCCAGGGCAACAACGCGCTCAGCCGCGGCCTGAACAACGGCGCAGACTGGATCGACCGGCAGATCACCCAGCTCGGAGCCAAGTTCTTCCAGGCTGCCGAGAGCGGCGAGAACAGCTGGGGCCTGTATGTGAAGGAAGGCTCGGCGCGCGACCGCTGGACCCGCCTGGCGGTGGAGGCCACGCCTGGGCTGGTCAAGCAGCTGGTCGGCCTGATGACGATCGCCACCGTGTGGGACCTGAGCGGCGTGGTCTTCAACGCCGGCGAGCTCGATGGCAACAAGCGCGACTATTTCAAGCTCGCGACCCAGGGCACCAACCTGCTCAGCGATTCGGTGCTGCTGCGCCTGCAGGTGCGCGAGATGGTGCTGCGCTCGATCGGCAAGGAGGCGCTGAAGGATCCGGCCTTCGCGGCGGCGTTCGAGCAGCTGGGCCTGCGCAATGCCGGCAAGACGGCATTCGATGCCGGCGCCAACAATGGGTGGCGTGCACTGGGCAACAGCAAGTTCCTCAACTGGTTCGAAGGCCTCTTCACGAAGGAAGGCTCCAAGGAGCTGCTCGGCGATTCGTTCAAGCGCTTCTTCTTCAAGGAGGTGGCGGAGCAGGGCGGCAAGAGCGTGCTGAAGTTCGCGGTGCTGGGCGACAACCCGATCGGCTGGGCGGTCAACATCGCCTACATGGCCACCACGGTCGGCAACTGGGCCTACGACCACAACAAGAACATCGACAAGTTCGAGAAGTACGACCGCACCTTCATGGAAGGCGCCGGCCTCGACCATGCCCATGCCGAGGTGATGGACCAGCACCACTGGTGGAGCGGCAACGCCAAGGTCGACGGCTTCCTGAAGGCCTACGAGGCCGAGGGCGGCGACCCGTCGAAGTTCATCGACTACATCAACCACACCGACACCAAGACGCTCGACGGCATGCTCACCGCGTCCGAGCACATGGACGACAAGCTCGACAAGGACGGCAAGGTGCCGGTCACGCAGGACGAGCAGGCCTTCCTCGCGCTGCCGATGGACCCGACCAAGGTGGACACCTCGAAGTACACGGTGATCGGCTACAACGGCCAGACCAAGCGCTACGAGGATCCGGTGACCCAGACCTACTGGGACGGCCACGGCCGCTGGTTCTACGACCCGAAGATCGGCAACACGATGGGCACCACGCCGGCGCGCAAGGATGGCCTCGTGTTCTACGACCCGGCCACGATGAGCCAGACCTTCTCGAACGGCTCGGGCTTCACCCGGCCGATCGAGCTCACCAGCAAGTCGGGCTGGGACAACTGGATGCGGGCCAACGGCCTGGCCCTGCCGCCGCAGGTGCCCGAGCAGCTGAAGGCACCGCCCAACGCCGGCGACTACCTCGCGCTGCCGGCCGACCCGAGCAAGGCCGACCTCGGCGCGAACAGCCGTTTCAGCTACGACCCGGCCGACCACCGCTACCACGACAAGCAGACGCACATGGCGTTCGCCGACGGCCAGTGGTATTACGACGCCAAGGCCGCACCCGACAACCCGCACGGCATCGTCTCGTACGACCCGTCGTCGAAGACGCTGCACCTCAAGGGCGGGCAGAACATCACGCTCGATCCTTCCGCCGACGATGGCAGCTCCTCCGGCCAGCCCGCGCTGCCCGAGGCGCCGCCGGTCGACCAGCCGAACGTCTACGTGGTGAAGAAGAACGATTCGATCGAGAAGATCGCCGGCTACGACCCCACGGTGAAGGCCGAGATCTACGCGCTGAACCCGTGGCTCAACAACCGCATGGAATCGAACCGCGCGCCGGTGAACAACCTGCCGGGCCAGAACCCGAACTGGATCGACCCCGGCGACCTGCTGATCCTGCCGGACGGCTACCGGCCACATGCGTGAGGCATCGATGAACACCGCAGAGATCGAGCGTCCTCCACCCATGTCCGCAGCACGACGGGCGCCGTCCCGCTCCGACGCGCTGATCTACACCGACGAACAGCTCGAGCGCATGCCCGGTGGGCCGCGCCGGCTGATCGGCGGCTCCAGCCTCGTCGGCCACTTGCTGGAGGCGCCGAGCACGCACGAGCGGCAGCGGCTGCTGCGCGGCATGCTCAACGCCATCGGCTTCCAGTGGCTGGGCTACGGCAAGGTCGACCTGCAGCGCGGCATGCCGGTGCCGCAGAGCTTCTATGCGAGCCTGTCGCATCCGGAGTGGACCGAGCTGTACTTCCGCGAGCGCTTCTACCAGCTCGACTTCCGGCACTACGATGCGCCGCCGTCGAGCCTGCCGCTGGCCTGGGACATCGAGGACATCATGGCTCGCGCGTCGGCGCCGGCCATGACGGCGCGCCATCGCCGCTTTGCCGAGGCGATGCGCGATATGGGCATCGGCAGCGGCGTGTTCATGAGCTTCGCGTCGACGCAGAGCGCGCAGGAGCGCACGGTGATCAGCCTCACCTCGGCCGCGCCGCAGCGCCAATGGATCGTCGACAGCGTGCTCGGCCAGGCGGTGATGCTCGGGCTGTGCGTGCACGAGCTGCTGTCGCTGCACCTGCGCGTGGCCGAGGATGCGCCGTCGGTGGCGCCGCTGTCGGCCGTGCAGCAGGAGATCCTGCGTTGCCTGGCGCTGGGCCAGAGCGACAAGGAGATCGCCTACCGGCTGCAGCTGTCGGCGCACACGGTGGACTACCACATGCGCCAGCTGCGCAAGCGCTTCGGCGTGCGCAACCGGGTGCAGCTGGTGCATGCCGCGGTAGGCCACGGCGACGGCAGTTGAGGCTCTGGCTTCAGCCCTTCGGGCAGCGTTGCAGCGCGCTGTCGAGATCGGCCGGGTGCAGCTCGCTGGGGCCGAGGCTGCCGCTGGCCGCCAGCGCCTGCAGCTCGGGCTGCACCTGGCGGTAGCGGCCGCAGGCCTCGGCGATGTCGGCATGGGCGCCGGCCCGGTCTTCGCGGCGCACGCCGGCGCGCTGCTCCAGCGCCCGTGCCAGGCGCACGTTGGCCTGCACCAGGCGATAGCGTGCGTAGATCTCGGTCCGCTGGGTTGCGGGCAGTGATTCGATCAGGCCCACCGCCTCGGCGGCAGCGTTGATGCTGCCGGGCACATCGCCGCCGGCGCGCAGCGCTTCGCTCAGTTCGCTGGCCGCGGCGGCCCGGTCGACCCTGAAGGGCACGCTGCTCGGATCGCGGCGGCTCAGGTCCTGCAGCATCGCGGCGGTGGCGCGCAGCGTGTCTATGGCCCGGCCCGTTTCGCCCACGCGCTGCAGGCAGGTGCCGATGTTCAGCTGCGCGATGGCATAGCGGAAGGCCAGCGCCGAATCGTTGGGCCGCAGCTCGTGCAGCGGGCGCAGCACGGCGGCGGCGCGCTGCAGGGCCTCGAGCGCGCGCCGCTGGGCGCCAGGCTCCGCCAGGCTCATCTGGTATTCGCCGCGGGCCAGGTAGTGCGCGGCCAGCTCGCGGCGCACCTCGTCGTCTTCGGGCGTCATCTCGGCCAGCTCTTCGAGCAGGCGCGCGGCCTGTTCCGACGTTTCCAGGTAGGCCGGTATGCGCTCCGAGAACAGGTAGACCTGTCCCTGCGCCTGGTAGAGCGATGCGAGCAGGAAGCGGTTGCGTGCCGAAGGCTCCGCGGCCACCAGCTCGCGTGCGAGTGTGATGCCCTGTTGCAGCAGCCGGCCCGCCTGCTCGAAGCGGCCCAGCACGTTGAGCACGCCGCCTTGGTGTTGGTTCAGCGTGCCGAGCTCCCAGCGTGCGAGGTCGCGCGTGGCGGGCGGCGTGGCCGCATCCCTCAGCAACGCCTCGAGCAGCGCCCGGCCCTTGTCGTAGTTGGCCAGCGCACCGGCACTGTCGCCCAGGTTGGCCACCGTGGTGCGGCCGAGGATGTCGCCCACCTTGCGGTAGCCCGAGGCGATCTCGAGGCGCAGCGTCGGATCGCGCTCGGCTTCGCTGCCCAGCGCATTGAGGTAGGCCAGCGCCTTGTCGACCACCAGCTTGCGCGCCGGCGTGGAGCCCGGCAGCGAACGGATCGCGTCGTGCACGTCGAACAGCAGCACGTTGGCCAGCATGCGCACGTCGTGCAGGTGGTGCTCGGCCTGCTGGCGGTAGTGGTCGGCACGCCAGGTCTGGTAGGCCGCGAGCGCCAGGCCGCCGGCCAGCGCGAGGTTGGCGGCCAGCGCGCCCAGCAGCCAGGTGCGGTGGCGCAGCATGAAGCGGTGCGCGCGGTAGGGCCAGGCGCGCGGCCGGGCCTGCACCGGCAGGTGCTCCAGGTGGCGGAACAGGTCGTCGGCCAGCTGCGCGGCCGAGGTATAGCGCTCGGCCGGCGCCTTGCTCAGCGCCTTCATCACCACCGCGTCGAGGTCGCCGCGCAAGCGCCGCCGCCATGCGCGCCGGTCGCCGGTGGCGGGTTCGGCCACCTCGCTGGGCGGGGGCGGCAGCGTCTCGCAAATGGCGGCGGCGAGCTGGTAGCCGCCTGCCGCATCGCGATACGGGCTGCAACGCGCGAGCAGCCGGTACAGCACGACGCCGAGCGAATAGATGTCGCTGGCCGGCCCGATCTCGCTGCCGCGCAGCTGCTCGGGGCTGCAGTACTCCAGCGTCATCGCTTGCAGCGCGGCCACGGTGTGCGAGGGTGTGCCCGCATCGTCGGCTGCGGCCATGCGCTTGGCGATGCCGAAGTCGACCAGCTTCACCTGGCCTTCGGCAGTGACGAGGATGTTGCCGGCCTTCAGGTCGCGGTGCACCACGCCCTTCGAATGCGCATAGTCGACCACCTGGCACACACTGCGGAACAGCTGCAGACGCCGGGTGATGTCGGCGCCGGTGCGGTCGGCATGGGCATCGATCGGCTCGCCCTCGACCAGCTCCATCGCGAACCACGGCACGCCTTCGGCGGTGATGCCGCCATCGAGCACCTTCGCGAGGTTGGGATGGTCGAGGCTGGCGAGGATCTGCCGCTCGGCCGCAAAGCGCGCGAGCAGCCAGCCGAGGTGGAAACCGCCGCGCATCACCTTCACGGCCACCTGCTGCTCCACGTGCCCGTCGGCGCGCTCGCCGCGGTAGACCTCGCCCATGCCGCCGCGCGCGATCAGCGCCACCAGCCGCCAGGCACCCAGCCGGCGGCCGATCCACGGCGTGGAGGCCGTGCCGTCCATCACTGATGGCCGTGATCAGGCGACGTGCGGCATTGGCCCGAGTGCGGCCTGCATCAGCTGCACGCGGTTGCGCACGCCGAAGCGCTTGCGCAGCTGGCGCATGTGGTAGTCGACGTTGTGCAGCGACAGGTCGAGCTGCGAGGCGATCAGCTTGTCGGGCATGCCGCGCGCCACGCGCGCGAGGATCTCGCACTGCAGCGGCGTCAACGCGCTGGTGCCGCGGCCGCTCTCGGCCTGCGGCGGCTGCGTGTAGCGGCTGTAGAACTCGTGCAGGCACAGCGCCAGCGTGAGCACCTGGCCGAGCACCGTGTCGGTGATCCACTCGCTGCCCGGCCGGCACGACAGCAGGCTGATCACATGGCGCTCGTGGCCCGGCAGGCCCGGCAACGCGAGCATCACGCCGCTGCGGATGCCGGTGTCGCGCAGCTCGGTGAAGAAGCGCTGCTGCAGTGCGCGCAGCGAGGCCGGCGCTTCATGTGCCTCGAGCTGCTCGATCGTCCACACGCAGGGCAGGCTCGACTCCGGCGCCAGCTGCAGCCGCGGGTCCACGAGGTGGAACGATTCGTTGAAGTAGTGCTGTACCCAGCGCGGATCGGCATACGTGGTGCAGAACGACAGCGGCGTGACCCGCTCGCCGGCGCGGATGAAGCGGCCATAACCCAGCCACTCGAAACCCAGTGACTGCAACAGCGTCTTCACCGTGCGCTGGCGCTGGCTGGGTGTGTCGGCGGCCACCAGCGCGGCCAGCAGCGAGGGCTGCAGCCGCGGCTGCGTCAGGTCGGGTGGCGTGGCCGGCGGCTCGTCATGCAGCAGCACCGGCGAGCTGGCGCCGAAAGGGCCGCGTCGCACGAACTCGGGCCGTCCGCGGACGGCTGCACCGTAAGACATCACGATTCCCATGCCGCACCTCTGAAAACGCATCTGATCCAGATACGACATAGGGCGCAAAAGCCGGGTGAATCGGCTCAGGGCGTTGCAGACCGATACTTTTTCGTGGAGCCGGGGCCGGCCTCAGCCACAGCGCCGCAACGCCTGCTGCACGGTGGCGGGTGTGATGTCGGTGCGGCCCAGGCCGTTGCGGCCTTCGAGCTCCTGCAGGATCGGCAGGCTCTGCCGGTAGGCGCTGCAGGCCCCGGCGTGGTTGCTGCGCGCCTCCTGGGCCTGGCCGAGCAGGTAGTGCGCCACGCCCTGCTTGTAGCGCGTGTTCACGTCGCGCAGCGA
>CBIHRS010000074.1:0-20518 GCA_966212505.1 uncultured bacterium
CCGACCGCCAGACGCTTAGCCCAGCCGCCGGGCAGCCCAGGGCCTTGCTCGCTCCATCCGCAGAAGGAAAACCAAAGGCACTGATCGAGAATGCAGGGATGCCCAGCTTCTACCACGCCACTGCCGACAAGACGCTCCGCTTTCCTGCGCTGACTGCCAACGCCGACACGCAGGTCACCATCATCGGCGGCGGCTTCGCGGGGCTGGCCACCGCGATGAGCCTCGTCGAGCGCGGCATGCACGACATCGTGCTGCTCGAGGCCGAGACGATCGGCCATGGGGCTTCGGGCCGCAACGGCGGCTTCGTGTTCGGCGGCTTCAGCCTCGACAACGCCGACCTGCTACGCCAGGTGGGCGCGGCCGAAGCGCGAAAGCTCTACGGCCTGACGCTCGACGCGGTGGAGCGCATCCGTCGCCGCATCGCGCACCACGCGATCGACTGCGATGCCACCTACAGCGGCGTGCTGCTGGCCAACTGGTTCGAAGATGAGCGGCCGCTGCGGGCGCTGCAGCGCTTCATGCAGGAGCAGTTCGAGGTCGACTGGCGCTGGCTGCCGCGCGACGAGACGCGATCGCTGCTGCGCACCGGGCGCTATCACGCCGCGCTGCACGAGCCCAACGCCTTCCACTTCCATCCGCTGAAATATGCGCAAGGGTTGGCGCGCGTGCTGCGCAGTGCCGGCGTGCAGGTGCACGAAGGCACGCGCGTCACGGCGATCGAGCGCGAGGGCGCCGGCTGGCGCGTGCAGGCGGGCAATGCCCGCGTCAACAGCCGCGAGGTCGTGGTGGCCTGCGGCGGCTACATCGGCAAGCTGTTCGCGCCGCTGTCGCGCGCGATCATGCCGATCGCCACCTACGTGATGGCCACCGAGCCGCTCGGTGACCGGCTGCACGAGGCGATGCGCACCGATGCCGCGGTGTACGACACCCGCTTCGCGTTCGACTACTACCGGCCGCTGCCCGACACGCGGCTGCTGTGGGGCGGCCGCATCTCGGTCAAGGACCTGCCGCCGCACGAGGTGGCGCCGCGGCTCACGTGCGACCTGCTGCGGGTGTATCCGCAACTCGAGGGCGTGAAGGTCGAGCACGCATGGAGCGGGCTGATGAGCTATGCCCGCCACAAGATGCCGCAGATCGGCCGCCTTCCGGACGGCCCCTGGTATGCGATGGGATTCGGCGGCCACGGCGTGGGTCCCACCACGCTGGCCGGGGAGGTGCTGGCGCAGGCACTCACGGGCGAGGCCGAGGTGCCCACGGGCTTCAGCCACTATGGCTTGCCGTCGACGATGGGGCCGCTCGGCTTGGCGGCCGCGCAAGCCACTTACTGGTGGCTGCAGGCCCGCGACGCGCTCCGCGCGCGGACCTGAAGGACGATCAGAAGCGATAGCTCGCGCCCAGGCTCAGCTGCGGCACGAAGCGCACCTTGCCGACGCCGTCGCGCACCTGCGCCAGTTCGGCATCGATGTCGGCTTGCGACACATTGCCGGTCAGGTTGGGGCCGCTGACGCTGCCGTCGACCTTGGCGCGGCCGATCGAGCCGCCCAGGTCGAACACGAAGCCCCAGCCGGTGTTCGCCGCATGGTGGCCCCAGCCGATACCGACATAGGGCGTGGCGCTGGGGAACTTGATGTGCACGTTGAAGCGGTCGTCGGAGCTGGTCACGTAGTTGTTGCCGCCGATGGTGATCGTGCCGCCGTTGCCGTGGCCGGACAAGTCGATCTTCATGTCGTTGAAGGTCACGCCGCCGGTCAGGCGGAAGCCGCCGCCGGCCACGAACCAGTCGGCGAACAGGCCGGCCCGGTTGAGCTTGGCGGTGCCGGTGTAGTCGATGCCCGATTCGGTGCGGTCGCGGCTGATGTTGCCGATGGTCGACAGGTCGGCGCGCAGTGTGAGCCGATCGTTGGCCGGATGCGCGTAGCCGAGCATCACACCCGGCAGGCCCGCGCCGCCATAGACCTCGCCCGCCTGCGCGGCCAGCGAGAAGGTGCATGCCGCGATGGCGGCGAAAAGACCGGCGGCCTGTGGCTTCTTCATCATCAAGCAATCTCCCGAAGGTGTGGTGGACCCAGGGGAGTCTAGGAAGCCGCCCTCGCCGCCATGCGTCGAACTGGCCCGGGAACAACGGCCAATTCAGAAGGCGCCGGCGTCTCCGGGAAATACGACCGGCGACTCGTCGCCCTCTGCCGAGATCGAGGAGACGCCGAAGAACCAGTCGTCGATGACCACGTTCTTCAGCGTGAGCCGCGTGGTGTCGGCCGGCACGCGCCGGCTGTGCTGCCATTGCGGCGCGGTGGTGCTGCGCCACCACACGCGGTAGCCCGCGGCACCGGGCTGCACTTGCCAGGAGACGGTGGTATCGGCACTCACTGCGCCTTCGATCGTCACGCCCCGTGGCGGCGCCGGTGCGTTGGCCAGCGTGACCAACGTGATCAGGTTCAGCCGCGTCACCTGCGCGAGGTAGCCGAAGTCGACGCCGTCGATCGTGTCGCCGTAGTGCACGCCGTGCTCGGTGCGCACGTCCTGGTGCTGGCGCGTGTAGTCCTCATGCGCCTCGGTCACGCGCACGGCGGGGAAGCCGGCGTTCAGGAACTCCACCTGGTCGCCGCCGCGGCCATAGCGGTCGGTGCGGTAGACCATCTCGACGCGCAGGTTCGTCAGGTGCCGCTCGGCCAGCATGGTCATCAGCCGCGCGAGGTTGCGCGAGGGTGAATCGACCTCGCCACCGTTGTAGCGGCGCTTGTTGGCCTGCGCCGGCGTCTCGGTGGCCTTGGTGCCTTCGGAGAACACGCGCACCGCGCTGTTGTCGTGCACGCCGTCGCCGCCATGGCTGTTGCCGATGATGTCGTTGTTGAGGTCGGCCTCCACCTGCCAGCCCTGGGCCCTGGCGTGGTCGGCCAGCACCTTGCCGCCGTACAGGCCCTGCTCCTCGCCGGAGAGCACGCCGTAGACCAGCGTCGCGGCAAAGCGGTGCCGGCTCAGCACGCGCGCCGCCTCGATCACCGCAGCCACGCCCGACGCGTCGTCGTTGGCGCCGGGGGCGTCGCTGGTGGCATCCATGACGTCGGTCACGCGCGAGTCGAGGTGGCCGGTGATCACGATCACGCGCTGCGGATCGCTGCTGCCGCGCTGCACGGCGATCACGTCCATCACCTCGGTGGGCCGCGGCACGCGCGGGCCGGTGATGGTCTGCGACGGCGTCTCGACCTGAAGGCAGCCGCCGCAGGCCCGGCCGATCGCCTCGAAGCGTTGCCGCACCCAGCGCCGCGCGGCGCCGATGCCGCGCGTGTCGGAGACGGTGTCCGACAGCGTGTGTCGCGTGCCGAAGCCCACCAGCCGCGTGATCGTGGCCTCGAGCTCGGCCGGGCTCACGGCCGCGGCGATCTCAGGCAGCGACTGCTCGGGCGGCGCGGCCAGCGAAGAGGTGGCAGCAAGGGCCAGGAGAAGGGGCAGCACACGCATCGGGCCAGTCTAGAACTGTTCTGCATGACAGTGCCGCGCACAGGGCCACCGTCCGTTCGCACTGTGTCTGGTGCGCACAGCCCGTGCTGCCTACGCTGTGCGGCATGAAGCAGCATCTGTCCTTCTCCGCCCTCCTCGCCGGCCTGATCGCGGTGGTGATCTCGTATGCCGGCCCGCTGGTCATCGTGTTCCATGCCGCGAGCGCGGCCCACCTCACGGCCGCGCAGACCTCGTCGTGGATCTGGGCCATCAGCATCGGCAGCGGCCTCACCGGGCTGTGGCTGAGCTGGCGGCTGAAGACACCGGTGATCACCGCCTGGTCCACGCCCGGCGCCGCGCTGCTGGTCGGCGTGCTGCCCACGGTGGGCTATGCGGAGGCGATCGGCGCCTACATCGTGGCGGCGCTGCTGATCACCGCACTGGGGGCCAGCGGCGCGTTCGACAAGGTGATCCAGCGCCTGCCGCGTTCGATCGCCGCGGCCATGCTGGCCGGCATCCTGTTCCGCTTCGGCACCGAGCTGTTCACCTCGGTGAAGGCGCAGCCGCTGCTGGTGCTGGCGATGTTCGCCGGCTACCTGGTGATGAAGCGGCTCTCGGCGCGCTATGCCATCGCGGCGGTGCTGGCCGTGGGCGTGGTGCTCAGCGCGGCGCTGGGGCTGCTGCATGCCGACCATCTCGAGATCGAGCCGGCGCTGCCACAGTGGACCACGCCGGCGTTCTCGCTGCACGCGATCGTCAGCCTGGGCCTGCCGCTGGCGCTGGTCACGCTCACCGGGCAGTACGTGCCGGGCATGGCGGTGCTGCGAAGCGCCGGCTATCCGGCGCCGGCCTCGCGCATCGTCAGCGGCACCGGGCTGGTGAGCGCGCTGCTCGCGCCCTTCGGCTGCCACGGCGTCAACCTGGCCGCGATCACCGCCGCCATCTGCACCGGCCCGGAGGCGCATGAAGACCCGCGCAAGCGCTACATCGCCGGCATGTCGAGCGGCGCGTGGTACCTGCTGATCGGCAGCTTCGGCGCCACGCTGGCCGGCCTGTTCGCCGCGCTGCCCAAGGAGATGATCGCAGCGCTGGCCGGGCTGGCGCTGTTCGGCGCCATCGCCAACGGCCTCACCGGCGCGATGGCCGACGAGCGGCAGCGCGAGCCGGCGCTGATCACCTTCCTGGTCACGGCCTCGGGCATGTCGCTGCTGGGCCTGGGCGCGGCCTTCTGGGGCATCGTGTTCGGGCTGGCGGCGCATGCGGTGCTGGGGCTGGCGCCCAAGCGCGCGGCCCCATTGACCGCGTCTGCCAAGACGGCCTGAACGGCCATGGTCATGCCTGGGCGGCCGCCCGGGCGACCAGCCCGCCCAGCGTCTGCATCGCCTGCTCCACCTCGGCCGACCACACGCGGCCGACGCTCAGGCGCATGCAGGCGTCGAAGCGGCGGCTGGCCGAGAACACCGCGCCGGGGCTGAAAGTGATCGAGTGCGCGATGGCTGCCTTCAGCAGGTCGATCGCATCCACACCGGCCGGCAGCCCCACCCACAGCAGCATGCCGCCCTGCGGCACGGTGACGCTGCACTGGCGCGGGAACCAGCGCCGCACCGCGTCGACATAGCGCTCCATCTGCGCCGCCAGCGTCCTGCGCAGCCGCGCGCACTGCTCGTCGAGGTCGCCATTGGCGATCAGCTCGGCCACCACGCTCTGCGGCAGCGAGGCGCTGTGCAGCGCGGCGGTAAGCTTCAACTCGTGCAGCCGCTCAGCATGGCGCACGCTGGCCACGCAGCCCAGGCGAAACGCCGGACTCACGATCTTGGACACCGAGGCGCAGTAGATCACCCGGTCGTCATGGTCCCAGGCCTTCAGCGGGCGCGGGCGCTCGCGGCCGAAGTGCAGGTCGCCGAAGATGTCGTCCTCGATGATCGTCGCGCCATGGCGCGCGGCCACCGCGATCAGCTGGCGCTTGGCCTCGTCGGGCATCAGCGCGCCGGTGGGGTTCTGGAAGTTGGGCGTCACCACCAGGCAGCGGATGTCGCCGTAGTGCTGCAGCGCGAACTCCACCGCCTCGGGCGACCAGCCGCTCACCGGCGAGCACGGCAGCTCCACCGCCTGCAGGCCCAGCGTGGCCAGCGTCTGGTGCAGGCCGAAGTAGACCGGGCTTTCGATCAGCACCTTGTCGCCGGGCCGGGTGACGGCGCGCAGCGCGAGGCTCACCGCCTCGGTGGCGCCCTGCGTGATCAGCACCGCTTCGCTGCCCACGCCGATGTCGAGCGCGCGCAGCCGGGCCGTCATCGCCTCGCGCAGCGCGGGCCAGCCCTGCGTCGGCGCGTTCACCGCGAGCAGGCCGGGGTCGCGCTTGAGCTGGCGTGCGAGCACGCGCGCCAAGCGCTCGCTGGGCAGCAGCTCCGGGCTCAGCTCGGCGAGCTGCAGCGCCACCTGCACCTGCTGCTCCGACAGCCGCATCAGCTTGGCCATGCGCGAGCTGCTCTCGCGCAGCTCGTCGAAGTTGCCCAGTGCGGGTGGCTCGCTCATCGCAGGCGCGGTTTCGCGCTCGCGCACGAAGGCGCCCGACTGCGGCCGCACCTGCACCAGGCCTTCGTCCTGCAGCGTCTCGAGCGCCCGCGTGGCGGTGCTCAGGCTCACCTGCATCTCGCGCGCGATGTCGCGCAGCGACGGCAGCCGTGCGCCCGGCGGCAGCACGCCCGAGACGATGCGGTCGCGCAGCGCCTGGCACACGGCCTCGTGGCGGAAGCCCTGCTCAGCCATGCGCCTCGGCCCAGGCGCGGATGCGCCGCTGCAGCTCGCGCACACCGTCGGTCAACGAGGCCGGGCCGGGCTGCAGGATCTCGGCCGACTTCACCTCGTGCAGGCTGCCGGTGCGCACCGCCGGCACCTCGGCCCAGCCCGGCCGCGCGGCCACCTGCTCAGGCCTGAACTTGCGGCCGCACCACGAGCCGAAGATCAGCTCCGGCGCGCGCCGCACCACCTCCTTCGGGTCGTGCACGATGCGGTTCTTGCCATGCGACTGCGCCGCCAGCTCGGGAAAGATGTCGTCGCCGCCGGCAATGCCCACCAGCTCGCTGACCCAGCCGATGCCGGAGATCAGCGGATCCATCCACTCCTCGAAGTACACACGCGGCCGGCGCGGCAGCGCGCGCGCCTCGGCCGCGATGTCGTCCAGCCCGGCCTGCAGCCGCGCCACCAGCGCCTCGGCCTTGGCCGACGCGCCCACCATCGCACCCAGCATGCGCATCATCTGAAGGATGCCCTCGATGCGCCGCTGGTTGAACACATGCACCTGCAGGCCGGCGCGGATCAGCTGGTTCGCGATCTCGGCCTGCATGTCGGAGAAGCCGAGCACGAGGTCGGGCTCCAGCTCGAGGATCTTGTCGGTCTTGGCATTCCAGAAGGCCGAGACCTTGGGCTTCTCCTGCCGCGCTTCGGGTGGCCGCACCGTGTAGCCCGAGATGCCGACGATGCGGTGCTGCTCGCCGAGCAGGTACAGCGTCTCGGTGGTTTCCTCGGTGAGGCAGACGATGCGCTTCGGATAGGGGTCGCTCATGGCCCTGGAGTTTCTCACCGGCTGTAGGCCAGCCCTGACACCCGCTCCCTCGCTGCGCTGATAGCGGGCGGCGTGTGCAAGCTGCACGATTGCCGCACTGGCCCCGCGGCGGGCTGCTGATCGAGGAGCAGGTGATGGCACACGATGCAAGAGATGGGCAGGCACCGGCCGGAGCCGACGGCGCAGCCCCGGGAGACACGCGTCTGCTGGCGGCAGCCACCGACGACGCGGAGGCGTACAGCCTCGGCTACGAATCCGCCGACCCGTCGCTGCATGCCGCGTTCTGGTCGGAAGCCGCCGCGCTGCGAGAGTCGCCATGAACGCCTTCCTCCACCGCACCTGGCAATCGCTGCCCCCAACGCTGCGCCATCGCGCGACGCTGACCGCCTTGGCCTTCGCGGCCGCCGCCCTGCTGCTGCTGAGCTTCCACCAAGTGGTGCGCGGTGCGGTGCAGGCCGCGCACGACCGCGAGTTGGCCCGGGCCCAACAGCCGGCCCCCGCGCCCTCGCCCGAGGCGATCGCCGAGGCCGAGGTGCTGGTCACGGTGCCGCAGCGCGTGTCGCTCGCCGACACGGCACAGCCCCGCCGTGCGGCCGCGACGATGGTCCGCTGGGTGCCCTGATCCCGCCATCTCACATGCCGCGGAACTGCCGCCGGTAGGCCGACGGCGATGTGTTGAGCGCCGCCGCGAAATGCTGGCGCAGCGACACCGCCGAGCCGAAGCCCGCCTCGCCGGCGATGTCGTCGATCGACCGGTCGCTGCCTTCGAGCAGGCGCTGCGCGAGCGCGAGGCGCTGGTTCTGGATCCACTGGCCCACCGTGGTGCCGGTGGCCTCGCGGAAGCGCCGCGTGAAGGTGCGCCGGCTCATCAGCGCACGTTCGGCCAGCGCATCGAGGTTGTGCGATTCCTGCAGATGACGGCCCAGCCACTCGAGCAAGGGCGAGAGGCGGTCGCGCTGAGCCGAGGGCCGCACCGGCTGCTCGATGTACTGCGCCTGCCCGCCCTGCCGGTGCGGCGCCACCACCATGCGGCGCGCGGCGCGGTTGGCGGCCTCGGCGCCGTAGCGCTGGCGCAGCAGGTGCAGGCAGCAGTCGATGCCGGCGGCCGTGCCGGCTGACGTGAGCACGCGACCGTCGTCCACATACAGCACCTCGGGCTGCAGCATCACCTGCGGATAGCGGCGCGCGAACTCTGCCGCCAGCGCCCAGTGGGTGGTGGCAGGGCGGCCGTCGAGCAGGCCGGCCTCGGCGAGCACGAAGGCGCCGAGGCACAGGCCGACGATGCGTGCGCCGCGCCGGTGGGCCGATCGCAGCGCTTTCAACAGCGCCTCCGGCGGACGCTCCATCGTGTCGCGCCACGAAGGCACGATCACCGTGTCGGCCCGGCGGATCGCCGCGAGCCCATGCGGCGCCTCGATCGTGAAGCCGGCGGTGGTGCGCAACGGGCCGGTCTCCATCACGCACACCAGCAGGCGGAAGCGCGGCACGCCGGCCGCGGTGCGGTCTTCGCCGAACACCAGGCAGGGCACCGACAGATGGAAGGGGCTGATGCCGTCGAACGCGACGACGGCGATGGTTTCGGGTTTGGCGGCTGCGGCGCACATGGCCCGATTCTATCGATCAATGGCATTCGGGCCACTGTCGGGAGACGGGGCCCACACGAACAATGGAGCCCATCGACACACCACTTCACCGAAGGAGAGACAGATGAACACCGCCACCGCTCCGCGTCGCGCCCTCGTCGTGATCGACGTGCAGAACGAATACTTCGAAGGCGGCGGCCTGCCGATCGAATACCCGCCGATCGAGCGCACACTGCCCAACGTGACCCGCGCGATGGATGCGGCGCGCGAGGCCGGCATTCCGGTGGTGGTCGTGCAGCACACCGCCCCGACGGGCGCCCCGGTGTTCGACAAGGGCAGCGCGCGCTGGGCGCTGCATCCCGAGATCGCGCGCCGGCCGCACGACCACTTCATCGAGAAGCACCACCCCAGCGTGTTCACCGGCACCGACTTCGCCGACTGGCTCGCGCGCCAAGGCATCGACACGCTGACGGTCGTGGGCTACATGACCCACAACTGCGATGCCGGCACGGTGTACGAAGCCTCGCACCGCGGGCTGAAGGTGGAGTTCCTGTCGGACGCGAGCGGCGCCCTACCCTACGAGAACGCCGCGGGGCGCGTGAGTGCCGAGGAGATCCATCGCGTGTTCAGTGTGGTGTTCCATACCGGCTTTGCCGCGGTGGGCACGACGGACGCCTGGGTCGACGTGCTGAAGAACGGCAGCAGGCTGCCGGTGGACGGGGTGTATGCCTCGAACCAGCGGGCGCGGACTTCGGCCGCGCTCGCGTGATCGGCCGGGGTGCCGCGGGGCACATCGATTGCAGCCGCTTCAATGCCACTCTCAAGGAGAAACGCATGAAGAACAGCAACCGCCCCGCCGGCCCCGGCAAGCCCACGAGCGAAGACCGCGCGCAGGCCGACGAACGCGAAGAGATCGACGAAACCTTCTCGGAGCCGCCGGCCGGCAATCCGCGCGACGGGCGCGCTCCGACCCGCAATCAGCCCTCGCCAGCGGCGCGCAACGAAGACGTGCCGGAGCGGGACGAACGATCGTCCTGATCCGCCGCGGCCTCGTCCTCGGTCATGGCTCCACGCCGCCAGGCGCCGAGGATGGCGCCGGCCGGCACACCGTGCAGCGCAAGCACGCCGGTCATGAAGAGCGCGCCCCCATCGCGCCAGCCGATGGCCGATGCAAAGACAGCGCAGCCGATGAGCCCGCACAGCGCGCCGCGCCCCGCGCGCACCCACGGCCCTGCCATGCCGGATGCGCTGCGTTGCTGCCACAGCGCATAGAGCAACCCGCCGATCAGCGCCGGCACGCCGCCGAACACGTAGGCGAACGGCACCGAGATCACCATCCAGACATAGGGCAAGCCCCCGACGAGCGGCCCCCAGAAGCCGAAGAACAAGGTCGTGAGCGCCACGGCCTTCAGGTCGGCCTTGTTCATGACGCACTCCCCGGCACCTCGCACACGCCCTCCCGGCAATGCGGCCGCCGCACCGCCCTGCGTGCCAGCAGCCGCATCACCAGCGGCGTGAGCCGGTGGAAGCGAAAGCGCGAGAGCGTGTAGCGGTGGCGCACCACCCAGGTATAGAAGGCCTCGGTGAGCGGACGCAGCCGGGGGTGCGTCCACAGCCGGGCGGTGGCGGTGAAGCCCAGCGTGCCGTAGACCAGGCTCAGCGCATCGACGCCGCGGTGCCAGTCGCCCAGCGCATCGCGCACGTGGATCGCGGCCATCATCGCCTCGCGCGTCGCGCCCGCGGCGCGGTAAGGCGTGTCGTCGAAGCCGGCCGCCGAGCAGTCGACCAGTTGCAGCCAACCCTGCTCGTCCACGCCCTTCAACGCATTCATCTCGCTGGCGCACAGGCGGCATGAGCCGTCGTAGAACACGGTCAACAGCGGGCTGTCCATTTCTACTCCTTCGTTTATTTCAGTCAAAACAGAAATTGCCAGGCAAAAAAACTACTCCGCTTTGCCGCGCACGAACGACTGGATGCGCGCACCCAGCTTCATGATCTTCACCAGCGTCTGCGGGTCGATGCGCAGCATCTCGTCGCCCCAGGACGACAGCGTTTCCATCAGCGCCAGCGTCTCGGCGATGCGCTGGCGGCTCAGGCTGGGCTCGCGGGCGATCTCGGGGCTGGAGAGGCAGTCGCGCAGCGTCTGGATCGTGGGGTCGAACTCGCGCGCCTTGCGCTCCTGCACCACCACGCGGAACAGCTCCCACACGTCGCCCATGGTCTCGAAGTGGTCGCGCCGGTCGCCCAGCAGGTGCACCACCCGCACGAGGTTCCAGTTCTGCAGCTCCTTCAGGCTGTTGCTGACGTTGGAGCGGGCCACGCCCAGCGTGTCGGTGATCTCTTCGGCATGCATGGGCCGGCCCATCAGGAACAGCAGCGCATGGATCTGCGCCACCGTGCGGTTCACGCCCCAGCGGCTGCCCATCTCGCCCCAGTGCAGCACGAAGCGCTGGGCCACCGGCGTGAGCGGCGAGGCCGGCGCCTCGTCTTGCGCGGGCTGGGAGGCGGGGGCGTCGGGGCTGTCCATGCGGCGCACTGTACGCCGCCAGTAATTTCTGTCAAGACAGAAATTACGAATTCCCGGAGAACGATCGTGCGACGCTTGCGCTATCGTCACCGGCTTTGCCGGAGGACACCTTTCCCATGCCACGCACCCTGGCCCACAAGGCACTCGTGCTGCTGGCCCTCACCGGGGCCTTCACTGCCCAGGCGCAGACCGCCACATTGCCCAACCCCGCGCCGATCCCCGCCGCGCAGAAGACGCCCTACCCGGGCACGCTGCTGCTGCAGGTCGATGCGACCGACCTCGACCACAAGATCTTCCGCGTTCGCGAGACCATTCCGGCACGGCCGGGGCCGCTGACGCTGCTCTATCCCAAGTGGCTGCCGGGCACGCACGGCCCCTATGGCGAAATCGGCGACCTCGCCGGCCTGCAGATCCGCGCCAACGGACAGTTGCTGCCGTGGACGCGCGACGTGGTGGAGTCGTATGCCTTCCGGGTCGACGTGCCGCCCGGCGCCGACCGCTTGGAGCTGGAGTTCCAGTTCCTCTCGCCCACCGCCAAGAACGGCGGCCGCGTGGTGATGACGCCCCAGATGCTCGGCGTGCAATGGGACCAGGTCCTCCTCTACCCGGCCGGCCACGAAGCCAGCCTGATCACGCTGCAGCCGCGCCTGCGCCTGCCCACCGGCTGGCCCTATGGCAGCGCGCTGCGCGGCAAGCCGGGCAAGGACGGCTGGATCGACTTCGAGGCCACGTCGCTCGAGACGCTGATCGATTCGCCGCTGTTCGCCGGCCGCCACTTCAAGCGCATCGAGCTCGACCCGCCAGGCACGCCGCGGCCGGTGGCGCTGAACCTGATGGCCGACGCGCCCGACCAGATGCAGCCCAGCGAGGAGCAGCTCAAGGCCCACCGCCAGCTGGTGGTGCAGGCCGACCGCCTGTTCGGCGCGCGGCACTTCCGCCACTACGACTTCCTGTTCGCGCTGAGCGACACCTTCGGCGGCATCGGGCTGGAGCACCACGAGTCGAGCGAGAACGGCCTGGAGCCGCAGTACTTCAAGGACTGGGCCAAGGGCGGCGCGCGCGACCGCCAGCTGCTGCCGCATGAGTTCGCGCATTCGTGGAACGGCAAGTTCCGCCGTCCGGCCGACCTGTGGACGCCCGACTACAACACCCAGCCGATGCGCAACACGCTGCTGTGGCTGTACGAAGGGCAGACGCAGTACTGGGGCCGCATGCTCGCACCGCGCGCCGGCCTGGTCACGCAGGACCAGGCGCGCGACAGCCTCGCCGAAGCGGCGGCCTACCTCGAGCACCGCGTGGGCCGCCACTGGCGCAACCTGCAGGACACCACCAACGAGGCCACGATGGGCGAGCGCGGCGCGCACAAGGACTGGCGCAGCTGGCAGCGCGGCTACGACTACTACGACGAATCGGCGCTGATCTGGCTCGATGCCGACACGCTGATCCGCGAGAAGACCAATGGCCAGCGCTCGCTCGACGACTTCGCGCGCGCCTTCTTCGGCGTCGAGGATGGCCGCGTGCAGCCGCTGACCTACACCTTCGACGACATCGTGAAGACGCTCGACGGCGTGGTGCCCTACGACTGGGCCCGCTTCCTGCGCGAGCGCCTCGACGGCCACCGCATGCCGATGGACGGCCTCACGCGCAGCGGCTGGAAGCTGGTCTACACCGAAGAGCCGACCGACACCTTCAAGGCCGAGGCCGAAGACGCCAAGCAGCACGACTTCGGCTACTCGATCGGCCTGGTCATCGGCAGCGAGGACGACAAGCTGCGCGACGTGCGGTGGGACAGCCCCGCCTTCCGCGCCGGCCTCGCGCCCGGGCTGAAGCTGATCGCGGTGAACGGCGTGGCCTACAAGCCCGACCGGCTCACGGCGGCCTTGAAGGCCAACCGCAAGGGCGAGCAGCCGATCGAGCTGCTGGTGCGCGACGGCGAACAGTACCGCAGCGTGCGCATCGACTACCGCGACGGCCCACGCTATCCGCGGCTGCAGCGCATCGAGGGCACGCCGGATCGCCTGACGGCGATCCAATCGGCCCGGTAGGTCACATCCGATAGAGCTGGTTATCCTGCCAGCGGACCCGGTCGCCGATGCGCAGGCCGTTCAGGTCCTTGAAGTCGAAGGTCTGCGAGCGGCCATCGTCGAAGCGCACGTCGACGCGGTACACCGTCGTCGTGTTGCTCGCGCGGTTCTCCTCGATCTTGTTGCCGATCAGGCCGCCGGCCACCGCGCCACCCACGGTGGCGGCGGCCTTGCCGGTGCCCGCGCCCACCTGGTTGCCCAGCGCACCGCCGACCACGGCACCCAGCACCGCGCCGGCACCGGAGGCATGCCCTGGCCGTTCGACGATGTTGATGGCCGTCACCTGGCCATATTGCGTGCTCTCGTAGGCCGAGGGCGATTGCGTCACCGGCGCCACCGGTGCAGCGCCGGGATCGCGCGGCGATGAACAGCCGACCACCATCGCGAGCGAAGAAGCCAGGGCGGCAAGAGTCAGGGTGCGTGTCATGTCATTCACTCCTTCTGTGCATCTGTGCCTTTGCAGCACGGCGGCTCCATGCTGAGGGGCATGCCACCGCGGCGCTGCCGTCGCAGCGCTGATTCGCGGGTCGGCTGAGTCCCCACCGGGCTGTGGGCCATGTCCTACAGCCGCCGGCACCGCTGGCCCTGCTCTTGCATACAAGGCTTGTCATCAAGCTTTGAACACCAAACCGCACCGCCACGGTGCGGCACGACCCGCAAGAGACCGGAGGGACCTTGGCCCTGGCACCAGAAACAGGCGACGGCGCACGCCCCGAGCGCATCGCCGACCGCATCGTCGATGCGATCCTCGCGCGCAAGCTGGACCCCGGCCAGCGCCTGGGCGAGCAGCAGCTGGCCGACCTGTTCGGCTGCAGCCGCACGCTGGTGCGCGAGGCGCTGGCGCGGCTGGCCGCACGCGGCATGGTGGAAGTGAATGCCCGGCGCGGCTGGTTCGTGGTGCAGCCCTCGCCCGAGCATGCGCGCGAGGCCTTCGCGGCACGCGAGGTCATCGAGACCGGGCTGCTGCAGTCGCTGCCGGCGCAGGGGCTGAAGCCGGCAGCGATCAAGCGGCTCAAGCAGCACGTCGCCCAGGAGCGCGTCGCGATTGCGCGCACCGATTCGGGCGCCGATGCCGGCGAGCGCAGCTGGCTGCTCGGTGATTTCCACGTATGCCTCGCCGAATGCGCCGGCAATTCGCTGCTGGCCGAGATCCTCAAGGACCTGACCGCGCGCACCACGCTGATCGCCACGCTCTACCAGTCGACGCACGAGGCACGGCAGTCGTGCCGCGAGCATGCGCAGATCGTCGCCGCGCTCGAGGCCGGCGACCACGAGGCCGCGATCGACCACATGCGCGCGCACCTGCGCAGCGTGACCGAACACCTGGGCGCCGACGCGGTGCAGGGCGATCCGCTCGCCCAGCTGCGCGAAGCACTCACGCCGGTGGGCGAGGCTCGCGCCGCGCCCGCCGCCAAGACCCGCCGCCTCTTCACTCCGCTGCTCAACCCCAAGGACGCCTGACCATGTTCCGCCGCACCCTGCTCGCCGCCACCGCCTCCATTGCCGCCGCCCTCGCCAGCCCCGGCGCGCAGGCCCAGGCCGCGCTCGACGACATCCTCGCCCGCAAGACGATCAACATCGCGATCCCGACCGACTTTCCGCCCTACGGCTTCGTCGGCACCGACCTGAAGCCGCAGGGGCTGGACATCGACATCGCCAACTACATCGCCACCAAGCTGGGCGTGAAGGCCGAGCTGCTGCCGGTGACCAGCGCCAACCGCATCCCCTACCTGCAGACGAAGAAGGCCGACCTCGTGATCTCCACGCTGGGCAGGAACGCCGAGCGCGAGAAGGTCATCGACTTCAGCAGCGCGTACTCGCCGTTCTATCAAGCCGTGTTCGCGCCGAAGCCGCTGGCGATCAAGGGCGCGGGCGACCTCGCGGGCAAGAGCGTGGGCGTGACCCGCGGCGCGATCGAGGACATGGAGCTCAGCAAGATCGCGCCGCCCAGCGTCGACATCAAGCGCTTCGAGGACAACAACGCCACCGTGTCGGCCTTCGTCTCCGGGCAGGTGCAGGTCATCGCCACCGGCGCCTCGGTGGCCGGCAACATGATGGCGCGCAACCCCGGGCTGAACACCGAATACAAGTTCACGCTGAAGGACTCGCCCAACTTCATCGGCGTGGCCAAGGGCGAAGACAAGCTGCGCCTGAAGGTCAACGAGATCATCGCCGGCGCCAAGGCCGCGGGCGATCTCGACAAGCTCGCGCTCAAGTGGCTGGGCCGCCCGGCCGGCGAGCTGCCGCAGTAATCCGCCCGGGGTCGCACCATGGTCCAGCTCGATATCGGTGCAGTGCTCGCCGAGTGGCCGATGCTGCTGCGCGGCGCGGCGATGACGGCGGCGCTCACCGCGGTCTCGGCCGTGCTCGGCCTCTCGCTCGGCGTGGCCGGCGCGTGGGCGCGCAGCGGGGGGCCGGCATGGCTCAAGGGGATGGTCGGCGCCTACGTGGAGCTGATCCGCAACACGCCCTTCATCGTCCAGCTGTTCTTCATCTTCTTCGGCCTGCCGGGGCTGGGCGTGAAGCTCACGCCCGAGCTGGCCTCGGTGATCGCGATGGTGGTGAATCTCGGCGCCTATGCCACCGAGATCGTGCGCGCCGGCGTCGAGGCCACGCCGCGCGGGCAGATCGAGGCGGCGCAGAGCCTCGCGCTCACGCCGGCGCAGGTGTTCCTGCGCGTGGTGCTGCCGCCTTCGCTGAAGCGGGTGTGGCCGGCCATCACCAGCCAGATCGTGATCGTGATGCTCGGCTCGGCGGTGTGCGGGCAGATCGCGACGCAGGAGCTGTCGTATGCGGCCAACCTGATCCAGAGCCGCAACTTCCGGGCGTTCGAGGCCTACATCGTGGCCACCGCGCTGTACCTGCTGCTGGCGGTGGCACTGCGCCACGTGCTCAACCGCGTGGGCCCGCGCCTGCTGTTCGGAGGCCGCTGAGCATGGTCGACTTCTCGCTGTGGGACATCCTGCGCAACCTGCTGATGGCCGCGCGCTGGACCGTCGCCCTGTCGCTCACCGCCTTCGTCGGCGGCGGCCTCGTCGGCCTCGCCCTGCTGGTCGCGCGCATCGCGCGGATCAAGGGAGCGCAGCGGGGCGTCGCGCTGTACGTGCAGCTGTTCCAGGGCACGCCGCTGCTGATGCAGCTGTTCCTCGCCTACTTCGGGCTGGCGCTGTTCGGCATCAACGTGCCGGCCTGGATGGCGGCGGCACTGTCGCTCACGCTCTATGCCAGCGCCTACCTCACCGAGATCTGGCGCGGCTGCGTCGAGGCGATTCCGCGCGGGCAATGGGAGGCCTCGTCCAGCCTCGCGCTCACGCTCGGCGAGCAGATGCGCCACGTGATCCTGCCGCAGGCGCTGCGCGTGGCGGTGCCGCCCACCGTGGGCTTCGCGGTGCAGGTGGTCAAGGGCACCGCGCTGGCCTCGGTGATCGGCTTCATCGAGCTCACCAAGGCCGGCACGATGATCACCAACGCCACCTTCCGGCCCTTCACCGTCTATGCCTGCGTGGCGCTGATGTATTTCGCGCTGTGCTTCCCTCTCTCGGCCTGGAGCCGGTCGCTCGAAAGGAGCCTGCGTCGTGTCCGCTGAACCCATCGTCCGCATCGACGGCCTGCGCAAGCGCTTCGGCGCCAACGAGGTGCTCAAGGGCATAGACCTGCACGTGCAGCGCGGCGAGGTGATTGCGATCATCGGCAAGAGCGGCTCGGGCAAGAGCACGCTGCTGCGCTGCGTCAACGGGCTGGAGACCTTCGACGAAGGCGCGCTCACCGTCGACGGGCAGCCGCTGAAGCACCACGATGCCGCGGCCATGCGCGTGCTGCGCCAGCACGTGGGCATGATCTTCCAGAGCTTCAACCTCTTTCCGCACCTGAGCGTGGGCCGCAACATCATGCTCGCGCCCTCGCTGGTCAAGCAGCGCGGCGCCGACGACGCCGAGGCGCAGGCCCGCCGGCTGCTCACGCGCGTGGGCCTGGCCGAGAAGTTCGATGCCTTCCCCGACCAGCTCTCCGGCGGCCAGCAGCAGCGCGTGGCGATCGCCCGCGCATTGGCGATGGAGCCGGCCGTGCTGCTGTGCGACGAGATCACCTCGGCGCTCGACCCCGAACTGGTGGGCGAGGTGCTGCGCGTGGTGGAGTCGTTGGCCGAGGAAGGCATGACGCTGCTGATGGTCACGCACGAGATGAACTTCGCGCGCAAGGTGGCCGACCGCGTGGTGTTCATGCACGCCGGCCGCATCCACGAGATCGGCCCCCCCGAGGCGGTGTTCGGTCGACCCCAAACCCCTGAGCTGAGGCAGTTCCTCGGCGCCCTGGAGGAGTAGTTGCCATGCCTTCTTTCCCACGCGCAGCCGCTGCGCGGGCTTTGCTGTGCCTCGTCGCGGCGCTCGCTGCCACGGCCACCGCCCACGCCGACCAGCTGGACGACATCCTGGCGCGCAAGGTGCTGCGGGTGGCGGTGCCCAAGGAGTTTCCGCCCTTCGGTTTCCTGCGCAACGGCCTTCCCGACGGCTACGACATCTCGGTCGCGCGGATGCTGGCGCTCGACCTCAAGGTGCGCGTGGAGCTGGTGCCGGTGAGCAGCCCCGAGCGCATTCCGCTGCTGCAGCAGGGTACCGTCGACCTCGTCATCGCCAGCCTGGGCAAGACGCCGGAGCGCGAGAAGCTGATCGACTTCTCGATGCCCTATGCACCGCTGTACCTCGGCGTCTTCGGCGACAAGGACGCCAGCGCGGGAGCCGACTTCAAGGGCCGCCGCATCGCGGTGAGCAAGGGCAGCGTCGAGGAGGCCGAGTTGCTCAGGCTGGCGCCGCAGGCCGAGGTGGTGCGCCTGGAAAACTCCAAGGCCATCATGGAGGCCTACCTGGCGCACCAGGTGGACTACATGGCGATCGGCAGCGCGGTCATCGAGTCGCTGCCCGACGTGCGCGCGCGGGACCGTACCGGGCTCAAGCTGATGCTGAAGGACAGCCCCTGCTACATCGGCGTGCGCAAGGGCGAGACCGCACTGCGCCAGCGCGTCGACAGGTTCCTGCGCGAGGCCAGCGAATCGCAGGCGATGACGGTCAATGCGATGATCTGGTTCAAGGCCACCCTGCCGGCGGATTTCTTCCGCCGAAATTGACGTGTCGATCACCCTACGCCGCTTCGCCCCCGCCGACTGGCCCGCCGTCTGGGCCATCCTGCAGCCCACCTTCGCCGCTGGCGACACCTACACGCTGGCGCCCGACATCTCGGAGGCCGAGGCCCGCCGCTTCTGGGTCGAGGCACCGCAGAGCACCTGGGTGGCCTGCGATGCCGACGGCAGCCTGCTCGGCACCTACTTCCTCAAGCCCAACCAGCCGAAGCTCGGCGCGCACGTGGGCAACTGCGGCTACGTGGTGTCGCCCGCCGCGCGCGGCCGCGGCGTGGCCTTGGCGATGTGCGAGCACTCGCAGCGCGAGGCGGTGGCGCAGGGCTTCCGCGCGATGCAGTTCAACTTCGTGGTCTCCACCAACGAAGGCGCGGTGCGGCTGTGGCAGCGGCTCGGCTTTGCCATCGTCGGCACGCTGCCCGGCGCCTTTGCCCATCCGCGGCTCGGATATGTCGACGCCTATGTGATGTTCAAGCAGTTGGCGAGCTGAACCCGGGCCTGCCGGACCGTCATGCATTCGGTTCAGAATAGGCCCATGTCATCCACGCCCACCGTCATCAATACCCAGTCGTTCACCGACGCCGATGCGGCGTTGCTGCACGCCACCACCATCTACAACAGCGGCATCGCCTACCTGCGCCAGGCGCTGCACGAATTCATCGGCGGGCGCGAGCTCACCGAGCGGGTGCGGGCCTGCTATCCCTTCGTGCGCATCCAGACGCACACCGTCGCCCGCGCCGACTCGCGCCTGAGCTACGGCTTCGTGGCCGGCCCCGGCACTTTCGAAACCACGCTCACCCGGCCCGACCTCTTCGCCGACTACTACCGCGAGCAGCTGCACCTGCTGCTGCAGAACCACGGCGTCGCGCTGGAGGTGGGCCTGAGCCGGCAGCCGATCCCGGTGCATTTCTCGTTCGCCGAACACGACCACATCGAAGGCAGCCTCACGCCGCATCGCCGCATGCTGATGCGCGACCTGTTCGACCTGCCCGACCTCGCGGCGATGGACGACGGCATCGCCAACGGCACCTACGAGCCTGCCCCCGGCGAGCCGCAGCCGCTGGCGCTGTTCACCGCGCCGCGCGTCGACTACTCATTGCACCGGCTGCGCCACTACACCGGCACCGCGCCCGAGCACTTCCAGAACTTCGTGCTGTTCACGAACTACCAGTTCTACATCGACGAGTTCGTGCGCCTGGGCCATGAGCTGATGAGCCGGCCGGCCGAGCAGGGCGACCTGCTCAGCGGCGACCTGCAGCATGCGCTGCCCGGCGGCGACCAAGGCTACACCGCCTTCATCGAACCGGGCAACGTGGTCACACGCCGCGCCGGCACGCCGTGCGAGCCCGAAGACGAGCTCGGCGCGCCGCCACCGCGCATGCCGCAGATGCCGGCCTATCACCTGGTGCGGCCCGACCGCACCGGCATCACGATGGTCAACATCGGCGTCGGCCCGGCCAACGCCAAGACCATCACCGACCACATCGCGGTGCTGCGGCCGCATGCCTGGATCATGCTGGGCCACTGCGCCGGCCTGCGCACCACGCAGCAGCTGGGCGACTACGTGCTGGCCCACGGCTACGTGCGCGAAGACCACGTGCTCGACGAGGAGCTGCCGCTGTGGGTGCCGATCCCGCCGCTGGCCGAGGTGCAGCTCGCGCTCGAAGAGGCGGTGGCCGACATCACCCAGCTCAAGGGCTACGAGCTCAAGCGCGTGATGCGCACCGGCACCGTGGCCTCCACCGACAACCGCAACTGGGAGCTGCTGCCCTCGCGCGGCATCAGCCATCCCGAGCGCCGCTTCAGCCAGAGCCGCGCGATCGCGCTCGACATGGAATCGGCCACCATCGCCGCCAACGGCTTCCGCTTCCGCGTGCCCTACGGCACCTTGCTGTGCGTGAGCGACAAGCCGCTGCACGGCGAGATCAAGCTGCCCGGCATGGCCAACCAGTTCTACCGCGACCGGGTCGACCAGCACCTGCGCATCGGCATCCGCGCGGTCGACGTGCTGCGCCAGCAGCGGCTCGACCAGCTGCACAGCCGCAAGCTCAGGAGCTTTGCGGAGGTGGCGTTCCAGTAGCGTCCCGCGCGAGCTCGCGGTGGTCGAGCGCCCGCACACCCGGGGCGCGCCGCGCGAACACCCAGAACAGCAGCCGCACCCGCCGCGCAGGCCCCCCCACGCGCCGGTGCTGCCGG
>CBIHRS010000075.1:0-19873 GCA_966212505.1 uncultured bacterium
CGCGCGCGACCACAAGCCCTGCGCTCCTCGGCACCTCTGCAGGCGCGCCCCCGGGCCTGCCCGCACCCGCCTGTGCAGAACCAACGGTGGCATGCCACCTCGAGCCATACCACCGCTCGTGCCTTCGCGGCAGGCGGTACCCGGCAGGGGCGAATCTGTGGTGATGAGCAGCGCAGCGGCAGGGGCTGCGCGCGCAGCGCGCATCAAGCACTGACTCGCGGGGACTGTCTGAGCGGCGAGAGCGAAGCGAACGAAGCGAGTTTCCCCGCGCGAGCCCCTGACGCGAGCAGCGCAATGGAGTCGTCGCGCAGCGACGACCGCCACAGTCTGAGCCCCTGCCGGGTACCGCCTGCCGCGACACTCCACACTCACTCCAGAGAAATCCGCAACGCCAACGAAGAAGCCCAGGGCGCCAAAGCGAGCACAGCCAGCAACAGCCCGCTCAGCAACAGCAGATGAGCCCCGACGCCGATCTCGCTGCTCACAGCCCCAGAGCCAAAGATCAACACCGGCACGCACAGCGGCAGCACCAGCAGGGTCAGCAGCACGCCACCTCCGCGCAGCCCCAGCGTCAACGCCGCACCGATCGCGCCCAGCAGGCTCAGCACCGGCGTGCCGATCAGCAGCGACACCGCCAGCACGCCGATCGCATCGGCAGGCAGGTCGAACAGCAGTGCCAGCAGCGGCGCCAGCAGCACCAGCGGCAGCCCCGACACCAGCCAGTGCGCCAGACCCTTGCCCAGCACGATCAGCGGCAGCGGCTCGGGCGAGAGCAGCAACTGCTCCAGCGTGCCGTCGGCCAGGTCGGCGGCGAACAGGCGGCCGAGCGAGAGCATCGAGGCCAGCAGCGCCGTCACCCACAGGATGCCCGGCGCCAGGTTGCGCAGCAGCGCCGGCTCCGGCCCCACGCCGAGCGGAAACAGCGACACCGCGATGACGAAGAAGCACAGCACCGCCAGCGCATCGGCGCGGCGCCTCCAGGCCAGCAGCAGGTCTCGGCGCACCACCCATCCCAGCGTCCTCAGCATGGCAGCGCCAGCGTGCGCAGCCTGCCGCCGCGCAAGGCCTGGGCCTGGTGTGTTGTATAGACAACCGTTCCGCCTTCGGAGAGATGATGCGCGAGCGCCGCTTCCAGCCGCTCGGAGGCGGCTGCGTCGAGCGCGGCGAAGGGCTCGTCCAACACCAGCAGCCGCGGCCTGCGCGGCAGGTGCAGCCGTGCCAGCGCCACGCGGCGCCGCTGCCCTTGCGAGAGCCGGCCGACAGGCAGGCGCGCCTGGCGACCCAGGCCCACGCGGCCGAGCGCGGCTTCAACGTCGCGCGCATCGCCATCGCCGCCGCGCAGCCGGGCGCCGAACTGCAGGTTCTCGGCGGCACTGAGCTCATCCTTCAGGCCGGGCGCGTGGCCGATGTAGAGCAGCTCGCGATGGAAATCCTCGCGCAGCCGGCGCAGGTCTTGCCCGCACCACTGCACAGTGCCGAAGGTCGGCGCCAGCAAGCCGCACAACAGCCACAGCAAACTGGTCTTGCCGCTGCCGTTGTCCCCTTGCACCCACAGCGCCTCGCCAGCGCCGACCTCGACATCGATGCCCGCGAACAGGTGGCGTCCGCCGCGTTCGCAGGCGAGTTGCGTCCCTGTCAGCGCCATGACACCGCCGCCACCGTGGCCAGCGCCACCGCGAGCGCCAGCACGAAGGCCAGCGGCTTCGCCCGCGCCGCGGCGGCATCGGCCGGCACCGGCGCCGCGGCCTCCACGTGCGTCCAGCCGGTGACCATCGGCTTGACCAGGTTGCGTCGCTTGACGAGCAGGTAGAACAGGATCGCCGCCACGTGCAGCGCCAGCAGGCCGAACAGCACCCAGGCCAGCTGCTTGTGCCAGCCGGTCAGCCGGCTCACCAGCGCTTCGTCGATGCGGCCGGACAGCGGGCCGCTGAAGGCGATGTCGTCGTTGCTGAACAGGCCCGTGGTGCCCTGCACCGCCAGCAGCCCCAGCAGCGCGAAGACCGATAGCGCGCCCAGCGGGTTGTGGCCCAGGCCCTGCCAGCGGCCGCGCAGGTAGTCGGCCACGCGCCGTGGCGTGGGCGCGAAGCGGTGGAAGCGCGCGTGCGCCGGCCCCACCAGCCCCCACACGATGCGGAAGGCCACGAGGCCGATGATCGTCAGGCCGGCCTTGCCGTGCACGTCCATCCAGTCGCCGCCGAGCTCGCCGGTGACGATGGCGGTGGACACCGCCGCCACCAGCGCCCAATGGAACAGGCGCAGCGGCAGGTCCCAGACGGGGATCTTCCGAAGACTCATTGAGCAGCGGTCTTGGTAGGCGGCTGCACGCGCACGATCTGCGTGCCGCCCTGCGATTCGTAGTCTTCCGAGCCGGTGGCGCCCGCGACCTTGAAGCCCTTGCCGGCCAGCAGGTCGCCGGCCGCGCCGGCGCGGTGTGCATGGTTGGACACGGTGAGGATCACGCGGTCCTTCGGGATGTAGGGCAGGCTCTTCTCGATGTCCTTGGCCTGGATGTTCAGGTAGACCGGGAAGCTGCCCTTCACGGTGAGCTCGTCAGGACGGCGCACATCGATCACCACCAGCTTCTGCGGCTGCGCTAGCAGCGCATCGACCTCGGCACGGCCGAGGCGCTGGGTCTTGTAGTTCCACACGTCGGCGGCCGAAGCAGCCGCAGCGGCGGGCGCGGCCTGCTGCGCGAATGCGAAACCGGCGGCCAGGCTCAGGGCCGCGGTGGCGATCAGTCGATGGGAGGTTTTCATGGTCGGGCTTTCTGCAATGCGAGTGATGCGGACGAGTGCCTTCTGAGCAACTCCCGCGCCATGCGCCAACCATGTTTTTTCCAAGGCGGCGCGCTGTGTATCGAGCACCGCTGCTGCATTGGCAGCAGCGCGCGGCGTCACCGGTGCTGCGGGCCCAGCAGCCCGGGCCGCGCGCCCCATGGCACGAAGACTGCTCACCCCGCCCGCTTCATTCAACGTTCGCGGTCACCTCGTTCATGTGGATCGTTCGCCTGGCGCTGCGTCGCCCCTATACCTTCATCGTGGCCGCGCTGCTGATCCTGCTGGCGACGCCGTTCGCGCTCAGGCGCACGCCAGTCGACGTGTTCCCCGAAGTCGACATCCCCGTGGCTGCGATCCTGCTGAGCTACAACGGCCTGCCGGCCAAGGAGATGGCCGACCGCATCGTGATCCCGGTCGAGCGCAACCTCGCCAACTCGGTGAGCGACATGGAGCACGTGGAGTCGCAGACGACCGCGGGCCTGGGCGTGATCAAGGTGTTCTTCCAGCCGCAGGTGGACTCGGCCACCGCGATCTCGCAGCTGGTGGCCAGCACGCAGGCCGCGCTGCGCTCGCTGCCGCCGGGCGCCACGCCGCCCACCATCGTCAAGTACTCGGCCACCAACCTGCCGATCCTGCAGCTGGGCGTCAGCAGCGATTCGATGCCCGACGGCGAGCTCAACGACGTGGCCTTCAACGAGCTGCGGCCCAAGCTCATCACGATCCCGGGGCTGGCGATCACCGCGCCCTACGGCGGCCGCTTCCGGCAGGTGTCGGTCGACCTCGACGGGCCGGCGCTGCTGGCACGCGGGCTCACGCCGGTGGACGTGGTCAACGCGCTCACCGCGCAGAACCTCACGCTGCCCACCGGCACCGCGAAGATCGGCGACACCGAGTTCAACGTGGCGCTCAACGGCTCGCCCGGCACGATCGCCGCGCTGGCCGACATCCCGATCCGCAGCGTCAACGGCAGCACGGTGTACGTGCGCGACGTGGCCCATGTGCGCGACGGCAGCCAGCCGCAGACCACGGTGGTGCGGCGCGACGGCGAGCGCGGCATCCTGATGACGCTGCTGAAGAACGGCGGCGCATCGACGCTGGACATCATCGACCAGGCCTACCGCGTGCTGCCCAAGGCGATCGCGGCGCTGCCGCCCGATGTGAAGGTGACGACGCTGGCCGACCAATCGGTGTTCGTCAAGGCGGCGATCAAGGGCGTGGTCGAAGAGGCGCTGATCGCCTCGGCGCTCACGGTGGCGCTGATCCTGCTGTTCCTCGGCAACTGGCGCAGCACGGCCATCATCGCGGTGTCGATCCCGCTGTCCATCCTCAGCGCGATCCTGCTGCTGCATGCCTTCGGCCAGACGATCAACATCATGACGCTGGGCGGCCTGGCGCTGGCGGTGGGCATCCTGGTCGACGACGCCACGGTGGAGATCGAGAACGTCGAGCGCCATCTGCACCTGGGCAAGACGCCGCACCGGGCCATCCTCGACGGCGCCGCCGAGATCGCGGTGCCGGCCTTCGTGTCGACGCTGGCGATCTGCATCGTGTTCGTGCCGATGTTCCTGCTGACCGGCGTGGCGCGCACGCTGTTCGTGCCGCTGGCCATGGCGGTGGTGTTCGCGATGCTGTCGTCGTACGTGCTGTCGCGCACGCTGGTGCCCACGCTCGTGATGTACCTGATGCGCCACAAGGCGCGCCACGGCGACGACGCCCGCCCACCCAACGCGCTGCGCCGCATCCACCTCGCGTTCGACCGCGCCTTCGAGCGCATGCGCCAGGGCTATGCGGCGGCCCTGGCCGGGCTGCTGCAGCACAAGCTGCGCGCCGGCGGCGCATTCGCACTGTTCTGCGCGCTGTCACTCGGGCTCACGACGCAGCTCGGCCGCGACTTCTTTCCTACTGTGGACGCGGGCCAGATCCGCCTGCACCTGCGCGCGCCGGTGGCCACCCGCATCGAGGAGATGCCGGCGCTGGTCGACCGCGTCGAGGCCGAGATCCGGCGCCTGGTGCCGCCGTCGCAGATCGCCAGCGTGATCGACATCGTCGGCGGGCCCTACTCGCCCTACAACACGCTCTACAACAACAACGGCACCTTCGACACCAGCGACGTCGAGATCCTGGTCTCGCTGAAGCCCGGCCATGCGCCCACCGCCGAGCACATCCGCGCGCTGCGCGCCGGCCTGCCGCGGCGCTTCGCCGGCGTGGAGTTCTACTTCCAGCCGGCCGACATGGTGGCGCAGACGCTGAACTTCGGCCTCGCCGCGCCGATCGACATCCAGTTCACCGGCAACCGCACGGCCGAGAACGTGGCGCTGGCCAGCGAGCTGCTCAACGGCATCCGCCGCATCCCGGGCACGGCCGACAGCATCCTCTACCAGCGCTTCAACCGGCCCACGCTGTCGCTGGAGATGGACCGCACCCGGCTGCTGCAGACGGGGCTGCAGGCGCGCGACGTCGCGCAGAACCTGCTGGTGTCGCTGAGCTCCAGCTTCCAGACCGCGCCCACGCAGTGGCTCAACCCCACCAACGGCAGCGTCTACAACGTGGCGGTGCAGACGCGCCAGCACGAGATCGACAGCCTCGAGGCGCTGCTGCGCGTGCCGGTCAATCCGCCTGCGGGCGGGGGGGCCGAACAGGCCGCGCGCCGGCCGCAGCTGCTGGGCGACGTGGTGCAGGTCAAGCCCACGGCGCAGCAGGCGGTGGTGTCGCGCTTCAACATCGCGCCGGTGGTCGACATCCTGGCCAACGTCGATGGCCGCGACCTCGGCCGCACCTATGCCGAGATCGAGCGCCGCATCGAGGAGATCCGGCCCAGGCTGCCGCGCGGGTCGGACATCACCGTGCGCGGCCAGGTGGTCACGATGAAGCAGGCCTTCGGCGAGCTGGCGCTGGGCGTGGCGCTGGCCATCGTGCTGGTGTACCTGCTGATCGTCGTCAACTTCCAGTCGTGGCTCGATGCGCTGATCATCGTCGCGGCGCTGCCCGCGGCGCTGGCCGGCATCGCGTGGATGCTGTTCCTCACCGGCACCACGCTGTCGGTGCCCTCGCTCACCGGCGCGATCATGACCATGGGCGTGGCCACCGCCAACAGCATCCTGGTGGTGTCGTTCGCGCGCGAGCGGCTGGCCGCCGGCGTGCCGGCCCATGCGGCCGCACTGGAGGCCGGCGCCACGCGGCTGCGCCCGGTGCTGATGACCGCGCTGGCCATGGTGATCGGCATGGTGCCGATGGCGCTGGGCCTGGGCGAAGGTGGCGAGCAGAACGCGCCGCTGGGCCGCGCCGTGATCGGCGGGCTGGCGCTGGCCACCGTGTCCACCCTGTTCTTCGTGCCGCTGGTGTTCGCCGCGGTGCACCGCCGCGCCGCCGCGCGCGCCCCGTTCTCCGCCGCGCCGGCGGAACCGCTTGCCTTGACGCCCGTGCAACCATGAGCCTCGCTGCCGATACCCCTGCCTCCGCCTCATCATCCACCGCGCTGCGGCGCACCGCCTGGCTCGCCGGCGGCGTGCTGCTCGCGCTGCTGGCCGGTGCCGGCCTGCGCGTGCTGGCATCCTCGGGCCAGTCGCGCGAGCTGGCCGACACCACTGCGCACAACGCCGTGCGCAACGTGCTCACCGCGACGCCGCGGCCCGGCGAGGCGCGGCGCACGCTGGCCCTGCCGGGCACCCTGCTTGGCCACACCGAAGCCGCCCTCTACGCCCGCACCAGCGGCTACCTGCGCAGCTGGACCAAGGACATCGGCGACCGCGTGCGCAAGGGCGAGGTGCTGGCGGTGATCGATGCGCCCGAGACCGAGCAGGAGCTGCTGCAGGCCCGTGCCGCGCGCGAGCAGGTGAAGGCGCGGCTGGCGCTGGCCGAGTCGTCGCAGGCGCGCTGGCAGGAGCTGCGCCAGCGCGACGCGGTGTCGCAGCAGGAACTCGACGAGCGCAGCGCCGCGCTGCGCCAGACGCAGGCCGACCTGGCGGCGGCCGATGCCAGCATCCGCCGGCTGGAGCAGCTGCAGTCGTTCCGCCGCATCGTCGCGCCCTTCGACGGCGTGGTCGTGCGGCGCAACGTCGAGGTGGGCGCGCTCATCGGCGCCGGCAACAACGGCAGCGCGCGCGAGCTGTTCCACCTGGCGCAGACCGATCCGCTGCGTGTGAGCGTCGCGGTGCCGCAGGCCTATGCGGGCGAGGTGCGCGTGGGCCAGGAGGTGTCGCTGCGGCTGATCGAGAAGCCCGGGCAGCCGCTGAAAGGCACCATCGCCCGCAGCGCCGGCGCGGTGGACGCCGACAGCCGCGCGATGACGGTGGAGGTGGAGCTGCCCAACCCCGAAGGCCGGCTGCTGCCCGGCGCGTATGTGGAAGTGAACCTGCCGCTGGCCGGCAGCGCGCGCAGCCTGGTGGTGCCGGCCAGCGCGCTGCAGTTCAGGCAGGACGGCCCGCGCGTGGCAGTGGTCGACGAGCACAGCCGCATCACGCTGCGCGGCGTGAAGCTGGGCCGCGACCTCGGCAAGACGGTGGAGGTGGTCTCCGGCCTCGGGCCGAAGGACCGCATCGTGCTGAACCCGCACGACGCGATCGAGGCCGGCGAGACCGTGGTGGCCACGGCCGCGGAAGAGAAGGCCGAACCGGCCAAGCCGGGCGCCAGCGCGCCGGGCGGCACCAAGGTGGCGGCCGCTGCCGGGGAGCGTTCGTGAGGAGGCATCCGCCGGTTCCTGCGGCCCTGCTGCTGGCGCTGCTGGCCGGCTGCGCGGCGCCGCCTCCCGCGCCCCCGGCCGCGCCGCCCGTCGCGGTCCCGGCCAGCTGGCAGTCGCCGGTGCCCTGGGTGGAGGCCCGCCCGGCCGACCACCTCGCCAAGGGCGCGTGGTGGTCGGTGTTCGGCGACGCCAACCTCGACGCGCTGATCAATGAGGCCGAGCGCAGCAGCCCCACGCTGGCCATCGTCGCCGCACGGCTGAAGCAGGCGCAGGTCGGTACGCAGTTCGCGCGAGCAGCCCTGCTGCCGCGGGTGGACGCCACGCTGCACACAGCACGCCAGGCGACCTCGGCCAACCGGCCGGCCGCGAGCTATGGCGCGCAACCCGCCGCCACGGTGCAGAACGACACCGTGCTGGGCGCCAGCGTCAGCTACGAGCCCGACCTGTTCGGCCGCATCGCCTTCGACACCGCCGCGGCCGCGGCGAACGAGCGGCAGGCGCTGGCCGATCTTGCGAACGCGCGGCTGCTGCTGGCGGCCGACCTGGCCGCCGCCTACTTCGCGCTGCGGCAGGTCGATGCCGAGATCGCGGCGGTGTCGCAGAGCATCGAGGCGCAAAGCCGCGCGGTGGCCTTGCTCGGCACGCGGCATGAGCGGGGCGCCGCGTCGGCGCTCGACGTGCTGCAGCAGCAGGCCCAGCTCGACGGCACCCGCACGCAGCTCGAGCTGCTGCAGCGCCAGCGGCCGCTGGTCGAGCATGCGCTGGCCACGCTGAGCGGCCGGCCCGCATCGGCCTTCAGGCTGCCGGCCGATGCCGCGTGGCACCTCGCGCCGCCCGCGGTGCCACCGGCGCTGCCGGCCGAGGCGCTGCAGCGCCGGCCCGACATCGCCGCGGCCCAGCAGGCGGTGGCCGCCGCCAATGCGCAGATCGGCGTGGCCCGCGCGGCCTTCTACCCGAGCCTGCTGCTGCGCGCCAATGGGGGCTACGAGAGCCGGCAGTGGCGCTCGCTGTTCGGCGGCCCCAGCCTGCTGTGGTCATTGGGGCTGGACGCGGCGCAGGCGCTGTTCGACGGTGGCCGCAACCAGGCCCGGCTCGACAGCGCCCGCGCGGCGCACGAGGCCGTGAGCGCCGCCTACCGGCTCACCGTGCTGCGTGCGCTGCAGGAAACCGAGGATGCGCTGAGCAGCCTGCACGCGCTGCGCCGTGCTGCGCAGGCCGCGCAGGCTGCCGAGGCCAGCTCAGCCAAGGCGCTGGACATCGCGCAGGCCCGCTATGCCGGCGGGCTGGCGAGCCACCTCGAGGTGCTCACGGCGCAGCAGAGCCTGCTCAACAGCCGGCGCCAGGCGGCGCAGATCAACGGCCAGCAGCTTGCTGCCTCGGTGCTGCTGATCAAGGCCCTGGGCGGCGGGTGGCAGGACGCGCCGCTGTAACCGCCGCGCTGTTGCGACGCCAACAGCGCAGGCCGCGGCTGCGCAGGAGGCAACAGCGCCACCCGCCCGAAACGCCGAATCTGCGCGCATCCGCGCAGAAACGCATGGCACGGGATTCGCGAAGAAGGGACCGACCTGATACCAACACCTCGGAGCCCTTTCACGTGATTTCCCATCGTTTCCGGCCCAACGCCACCGCGGCCGCGGCCCTGCTGGCGCTGAGCTCGCTGGCCCACGCACAGAACGCACCGGCCCCGCAAGAAGACCAGGCCACCCTCGACGCGAAGACCCCGGCGACCAAGGCCGACATCCAGGGCCTGCGTACCGACCTCGAGAACTACAAGTACGAGCAGGCCCGCGCCGCCGAGCGCAACCGTGCGCAGACCACGCGCAACACCAAGATCACCGGCACCGTGCAGATCCGGTCCACCTGGCAGAACCCGCGACAGAACGCCGGCGTGGCCAACGGCGCGACCGCCGGCAACACCAACTACCAGGCCACGCCCCGGCAGACCAGCTTCGACATCCCATCGGCCACGCTGCAGTTCACCGGCAACCTCTTCCGCGACTATGCCGAGGGCAAGGACCTCACCTACTCGCTCGGCTTCGCCTACGCGAGCAACCAGAGCGGCAACCCGACCAGCCTGAGCAGCGCCACGCGCACGCTCGGCACCTCGTCGCCCAACGGCAGCCAGTTCAACCTGACCAATGCCTTCATGAGCTACAGCTTCTTCCCGACCAACGCCGGGGCGGAGGAAGCCAAGGGCACGCTGACGCTGGGCCAGCAGCTGATCCCGTTCGGCCTCGAGGCGCAGGCCGACGAAGAAGTGCGGCCGGTGATCAACTCGGCGCAGTTCTCCAACCAGCTCAACGGCATCAGCCAGCGGCAGATCGGCCTGATCTACCGCGGCGATTCGTTCGTGCAGGTCGACTACACCAACAACTACCGCCAGTCGCTGATCGAGTATGCGGCCGGCGTGGTCAACGGATCGGGGCCCAACAAGTCGGACAACAACGGCAAGAAGGACGCCATCCTGCGCGCGGTGTTCACGCTGCCTTCCGAATACAACAGCTGGTTCCGGCAGCTGCGCATCGGCGCGTCGTACTACTACGGCTACATCAACCTCGTGAACACCACGAGCAATGCGGTGGTTCGCGTCGGCCATTCCAAGGTCAAGGGCGTGGACGTGAGCTGGACCCACCTGCCCTATTCGATCTCCTACGAATACGCGCAGTCGAACGACGATGCGCTCACCGGCGCCGCCGCCAGCGCCACCAGCGACACGCCGACCTTCGTGAAGAAGTCGAAGGGCCAGTACATCAACTTCGCCTACACCTGGGGAGAGCAGTTCCTGGCCAGCGAGAAATCGGTGGCCAAGTACGACGACTACTGGCCCAAGTCGTACCAGGCCTTCGTGCGCTTCGACAGCTTCGATGCCGACACCCGCGCCGGCATCGTCGGCGACAAGACCTTCATCACCACGCTGGGCCTGAACGCCTTCTTCGCCGAGACCACCAAGCTGCAGCTGAACTACCTGCGCACCCGCAACGACGAGCCCACCGCGGGCTACACCAGCAACCGGCCGCGCACGATCAACGGCGTGCAGCTGCAGTTCCAGTACGGCTTCTGAACGCCGCCCCCTCACACAGACACCAAAGGTTCCGACCATGAAACGCCGTACCTTCGCCACCGTGCTGGGCGCTGCCCCGTTCATCAACCTGCTGCCGATGGGCGCGCGCGCGGCCGACGCCAAGCCCGCGACCATCCGCATCAGCTTCCCCGGCGCCGGCACCGGCGGCCGCCCGATCGTCGGCGGCTCCTACCCCGCCAATGCGCACCTGCAGCGCCAGATCGACGACGAGTTCAAGGCCGACGGCATCCGCATCGAGTGGAAGCATTTCCCCGGCGCGGGCCCGGCCCTCAACGAATCGTTCGCCAACGGCCTGACCGATTTCGCCTTCGGCCATGGCGACCTGCCGCTGATCGTGGGCCGCTCCACCGGCCTGAAGCACAAGGTGCTGATGTCGGCCGGCCGCGGCGGCGACAGCTACTTCGTGGTGCCTGCGGGTTCCACCGCCAAATCGCTGGCCGACCTGAAGGGCAAGCGCATCGCGGCGTTCAAGGGCACCGCGGGCCAGCTGACGACCTATCGTTTCTTCGAGCGCTTCGGCCTGAGCGAGAAGGACTTCAAGGTGATCAGCCTCGACAGCGACTCGACGCTGGCCGCGCTGTCCACCGGCGACATCGACGGCACCGTGCGGGCGCCGTTCGACGTGGAGGCCCGAGGCGTGGCACGGCGCATCCACGAAATCCTGAACGATCCGTACATCACACGGCCGGGCACCGTGTGGGTCGGCGAGGAGTTCGAGAAGAAGTATCCCGAGATCGTGCAGCGCGTGGTCACGCGGCTGGTGAAGGTGGCGCACTGGAGCACGCAGGAAGCCAACCGCGAGAAGCAGCTGCAGCTGTGGGCCACCTCGGGCACCGCCTACATCGACTACCAGAAGGGCTGGGAATCGACAAAGGACCTGCGCGACCGCATCAACCCGCTGCTCGACGAGTACTACCAGTCGAGCATCCGGAGCTCGATCGAGGAGGTGAAGAAGTACAAGCTGATCCGCCGCGACGTGGCGTTCGACGGCTGGCTGGAGCCACGGTACCTCAACAACGCGCTGAAGGAGCTGAAGCTCGAGGACTACTGGCCGCAACAGGGGGCCGATGGCAAGACGAAGGTGCCCGGACGCAAGCTGGCCTGATCCCATGGCCGCAGTACCGCTCCTCAAGCGCATCACCGGCCGCGGCCTGGAGCTGGGCGTCGGCCTCGTGCTGCCCGCCCTGCTCTATGGCCTGTGGCTTCTTGCCGTCGAGCGCCGCTGGCTGCCCGAGCAGATCCTGCCGGCGCCTTCGCTGGTGTGGCAGTCATTACAGGAGCTGTGGGCCTCGGGCGAGCTGCAGGGGCACCTGGCGGTGAGCGCCTCGCGCGTGGGCTGGAGCCTGTTGATCGGCGGCTCGGCGGGCCTGCTGCTGGGGCTGGCGATGGGGCTGTCGCGCACGCTGCGCAGCTACCTGTTCCCCAGCTTCGACGTGGTGTCGCAGTTTCCGGTGCTGGGCTGGATCCCGCTGCTGATCATCTTCGCCGGCATCGACGAGGCGTTGAAGATCTCGGCCATCTCGATCGCGGTGACGGTGCCGGTGGCGGTGAACACGCTCAAGGGCATTGGCAACATTCCGCCGGCGCTGTTCGAGGTGTGCAAGGTGTACCGCTTCACGCCGTGGCAGGTGGTGCGCCGCATGGTGCTGCCGGCCGCCGCGCCCAGCCTGTTCAACGGCCTGCGGCAGGCGGTGATGCAGGCCTGGCTGACGCTGGTGTTCGTGGAGCTGCTGGCCTCCAGCGAAGGCATCGGCTACCTGATGGTGTGGGGCCGCCAGCTGGCCCAGCTCGACCTCGTGATCGTCGGCATGGTGCTGATCGGCGCGGTCGGCGTCGCGCTCGACCTCGCGCTGCGCGCGCTCGAGTCGCGCCTCGTGCGGGGCCGGCCCACCGCCTTCTGAAAAAGACCGCTGAACAAGGAGTTTCAAGTGTCCGCAGTCATCCATCCCGTCCTCACCGCGCCGCAGCTGCCGGCGCCTTCAACGGCCGCTGCGAAGAAGGCGCTGCCCGCGCTGAACTGGCGCGGCGCCGTGCTGCCGCTGGGCCTGCTGCTCGTGTGGTGGGCCGTCACCACCTTCGGCTGGGTCAACACCAAGCTGATCGTGCCGCCCGCCGGCGTGCTGCACACCGCGGTGAAGACGCTGCAGGACCCGGTGTTCCTGCAGGGCGTGCTGTTCAGCCTGGGCCGCGATCTCTCGGGCTTTGCGGTGGGCAGCCTCGCCGGGCTCGCACTCGGCCTGGCGATGGGGCTGTCGCGCTGGGCCGATCGCGCCATCGGGCCGAGTTTCCACACGCTGCGGCAGGTGTCGCTGTTCGCATGGTTGCCGCTGCTGTCGAGCTGGCTGGGTTATGGCGAGCTGTCGAAGCTGGTGTTCATCGGGCTGTCGACGCTGTACCCGGTGGCGCTGGGCACCTTCGAGGGCGTGCGCGGCGTGAGCCGGGCGCATGCCGAGGTGGCCCGGGTCTACGGCTTCACGCGCTGGCAGCTGCTGTGGCGGCTGGTGCTGCCCGCCGCCGCGCCGCAGATCGCCACCGGCCTCACGCTGGGCCTGATCTACGCCTGGGTGGCCACCATCGGCTCCGAGTTCCTGCTGGCCAACTGGGGCAACGGCCTGGGCAACGTGATCATCAAGGCGCGCGCCAGCTTCAACGTCGAGTTGATCGTGTTCGGCATGCTGGCCATCGGCCTGGTGGGCACCGCGCTCAACCGCATCGCCGCCCGCATCGAGGCCCGCGTGCTGCACTGGCGCGCACCGGTCGCCTCGGCTTTCTGATCCATCGAAGGACATACGCACACCATGGCCCACGCCGGCACACTCGACATCCGCTCGCTGCACAAGCACTACCCGGTCAAGGGCAAGCCGCTGCCGGTGCTCGACGACATCTCGCTGACCATCCGGCCGGGTGAGTTCGTCAGCATCGTCGGCGCCAGCGGCTGCGGCAAATCCACGCTGCTGCGGCTGATCATCGGGCTCGAGGCCGACTACCAGGGCGAGATCCTGCTCGACGGCCGGCGCATCGCCGGCACCAGCCTCGACCGCGGCATCGTGTTCCAGGAGCACCGGCTGTTCCCCTGGCTCAACGTGGAGCAGAACGTGAGCCTGGGCCTGCTCAACGCGCCGTTGCCCGACGAGGAGAAGCGCCGCACGGTGCAGGAACACATCGCGCTCGTCGGCCTCAAGGGCTTCGAGAACGCCTATCCGCACCAGATCTCGGGCGGCATGTCGCAGCGCGTGGCCATCGCCCGTGCGCTGGTCAACCGGCCCGAGGTGCTGCTGCTCGACGAGCCCTTCGGCGCACTCGATGCGCTCACGCGCGCCCACCTGCAGCAGGAGCTGCAGCGCATCTGGCAGGCCGAGGGCATCACCGCGATTCTGGTGACGCACGACGTGGAAGAGGCGGTGACGCTGGGCGACCGCATCGTCGTGATGCAGCCGCGGCCGGGGCGCATCAAGCGCATCGTCGACGTGCCGCTGCCGCGCCCGCGTGACAAGGCGAGCCGGGCGTTCACGGCGATCAAGGACGATGTGCTGTCGGAGTTCAGTCAGCGCGAGTGAACATGTTGGAAGGGGATCGCAGCTGCTGCGTGTTTGATGCGCATCAAGCCCTCTGGACCCGCGGGATGAAACGCTCTCAGCCGGCCCACCCGCGCGCGCCGCCCCTTCGAGACAGTCCATGGAAAGCCATCGCCAGACCCCGCCGCTTCCGCACGACGCCGAGCGCCGATGAGGTCGGAGCTGATCTCCCTCATCGACCGCTACAAGGCCGACCCGGAGTCCGTCTACAACACCTGGTACGCCGGCAGCGAGGCTCGGATGAAAGCCTTCCGGGCGATCCGGCGCGGCGTCAAGGACGTGGTCTCCGCCATCGCGGCCGGAACCTTCGGCAACGACTTCAAGGGCTCGCCGCTCGAGGTCGTGCTGACAGCCATCACCGAGCAGAAGCAGGTCTTCGAAGGGGCCGCCCATCCGTTCTACTGGAAGCCCAAGCTGCGCATTCCCGACATCTACGAGAACGAGGCCAACAAGAAGGCGTTCGGCCTGTTCCTGAGCGCCTGCCTCGGTGCCACCCGGGAGGAGCAGGTCCTTGCGGAGATGAGCAAGCTCGCGGGCTTGTCGATCAAGGGGCTGGGACCGGCCGTGGCCAGCATCGTCTATTTCCTGCATCCGACGCTGGTGCCGCCCTTCAACACCGCCATCGTCAATGGCTTCAATGCCTTGTATGGCGCCAAGCTCAAGCTCGGCTCCTGGGACAGCTACTTCGCAATGCGCGAAGCCATGCTCAGAACGAACGAGGAGCACCGCAACCTGCTGTCGAAAGACCTCGGCGCCCTGGCGGGCCTCCTGTTCGAGATCGGGTCCAACCGGCTGGTGGTCGAAGGCAATGCCGGGCAGGTGCTGCAGGAGGTCCAGGAGAAGGCGGCCAGGGCTGCCAGGAAGCGCCACGAGCAGGCGTTGGAAGACCAGCGCGAGGCCTCCGAGCACACGCAGGCGCAGCATGTCCTCATCCGCATCGGGCGTGCCCTCGGCTACGACGTGTTCGTCGCCCGCAATGACCGCGGCAAGACCTGCCACGGCGACAGCTTCGCGATGATGACGCTGCCGGCGCTTCCGGCGCTGGACCTCCCGCCCGACGTGCGGTCGACCGTCGAGCTCATCGACGTCCTCTGGTTCACCAGGGGTGAGCCCAAGCTGGTGTGCGCCTTCGAAGTCGAGCAGAGCACCTCCATCTACTCGGGCATCCTGCGCATGAAGGACCTCGCGTTCTCGCTACCGGACCAGCAGGCGCACTTCTATCTCGTGGCGCCGGAGGCAAGGGAGCAGGAAGTCGTGGCGCAGATGCTGCGCCCGGCCCTGCAAGGCGGCGGAGATGCGTTCCGCCTCGGGTACCTGCCCTCCGGCGAGCTCAAGGCGCAATGCGAGGCGCTGTGCCGCTTCGGCGCGGACCGGTCGGTGCTGCTGAAGCTCGCCCGGTCGCACAACCTGGCCTGACGGGCATCGGCTCCGTCCGGCCCTGCCAGGGCACTCAGCCCTTCAGCTCGGCCAGCCGCGCTGCCGCCTCCTTCTTGCCCATCGCCTTCAATGCCGCGATGGCCGGCAGCTGCTTGCCGCGAGGCTTCGCCTTGCCGCTTTCCCAGTTGTAGATCGATTGGCCGGAGGTACCGACCAGCAGCCCGCAGTCGTGCGCCGACAGGCCGAGCCGGCGCCGCTGGGTGGCCAGGCCCTTGGCGCTGAAGCGCAGCTTGCGCGAGGGTTCTTCCGTCTCTTCCGCGGCAGCGGCCTTCGCCCGGGGGCTGGTCTTGCCGAGCTTGCGCAGGGTCTGCTCCAGGGTCTGCAGGCGGCGCTTCAGCGCGGCGATTTCCGAGCGGTAGTGGGAGACGGCCTTTTTCAGCGAGGCCGTCTCGGAGCGCAATTCCTTCCGGGCGACGCGAGAGATTTCGTTCTTGAGGACGGATGCAACGTTGGTCATGAATGTTGTGATGTGGCTCGCTCGGGGCCCCTGCCCTCGTGGTCTGCCGCCACGTGGTTGCGAGCTGTTGTAGGACGGATGCCTCCCTCCATCACGGGCCGGCGGCAAGCTTACTGGACATTCGTTGCGTTTCCTCCAACATCGCTTGCGCCGAAAACTGTATGCGCATACAGTACTCGCCGTTGTCGTCAGGAGGTTTTCATGCCCAGCGAACTTCGCCAGCACTACCGTCCCCACAGCCACCGTATGCCGGCCTGGCTCCAGCGCGTGTGGCGGTGGCTGTAGGTCTGCTGCTGGTCAATGCAGAGCATAGGCGATGACATGGTCGCCGGCCTTGGTGCCGAGCGAGCCATGGCCACCCGCCACTACCACCAGCATCTGCCGCCCGTTGCGGTCGCGGTAGCTCAGCGGCGTGGCTTGCCCACCGGCCGGCAGGCGTGAGTGCCACAGCGTGGCACCGGTCGCCACGTCGTAGGCCCGCACGTAGTAGTCCAGTGTGCCCGTCAAGAACGCCACGCCGCCCGCGGTGACGATCGTCCCGCCCAGGCTGGGCACGCCCAGCGGTACCGGCACCGGAATCGGCGAGCTGTCCTGGATGGTGCCATTCTTGTGCATCCACGCCACCTTGGCGCTGCGCAGGTCGATGCCGGCCACGTAGCCCCAGGGCGGCTGCTGGCACGGAATCCCGAGCGGCGACAGAAACGGCCGCAACTCGATGTCATAGGGGATGCCCTTCACGCGCTTGATGCCGTTGGCCTCGCCACGCGAGCCGCCGCCATCGCCTGGTGCGCCGCCCTTGGGGATCAGCCGCGAGACGAAGGCCATGTAGCTCGGGTTGGCAATCGCCAGCTGCCGCACCGGATCGACCGACACGCCGCCCCAGTCGAGCACGCCGAAGTTGCCGGGATACACCAGCGAGCCCTGCGTCGACGGCGGCGTAAACATGCCCTCGTAGCGCAGCGAGCGAAAGGCGATGCGGCACCACAGCTGGTCATACGGCGTGGCGCCCCACATGCTGGCCTCGGTGGCGCGCGGCGGGTTCAGGTTGAGGGCCGACGCCGGCTGCGTCGGCGAGGTGTGGTCGTCGGGCACCGCGCCCTGGGGCACCGGCGTTTCGGTGATCGGCACGATGGGCTCGCCGGTGCGGCGATCGAGCACGTAGAGGCTGCCCTGCTTGGTGGAGGCCACCAGCGCCGGCCGCAGCCCCTGCGCGGTCTGCAGGTCGACCAGGCTGGGCTGGCCGCCCACGTCCATGTCCCACAGGTCGTGGTGGGTGAACTGGCGCACCCAGCGCAGGTGCCCGGTCTCCAGGTCGAGCGCGACGATGCCGGCGCTCAGCCGCTCGGATTCCGGCGTGCGCCGGCCGCCCCACTGGTCGGGGGTCTGGTTGCCCATCGGCAGGTACACCATGCCCAGCGCCTCGTCGACGCTGGCCACCGACCACATGTTGGGCGAGTTGTTCGTGTAGCGCTGGCCGGCGGGCAGCGGCGTGGTGTCGTCGGGGCGGCCGGCATCCCAGTTCCACACCAGGTGGCCGTCGTGCACGTCGTAGGCGCGGATCACGCCCGAGGGTTCCTCCGTCGACACGTTGTCCGACACATGCCCGCCGATGATCACGAGCTTGCGCGTCACCACCGGCGGCGAGGTCGAGTAGTAGCCGCCCGGCTCGAAGGGCCGGATGTTGGCATGCAGGTCGACCGTGCCCTGCTGGCCGAAATCGGCACAGGGCTGGCCGGTCTGCGCATCGAGCGCGATCATCCGCGCATCGGCGGTGGGCAGGAAGATGCGGCGCGGGCATGGCCGGCCCGCCACCGCCTCTGCGCCATCGTCGTGGTACGACACGCCGCGGCAGGTCATGTGCTCGAAATGCTTGAAGCCGGTGGGGCTGGTGATGTGCGGATCGAAGCGCCAGCGCTCGGCGCCGGTGGCGGCATCGAGCGCGATCAGCCTGCTGTGCGGCGTGCAGACGTAGAGCATGTCGCCGATCTTGATTGGCGTGTTCTCGTCGGTGATCTCGGCCGGGTCGTCCGGCCCCGGCATGTCGCCGGTGCGGAAGTGCCACACCTCGTGCAGCTGGCTCGCGTTCTGCGGCGTGATCTCGGCCGCGGCCGAGTAGCGCTGGCCATAGGCCGAGCCGCCGTAGCTGGGCCAGTCGGTGGCGACCGATGACGCGGCAAAGCCCGGCGATGTCACCGCCGCATCCATCGGCAGCCGGCCCGGCCTGCTGTGCGGATGCGTAGCGAGCGCAGCCAGCGCCACCACGGCCGTGGTGCCGAGCGCCAGCCACAGCGGCAGCGTCGCCGAGCGCCATGTCGGCGGCCGGCCCCGATCGAGCGCGCGCCGCAGCGGCGGTACCAGCAGCCAGGCCCCGAGCACGAACCACAGCGCCAGCCGCGGCACCAGCGGCCAGAAATCGAGCCGCACTTCGGCCACCGCCCACAGCAGGCTGCCGGCCAGCAGCGCCGCATGCAGCCACAAGGCCGTGCGCAGCCGCCGCAGCAGCATCACGCCGCAGGCCATGGCAACGATGCCGGCCACCAGGTAATACGCGCTGCCCTGCAGGCTGACGAGGCGCAGGCCGCCGAGCGCCAGCGGCAGCCCGGCCAGCAGGAACAACACCCCGGTCGCGAGCGCGGCCGGCGAGGAACGATGCGTCGCAGAGGAGTCCATGGCTCTGCGGACAGCAAGCCTCGCGCCCAGGGCCCGCCAACAGGCCCTACATGCGCCGCCTGCGCATCAGCCGGTAGGCCGCGGGGATCACGAGCATCGACAGCAGCGGCGCGGTGATCATGCCGCCGACCATCGGCGCGGCGATGCGCTGCATCACCTCGGAGCCGGTGCCGCTGCCCCACATGATCGGGAACAGGCCGGCGAGGATCACCGCCACCGTCATCGCCTTGGGCCGCACGCGCAGCACCGCGCCTTCGCGGATCGCATCCAGCAGGTCGGCCGATGTCACAAGCCCCTGCCCCGCACGGGCTTCCCACGCATGCTTGAGGTACAGCAGCATGATCACGCCGAACTCGGCGGCCACGCCGGCGAGCGCGATAAAGCCCACCGCCCCCGCGACCGAGAGGTTGTAGCCCAGCATCCACAGCAGCCAGATGCCGCCCACCAGCGCGAACGGCAGCGTGGCCATGATCAGCAGCGCCTCGTCGAAGCGGCCGAAGGTGAGGTACAGCAGCACGAAGATGATCAGCAGCGTGAACGGCACCACCACCTTCAGCTTCGCGGTGGCGCGCTCCAGGAACTCGAACTGCCCCGACCATGAGATGGAATAGCCCGGCGGCAGCTTCAGCTTCTCGCCCACGGCGCGCTGCATGTCGCGCACCGCGCCGGCGAGGTCGCGGCCCCGGATGTCGACATACACCCAGCCCGAGAGCCGCGCGTTCTCGCTGCGCAGCATCGGCGGGCCGTCGGTGATGCGGATGTCGGCCACGTCGGCCAGCACCAGCCGCTGGCCGCGCTCGGTCACGATCGGCAAGGCGCGCAGCTTCTCCAGCGAATCGCGCAGCTCGCGGGGGTAGCGCAGGTTGATCGGAAAGCGCTGCAGGCCTTCCACCGTTTCGCCGATGTTCTCGCCGCCCACCGCCGACGAGATCACCGCCTGCACGTCGGCGATGTTCATGCCGAAGCGCGCCGCGGCATCGCGCCGGATGTCGACGTCGACATAGCGCCCGCCGGTGAGCCGCTCGGCCAGCGCGCTGCTCACACCGGGCACGCCCTTGAGCACGCGCTCGATCTCGCCGGTGAGCCGGTCGATGGTGGCGAGGTCGGTGCCCGCCACCTTTACCCCCACCGGGCTCTTGATGCCGGTGGCCAGCATGTCGATGCGGTTGCGGATCGGCGGCACCCAGATGTTGGACA
>CBIHRS010000076.1:0-19468 GCA_966212505.1 uncultured bacterium
GTGCCGCCGGTCATCAGCAGCTTGCCGAACTTGAGGTACTTGAGGCCGCTGAACAACAGCAGCAACAGCTTGATCATGCCTTCTCGCCCCGGCCCTTGAAGAACTTGGCGATCGCGGCGCCGAAGCCCACCACCGCCAGGCCGATCACCTTGGCGAACTTGGCCGCGAAGGCGGCGATCACCGCGAGCAGCCCGAGCTTCTTGGCCGCCACGCCGGCCACCAGCGCCGCCAGGCCGTATTCGGCGACGTGGTCGGTCTTGCTGTTGAAGTCGACGTAGCGCTTGCCCTCGGCGAAGTCGAGCGAGGACAGCAGCGTGTGCGCCGCGGGCTTGTCGCGCTCGACGTCGCCGCGCGAGGTGATCAGGTTCAGCGACAGGTAGCCTTCGCGGCCCAGCGCATAGGTGTTGTAGTTGACGCTGCTGCGCTCGTTGTCGGGCTCGCCCTTGTTGCGCGCCGCCATCGACCACACCAGCCGGTGCGTGGCGGCGTCGTAGTGCGGCTTCTCGACCCAGCCGGTCACCTCCAGCTCGGGGATGCCGCGCTGGCGCCGCTCTTCGTTGGCCTCGGCCGTGCCTTCCTTCAGGCTCTTGAACAGCTCGTCGACGTTCCAGTCCTTGGCGTCGTCGTCCTTGATGTAGCCGGAGGCACGGTATTCGGCCACCACCAGCCAGTCGCCCTCGACCGGCTCGACGAGGCCGATGAGCTCGTCGTCGTCGCCGTTGCCGTAGGCCTTCATCAGCTGGCCGGCGGCGGGCTGCGGGATGTAGGTCATGCCGGCGGGCAGCTTGAGCACCGCCTGGTCGCGCAGCTTGATGTCGGCCGGGCCGGTCACCCGGGCCTTGTTGGCCGCCTCGGTGGCGGCCTGGACCTCGGCCTCGCGCTCCTGCGGCGTGACCGCCTGCGCGGCACAGAACCACAGCGCGCAGGCCGCGGCAAACATCGCGCGCCGCAGCGGCGCGCCCCAGGTCATCGTCGTGTGCATGGGCATTCCCCCCTCTCGCTGGGCCCACTCCATGGCGGCGGGCCCTGGGGTCGAATGCTAAGGCAACGCTGAACCAGTCCGCGGGGACCGCGTTCACGAGAGAAAGGGCCGGATGCTAGGCGGCCTGCGAAGGTCGGGCTGGCAGGCCCGACAGCCGAGCAGGCCAACGACGCAGCGGGCCCTTTATCTCGTGAACCCTTCGGGGCGGGGGCTTTTCGGGCGATGGGCGGCGTTGCGACCCTTGCGAAGGCCACAAGCCTTCGCGGCGGCTCACGCCTTGCCCCTCATCCCGAAAAGTCCCCGCCGCGCCCCCGGGGACTGGTTCAGCGTTGCCTAAGGCAAGCGCAAACGCCGCCTGGGGTCGGGCAGTTGCCCACCCTCGAAGCGCACGCACTGCTGCCGCACCACCTCCGGCAGGAACTGCTGCTGCGCCTGCACCGAGCGCAGCCACGCCGCATCGCTGCCGTGCTCGTCGCGCAGGCAGTCGAGCAGGTAGTGCAGCCCGGCCTCGGCCTGCAGCTCCACCGCGTGCGGCCCCACCCGATGGATGGTCTCGCGGATCAGGTCGCGCAGCGGCCGGTGCTCGGCCGTCTGCGGATCGACCACCACGCCGTCGAGCCCGAAGCGGCAGGCCTGGAAGCGGTTGTAGGTGTAGACGAGGTAGTCGTCTTCCTGCGGCTGGAACGGCTTCTCGACCATCAGGTAGCGCGCCACGCACTGCAGGTAGGCCGCCATCGCCGCGGCCTTTTCCACCGTGAGTGGCGTGTCCATCACGCGGACCTCGATGGTGCCGAACTCGGGCTTGGGCCGGATGTCCCAGTAGAAGTCCTTCATCGACTTGACCACGCCGGTGTGGCTCATCTTGTTGAAGAACTCGGTGAAGCCATCCCAGGTGAGCAGGAACGGCGCGCGGCCCGACAGCGGGAACGCGAACACCGAGTTCAACCGCGCCGATTGGAAACCGGTGTCGTAGCCCTGCACGTAGGGGCTGGAGGCCGACAGCGCGATCATGTGCGGCACGTAGCGCGACATCGCATGCAGCAGCCACAGCGCCTCGTCGGCGCTCGGGCAGCCGATGTGCACGTGCTGGCCGAACACGGTGAACTGCTTCGACAGGTAGCCATACAGCTCCGACACCTGGCGGAAGCGCGGCGTGTCGAAGATGCGGCGCCGGCTCCAGTCCTGGAACGCGTGCGTGCCGCCGCCGGCCAGGTGCATGTTGAGCTGGCCGGCGCAGTCGACCAGCGCATCGCGCACTTCGAGCAGTTGCTCGAGCACCATCGCGTGGCGGTCGCACACGCCGGTGGAGAGCTCGATCATGCTGCTGGTGATCTCCGGCTTCACGTCGGCCGCCAGCTTGTGGCGGCGCTCCACCAGCCGCAGCAGGTCGGCCGCGCCGGGCGTGAGGTCGTAGTCGTGCGAGTTGACGATCTGCAGCTCGAGCTCCACGCCGAGCGTGAAGGGCTGCGAAGTGGCAAATTCTTCCAGGCTCACGAGCGCACCTCCCCATCGACCTCACCCGCGAGCCGCAGACCATACAGCATGGCCAGCGGCCCGAGCAGCTCCACCAGCGCGATCGCCGCGAGCAGGATGGGCAGCAGCACCGCGCCGGGCTCCGGATGGGTGGCCTGGAAATCGAGCCCCAGGATCCAGCCGGTGGCCGACAGCGGCAGCGTGCCGGCCGAGAAGCAGGCCGCCTGGCGCCACGACAGGCCGCTGGGCCGCGCCAGCACCGCCACCGCCACCACCTTGGCGAGCAGCCGCGCCAGCAGCAGCGCGCCGGCCACGCCGCCCGCCAGCATCACCATCTCGAGCGAGCCGGCCGAGCTGACGGCAACGAACAGCACCAGCACCAGCACGCCGCCGGCGGTGCCGAAGTGGCGCGGCCACACCCAGGGCCGCTCGCTGCGGTTGCGCAGCCACACGCCGGCCAGCAGCGGCACCAGCATGGTCGACAGCTGCAGCGTCTTGGTCACCACCAGCGCCAGCAGCACGCAGCCGAGCAGCAGCACGGTGGAGTTCTCGTTGCGCAGGTCGAGCCGGCGCGCGATGGAGGCGATCACGCTGCCTAGCACGGCACCCAGGATCAGCGAACCCGCAAAGGAGAACAGTGTGGGAATCAGCGCACGGTCCCAGCTGCCGGGGTCGCTGAGCACCAGCCCGGCGCTGAGCAGCTTGGCCGCGATCAGCGCATACAGGGTGTTCAGCGTGCTGAGCGCGATCAGCCGCTCGGTCACCTGCCCGGCCGCGCCCGATTCGCCGATCACCCGCAGCGTCACCGCCGGCGACACGCTCATCAGGATCACCGCCAGGCCGGCCGCCGCGCGCGGCTCCACGCCCAGGTGCACCGCCACGCCATCGACCAGCCCCGCGGTGAGCAACGCCTCGAGCACGCTGGTGGCCAGCAGGCGCGGGTTGCGCCGCAGCCAGCGCAGGTTGAGCCGGGCGCCGGCCTCGAAGAGCAGCAGCGCCAGCGCCACGTCGACGGCCAGGCGCAGCGCCGGTTCGCTGCCCTTGGCGCCCACATTGGCCAGCGCCATCACCGAGCCCACTGCGCAATAACCCATCAGCCGCGGCCAGCGCAGGAAACGCCACGCGGCCTCCCCCAGCAAGGCCGCCAATACCAGAAGAAGCGCGACGCCCATCAGCGCGTCCGTGCGCAACGCCCACGGCCGCGTGATCAGCGACCACAGCGCATCGGTCATGCAAGACCCTCCACAAAGTTTGCTCATCGGTCTGCCGCCCATTCGGGGGGACGGCAGGTCAACCGGAGGTTCCGGCAGTTTTCGTGCCTGCCCGTCAGCAAGCGCAACTTCGGTAGAGGAATGTGCGGGCGCTCAGCGTACGGCCAGCGCGGCGCCGGCCGCCTCGGCGGTCGCCAGCGCCAGCGCCAGGTTCTTGCGATGCTGCTCGCTCCACCAGTCGGTGTCGAAGCCGCTGCGCGCCAGCAGCGCGCGGGCCGCCGGCACTTCACCATGCTCGCCGAGCGCCACCCGCCACTGCTGCACGCGTTCCACGCTGTCACAACTCAGGTCGGTCAGCATGGTCTGCAGGCGGGCGGCTTCGGTGAGCGCGTCGGCTTCGCGCTGCAATGCCTGCAGTCGCGCGGCGGGCCATCCCAGATGGCCGGCGATGGCCACGCCGGCCGCGAAATCGTCGACGCGTTCGGCATGCGAGACGAGCTGGCGCGCGAGCACCTCGCACAGCGGGCGTCGGCCGGGTGGCGCATCCGGCCCGCAATGGCGCAAGGCCTGGGGGCCGGCCGCATCGTCCGAGGCCGACTGCGCCTGCCAGCCGGCCATCAGAGCCAGCGTCCGCTGCAAAGCTGGCACATGGGGCCCGAGGCCGCGGTCGATCAGCGCCGGCAGCCGGCTCGCCGGGCCTTCGAAGCGGCCGGCCATCGCCGCGCGGCCCATCGCCTCGGTTTCGCCCGCGCTATCGCCGCGCTGGGCCGCTGCGGCCGCGAGCGCCAGCCATGGCACGGCGTTGCCCGCATCCAGCCGCGCCCACTGCTCGATGCTGAGCAGCGCGCAGGCCGGCGCCGCGGACTGCCGGCAGGCCTGCAGCGCCATCGCATACACGGCAGGATGGCGTGTGGCCGCGGCTTCGACGGCAAGCCGCTCGCCCTCGCCTGCGATCAGCAGCCCAGCCGCCCTCACCTCTTCGTCGGCACTGGCGAGCAGGCGCGCCTGCGCTGCCTGCAGCGCGGCCTTGCGCCGCGCGCCGGGCACGCTGAGCAGGCCCGAGAAGTCATCGTCGGCAGGCGTGACCGTGCCATAGCCGCAGACGTCGACATCGCCCACGGCCGCCGCTTCGGGCTCGGCCGCCGCGCGGCGCGAAGCCGGCACCGGCAGGGCAGGCTGCCGTGGCGCCGATGCCGGCGCCTCGTCGGCCTCATCGGTGGCGATGTCGGCAGGCACCCAGGGGGCGAGCTGCACGCCGGGCTGCGGCGGCACGTCGATCACCTGCCAGGCGGCCAGCGCCAGCATGAGCAGGGCAAGAGCAGTCGGAGCGCGACGCATGGCTCTCTAGGCCTGCCAGAAGCACCGCAGCGGCTGGACCAGGGCCTCGGGCCGATCTTCGGCAAAGAACAGCTTCGCGCCAGGAATTTCCACCAGAGCCACGGCCGACGGAATGGTCTTGCGCAGCCAGTGCGCCCAGGCCACGTCGAAGAAGCCGTCGGCCAGGCCCCACGCGATCAGCGTCGGCACCGCGAGGCGGCGCAGCGCGGGCTCGATCGCCACCGTCTGCGCCGGGTCGAACGCCATCCAGTAGCGGTGGAAATCGTGCCGGCGCTGCGCACTGGCCAGCAGCGGCTCGAGGTAGACGCGGATGGCCTCGTCGGTGAGCGCCGCGGGATCGGCATAGGCATCGGCGAAGCAGGCGCGCATCGCATCGGGATGGTGCAGCAGCGCTTCGTAGCGGCCGGCCAGCGTGCCGCGCCGGGCGGCATCGATCAGTGGCGAGATCGACGGCGGCGGCCAGCCGTCGTGCACGTCGCAGTTGGTCAGCGTCAGCGTGCGCAGACGGTTGGCATGGCGCGCCGCGAAAATCTGCGCAATCGCGCCGCCGCTGTCGTTGGCAACGAGGTCGACGCGTTCGATGCCCAGCGCATCGAGCAGCTGCCGCAGCATCGTGGCCTGCGCGCCGAACGAGAGGTCCTGCCCCGGCACGATCTGCGAATAGCCCAGCCCCATCAGGTCGACCGCGATGCAGCGCCGCAGGTCGGACACGCCCCGCATCACGTGGCGCCAGTGGAAGCCGTTGAGCGGCACGCCATGCACGAACAGCGCTGCCGGACCACTGCCCTGCGCCACGTAGGCGATGCGGCCGCAGGGCAGCGCGGCGAAGCGGCGCGCGGCGTGAAAGTCGGAAGCGGTCAGTGGGCTCATCGTCATGCTCCTCGTCGATGAGGGCATGGTCGGCCGCGCCGCGAAGCTACGCTATCGCCAACTTGCTCGAAGCGGCACGCCATTGGGTCGGCGTGAGGCCGAACAGCGTGCGGAAGCTCGCGGTGAAATGGCTGTGGCTTGCGAAGCCGGCATCGAGCGCCACCGTGGTGAGGTCGGCGCCGGCCGCCGCCACCGCCTCCAGCCCTTTCGCCAGCCGGGCCCGCACGAGGTACTGGTGGAGGCTCATGCCGACTTCGCGGCTGAACAGGCGCGACAGATGGCAGGGCGTGGTGAAGGCCAGCCGGGCCAGCGCCTCCAGCGTCCAGTCGAACTCCGGGCTCACGGAGATGGCCTCGCGCACGATGTCGACCTGCCGGCGGCGCCGCTGCGCGGTGTCGGCACGGCGTGCGCGGGCTTCGCGTCGGCTGTCGGTGCACAAGGCCCTCAGCGCATCGGCCAGCAGGCCCACCGCGGCCTCCTCGATGGCCAGTGCCGATGGGGCACCGGCCAGCAGGCGCCGCCACAGCAGGCTGCGCGCGAGCAGCGCGGCGGGCGGCAGCAGCCCGTCGGTGGCGATCCACGGCGCCTGCAGCGCATCGGCGGCCACCGTCTCGCCCATCGCCTGGGCCAGCACCGCCGGCGAGAAATCGAACACCAGCACCACGTCGCCGATGCAGCCGGGATAGCTGATGCGGTAGGGCCGATCGGCGCGGAAGAACACCGCATGGCTCGGGTTGGCCACCACGCACTGCATCGGCCCGTCGTGCCGCGCGAACACGCCGGCCACCGGCAGCACCAGCTGGTCGACCGACGTGGTGTCCAGCTCGCCCGGCGCGGCCGTGTCGGCCTGCGTGCGCACCTCGTGGATGCGCAGCAGCGTGCTGTCGAAGACGGTGCGGCGGGTCGACTCCATGAAGACAGGCTCAGTTCAGCGGCATCTTCTTCCCGTCGCGGTATTCGTACAAGGTCATGCTCGGGTTCTTCAGCTCGCCATCTGCCTCGAACTGCACACGTGCGGTCACGCCTTGGTAGTTGGTCTTGAACAGCTGCGGCCCGTACACCCTGGGATCGGCCGAGCCGGTGCGTTGCATCGCATCGGCCAGCACCATCACCGCGTCATACGCATAAGGCGAGTAGACCTGGAACTGGCCGGGAAAGCGAGCCTCGTAGCGCTGCATCCAGGCCTTGCCGCCGGGCATGCGGTCGATGGCGGTGCCGCCCACCGCGCAGACCACGTTGCCCAGCGTCTTCGCGCCGGCGGCCAGCTCGGCCAGCCGCGTGGTGCAGAAGCCGTCGCCACCAAAGAAGCGCACGCGGCCCATGCCCAGCTGCTCCATCTGGCGCAGCATCGGGCCGGCCTGCGGGTCCATGCCGCCGAAGAAGATCGCATCCGGGTTCTTCGCCTTGATCGCGGTGAGGATGGCCATGAAGTCGGTGGTCTTGTCGGTGGTGTACTGCTCCTCGACCACCTGCATGCCGCGCGCCTGCGCCGTCTTCCTGAACACCTCGGCCACGCCCTGGCCATAGGCGGTGCGGTCGTCGATCACGGCCACCGTCTTCAGCTTCAGGTTGTCGGCCGCATGCAGCGCCAGGCCCGCGCCCAACGCGTTGTCGTTGGCCAGCAGGCGGAAGGTGGTCTTGTAGCCGGCCTGTGTGAGCTTGGGGTTGGTGGCCGAAGGCGTGAGCTGCGGAATGCCGCAGTCGTTGTAGACCCTGGCGGCGGGAATCGTCGTGCCCGAGTTGAGGTGGCCCACCACGCCGTTGACGCGCGCATCGCACAGCTTCTGCGCCACCGCGGTGCCCTGCTTGGGATCGGCCGCGTCGTCTTCGGCCACCAGCTCGAAGCGGGCCTTGCGTCCGCCGATCGTCACGCCCCGGGCGTTGAGTTCGTCGATCGCCATGCGGGCGCCGTTCTCGTTGTCCTTGCCGTACTGAGCCTGCGCGCCGGAGGTGGGCGCGACGTGCCCGATGCGCACCACCAGCGGCTCGTCGGCCCGGGCGAGCGTGCAGGCGGACAAGGCCGCCAGCGCGATGAGGCGGCGGTGCATGGATGGGCGGTGCATGGGCAGTCTCCTGAAGGGCTGGATGGGATGCGCCGCATGCTAGGAAGCGGCCGCCGCAGCCGCTATCACGTTCTTGCGCAACCGGTGCCGCGCCGCTCGAGCCAGCCGTCGATGCGGTCGAGCGCCGTCTCGAGGATGCGGCGCGAGGTGGCGAAGCACAGCCGCAGATGGCCGGCCGCGCCGCGGCCGAACCAGCGCTCGGCCCCCGGCACCAGCGCCACCCTCGCCTGCTCCTTCAGGTCGGCGCACAGGCGCTCGGCATCGGCGTCGAGCGCGCGCACCTCGGGAAACAGCACGTAGGTGCCCTGCGGCTCGCGCAGCTGCACGCCGGGCCAGCGCCGCAGCCGCGCCACCGCGAAGTCGCGCTGCGCCTGCAGGTGGTGGACGAAGCCCTGCAGCCAGGGCCGCGCCTCCTCCAGCGCCGCCGTGGCCGCCACCTGCGACAGCGTGGACACGCCATACACCGTGCTCTGCGCATCGGAGGCCTCGGCGATCGCGCGGAACCACGCGGGATCAGTGCAGACGATGCAGCCCACACGCAGGCCGGCGAGCGCAAAGCCTTTCGAGAAGCCGTAGATCGTGACGATCCTGCCCGCGGCCTCGGCCGACAGCGCCGCCGGGCTCACGAGCCGGTGCGGCGCATAGACGATGTCGGACCACACCTCGTCCGACAGCACGCGCAGGCCGCAGCCCAGCGCCCATTGCAGCACCGCCTCCAGCCAGGGTCGGGCGTGCACGAGGCCCAGCGGGTTGTGCGGGTTGCAGAGCCACAGCATCCGGGTGCGCGGCGTCAGGCGCGAAGCCAGTGCGGCGACGAAATCGGCCGCCGTGGTACCGACCGACAGCGGCACCGGCACCGCGACCGCCCCCGCGCGCTGCACCGCATGGCGGAACAGGAAGTCCACCGGATCGGGGATCAGCACCTCGTCGCCCGGCCGCAGGCTGGCGCGCGCCACCACCACCATCGCAGAGGCCGCGCTGTCGGCGGCCATCACCGAACCGGCGCTGCAGGCGATGCCGCGCATCTCGCGCATCCAGCCCGCCACCGCATCGCGAAAGCGCGGCAGCCCCAGCGGCGGGCCGTAGCTCATCACGCCTTCGAGCGCATGGCGCGCGATGCGCTCGCGGATCGCCGGCGCGATCGGGAAGTCGGGGTCGGCCGCGGTCAGCGGGATCACGTCGGGCGGCTGCTCGGCCCAGCGCAGGTTGAAGGCGCGCTCGCGCAGCAGGTTGACGGGAACGGCCTCGTCGGAGAAAGCGTCGACTCGCATGGACAAGCACCTCAATGGGCCACCGGTATCGCGGCACCGCCGGCGCCGGGCGACAGAAAGCGCTCGGTGATGGCGCGGCCCTGCTTCACATAAGGCAGGCAGGCATGGCGCCGCTCGCGCGAGTAGCGCGCCAGCGCCACGTCGATCCGCGGCCCCTGCTGCAGGCAGCGCGCGAGCGCCTCGGCATCGCGCAGCGCGGCACCGCAGCCCTGGCTGGAGAACGGCAGCAGCGGATGCGCCGCATCGCCCATCAACACCAGGTTGCCGTGGTGGAAGCAAGGCGCCGGATCGGCATCGACCGGCCGCCACAGATGCATCTGCGAGGCGTCGGCCCAGGCCAGCGCACGCACGACCGCCGGCGCCCAGCTGCCCACGCACTCGCCCAGCCAAGCGCGCAGCTCGGAGGCCGACGGCAGCTCGTGCGAAGGCAGGCGCCGCGCATCGAACTGCAGGTACCACACCAGCGTGTGCCGATGCGCCGGCAGCAGGCCAAAGGCGAGGCCGCCGCAGGGATCGTGGAACTTGTTGAAATCGTGGCCCGCGTGCCGGGCGGTTTCGTCATCCTCGACCAGGCCGACCACTTCGAACACGCGCGCCGGCGGCGTCTGCCACTGCGGGAACAGCGAGGCCCGCGCACGCGAATGCACGCCGTCAGCCGCCACATACAGATCGGCCTCGACCACGCAGCCGGACTCGAGCCGCGCCCGCCTGACGCGGCCTGCCCCATCGAGCTCGAGCTGCGCCAGCCCGCCCTCGGCGGTGACCAGCGCCTCGGTGGGCACCGCCCGCGCCAGCGCCTGCAGCAGGTGGCGCCGCAGCGCGCAGCGGGCGCCCCGCGGCATCGGCATCTCGGCCAGCACCTGCCCCTGCGCATCGCGGTGCAGGTAGCGGTGCAAGGGCATGCCTTCGTCCAGCCACACGCCCAGCGCCTGCAGCTGCTGCAGACCCTCGGGCATCAGGATGAAGGCCATGCCGGCGCCCAGCCGGGAGGCGCAGCGCTCGTAGAGGCGGCAGTGGTGCCCGAGCGCGGACAACGCAGCAGCCGCGGCCATGCCGGCAACGCCGGCGCCGAAGATCGCAACATTCATGATCGTCCTGGTCGACGGACGATCCGGGCCGGATCGCCCTGTTCACACGGAAGGTACGGCCGACCTCGTGTTGCAAGGCCTTCGGCGGCTGGCGCGGTGCGCGGACTCTTTGGCTTCCGTGCGGCACCAGACGGGTGACGCATCATGCACAACGACCGCGGTGCATGTCATTCGGAAATTGCGCCCCGAAAGCGCGCGGATTGACTAGGCCCGCGTAAACGCCTGTTTCAGCCGCGCCACCATGCCGCCAGGTCGGCGCGCAGCTTCTTCAGGTCGTCTTCCCGCGTGTACATCATGTGGCCGGCACCGTAGTAGTGGTGCGTGATGCGCGGGCGCAGTTCGGGCGGGATGTCGAGCTGGGCCAGCGAGTAGTCGGTGGCGCTGTAGGGCGTGCCGAGGTCGTAGTAGCCACTGGCGACGAAGACCTTCATGTGCGGGTTGCGGCGGATGGCGCGCGCGAGGTCGGGGCTGGTGCAGGCGAAGGCGTTGCCCTTGTCTTCGCCGCGGTTCCAGTTCCATTGCTTGTGCACGTCTTCCGACAGGATCTCGTAGCGGCGGTCGGTGGGCAGGCCGATCTCGGCGAACCAGGCCTGCGCCGCCATGGTGTACGGGCCGGCCAGCGCCTCGATGCCGGGATCGAACTCCCACTCGCGCTTGCGGCTTGCCGCCATCGGCCCGGTGGCGCGCGCCTCGAGCCGGCCGACGATCTGGCCGCGGCTGCGCAGCAGCTCGAAGAAGAAGCACATGTCGTCGATGCGCAGGTTCTTCTCGTCGACCAGCGCCGGCGGCAGGCCGGTGAGCTCGGCCACGCGCTGCACGATGCGGCCGCGCTGCTGCGCGGTGAGGCGGCCCCCGGCATGCAGGGCCGCCAGGTACTCGCCATTGGCCAACTCCTCGGCCGCCGCTCGCGCCGCGGCCGGCGACTCGGCGAGGCTGCCCTGCAGGCAGCCGTGGTACTGCGCCACGCAGGCATAGGCCGGCAGGAACAGCGAATACGGCAGGTCGTTGCCGGGCGCGAACACCAGCGTCTGCAGGTCCATCGCGCACGAGATCAGGATCAGCCCGGCCAGCGGCACACCCTCGGCCTGCAGCTTGTCGGCCAGCGCGGCGCCGCGCGTGGTGCCATAGCTCTCGCCCGCCAGCAGCACCGGCGAGGCCCAGCGTTTGTGGCGGCTCAGCCAGGCGCGGATGGTCTCGGTGAGCGCGAGCACGTCGCCATCGACGCTGAGCATCTTCTTGCGCGCATCGTCGCTGGCCGCCACCGAGTAGCCGGTGTGCGGCGGGTCGACGAACACGAGGTCGAAGTGCTCCAGCCAGGTCAGCGGGTTGTCGGCCACCGCGTAGGGCGGCGCGGGCATGCTGCCGTCGTCCTCGATGCGCACGCGCTTGGGGCCCAGGGCGCCGAACTGCAGCCACACCGACGACGAGCCCGGCCCGCCGTTGAACGCGAAGCACACCGGCCGCGAGCCGGGCGCGGCGCCCTTGAGCAGGTAGGCGGTGGTGAAGATCGCGGCCTCGGGCTCGGCATGTGCGCCTTCGATGCCGTTGGCGAACACCGGCATGTAGCCGGCCGACACGGTGTAGCCCAGCACCTGCCCGTCGGCCAGCCGCACCGAGCCGTCGCTGGTGACCGGGCTCTGCTGCAGCAGGCGGTCGACGAGCTCGCGCTGGCGCTTCTTCGTTTCTTCGGCAGCGGCGGGGCTGGGTGCGGGGGACGTGGCTTCGCTCATGCGGTGGATGTCCTGAAGATGGGATCGGGGCAGTGTAGTGCCGTGACATACGCCGCAGCCGCGCCGGCTGTTGCACTTGGGGCCGCGAGAAAGCGGGGGAAACGTGGCTTGCTCGCCTTTTGCGGAACGACTCCCCGGCGCTAAGGTCGGAACGAACAGGGGGACCCCATGGTTTGCAGATGGATGCGCGCCGCCGCCCTCGCACTGGCGAGCCTGGCCGCACCGGCGCTGGCGCATGCCGGCGGCCCCGACGACTCATCGACGACAAAGGAAATCGCCGTGGCAGAAACCGCCTTCGTGCGGGCTGCGCCGCTGCCGGCCTGGGCCGCGCCGCTGCGCGATCCCGAACCCGACACCGGCCGCGCCGCCCGCGCACCGGTGCTGGTGCGCCTGGCCGAGACCCAGCTGTGGGCCGGCGACGTGCCCAGCTATCTCGTCAACCGGGCCGAGCAGGTCAACGATGCAGGCGCTTTGAGCCAGATCGGCCAGGTCGCCCTGCCCTTCAATCCGCAATACCAGCGGCTGCTGCTGCACCGCGTGCTGATCCTGCGCGATGGCCAGGCCATCGACCACACCGCCACGGTGGCGGTGCGCTTCCTACAGCGCGAGGCGGGGCTGGAACAGGGCGTGTACAGCGGCGTGATCACCGCCACGATGGTGCTGCCAGACGTGCGCGTGGGCGACACGCTGCAGCTGGCCTATACGGTGGAGGGCGAGAACCCGATCTTCGCCGGCCACTATGCCGGCTGGGCCGGATGGGACCAGGGCCACCCGGTGGCGCTGCGCCGCGTGAGCCTGGTGGCGCCGCAGCAGCGCCGCATCCATTGGCAATGGGTGGGCGACCGCGCGGGCGAAACACCGCAGCCGGTGGAGCGTGTTGCCGGCGGCCTGCGCCGGCTCGACTTCGAGGGCCGGCAGCTGCCGGGCGTGCCGTTCGAGCCCTACCTGCCGCGCGATGCGCAGCCGCTGCGCTGGCTGCAGTTCACCGAGTTCGGCAGCTGGGCCGAGGTGGCGCGCTGGGCCACTGCGCTGTTCCCGTCGGAGGCACCGCTGCCGCCCGCGCTGGCACCGGTGATGCAGCGGCTGCGCGCACTGCCCAGCCGCGAAGAGCAGGTGTCGCAGGCGCTGCAATGGGTGCAGGGCGAGATCCGCTACTACTCGGTCTCGCTCGGCGAGAGCTCGCACCGGCCGCACAGCCCGGCCGAGGTGGTGGCGCAACGCTACGGCGACTGCAAGGACAAGTCGCTGCTGCTCGCACGCATGCTGCAATCGCTGGGCATCGAGGCCTACCCGGCGCTGGCCGCCGCGCAGGGCCGCCAGCTGCCGCTGAAGCTGCTGCCCTCGCCCGAGGCCTTCGACCACGTGATCGTGCAGGTGCGGCTCGACGGCCGCGCCTGGTACCTCGATGCCACCCGGCTCGGTCAATCCGGTCCGCTCGACCGCATGGGCCAGGGCATGGAGGATGCGGCAGTGCTGGTGGTGTCGCCCAGCACCACCGCCCTGAGCCGCGTGCAGTCGGCCAACCGCAGCGAGCTGTTCGCCAACGAGCTGCACGAGCGCTATCGGCTCGAGCGCATCGGCGATGAGGCGGTGCTCGATTCGGAGCAGCACTGGTACGGCCTCGGCGCCGAATCGCTGCACGGCATGCTGGCCCGCATGGATGCCGACCAGCTCGGCGCCTGGGCGCTGGGCCGCTACGACCGCCGCCACCCCGGCATCCGGCTCGATGGCCGGCCCGAGCTGCGCCACGACCACACGCTGAACCGGCTGACCGTGCATGCGCGCTACATCGTGCCCAAGCCGGTGCACCAGACCGACGACGAGTGGCAGCTGCGCTTCTTCCCGGCCAACCTGCAGGGCGCCTTCGCAATCCCCGAGAGCCTCACGCGCACGATGCCGCTCGCGGTGCCCTCGTTCCCCGGGCGCATGCAGTACACGGTGGAAGTGCAGTGGCCCGACAACGTGAGCATGCTCGCCGAGCCCGAGACGCGCCGGCTCGACACGCCGCACTTCGGGCTGCAGGTGGTGCGCAGCTTCCGCGGCAACGTCGCGCGCGAGAGCGTGCTGCTGCAGCCCACCACCGGCGCGGTGCCCGCGGCCGATCTGCCGCGGCTGATGGAAGACATCCACCGCATCGACGCGCTGGTCGAGAGCCAGTTCGCGGTGGGCCGCGAAGACTTCAACGACACCGCCGAGGCGCCCACCCTGCAGCAGCGGCTCGCGGGCCAGCTGCGCTACCAGGTCGAGCGCAGCCAGCGCGCGATCGCGCGCGGCCACCTGCAGGGTGAAGACCTGGCCGACGCGCACTGCCTGCGCGCGGAAGCCCTGGCCGAGCTGGGCCATGCCGACGAAGCACTGCAGGCGGCCGAGCAGGCCGTGCAGATCGCCCCGGCGCTGGCGCGCGCCTGGCAATGCCGCGGCAAGGCGCAATGGCAGGCCGGCCGCTTCGCGCAGGCCGCAGCCGACTTCAGCCACGCGCTCACGCTCGATGGCGATGCCTTCGGCCTCTACCTGCAGCGCGGGCAGGCGCGCTTCTACCAGGGCCGCTTCGAACAGGCCGCCGACGATTTCTCGCGCGCCGCGCAGTCGGCCATCGACGACCGCCAGCGTGTGCAGGCCCAGGTGTGGCAGGGCTGGGCGCTCAAGCGCCTGGGGCAGGCACTGCCCCAGCCATTGCAGGCCGCGGCCAGCCAGGGCGCCGACCTCAGACCGGGTGGCGCCTGGCCTCGCCCCGCGCTGGCGCTGCTGGCCGGCACGCTGAGCGCCGACCAGCTGCTGGCCGAGGCCGGCAAGGCCCGCGGCGATGCCCGCGAGCTGGCGCTGGTGGAAGCCTGGTTCACGCTGGGCCAATACCACCTCGCACAAGGCCAGGCCGACGAAGCCCGGCGTGCCTTCGAGAAGACGCGCGAGGCCGGCGTGACGCTGTATGCCGAGCACGCCGCGGCGGGCTTCGAGCTGCAGCGGCTGGGCAGCCCGCGCTGATCAGCCGCCCGCCCTGCCGCGACCCAGGCCGAGGCGCCTGAGCTTCTCGTACAACGTCGGCTTGGGCACGCGCAACGCCTGCGACACGGCCGACACGTCACCGCCATGCCGGCGCAGCTCGTCCTCGAGGATCGTGCGCTCCACCAGCGCCATATGGTCGGCCAGGCTGGCCGGCAGCTCGCACTGCGCTTCGGGGCCGAGCAGCCGGTCGCCGAGCAGGCCGAGCACGAAGCGGTCAGCCACGTTGCGCAGCTCGCGCAGGTTGCCGGGCCATGCATGGCCCAGCAGCTCGGCCCGCTGCGAAGGCGTGAGTTCCGGCACCGGCTGCTGGTAGCGCCGCGCGGCGGCGAGCACGAAGTGCTCGAACAGCACCGGCACGTCGTCGCGCCGCTCGCGCAGCGGCGGCACCGCGATGAAGGCCACGCCGAGGCGGTAGAACAGGTCGGAACGGAAGCGGCCCGCGTCGCTCAGCGCGTGCAGGTCGGCGCGCGTGGCCGCCACCAGCCGCCCGTCGAACGACGGCGGCTGCAGCGCATGGAAGAGCTTCAGTTGCGCCGCCGGCGACAGCGCTTCGACCTCGTCGAGGAACAGCGTGCCGCCGCTCGCCTGGCTTACCTGGGCGTTCAGTTCGCCCTCGGCCTCGCCGAGCGCCGCGCAGTTGAGGCTCACGAACGGGCCTTCGCGCCGCCCGCCGTGCTCATGCAGGCTGCGCGCGATCAGCGCCTTGCCGGTGCCGGCCTCGCCCTGCACCACCACGTCGGCCGCGCTCGGGGCCAGCGCCGCCACCTGCTGCCTCACGCGCACGATGGGTGCCGAGCGACCGATCAGCGAGGCCTCCAGCCCCTGGGCCGCATCGAGCTGCCGGCGCAGCGCCTGCACCTGCAGCGTGAGCCGGCGCTTGTCGGCGGCGCGCCGCACCACCGCCACCAGTTGATCGGCCGGGAACGGCTTGGCGAGGAAGTCGTAGGCACCGTCGCGCATGGCCTGCACCGCCATCGCGATGTCGCCATGGCCGGTGAGCAGGATCACCGGCAGCTCCGCGTCCAGCGCCAGCAGCTCGCGCTGCCATGCGAGCCCGCTGGTGCCCGGCAGCCTGACATCGCTGACCACCACGGTGGCGCTGCCTGGCATCACCACGGCCCGCGCCGCCTCGACGCTGCCGAAGGCCGCGACGCGGAAGCCCGCGAGGTCGAGCGCCTGCTCGGCCCCCAGGCGCACATCCTCGTCGTCTTCGACGAGCACGACGCTGACGTCCTCGGGTTCATCCATCACGAGTTCTCCGTTGAGGCGGCCTCGGCGCAGCGCAGCTCGATGCGGAAGCAGGCGCCGCCCTCCGGCCCGTTCGCAGCGCTGAGCCGGCCGCCAAAGCCGCCGACGATGTGCGACGAGATCATCAGCCCCAGCCCCAGGCCGCTGCCCGCCGGCTTGGTGGTGACGAAGGGCTCGAACAGCCGGGCCAGCACCTCGAGCGGCAGGCCCGGGCCGGTGTCCTGCACGGTGATCACGCAGCGGCCATCCTCGCGGCTCGCGGCCACCACCAGCACCCTTCGCGGCGACGCCGCCATCGCATCGATCGCATTGCCCAGCAGGTTCAGCAGCACCTGCTCCAGCCGCGCCTCATCGCCCAGCACCCACCACTCCCGGCCGCCCGGCTCGATGCGCAGCTCCACGCCCTCACGCTGCAGCCGATGGGCCAGCAGGACCTGCGCGTTCGCCAGCACCTGCCGCACATCCACCGGCACCGGCGGCTGGTCGGACTTGTGCGCAAAGGCCTTCAGCTGCACGGTCATCTTGCCGAGCCGGTCGACCAGCGCGGCGATGCGACGCAGGTTGCCGCGCGCCTCGTCGAGCCGGCCGCGATCGACGTACTGCCCCGCGTTGTCCGAGAGCGTGCGCATCGCCGCCAGCGGCTGGTTGATCTCGTGCACTAGGCCGGCCGACATCTGCCCTAGCAGCGCCATGCGGCCCGCGTGCACCAGCTCGCTCTGCGTGCGCCGCAAGGCCTCGGTGCGCTCCAGCACCTTGGCCTCGAGCGCATCGTTGGCTGCCTTCAGCGCCGCCTGGTTGGCCAGCCGGTGCCACAGCAGCGCGGCCAGCAGCACGACGACCGCGGCCGCCAACCCGGCCGTGATGGCCGCCTTGGCTGCAGCCAGCTCCACCGGCGCCAGCGCCTCCATCGCGGCCACCTTCCATTGCGCCGGCGCCAGCCCGCGGCTGGCCATCAGGTAGCGTTCGCCCTCGAAGTCGACGAGCGCGGCATCCCCTGCCAGCGGCCGCGCGATGAACCAGCGCAGCGGCACCAGCGTGGCGCTGCCGTAGGGCCGCGCCTCGGCGATCTCGGCACGCGCCTGCGGCGACAGCACCGACAGCGGCCGGTAGCGCCACTCGCGTCGCGACGACAGGATCAGCACGCCCTTGTCGTCGGCTGCCCACACGCTGCCCGGCTGCTGCGACCAGCCGTGCTCCAGCCCCTCGAGGCTGACCTTGACCACCGCGACGCCGGCACCGCCGCCCAGCGCATACGACATGAAGTAGCCGGCCGCCCCGCTGGTCACGCCCACGCCGTAGAAGCGCCCTTGCCCGCCGGCCAGCGCGGCCTTCACATAGGGGCGGAACGACAGGTCGGCGCCCAGCGGCGAGCCAGGCTCGCCGGCGTCTGACGCGGCGATGCAGCGCCCTGCGCGGTCGAGCACATAGAGCCGGGCCGCGCCCGCGGCAGCGTTGGCCTGCACCAGATAGCGGTCGACCTCGGCCTGCAGCTCCGGCCCGCCACTGCCCTGAAGCAGGCGATGCACGTCGGCGTTCATCTCGAGCAGCGTCGGCAGGTACTCGAAGCGCCTGAACTCGGCCTCCAGCCTCGCCGCCACCTCATCGAGCCGGCGCTCGGCTACGGCACGCGCGGCCTCCAGCCCCTGCCGCTGCGCCCCGGCATGGGCCAGCCAGGCGGCCGCGGCGACGAAGGCGAGGCCTGCAATGGCGGCCAGCGCCAGGGTGCGGAGGTGTGGGGGCTGCATGTGTCGTGCGGTAGCGGCCGGCGAATTGACCATGCCCGGCCACGTTCGGCGATTGTGGAATTCCACATGCAGCAGGTCGGCCGTATGGATTTCCATAATCACCGCAACCTGGTTTTATGGATATTGAAAATACCCGACCCAAAAATCATCCGAGATATTCGAAAACTGCGGACATCCACAATTCATCACCGGTGACGCCGCTTCCTAAACTCACTGCCACACCACTATTCCATCCCCTCAGGAGACAACGATGGCAGCATCGAGGCAGCGCATTCCGTTCTACCGTTCCCTGTATTTCCAGGTATTGCTCGCGATCTCGGCGGGCGTGCTGCTGGGCCATTTCTGGCCGCAGCTGGGCGAGCAGATGAAACCCCTGGGCGACGGGTTCGTGAAACTCATCAAGATGATCATCGCCCCGATCATCTTCTGCACCGTGGTGCTGGGCATCGCCGGCATGGACGACATGAAGAAGGTCGGCCGCACCGGCGGGCTGGCGCTGCTGTATTTCGAGGTCGTCAGCACGCTGGCGCTGGTGATCGGGCTGGTGATCGTCAACCTGATGAAGCCCGGCGCGGGCATGCATGTGAACGCGGCCGCGCTCGACACCAAGGCGATCGCGGGCTACGTCGGCCCGGGCAAGATGGCCTCGACCACCGAGTTCCTGCTCAACGTGATCCCCAGCAGCGTGGTCGATGCCTTCGCCAAGGGCGACATCCTGCAGGTGCTGTTCTTCTCGGTGCTGTTCGGCTTCGCGCTGCAGCGCTTCGGCGGCCGCCAGAGCCCGGTGTTCACGCTGATCGACAAGGTGTCGCACGTGCTGTTCGGCGTGGTGGGCATCGTGATGAAGGTCGCGCCCATCGGTGCCTTCGGCGCGATGGCCTTCACCATCGGCAAGTACGGCGTGGGCACACTGGCCTCGCTGGCCTACCTGATGTCGGCCTTCTACCTCACCTGCCTGATCTTCGTGCTGGGCGTGCTCGGCGTCGTCGCGCGCCTGCACGGCTTCTCGATCCTGCGCTTCATCCGCTACATCAAGGACGAGCTGCTGATCGTGCTCGGCACCTCGTCGAGCGAGAGCGTGCTGCCCCGCATGCTCGACAAGCTCGAGCGTGCCGGCGCGCACAAGTCGGTGGTGGGCCTGGTCATTCCCACCGGCTATTCGTTCAACCTCGACGGCACCTCGATCTACCTGACGATGGCCGCGGTGTTCATCGCGCAGGCCACCGACACGCCGATGACGGTGCTGCAGCAGCTGACGCTGCTGGCGGTGCTGCTGCTCACCAGCAAAGGTGCAGCGGGCGTCACGGGCAGCGGCTTCATCGTGCTGGCGGCCACGCTGTCGGCGGTGGGCCACGTGCCGGTGGCCGGCCTGGCGCTGATCCTCGGCATCGACCGCTTCATGAGCGAGGCGCGCGCGCTGACCAACCTGGTGGGCAACGGCGTGGC
>CBIHRS010000077.1:0-18880 GCA_966212505.1 uncultured bacterium
CAGCAGATCATCAACGGTCTGGTGCTGGGCAGCGTGTATGCGCTGGTGGCGCTGGGCTACACGATGGTCTACGGCATCATCAACCTGATCAACTTCGCGCACGGTGAAGTGCTGATGGTGGGGGCCCTGACCAGCTGGGCCGTGCTGCAGGTGCTGGCCGGCTCGGGCCTGCCCGGCTGGCTGATGCTGCTGATCGGGCTGATCTGCGCCATCGTCGTGTGCGCGGCGCTGAACTTCACCATCGAGAAGATCGCCTACCGGCCGCTGCGCAACGCGCCGCGCCTGGCCCCGCTGATCACCGCCATGGGCATGAGCCTGCTGCTGCAGACGCTGGCCATGATCATCTTCAAGCCCAACTACAAGGTCTACCCGATCCTGCTGCCCTCGGAGCCCTTCTTCATCGGCGGCGCGGTCATCAACGTCACCCAGATCCTGATCCTGGTCGTCACCGCCGTCACCCTGGCCGGCCTGATGTACCTCGTCAACAAGACCAAGCTCGGCCGCGCCATGCGCGCCACCGCCGAGAACCCCCGCGTGGCAGGCCTGATGGGCGTCAAGCCCGACATGGTGATTTCCGCCACCTTCGTCATCGGCGCCGCGCTGGCCGCGCTGGCCGGCGTCATGTACGCCGCCAACTACGGCACCGCCCAGCACACCATGGGCTTCCTGCCCGGCCTGAAGGCCTTCACCGCTGCGGTGTTCGGCGGCATCGGCAACCTCGCCGGCGCGATGGTCGGCGGCGTGCTGCTGGGTCTCATCGAATCGCTCGGCTCCGGCTACATCGGCCCCTTGACCGGCGGCGTGCTCGGCAGCCACTACCAGGACATCTTCGCCTTCATCGTGCTCATCCTCGTGCTCACCCTGCGCCCGCAAGGCCTGCTGGGCGAACGCGTGGCCGACCGCGCCTGATCCCGGAGGACCCCGCCATGAAAAACAAGCTCGTCACCTTCCTGGTCGTCGCGGCCCTGCTGATGGTCTCGCCGCTGGCGCTGCAGCACTTCGGCAACGCCTGGGTGCGCATCGCCGACATCGCGCTGCTGTACGTGCTGCTGGCCCTGGGCCTGAACATCGTCGTCGGCTACGCCGGCCTGCTCGACCTGGGCTACGTCGCCTTCTACGCCGTGGGTGCCTACATGTTCGCGCTGCTGGCCTCGCCCCAGCTCAGCGACACCTTCGCCCACTTCAAGGCGATGTTCCCCAACGGCCTGCACACCCCCTTCTGGGTCGTCATCCCGCTCGGGGCGGCCATCGCCGGCCTGTTCGGCGTGCTGCTCGGCGCCCCGACCCTGAAGCTGCGCGGCGACTACCTCGCCATCGTGACCCTCGGCTTCGGCGAGATCATCCGCGTGTTCATGAACAACCTGGACGCGCCGGTCAACATCACCAACGGCCCCAAGGGCATCGCCCAGATCGACTCCATCCGCCTCTTCGGCTTCGACCTCGGCAAGACCCACGAACTCTTCGGCATCGAGTTCGCCTCCGTCACCCTGTACTACTACCTGTTCCTGGCCCTGGTCGCCTTCAGCGTGATGATCTGCTACCGCCTGGAGCGCTCGCGCATCGGGCGCGCCTGGATGGCCATCCGCGAAGACGAGATCGCCGCCAAGGCCATGGGCATCAACACCCGCAACATGAAGCTGCTGGCCTTCGGCATGGGCGCCACCTTCGGCGGCGTCTCCGGCGTCATGTTCGCCAGCTTCCAGGGCTTCGTCTCCCCCGAATCCTTCAGCCTGCAGGAATCGGTGATGATCGTCGCGATGGTCGTGCTCGGCGGCATCGGCCACATCCCCGGCGTCATCCTCGGTGCGCTGCTGCTGGCCGCGCTGCCCGAAGTGCTGCGCTACGTCGCCGGCCCGCTGCAGGCCATGACCGACGGCCGGCTGGATGCCGCCATCCTGCGCCAGCTGCTGATCGCGCTGGCCATGATCGCCATCATGCTGGCCCGCCCGCGCGGCCTGTGGCCCTCGCCCGAACACGGCAAGGCCGCCCCCGCCCCGGCCAAGTGAGCACAGGAGACAACACATGACTGAGACCGTCCTCAAGGTCGCCGGCGTCTCCAAGCGCTTCGGCGGACTGCAAGCCCTGTCCGACGTGGGCATCACGATCAACAAAGGCCAGGTCTACGGCCTGATCGGCCCCAACGGCGCCGGCAAGACCACCTTCTTCAACGTCATCACCGGGCTGTACACCCCCGATGGCGGCAGCTTCGAGCTCGGCGGCGCGCCCTACAAGCCCACCGCGGTGCACGACGTCGCCAAGGCCGGCATCGCCCGCACCTTCCAGAACATCCGTCTCTTCGCCGAGATGACCGCGCTGGAGAACGTGATGGTCGGCCGCCACGTGCGCAGCCAGTCCGGGCTGATCGGCGCGGTGTTCCGCACCGGCGGCTTCAAACAGGAAGAGGCCGCGATCGCCAAACGCGCGCAGGAGCTGCTCGACTACGTGGGCATCGGCCGCTATGCCGAGTACAAGGCCCGCACGCTGAGCTACGGCGACCAGAGAAGACTGGAGATCGCAAGGGCGCTGGCCACCGACCCGAAGCTGATCGCGCTCGACGAACCGGCGGCCGGCATGAACGCCACCGAGAAGGTCGTCCTGCGGGAGCTGATCGACCGCATCCGCAACGACGGCCGCACGATCCTCTTGATCGAGCACGACGTGAAGCTGGTGATGGGGCTGTGCGACCGGGTGACGGTGCTCGACTACGGCAAGCAGATCGCCGAGGGCACGCCGTACGACGTGCAGCGCAACGAGAAGGTGATCGAGGCCTACCTCGGCGCCGGGCACAAGGCGCACTGAAGAACCTCACAGGAACGAAGGCAACACATGAGCAACCAAGTTCTTCTGAAGGTCAGCGGGCTGAAGGTGGCCTACGGCGGCATCCAGGCGGTCAAGGGCGTGAGCTTCGAGGTGCGCCAGGGCGAGCTGGTCAGCCTGATCGGCGCCAACGGCGCGGGCAAGACCACCACACTGAAGGCCGTGACCGGTCTGCAGCCGGTGGCCGCCGGCGACATCGAGTTCATGGGCAAGTCGATCAAGGGCCAGGGCGCCTGGGACCTGGTCAAGCAGGGGCTGGTGATGGTGCCCGAAGGCCGCGGCACCTTCACGCGGATGACGATCACCGAGAACCTGCAGATGGGCGCCTATGTGCGCAACGACTCGGAGATCGAGGCCGACATGGAGAAGGTGTTCAAGACCTTCCCGCGGCTGCACGAGCGGCGCAACCAGCTGGCCGGCACGATGTCGGGCGGCGAGCAGCAGATGCTGGCGATGGGGCGGGCGCTGATGGCGCGGCCGAAGGTTCTCTTGCTCGACGAGCCGTCGATGGGTCTGAGCCCGATCATGGTGGACAAGATCTTCGAGGTGGTCAGCGAGATCCATGGCCAGGGCACCACGGTGCTGCTGGTCGAGCAGAACGCCTCCCGGGCGCTGCAGCTGGCCAACCGCGGCTATGTGATGGACTCCGGCGAGATCTCGATGACCGGCGATGCCAAGCAGTTGCTTGATGATCCGAAGGTCAGGGCGGCTTATCTCGGCGAAGCATGAGTGACACCATTGTCATCCTCGGCACCGGCGGCACGATCGCCGGCACCGCGGCCGATCCGAACGACAACGTCGGCTACACCGCCGGCCAGTTGAGCGTCGGTACGCTGGTGGGTGCCGTGCCGGCGCTGGCCGGCGTGTCGCTCGAATGCGAACAGGTGGCGCAGGTCGACAGCAAGGACATGAGCTTCGCGGTGTGGCAGGCACTGGCCCAGCGTGTGGCGCGTCACCTGGCGCGCGACGAGGTGCGCGGCATCGTGATCACGCACGGCACCGACACGCTGGAGGAGACCGCCTACTTCCTGCAGCGCGTGCTCGCGCCAGCCAAGCCGGTGGTGATGACGGCCGCGATGCGCCCCGCCACTGCGCTGCTGGCCGACGGGCCGCAGAACCTGCTCGATGCGGTGGCCGTCGCGCGCGAGCCGCAGGCGCAGGGCATCGTCGTGGCCGCTTCGGGATGGGTCTTCGATGCGGTGGGCGTGCGCAAGCGCCACAGCTACCGCATCGATGCCTTCGGCGCCGGCGATGCCGGTCCGCTGGCGAGCATCGAGGAAGGCCGGCTGCGCCGCTACCGCGCGTGGCCGCAGGGCGAGGCGCTGGGGCTTGAACGCATCGCGCGCGAGCCGGCGGCATGGCCGCGCGTCGAGATCGTGCTCAACCATGTGAACGCCGATGGCCGCATCGTCGATGCACTGTGTGCACAAGGGCTCGATGGCCTCGTCGTTGCCGGCACCGGCAACGGCACGTTGAGCCACGCGCTGGCAGCGGCGGTCGAACGCGCCGAGGCCGCTGGCGTTCGCGTGCAGCGGTCGACGCGCTGCGCCGACGGCGCGGTGATCGGCCATGCCGAAGTCAATCCGCTGACGCCGGTGCAAAGTCGTGTCGAGTTGATTCTGGCGCTGCTCGGCGCATAGGCATCCCCGGCACTGCACAGCAGAATCCGGGGCTCATGACCCAGCCCCTGCTCCTCGCCCGCGCAGCCCGTGTCGCGGCGCTTGCCACCTCGCTGATCATCGCGGCCTGCGGCGGCGGCGAAGCCACCGCAGGATCGGGCAACACGACCGCCCCCGCGGCCGACGTGAGCGTCCGCACCCTCGCCTATGGCACCCATGGCCAGCTGGGCGACCTCTACGAACCGACCACACCGCATGCCAACGCACCGGCGCTGCTGCTGATCCACGGCGGCGGCTGGGCGGCCGGCAGCCGCACCGAGTTCAAGGACGTGGCGCGCTGGCTGGCGCAGCAAGGTGCGGTTGGTCTGTCGATCGACTACCGGCTCGTGCCTTCGGCGCAATGGCCGGCGCAGGCCGACGATGTGCAGGAGGCGATGTGGTGGATCCGCGAGCATGCCGACACACTGCACATCGACCCGCAGCGCGTCATCGTGATCGGCGGCTCCGCCGGCGGGCACCTCGCGGCCTGGCTGGGCACCACCGACGTCACCAATGCGAAGGGCACACACAGCCGGCCCAACGCCATCGTCTCGCTGTGGGGGCCCTGGGATCTCACCGCGAACGGGCTGCAGCCCGACGCTCAGAACATGATCGCTGCGCTGATGGGCCCGAAGCCCTACGCCGCAGGCTCACCGCTGCTGCGCATCGACAGCCATGCCGCACCCGCGCTGCTGATCCACGGCACGGCCGACACGCTGGTGCCGCCCGACCAGTCGACACGCGCCTGCGCTGCACTGCAAGCAGCAGGCGTGCACTGCGAGCTGATGCTGCTCGAAGGCGAAGGCCACGGCTTCACGTTGCCGGGGTCGAACGATCAGATCGATGTGTTGAAGCGTGTGCAGCGCTTCATCGCGGCGACGCCCGCTCATTGAGGGCCCTTGACACCTGGGGTTAACCAGGAGCAGGATCACGCCCGTCGGGCCCTTGGTGGCCGCAGACAGTGAGCCTCTTTTGAGCATCCCTTGTTCTTCGAGTTGCACTGCAGCTCTCGGCGCACGCATCTTCGCGCTGCGCCCCACGCCTCGCATGGCCCGAGCGGCCAGCGACTGCTGGCGCCGGTCCGCCTCGCGGGCTGAAGCGCTCGCGCCGCAACGGCGGCGCCTCCGCCTCATTCCCTAGCGCAGCCGCCAGGCTGCCGCTCTCCCGCTTTTTCGCACCCCGCGGTTCGCACGCGCTGTAGTCCGGCGCGCGTGCGTGCCGCTGGTCGGCCCTGTCGCGCACTTGTCTAGGCAAGTTGGCGCGAGGAGCCGTCTCGTCCCTCAAACTCCTGAAAGAAGGACCCCATGTTCCATGATCTCTTCAGCAGCGGCAGCATGCCCCTGCTCGTGAGCAGCCTCGCCGCGGTCGGCGCCATCGCGCTGTTCGTCACTGCCTCCGGCATGATCCGCTACATCCCCAACTCGCGCATCGGCGTGGTCGAGAAGCTCTGGAGCGGCAAGGGCTCGGTGAAGGCCGGCCTGCTCGCGCTCGACGGCGAAGCCGGCTTCCAGCCCGAGCTGCTGCGCGGCGGCTTCCATTTCTTCCCGCCTTTCCAGTACAAGGTGCACATCTGCCCGATGGTCTCGGTCACGCAGGGCAAGATCGGCTACGTGTTCGCACGCGACGGGCGCGACCTGCCTGCGGGGCAGACGCTGGCTGACAACTCGCGCATCGGCAACTTCCTCGACGTGCGCGCCTTCCTCGAGGGCGGTGGCCAGAAAGGCCCACAGCGCAAGGTGCTGCGCGAGGGCACGCACATCATCAACCCGGCGCTCTTCGTCGTGATGACCGAGGAGGCCACATACTCGATGACGATGGATGCGATGGAGGCCGAGTACTACGCCAAGATGCGCGAGGTGCTCGACCAGCGCCGCGCGTTCTCGCCGGTGGTGATCCGCGCCAACGAAGGCAGCGATGCCGATCTGCTCGCGGTGGTGACGGTGCAGGACGGCCCGGCGCTGCCGCGCGACGAGCTGCTCGCGCCCGACGTGGGCGACACCCACAACTCGTTCCAGGAGCCCGAGGCCTTTCTCGCCGCGGGCGGCCGGCGCGGCCGGCAGGAGCGCGTGCTCGTCGAAGGCACCTTCTACATCAACCGCCTGTTCGCCACGGTCGAGCTGATCAAGAAGACCGTGATCCCGGTCGGCTTCGTCGGCGTGGTGGTGTCGTACACCGGCCGCAAGGGCACCGACGTGTCGGGCAGCGAATACACGCACGGCGAGCTGGTGGAGAACGGCTGCCGCGGCGTGTGGCGCGACCCGCTGATGCCGGGCAAGTATGCGTTCAACACCTACGCCGGCAAGATCGAGCTGGTGCCCACCACCAACTTCGTGCTGATGTGGCAGACGGGCATGACCGGCTCCAACTTCGACTCCAACCTGCGCGAGATCACGCTGATCACCAAGGACGCGTTCGAGCCGCTGCTGCCGCTGTCGGTGGTGGTGCACATCGACTACAAGAAGGCGCCGATGGTGGTGCAGCGCTTCGGCAACGTGAAGCAGCTGGTCGAGCAGACGCTGGACCCGATGGTGTCGTCATATTTCAAGAACGTGTCGCAGACGCGCACCTTCATCGAGCTGATCCAGTCGCGCAGCGAGCTGCAGGCTGGTGCCTCGGTCGACATGCGCGAGCGCTTCAAGGCCTACTCGCTCGAGTTCCAGGAGGTGCTGATCGGCACGCCCAAGCCGCAGCAGGGCGACACCAAGATCGAGAACATCATGTCCCAGCTGCGCGACCGCCAGATCGCGCGCGAGCAGGTGGAGACGTTCGCGCAGAAGCAGATCGCGGCCGACAAGCAGCGAGAGCTGAACGAGGCCGAGAAGCGTGCCGAGAAGCAGGCCGAGCTGACCGCGTCGCTGGTCGACATCTCGATCAAGGACAACAACGGCGCGGCCGCGGTCAAGGCCGCCGAACGCCGGCGCCAGGAGATCGCACTGCTGGCGCAGGCCGACAAGTTCCGCCAGGAGAACGAAGGCGCGGGCCGCGCGTCGGCGATCAAGTCGATCGGTGAAGCCGAAGCCGCGGCGATCAAGGCCAAGTCGGAGGCGCTCGAAGGCGAGGGCTCGGACAAGCAGCTGATGCAGACCGTGATGCTGCGCCTGGCCGAGGCCTTCGAGACCGCGCGCGTGCCGCTGGTGCCGCAGATCCAGCTCGGCGGTAGCGGAGGCACCGACAGCAATGCGTTCAGCACGCTGCTGGCCATCATGAGCTCGCTGAAGGCCGGCGAGCTGGCGCAGGCGGCGCAGCAGCCGCCGGCCACGCGCGGCTGAGGCTTACGACGAGGCGGCCAGCTCCAGCGGCGGCGGCACCGCAGCCGCCGCTGCCAGCGACGCCTCGAGCGTGGCCTCGATCTGCGCGAGCAACTGGTCCTCGGGATAAGGCTTGCCGAGCAGCGCGCTGACGCCGACGCGCGCCGCATCTTCGCGGTGCCGATCGTCGGCCGCGGTGATCATGATCACCGGCATGCGGGCCGTGAGCGGATGGCGGCGCACATGCTCCGTGAGCTCGAAGCCATCCATGCCCGGCATCTCGACGTCGGTGATCAGCACATCGGGCGCACGCGCCTCGATCTGGCGGATGGCATCCAAACCATCTTCCGCAAAGCAGACCTGGTAGCGATGCTGGGTCAGCAGGCGTCCGGCCTTCACGCGCACGATCTTCGAATCGTCGGCCACCATCACCAGCGTCTGCTCGCGCGGCTTGCGCACGATGACCGGCGCTGCAGCTGCAGCGGCGGTCTCTGCGGCCAGCCGTTCGGCTTCGCGGCGCGCTGCTGCTTCGGCAGCCTGCCGCTCCGCTTCGCGCCGGGCCTGCGCTTCAGCGGCCTCGCGCTCGCGTTCGGCCTGCAGGCGCGCAGCGCGCTCGCGTTCCTCGGCAGCACGCCGCTGCAGTTCACGGCGGGTGGCTTCTTCGGCCGCCTTGCGCTCGGCCTCGAGACGGGCCACTTCCAGCGCCGCGCGGCGTTGGGCCTCTTGCCTTGCAGCCTCTTCGGCCGCAGCCACCGCGGCGCGCCGCTCGGCTTCGGCTCGAGCCGCCGCTTCGGCAGCCAGGCGTTCGGCTTCCTGCCGGGCCGCCTCTTCCGCCGCACGCTGCGCCTCGCGCTGCCGCGCAGCCTCAGCCTCGGCTTCGGCGCGCTGCAGCGCCTCCTGTCGAGCCGCCTCTTCGGCAGCCGCGCGACGGGCCTGCTCCTTCGCCGCCGCGAGGCGGGCGGCCTCCGCAGCCGCCGCCTTCGCGGCCTTCGTCTTCAGCCGTTGCCGCGTGCGCCGGCGCCACAGCACCATCGCGCCAGCCGATGCCAGCAACGCACACAGACCCCACAACAACCAGTACTCGTCCATGGCACCCGAATTGAGTTTTCGACATCGGCCCGCGGGCCTGCTCCTTCAGCCTATCGGCGCATCGCGCGCGCCAATGAGCCGAAAGCGTTTCATAGAGCGCGGCATTTTTCACGAAGCGTCGAAACGCCCCCAGCAAACAAGGGGGTAGCGCGCTGTTGCGCACGCCTCCTAGAATCCGCCCTCGCATTTTCCAGACCACTTTTCAGCGACCCCGTCGCTTCACGGAGCCCCACGTGCCCTGCTTCGCCGTCATCACCCTCTGACGCCGACGACACGCCGCCCAGGCAGTGTCCGGCGCACGCATGCGCTGGCGGCTTGGCCGGGCTCTTTCTGCTCCGCTTCCCGTTCCCTGCTTCGCACACCGCGTCGCGCCGATACGTCGTCGGCTCCTCTGCATCTGCTCAGGAGACCACCGTGTCACCCGTTTCCATTCCCCTGCTGAAGTACCCGCGCACGCCGCACCTCGAAGGCTCGCGGCTGCAGCCCGGCGACGATGCCGCCGACCAGGTGCCGCTGGCGCACATCGCCGGCCGCCATGTCGTGATCGAGGAAAAGCTCGACGGCGCCAATGCCGCCGTGTCGTTCACCGAAGGCGGCGAGCTGCTGCTGCAGTCGCGCGGCCACTACCTGGCCGGCGGCGGCAGCGAGCGCCAGTTCAACCTGTTCAAGCTCTGGGCCCGCGCGCACGAAGCCGTGCTGCTGCGGCTGATCGAAGACCGCTACGTGCTCTACGGCGAATGGCTGTATGCCAAGCACAGCGTCTGGTACGACCGGCTGCCGCACTACTTCTGCGAGTTCGACATTTACGACCGCCGCGAAGGCCGGTTCCTGTCGACCGCAGAACGCCGCGCGCTGCTGCGCGGCAGCCCGGTCGTCTCGGTGCCGGTGCTGTACGAAGGCCCGGCGCCCACCCGCGTGAAGGCGCTGCGCGACTGGGTGAAGCCGTCGCTGGCCAAGACCTGCGCGTGGCGCGAGCGCTTCGAAGAAGCGGTCGCCCGCGAAGGCCAGAAGCTCGACCTGTGCTGGCAGCAGACCGACAAGGCCGACCTGTCGGAAGGCCTCTACATCAAGGTCGAGGACGAGCATGGCGTGGCCGCCCGCTTCAAGTGGGTGCGCAAGGACTTCGTGCAGACCATCCTCGATTCGGGCTCGCACCACAGCCGCCGGCCGGTGCTGCCCAACCAGCTGGCCGAGGGCGTTGACCTCTATGCCCCGCTGCCGCTGGTGGACTGGGAGAAGACATCATGAGATACGAAGACCTGAAGCGCCTGGTGCCCGCGGCACCGGGCAGCTCGTACGACTGGCAGGACTGCGTGGCGCTGATCCCCGCGTTGGCCGCCCTGGACACCACGCCGCAAGACCCGGTCTACCACGCCGAGGGCGACGTGGGCGTGCACACGCGCATGGTGCTCGACGCGCTGATGAACGACGCCGTCTTCGCGGCAGCCGACGCCGAGCGACGCTTCGTGCTGTTCGCCGCCGCGCTGCTGCACGACATCGCCAAGCCCGACACCACGGTGATCGACGAGACCACCGGCCGAGTCGGCCAGCCCGGCCACTCGCGCCGCGGCGCCGTCGATGCACGCGTGCTGCTGTGGAAGGCCGGCGTGCCCTTCGAGCTGCGCGAGCGCATCTGCCGCCTGATCGCGGTGCACCAGCTGCCCTTCTTCGCCTTTGCCTCGCGCCGCGGCGAAAACCCGCAGTGGATCGTGCACAAGCTGTCGTGGGAGCTGAGCCTGCCGGAGCTGGTGTGCGTGGCACGCTGCGACATGACGGGCCGGCGCTACGAAGGCCAGGCCGGTTGCCTGCAGGACATCCAGCTCTTCGAGGAGCTGGCGCGCGAAGAAGGCTGCTGGGAGGGCCCGCGGGCCTATGCCGATGCACACACGCGCCTGGCCTACTGCCGCGGCCTGCCCTCGCATCCGGACTACCCGCTGTTCCAGGAGCCCGGCTCCACCGTCACCGTGATGTGCGGCCTGCCCGCCTCAGGCAAGGACACCTGGGTGCAGGCACACCGCCGCGGGCTGCCGGTGGTCTCGTTCGACGATGCCAAGGCCGAACTCGGCCTGAAGCACGGCGAGAACGACGGCAAGGCCGCTCACCACGCGACGGACAAGGCCAAGGCGCTGCTGCGCCAGCGCGCGCCCTTCGTGTGGAATGCCACGCACCTGAGCCAGCAGATGCGCGACAAGACGCTGGACCTGCTGTGGTCGTACCACGCGCAGATCGAGCTCGTCTACCTGGAGCAGCCCCACAGCGTTGTGATGTCTCGCAACGCGAAGCGCGACGGCACGCTGACCAATGCCGGCATCGAACGCATGCTGCACCGGTGGGAGCTGCCGCTGCCCACGGAGGCGCACCGCGTCGACTATCACGTCACTACAGAACAAGGTCACCACAGGAGGGAACCCACATGATCCGCAAACTCGCACGCATCGCCCGCATCGATGCGATCTCGCCCATCGAGGGCGCCGACGCCATCGAGGCGGCCCACGTCGGTGGCTGGAAGGTCGTCGTCAAGAAGAACGAGTTCGCCCCCGGCGACCTCGCGGTCTACTTCGAGATCGACGCCTTCCTGCCCGAAGGCAACCCGGCCTGGCAGTTCCTGGTCGACAAGATGCCGCGCCTCTACGAGGAGCGCCGCGGCCACGTGCTGCGCTCGGTGAAGCTGCGCGGACAGGTGAGCCAGGGCCTGCTGCTGCCGGTGTCGGCACTGGCCGGCACCAGCGCGGAGGGCGCAGCGCTCGAACCCGGCCTGGACGTGGCCGAGGCGCTGGGCGTCATCAAGTACGAACCGCCGGTGGCTGCCTGCCTCTCGGGCATCGCGCTGGGCGCGTTTCCGTCGCGCATTCCCAAGACCGACCAGGAGCGCATCCAGAATCTCGCCAACGAGCTGAGCGGCTGGCAGCGCCATGGCCTGGCCTGGGAGGTGACCGAGAAGCTCGAAGGCTCGAGCTGCACCTTCGCCTGGCTCGACGGCGAACTGCATGTGTGCTCGCGCACGCTCGACCTGGCCGACACGCCGGACAACAGCCTGTGGATCGCCGCGCGCAAGCTCGGCATCCGCGAGAAGCTGGCCGCGCGTGCGGGGTCGCGCAACCTCGCGCTGCAGGGCGAGCTGATCGGCCACGGCATCCAGGGCAACATCTACGGCCTGAAGGAACAGCAGTTCCACCTGTACGACATCTACGACGCCGATGCGGGCCGCTACCTGGGCAGCGCCGAGCGCCGCGCACTGGCCGAGGCCCTTGGCGTGCTGCACGTGCCGGTGGTCCACGAGACCTTCGCGCTGGGCGAGGCGATCACGATGGACGCGCTGCTCGCGATGGCCGACGGCCCGAGCCGGCTCAACGCAGGCCAGCTGCGCGAGGGGCTGGTGTTCAAGGCGCTGGGCGAGCAGGCCTCGTTCAAGGCGATCTCGAACCAGTACCTGCTGAAGCAGAAAGCGTGAACGGGGCGCCGGCGCTCAGCCGGCCGCCTCCTTCATCAGCAGCTTCAGGCGCTTGCGGCCGTCGGCATTGGTGGCACGCCAGGCCTTCAAGGCCAGCGCGAGGAACTGCTGCTCGCCGGCCGACAGACCCTGGGGCTCGCGCTCTTCATCGAGCCATCCCGCGGGCTGGCCGCAGGCCGACTCGATCTGGCGCGCCAGCTTGTCGCCGATCGGGCGGCTGCTCTTGATCTGGCTCCACATGCTGGGGCTGATCTGCAGCTTCTGCGCGAAGGCCTGCTCCATGCCCTTGGGCGGCACGCCGGCGCGCATCTGCGCCTCCGCGTACTGCTGGAACAGGTTGAGCACGTTCTGGCGGCGATGGACGGTGACGTTGTCTGACACGGGGATGTTGCGCGGGCGATACGAACTGCCAATCCGCGATTATCGCGTGGGGTTGACGGCCTCGTGAAGACTATTTACAGTGCCCTCCTCATCAACCGGAGCCCGATCGTGTTCACCCTCAGCCACCCCGCCTACCGCACGCTGCCGTTCAACGGCCAGTGCGCGCTCGCGCGGCTGGCCTCCGAGGTCGGCGGAAAGATCGATTGGCAGCATCCGGGCAAGGGGAGCGCATAGGCGCACACCCTGCAACTCGAACCCCACGAGGCCCGGATCCCTGCAAAGGAATCCGGGCCTTTTGTTTTTCTCATTGCGGGTGTGTTCAAGCACCACGGCCGTAGCAGTCCCCATCAGCGAGGGGCCGGCCGGGAATGTGCGCCACCGGGACGCCGGTGTCGTGCAGCGAGAACGCTGGGCGCCCAAGGGGCCGCACTCGCGCTGGAGCACAACCGCAATGGGAAGAAAAGCAGAAACGACAGAAGAAGGATCATGACCATGCGCACCTACGACAAGCTGATCGCGACGATTCCCGCCCGCCAGGGCGAGGACCGCTTGCACTCGCACACTGGCCCCGCGCTGCGTTCGCACCGGCAAGCCCGGCGCTAGCCCCCTTCTTCGATCTTCAATGATCTTTCTCGAAGGGGCTGGCCGACACCACCCCATTCGAAGAAAGATCCGTATGAAGACCCCTAGACAACTGCGCAACATCGGCATCATCGCCCACGTCGACGCAGGCAAGACCACGACCACCGAGCGCATCCTGTTCTACACGGGCCGCAACCATCGCATCGGCGACGTCGACCGCGGCAACACCACGATGGACTTCGATCCGCAGGAAGTCGCACGCGGCATCACGATCAACAGCGCCGCGACCACGGTGTTCTGGAACGGCACGCAGATCAACGTGATCGACACGCCGGGGCACATCGACTTCAACATCGAGGTGGAGCGCTCGCTGCGCGTGCTCGACGGTGCGGTCGTGGTGTTCGACGGCGTGGCCGGCGTGGAACCGCAGACCGAGACCAACTGGCGCATCGCCGACAAGTACCGCGTGCCGCGGATCGCGTTCGTCAACAAGCTCGACCGCGTGGGCGCCGACTTCGAGCGCGTCGTGCAGATGATGCGCGAACGGCTCGGCGTGGTGGCCGTGCCCCTGCAGCTGCCCATCGGCTCGGAAGGCGACTTCCGCGGCGTGGTCGACCTGCTGGGCCGGCGCGCGCTGGTGTGGGATTCGGACCGGATCGGTGCCACGTTCCGCGAAGAGCCCATCCCTGATGAGCTGGTGGCCCAGGCCTCGGCGTGGCGCGAGCGATTGGTCGAGACCGTCGTCGAGCAGGACGAGGCGGCATTGCATGCCTGGCTGCACGGTGGCGAAGTGTCGGTCGAGCAGCTGCGCGATTGCCTGCGCAAGGGCACGCTTGCCGGCGCGTTCGTGCCGGTGCTGGCGGGCTCGGCCTTCCGCAACAAGGGTGTCGAGCCCTTGCTCGATGCAGTGGTCGACTACCTGCCGGAGCCGGGCTCGGAGGCCGATGCACCCTTGGCCGCGCTGGCGTTCAAGGTGGCGTCGGACGCCCATGGCGCGCTGGTCTTCGTGCGTGTGTACCGCGGCCGCCTGAAGCCGGGCGACGTGGTGCTCAATGCAACGACCGGCCGCGAGGAGCGGGTGGCGCGCCTGTACGAGATCCATGCCGACAAGCGCGAGGAGCGTGCGTCGGTGCAGGCGGGCGACATCGCCGGCATCGTCGGGCTGAAGGACACGCTGACCGGCCACACGCTGTGCGATCCGGGCTCGGTGGTGCTGCTGGAAGAGATCAGCGTGCCGCAGCCGATGATCGAGGTGGCGATCGAGCCGCGCACGCGCGACGACCAGCAGAACCTGAGCAAGGCGCTGCAGGCATTGGTACGCGAGGACCCGAGCCTCCGGCTGCGGCACGATGCCGAGTCGGGGCAGACGATCCTCTCGGGCATGGGCGAGCTGCAGCTCGAGGTCACGCTCGAGAAGCTGCGCGCGAAGCATGGCGTGGAAGTGACGACGGGCCGCCCGCAGGTGGCCTATCGGGAGACGATCACTGAACCCATCGAGGTGAGGTATGTACACAAGAAACAGACGGGCGGCCCTGGGCAGTTTGCCGAGGTCCTGCTCAGGCTGGAGCCGCGGGCACCGGGCGAAGGCATTGCCTTCAGCAGCCAGGTCGTCGGCGGCGCCGTGCCGCGCGAATTCGTTCCGGCCGTGGAGGCCGGTATCCGCCGCGCGGCGCTCGCCGGTGTGGTCGCGGGCTTTCCGTGCGTCGACTTTGCCGCGACGCTGCTGGACGGCGCCTTCCACGAGCGCGACTCGTCGACAGCCGCTTTCGAGCAGGCTGCCGCGGCCGCGCTGCGCGAAGCCGTGCTGAAGGCGAAGCCGGTGGTGCTGGAGCCGGTGATGGCCGTCGAGGTGATCACGCCGATCGACCATGTCGGCGATTGCATCGGCGACCTGAACCGCCGGCGCGGCCTCGTGCGCGGGCAGGACAGCCGCGGCAACGCGGCGGTCATCCAGGCGGACGTGCCGTTGAAGGAGATGTTCGGCTACATCGGCGACCTGCGCGCGCTCTCATCGGGCCGCGCGCACTACTCGATGCAGTTCGCGCACTACCAGCCGGCGCCGCAGGCAACGGCCGATGAACTGATGCGCAGATGATGCGCCGGGTGCGGGCTTCAGGGCCCGCACCCTTTTTTACTTGGAGAAAGACAATGACCTATGTGATGGTCGACATCGAGGCGGACGGTCCCATCCCGGGCGACTACTCGATGGTTTCATTCGGTGCGGTGATCGTGGAGCCGGTGCTCCACCGCACCTTCCACGGCCAGCTGCGGCCGATCTCGGACCGCTGGATTCCCGAGGCGCTGGCCGTCAGCGGCTTCAGCCGCGACCAGACGCTGCGCTTCGAGGAGCCCTCGCACGTGATGCTGCGCTTCGCGCGCTGGCTGGGTGCCAACGTGGTCGGCCAGCCGATGTTCATCTCGGACAACAACGGCTTCGACTGGCAGTTCATCAACTGGTACTTCCATCACTTCACCGGAAGCAACCCGTTCGGCCACAGCTCCACCAATCTGGGCTCGCTGTACAAGGGGATGGTCAAGGACACCACCCAGAACTTCAAGCACCTGCGCAAGACCCGGCACACCCACAACCCGGTCGACGACGCGATGGGCAATGCCGAGGCCCTGCTCTACATGATGCAGGCGATGGAGCTGCGTGCGCCGAAGCCGCGGCTCTCAGCCGGCGCCGAGCCGCCTCAAGGCGGCTGAGGGCCCCCTCGGGGGGCAGGAGCGCAGCGACGTGGGGGCGGACCTCTCAGGCCAGGCGAGGTTTGACCTTGGCGGCTGCCTCCTTGGCGCGGCGGCGGGCCGTTTCCACATCGGCGTCGTAGGCCAACGCCACGCCCATGCGGCGCTTGGCAAAGCTTTCGGGCTTGCCGAACAGGCGCAGCTCGGTCTGCGGCACGCGCAGCGCATCGGCCACGCCGTCGAAGGCGATGCCCTTGGCCTCCACGCCCCCATAGACCACGGCGCTGGCACCCGGGCTCTTCAGCGCGGTGCTGACCGGCAGCCCGAGGATCGCGCGCGCATGCAGCTCGAATTCGTTCTGCCACTGCGTGATCATCGTGACCATGCCGGTGTCGTGCGGACGCGGGCTGACCTCGCTGAACCACACCTGGTCGCCCTTGACGAACAGCTCCACGCCGAACACGCCCTGGCCGCCCAGGTTCTCGGTCACGGCCTTCGCAATCTCGCGTGAGCGCTGCAAAGCCTTGTCGGCCATCGGATGCGGCTGCCAGCTCTCGACATAGTCGCCGCTCACCTGCACATGGCCGATCGGCTCGCAGAAATGTGTTTCCACCTGGCCATCGGCGCCGAGTGCGCGCACCGTCAGCTGCGTGATCTCGTAGTCGAAATCGATGAAGCCTTCGACGATCACCCGGCCATGGCTCACGCGGCCGCCCGCCATCGCATAGTCCCAGGCCTTCTTCACGTCGGCCGGGCCGTCGATCTTGCTCTGGCCCTTGCCCGAGCTGCTCATCACCGGCTTGACGATGCACGGATAGCCGATGCCGCCGTCGATCGCGGCCTGCAATTCCTCGAGCGAGTCGCAGAACCTGTAGGGGCTGGTCGGCAGGCCCAGTGTTTCGGCCGCCAGGCGGCGGATGCCCTCGCGGTCCATCGTCAGGCGGGCGGCGCGGGCGGTGGGAATCACGCGCACCACACCCTGCGCCTCCAGTTCCTCGAGCACCGGCGTGGCAATGGCCTCGATCTCGGGCACCACGACCCTCGGCTTCTCGGCCTGGATCAGCGCGCGCAACGCGGCCGGGTCGCTCATCGCGATCGTGCGTGCATGGTGGGCCACCTGCTGGCCGGGCGCGTTGTCGTAGCGGTCGACCGCGATCGTCTCCACCCCCAGGCGCTGCAGCGCGATCAGCACCTCCTTGCCGAGCTCGCCGGCGCCGAGCAGCATCACGCGGGTGGCCGAGGGTGACAGGGGAGTGCCGAGGCTGGGGAGCTTGGGAGCGGTCATGGTCGTGAGGGTTGATGCGATGACGCGAAGCCTGCGATGCTAGCCGGCCTCAGCCGCCCTCTCCGCCGCGCGGGCTGAAGGTGCGCGGAAACACCACCGGCGCCCGCCGATCGATCAGGCGGTAGCCCATGGCCGGACGGTTCGATTCGCCTTCGACATACCCGGCCTCCTTGAGGAACTGCGCCGCGAGCATGCGGGTGCGGAAGCCGCTCTTGTCCACCGGCCGGCCCAGCACCACCTCGTACATGCGCTGCAGCTGCGGCAGCGTGAAGGGCTCGGGCAGCAGGAAGGCCGGCAGCGAGGTGTACTCCACCTTGCCGCGCAGCCGCTCCACCGCGGCGCGCAGGATCTCGGCATGGTCGAAGGCCAGCTTCGGCCGCTTCAGCACCTCGTCCACACCGAACCACGCCACGTCGGCCGCATTGGCGCCCTTCTGCAACGCCACGTCCTGCGAGGGGATCAGCGCGAAATACACATGCGTGGCCGACCAGCCGCGCGGGTCGCGTGTGGCACTGCCCCAGCTGCCCAGTTGCTCGAGGTAGGGGCTCTCGACCGCCGTCTTCTCCTTCAGCTTGCGTCGCGCGCAGGCCTGCAGGTCGGCGTCGGTATCGATGTCGACGAAGCCGCCCGGCAGCGCCCAGCGGCCGGGATACGGATCGTCCGGCGTGCCGGGCCGCTGCACCAGCAGCACCTGCAAGCCGTCGTCGATCACCGTGAAGATCACGACGTCGACCGTGGTGAAGGGCAGCGGGAACGGGGGGGACTTCTGTGGCTTTCTTGTCGTCATGCGTGTGGTGATCCTTGACGCACTGTGTCGTGAGTTGTATTGTGCAACCCGTGAGAGTTGTACTGAACAACCATAACGAGAACAACATGACGAACAAAGACACCCTGAGGGCCACCAGCAAGTTCATGAGCTTCGTGCTGAGGCACCAGCCCGACGCCATCGGCCTGACGCTGGACAGCGCAGGCTGGGTCCGCATCGACGAGCTGCTGGCCCGCATGGCTGCCGCCGGCAAGCGCGTCTCGCGCGAGCTGCTGCAGGAGGTGGTGGACACCAACGACAAGCAGCGCTTCGCGATCAGCGACGACGGCCTGAGGATCCGCGCCAACCAGGGCCATTCGATCGACGTCGAACTCGGCCTTGAGCCCGCCGAGCCGCCCGATGTGCTCTACCACGGCACCGCCACGCGCTTTCGCGCCGCGATCTTCCGCGAAGGCCTGCAGCGGCAGCAGCGCCACCATGTGCACCTGTCGGAATCGATTGAGACTGCACGCGCCGTCGGCAGCCGCTACGGCGTGCCCGTGCTGCTGCAGGTGGATGCCCGCCGCATGAGGAACGACGGGCATGTGTTCTACAAGTCGGACAACAACGTGTGGCTCACCGAGCAGGTGCCGGTGGCCTACCTGAGCGAATTCAAGGAGGAGAAGCAATGAACCGACCCGTGATCGCCTTGGACGCCGACGGGGTGCTGGTCGACTACAACCTGGCGTATGCCGGGGCCTGGGAACGTGCCTTCGGCGTCTATCCGGTCGAGCGCGATCCACATGCCTACTGGGCCATCGACCGCTGGGGCGTCGAGCGCCTCGAGGGCGAACGGCTGCAGCAGTTGCGCGACTGCCTCGACGAGGCCTTCTGGTCGAACATGCAAGCGATGCCACAGGCGGTGGAGGCCTGCCATGC
>CBIHRS010000078.1:0-18376 GCA_966212505.1 uncultured bacterium
TGCGCAAGGGGCAGGCGATTCCCGCGCAGTCGATCGTGCCGCCGGAGGTGTGGGGTTTCGACCCGCAGTTCAAGTCGGAAGCGAGCGAGTTCAACCGCGCCAAGGCCCGTGCGCTGCTCGACCTCTACGGCTATGTCGACCGCGACGGCGACGGCTGGCGCGACCTGCCCGATGGCTCGCCGCTGGTGCTCGAGTACGCCACGCAGCCCGAGCAGGAATACCGCCAGCTTGCTGAGCAGTGGCAGAAATGCATGGAGGCCGTTGGCATCCGCATCCGCTTCAACATCGCCAAGTGGCCCGAGAACCTGAAGGCTTCGCGCGCCGGCAAGCTGATGATGTGGGGCGTGAGCTGGAGCGCCAGCATCCCCGATGCCGAAGACCTGCTCGCCGTGGCCTATGGTCCCAACAAGGGCCAGGCCAACCATGCGCGCTTCGACCTGCCGGCCTTCAACGCGCTGTTCGAGCGCCAGCATCAATTGCCCGACGGGCCCGAGCGCCAGGCCGCGATCGACGAGGCCAAGAAGCTGGTGGTCGCCTACGCGCCCTACAAGGTGGAGGGCCACCGCTTCTTCACCGACATGGCGCATCCCTGGGTCATCGGCTACCACCGCAACATCTTCGTGCGCGAGTTCTGGCGCTATGTGGATGTGGACCCGGCGCGGCAGCAGCAGGGGCGCGCGGGGCGATGAGGCGCTGGGTTTGGTGGATCGCGCTGGCCCTGGTGCTGCCCGTGGTGCTCGGCGCAGCGCAGCCGGCCGGCGCGCAGGTCGCGCCGCCCAAGGTGCTGCGCTATGCGTTCCGCGTGGCCGAGACCGGCTTCGATCCGGCGCAGATCGCTGACCTGTATTCGCGCATCGTCACGCCGCACATCTTCGAATCGCTCTACGGCTACGACCCGCTTGCGCGGCCGGCGAAGATCAAGCCCTTGACCGCGGCGGCGATGCCCGAGGTGTCGGCCGACTTCCGCACCTGGACCGTGCGCCTCCAGCCCGGCATCTACTTCGCCGACGACCCGGCGTTCAAGGGCCGGCGGCGCGAGCTGGTGGCGGCCGACTATGTCTACGCGATCAAGCGCTTTGCCGATCCGGCCAACAAGAGCCCGATGTGGGGCGCGATCGAGGAAGAGGAGCCGATCGGGCTGGCCGAACTGCGCGACGAGGCGGTCAAGGGCCGGAAGCCGTTCGACTACGAGCGACCGATCGAGGGCCTGCGTGCGCTCGACCGCTACACGCTGCAGTTCAGGCTCCGGCAGCCGCGGCCGCGCTTCATCGAGACGCTGGCGCTGCGCGACCTGTTCGGCGCGGTGGCGCGCGAGGTGGTGGAGTTCTATGGCGAGCGCATCATGGAGCACCCGGTGGGCACCGGGCCGTTCCGCCTGGTGCAGTGGCGCCGCAGCTCGCTGATCGTGCTCGAGCGCAACCCGGCCTACCGGGAGATGCGCTACGACGCCGAGCCGGCTGCCGACGATGCCGAAGGCCAGGCGCTGCTCAGGCGCTTCAAGGGCCGGCGGCTGCCGATGATCGACCGCGTCGAGATCTCGATCGTCGAGGAGTCGCAGCCGCGCTGGCTGTCGTTTCTCAATGCCGAGGCCGATGTCATCGAGCGCATGCCGATCGACCTGATCAGCGCTGCGATGCCCAACGGCAAGCTCGCGCCAGCGTTGGCCAAGCGCGGCCTGCAGGCCTACCGCACGATCGCGCCCGACATGACGCTGACCTACTTCAACATGGACGACCCGGTCGTCGGCGGCTACACGCCCGACAAGGTCGCCTTGCGCCGCGCGATCTCGCTCGGCTACGACGTGCAGCAGGAAATCCGCGACGTGTGGCACGGCCAGGCGGTGCCGGCGCAGGCCGGCGTCGCGCCGCATACCTTCGGCTACGACCCGGCCTTCAAGTCGGAGAACGGCGACTTCGATCCGGCTCGTGCCCGTGCGCTGCTCGACCTGTACGGCTATGTCGACCGTGACGGCGACGGCTGGCGCGACCTGCCCGACGGCTCGCCGCTGGTGCTGCGCATCGCGACCGAGCCCGACCAGCTCTCGCGCCAGTTCGACGAGGAATGGCAGCGCAACATGCGCGCGCTTGGGCTTCGTGTGCGGTTCGAGGTGGCCAAGTGGCCCGAGCACGCCAAGCAGGCGCAGGCCGGCAAGCTGATGATGTGGCGGCTGGCGACCATCAACAGCGTGCCCGACGGGCAGGACATCCTGGCCCGCTGGTATGGCCCGCAGAGCGGCCTGCAGAACTACGCGCGCTTTTCGCGGCCGGAGTTCGATGCGCTCTACCGCCGCATGCTGCCGCTGCCCAACGGCCCCGAGCGCGAGGCGCTGTTCCGAGACGCCAAGCGCATGGCGGTGGCGTGGATGCCCTACAAGGTGCATGTGCACCGCATCGTCACCGACATCGCCCAGCCCTGGCTGATCGGCTACAGGCGGCCGGTGTTCTGGCTCGACTGGTGGGAATACGTCGACATCGATCGAGGGGGCACGCGATGAAGTGGCTTCTCCATGTGCTGGTGTGTGCCAGCCTCACCGTGGCTGCGCAGGGGGTGCCGGCCGCCGAGCCGAAGGTGCTGCGCTATGCCTTCAACACCGCGGAGACGGGCTTCGACCCGCCGCAGGTGAGCGACATCTATTCGCGCATCGTCACCTCGCACATCTTCGAGGCGCCGATCACGTATGACCATCTGGCGCGGCCGTTCAAGCTGAAGCCGGCCACCGCCGCGGCCATGCCCGAGGCGTCGGACGACTTCAAGACCTGGACGATTCGCCTGCGCCCCGGCATCTACTTCGCCGACGATGCGGCCTTCAAGGGCCGCCGCCGCGAGCTCGTCGCGGCCGACTATGTCTACACCTACAAGCGCGTCTTCGATCCGAAGGTCAAGGCCTCGGGATTCAGCGAGCTCGATGCCGAAGGCATCATCGGCCTGCGCGAGCTGCGCGACGACGCGCTCAAGCGAGACAAGCCCTTCGACTACGACCGCGAGATCGAAGGCCTGAAGGCCGTCGACCGCTACACGCTGCGCATCCGCCTGAAGGAGCCGCGGCCGCGCCTGCTGTACACGCTGGCGCAGAACGACATCTATGGTGCGGTGGCGCGCGAGGTGGTCGAGGCCTACGGCGACCACATCATGGAACACCCCGTGGGCACCGGGCCGTTCCGCCTCACGCAGTGGCGCCGCAGCTCGCTGATCGTGCTGGAGCGCAACCCGGGCTTCCGCGAACAGCATTACGACGCCGAGCCGAATGCCGACGATGCCGAGGGCCAGGCGCTGCTCAAACGCTTCAGCGGCCGGCGGCTGCCGATGATCGACCGGGTGGAGATCTCGATCATCGAGGAGCCGCAACCGCGCTGGCTGTCGTTCCTCAACGGCGAGCAGAACTTCCTCTGGCTGCTGCCGAACGACTTCGTCGCACAGGCGGTGCCCAACGGCAAGCTGGCGCCGATGCTCGCCCGCAAGGGCATCCGGGCCTACACGGTGCCCGCGGCCGACGTCTACCTGCTGGCCTACAACATGGAGCATCCGGTGGTCGGCGGCAACACGCCCGAGAAGGTCGCGCTGCGGCGCGCGATGAACCTCGCCTACGACATCCAGCGCGAGATCAAGCTCGTGCGGCGCGGCCTGGCGGTGCCGGCGCAGACCATCCTGCCGCCGCTGACCCAGGGCTACGACCCGCAGGTGCGCACCGAGGCCACCGAATACGACCCCGCGAAGGCGCGCGCGCTGCTCGACCTGTATGGCTATGTGGACCGCGACGGCGACGGCTGGCGCGACATGCCCGACGGCTCGCCGCTGGTGCTGGAGATGAGCACGCAGAGCGACCAGTTCACGCGGCAGTTCGACGAGCTGTGGAAGCTCAACATGAACGCGGTGGGCCTCAAGGTGGCGCTGAAGATCGCGCAATGGCCCGAGAACCTGAAGAACGTGCGCGCCGGCAAGTTCATGATGTGGCGCGTGGGCTCCACCGCGTCCACGCCGGACGGGCAGGGCGCCCTCGACCGTGCCTACGGCCCGGCCGCCGGGCGCGCCAACCTCGCGCACTTCCGGCTCGACGAGTTCGACCGTCTCTACGACCGGCTGAAGCTGCTGCCCGACGGGCCGGAGCGCGACGCGGTGTTCAAGCAGGCGAGCAAGCTGCTGGTGGCCTATTCGCCCTACCGGGTGATGGTGCACCGGGTGCTGGTCGACATGGCGCAGCCGGGCATCGTGGGCTACCGGCGCACGCCGTTCTGGCTCGACTGGTGGCAGTACGTCGACATCGAGCCGGCACCGCAGCGCTGAGCTCGCTCAGGGGCCGTTGCGCAGCAGCTGGCCCACCGCATCGCCCACGTGCTCCATGAAGACCCGCACCCGCGCGGTCTCGCGCAGGTCGGGGTGGGTCAGCATCCACACCGGCACCGCCAGCTCCGGGATCGGGTCCGACACGGCGACGATCTCCGGATGGCTGGCCTCCATGAAGGTCGGCAGCACGCCGATGCCGATGCCGGTGCGGATCATCGCGACCATCGCGTTGAAGATGTCCACGCGCAGCCGCACGTTGGCCTGCGCTAGCTGCTGCCGCATCCAGCGGTCGTATACGCGGGTCTGCGTGTCGCGCTCGAACGCGATCCACGGCGCGTCCTTGATCAGCGTGGGCAGCGGCGTCACCTCCTGCGGCATGCCTTCTGCACCGCGCATCGCATAGACGCGGCACTGCGTCATGCCCAGCTTGCGGCCCACGAGGTGCTCGGCCACGTTGCTCGACAGCCGCATCGCCACGTCGGCCTCCAGCCGCGACCAGGAATGCGCCTGGTCGGCGTGGCGGCGCGACAGGTCGACCATGAAGGCGTTCTCCACCACCTCGACCTCGATGCCCGGATAGCGCCGTGCGAAGCCGGCCAGCGGCTGTGGCAGCAGGTGCTCCATGATCACGAAGGCGGTGGTCAGGCGCAGCGGGCCGGTGAGCTCGCGGTCGCGCCCCAGCACGCGGCGCTCGATCTCGTCGGCCTGGTCGGCCATGCGGCGCGCCTGCTCCAGCAGCATCACGCCGGCCTCGGTGGGCTGGTAGCCGTTGCGGTGGCGCTCGAACAGGCGGGCGCCGAGGGCGGCCTCCAGTGCATCGAGCCGCCGCAGCACGGTGGTGTGGTTCACGCCCAGCTTGCGCGCGGCGCCGGCGAGCGAGCCGGCGTTGCCGATCGCGAGCGCGTAGCGCAGGTCGCTCCAGTCGAGTTCAGCCATGGGCGCAGTATGCGCTTGGGAGGCCTGTTCATGTGCAAATCCGCAGAATCGGAATGCGGTCTGCGCCGTTGTGTGCACGGATATGAAGGTCTACAGTGAGCACACCTCGGGTTAATACGGATGAGGTGTTGTATGAGTACCGTGCTTTCCCATCTCGATGTCCAACGGCCGGCGTTGCGCCTGCTGGAGCGGCGGCCGCCCCGGCCGCATGTCGCGGTGCAGGCCCCGGTGGCGCACGAGTCCCTGGGGGCGTGGTGCGTGCGGCAGGTCGAGCGTTTCTGGGCCTGGGGTGAGGGCGCGCAGCATCACCGCATGGGCAGCTGGACCCGCCACTGATCCTTGAGTTGCTCCTGATCGCACGGCTTGCGTGCCGGCGGGAATAATCGCCCCGCCTCGCACGTAAGCCCCTTGTGGACGTTCCCGCCGCCTTTCGCCAGCAGCTGCTCGCCGCGATGCCGCGCTTGCGGCGCTATGCGCGTTCGCTGGTGTTCGATGCGGCCCAGGCCGACGACCTCGCACAGACCGCGCTCGAGCGCGCGCTGACCCACTGGCATCAGTTCGACCAGCGCCGCGACATGGGCGTGTGGCTGCTCAGCATCGCCCACAACGCCCACCTCGACCAGCGCCGCCGCGAGGCGCGCCAAGCCCCGCTCGACGAGAACCAGCTCGAAGCCGAGCTCGACGAATTCGCCAACCGCCGGCCCGTGGCCGACCCGGCACTGCGCATCGACCTGATGGCGGCCCTGCGCCGCCTCAACGCCGACCAGCGCGAGGCCTTGCTGCTGGTCGGCGTGGAGCAGCTGAGCTACGCCGAGGCGGCCGAGGTGCTGCAGATCCCGGTCGGCACGGTGATGTCGCGCGTGTGCCGCGCCCGGGTGGCATTGCGCCAGCTGCTCGAGGGCGGCGAGCCGGCCCGCGCGGGCCATTTGCGCAGGGTGGTGTGAGATGCAAAGGCAAGACCGCCCCGACGACCTGCTGCTCAGCGCCTGGCTGGACCGCGAGCTCGAGCCGGCCGAACAGGCACGGGTCGAGGCCTGGTTGCGCGAGCATCCCGAAGACGCGGCGCGGGTGCGCCTCTGGGCAGCCGACCGCGATGCCCTGTGCGCGCGGCTCGATCCGGTGATGGATGAGCCGCTGCCATCGGCCATGCGCCAGCAGGTGCTGGGCCGCCGCGCCTGGCACTGGCCACAGGCCGCTGCTGCGGCCGGCCTGCTGGTGGCCGGCGGGCTCATCGGCGCCGGGCTCAGCTGGGGCCTGCTGCATCGGGATGCCGCCCGAACGGCTGCCACGTCGGGCGCCTGGGTCCAGCGCGCTGCCATCGCCCACAGCGTCTACGTGCCCGAGCAGCGCCACCCGGTGGAGGTGAGCGTCGGCCCGGGCACCGAGGCGCAGCAGCGGGCGCAGGAGGAACACCTGTCGCGCTGGCTGACGCGCCGGCTCGACCTGCCGGTCAAGCTCTTCGACCTGCGCGGCCAGGGCTACGAGCTGGTCGGCGGCCGGCTGCTGCCCGACGCACCCGGGCCGGGCGCCCAGCTGATGTACCAGCGCATCGGCGGCGGCGCGCGCGTCACCGTCTACCTGCGCAAGCCCGAGGCGGGCACGCCGGCGGCCTTCCGCTACGAGCAGCAGGGCCGTCTGGGGTTGTTCTACTGGGTCGAGGGCGGGGCCGGCTATGCGCTGGTGGGCGAGCTGCCGCGCGACCAGCTGCTGGCGCTGGCCGAGGCCATCTACCGCCAGGGCGCTGCCCCTTCGGCCAGCCCGCCTTGAAGGGGCGCGCGTTCTCGGCTTCCTAGAATCGGCCGATGAACCCAACGCCCCCCGCCACCGGCGTCACCGCCGCCCAGCGTCTCGCCTCGTGGCACCGGTTCGCCGCCGTCACGCTGCTCGGCTTCGCCTCGGGCCTGCCGCTGGCTCTCACCGGCCAGGCGATGCAGGCCTGGCTCAGCATGGAAGGCATCGACATCGCGACCATCGGCTTCCTCAGCCTGGTCGGCCTGCCCTACACCTTCAAGTTCCTGTGGGCCCCGCTGATGGACCGCTTCGAGCTGCCGTGGTTCGGCCGCCGCCGCGGCTGGCTGGTGCTGACGCAGTTGCTGCTGGCCGCCGGCCTGTTCGCGATGGCCGGCACCTCGCCCGGCAGCGCGACGCAGACCTTCGCGTTGCTGGCGCTGGTGGTGGCCTTTCTGTCGGCCTCGCAGGACGTGGCCTACGACGCCTACCGCACCGACCTGCTGCCTGCGGCCCACCGCGGCGTCGGCTCGTCGCTCTACGTGCTGGGCTACCGCATGGCGATGATCCTGTCGGGCGGCATCGCCTTCATCTGGACCGACCCGCACCAGGGCGGCGGCTGGACCTGGCCCGAGGTCTACCGGGTGATGGCGCTGATCATGGTCGGCGCGGCGGCGGTCTCGGCCTTCCTGGTGCCGCCGATCCGCACGCCGCGGCCGCCCAGCACCGTGGCGCGCCACGACGTCCTCGGCTTTCTCGCGGTGCTGGCGGCCGCAGCACTGGGCGTGGTGCTCACGCGCCAGCTCGGCCGGCCGCTGGCGCAACTGCTGCTGCATCCGCTGCTGTCGGGCGGCGGGCTGGCGCCGCAGCTGCAGGACAAGTGGATCGACCTGCTGGCGCTGCTGTTCGGCATCGGCATCACGCTGCCGCTGGCCGCCTGGGCCGCGCGGCGCGCCCGCTTCGAGACGCTGCTCAACGGCCTGTCGGCCTACTTCGCGCTGCCGGGCGCAGGCGCCTTCCTCGCGTTCATCGTGTTCTACAAGCTGGGCGATGCCTTCGCGCTCTCGCTGATGACGCCGTTCCTGCTCAAGTCGATGGCCTTCAGCCCGGCGGAGGTGGGCGTGGTCAACAAGGTGCTGGGGCTGTGGCTGACCATCGTCGGTGCGCTGGTCGGCGGCACGCTGATGGTCAAGCTCAGGCTGTGGCGCTCGCTGATGCTGTTCGGCGCGCTGCAGGGCGCCAGCAACCTCGGCTTCTGGTGGCTGGCGGTGGTGGGCAAAGGCGTGATCCCCGGCCTCACGATCCCGGCCTTCGACTGGGGCTTCGTCAAGCTGGCGGCGGCCACGCCGGTCGACGGCGGCCTGCTGATGGTGGTGGCGGTCGAGAACCTCACCGGCGGCATGGGCACGGCGGCCTTCGTCGCCTTCCTGATGAGCCTGTGCAACCAGCGCTTCACCGCGACGCAGTTCGCGCTGCTGTCGGCGTTTGCCTCGGTCGGGCGCGTGTGGGTGGGGCCGCTGGCGGGCGTGCTGGCCGAATCGATCGGCTGGCCGACCTTCTTCCTGATCGCGGTGGCGATGTCGCTGCCGGCGCTGGCGCTGTTGTGGTGGCTGCGCGAGAGCGTGAGGGCGCTGGAGGTCGATCCCGATGCGCAGCCGGACGCCTGAGCCGGCAGGCACGGATTTGGCTCCCTAGAATCGCGACATGAGCGAACACTTCTGCACCGATGCCGACCTGCGCGACGCGCTGCCCGCGCATGGCTTCGGCTGCACCTGCCGCTTCCACGGCCGGCGCCTGTTCACCGGCGCGCTGCTCGGGGCCGGCGCGCTGGCCTCGGTGCCGGCGCTGGCGCGCGAGGGCGTCGAGGTCGGCAAGGAATCGGGCTTCACGAAGCTGGTACCGGCCGAGCAGGTGGAGGATGCGGCGCAGCAGCAATACCGCCAGCTGCTGCAGCAGGCCGCGCAGAAGCGCGCGCTCGCGCCCGACAGCCATCCGCAGCTGCAGCGGCTGCGCGAGATCGCCAAGCGCATCATCCCGCACAGCTACGACTGGAACCCGCGGGCGCGCGACTGGCGCTGGGAAGTCAACCTGATCGGCTCGAAGGACCTCAACGCCTTCTGCATGCCGGGCGGCAAGATCGCGTTCTTCTACGGCCTGCTGACCCAGCTGCAGCTGAGCGACGACGAGGTCGCGATGGTGATGGGCCACGAAATGGCCCACGCGCTGCGCGAGCATGCGCGCGAGCGCATGGGCAAGACGGCCGCCACGCGCATCGGCGCCGGCATCCTGTCGCAGCTGTTCGGGCTGGGCAACACCGGCGATGCGCTGCTCAACATGGGCAGCCAGCTGCTGACGCTGAAGTTCAGCCGCGAAGACGAGAGCGAGGCCGACCTGGTCGGCATGGAGTTGGCCGCACGCGCCGGCTACGACCCGCGGGCCGGCGTGTCGCTGTGGGAGAAGATGCTGGGCGCCAACAAGAACGCGCCGCCGCAGTTCCTGTCGACCCACCCGTCGGGCCCGACCCGCATCCACGACATCGAGGCCAACCTGCCGCGCGTCGAGCCGCTGTATGCCCGCGCCGACAAACCGGACCGCAAGTTCGGCCCGCCCTCCGCGCGCAGCGGCAGCTGAATCGCCCCTCAGCTTCTTTCCGAAGAGGTGGCTGGCGGCGAGGCGAGGAACTCGCCGCCGGGCCGCCCCCAAGGCGAGTTCCGACCCTCCCGGAGGGTGGCCGCGGTACTCCGCGGCCGGGTGCTCCATTTCACCAACGCGCGGGCAGGGCGCGCGGGATGCGCCAGGTCTTGCCCTCGGTCAGCATGTAGCCGCCGCGCTCCAGGTCCTTCAGCAGCCGGCTGATCATCTCGCGCGAGCAGCCCAGCCGGCTCGCCATGTCCTGGTGCGTGAGCCGCGCCTCGATCACGCGCGCGCCGTCGGGCTGCTCGATGGCCAGCTCGTTGAGCAGCGCCGTGAGCCGGCCGTAGACATCGTTCAGCGCCATCTGCTTGGCCGACAGCGTCGCGGCGCGCGCCCGGCGGATCACCTTGGCCAGCAGCTCGAAGGCGAACGACGGTTCGTCGGCGATGTAGTGCTGCAGCGTCTGGCGGGCGACGATGGCGCATTCGCTCGGCTCCAGCGTCACCACGCTGGCCGAGCGCGGGCCGCCGTCGAGGCTCATCTCGCCGAGGTATTCGCCCGGCCCGTAGATGCCGTAGGTGATCTCTCGCCCGCGGTCGTCGCTGGCATAGGCGCGCAGGCTGCCCGAGAGGATGATGAACAGCGTGTCGCCGCGCTCACCCTCTTCGATCAGCACCGTGTTGCGGCGGTAATGGCGCAGCTCGCCGCGGCGCGCGAGCGCACGCAGCGAGTCGGAGAGCGCGGGGCAGTCGAAGGGGTCGCGGAGCGGACGCATGTCGCCCGCGATCGTAGCGGCTTCGCGAGCGGCTCAACCGGGGGATGTGAATCGAGGCGCGACGGCCGAGCCAGCGCCGAGCCGCCTCAAGCCGGCTCGGCAGCCCCCTCGGGGGGCGGATCCCGGTACCCCGGGACGGGGGCCAACATCAACTCGGCTGGCAGCTCGTCGTCCGGCTCCAGCTGCTGGCCTCGCGCAGCGTGCTCACCAGCGGCGGCAGCACGGCCACCTGACGCACCAAGTCACGGATGCTGGCGGCGCCCGTCTTGCTGCGGATGCTGCTGATCTGCGTGCGGACGGTGGAGATCGCCACGCCCTGGCTCTTGGCGATGCCGCTGGGCTGCGCCCCGGTGCACAGGGCCTTGAGCACCTGGGTTTCGGCGATGGTCAGGCCATGGGCCTGGGCGAACCAGTGCACCGACAGCTCTTCGCACATCTGGCGCTTGCCGAAGACCAGCAGCGTGGCGTGCTGGTGTTGCGGGTCGAAGGCCGGCAGCGGCACCACGGCCACGCTGATGCGGTTGGGCGCCTCGCCCAGCGTCAGCAGCTTGCGCAGGCCGCGCCGTGACGCGGCGGCGAGTGCGTCGCACAGCGGCGCGACGTCCTGGCCGTGGCGCAGGCGCAGCTCGTCGCCGAGCAGCTGCAGCGGGTGGTCGGCGTCGAGTTCGGCGCGTGCCGCGTGGTTGGCATGCACGACGCGGTTCTCATCGATCAGCAGCAGCATGCCGTAATCGATTTCGTCGAGCATGGCCGCCAGCCAGCGCCGCACGACCGAGGGCATGCCGCCCCGCCGTTCCGGGCCCTGGTACGACAGCGGGATGGGTGCGATGTGGGCATCGCTTCTGATGTGGGGCGTCAACAGATCGAACATGGAAAAACCTCCTGGCCACGCGATGGCGTTCACGCGTGATGGAAGCCTAGTTGTGACCGGTTGTCGCGGGCTGTGAATCTCACCGGCCCGATCTGTGACTTATTTACCTGCCACGTACGGGTTGCTGCGGCGCTCCTCGCCGAAGCTGCTCTCGGGGCCATGGCCGGGGATGAACACCGTGTCGTCGCCCATCGGCCACAGCCGTTCGGTGATCGATCGGATTAGCGTGTCGAAGTCGCCGCCGGGGAAGTCGGTGCGGCCGATGCCGCCGGCGAAGAGCACGTCACCGACGAAGCAGCGCTTCGCTTCGGCCGAATGGAAGACGACATGCCCCGGCGTGTGCCCCGGGCAGTGGCGGACCGAGAGCGTGCTGCGGCCGATCTCGACCGTGTCGCCGTCGTGCAGCCAGCGCGTCGGCGTGAAAGGCTCGGCGGCGGGGAAGCCGAACATCCTGCTCTGCTGGGGCAGGCCGTCGATCCAGAACTGGTCGCCCGGGTGCGGGCCGATGATGGGCAGCCCCTGCTCGCGCGCCAGGGTGCCGGTGCCGCCGGCATGGTCGATGTGGGCATGCGTGAGCCAGATGGCGCGCAGCTGCACGCCCAGCGCCTTCACGGCGTCCATCAGGCGCGGCAGGTCGCCGCCCGGGTCGATGATGGCGGCCTCCATCGTCTGGTCGCACCAGACGATGGAGCAGTTTTGCGAGAAGGCTGTGACGGGGATGGTGCGGTACTGCAGCATCCGCGCATTGTCATGGCACCCGGCGACAAAAGTCGTCAGCGGGGTGCGACGTTCTGTCACCCCGCCTGGGGTCGAGCGCTACAAAGTGAAACTACGGTGCCGCGGGCTTGGTGGCCTGCACACCGGCCACCTGGCCGCTGCCGGCGCGCGCCAGTTCCCATTGCTTCGCGGCGTCGACCAGCTTGTCGAAGGCCGAGCCTTCCTGCAGCAGCGCAGCCTTGGTGTGCGGATCCAGCGGGGCCGGGATGCCGATGTCGTCGAGCGGCATGCGGTCTTCGCGCACACTCTTCAACAGGCGCTTGATCTCGGCGGCCGCATGCGCCGGCGTCTGCAGCAGCACGAGGTGCTTCATGCCGTCGGGGTTGTTGGGCACGTGGCACTGGTTGCATTGCCCTTCGCGCAGCCGCAGCGCCAGGTTCTTGTAGGCACCATCGAGCTGGCCGAGGTAGGGGTTGTCGCTGCGGAACAGGCCGTCGAATACCGTGACCTTCGGCTGGCTCTTGCCCTGGGCGTCGACCCACATCCACTGGCCGTCGAACTTGGGCGGCGTCACGGTCTCGACGGCCAGCAGCGGCGGCGTCGGCCCGAAGGTCGTGAACTGCGCGGCCTTGATGCGGTCCTTGGCCGGATCCCACCAGACGATGATCTCGTTGGCGTTCTGGTACATGCTCCACTTCTCGGCCTCATGCCAGAACGGATACGGGAACTGCCCAGGTGCCAGGCGGTTGCGGAAGGCCGTCTGGAAGCGGATCTGGTAGAGCTTGTCGCTCTCCATGTACTCCACCCGATACTGGCCGTTGAACATGAACAGCGGGAAGTACAGGCCGGTGAACACGTCCGGGCCGAACTGCGTGAGCTTGTTGTCCTTCAGCAGCAGCTTGGGGTCGCGCTGCCGGCCCCACAGCACGTAGTCGGGCAGGTGGCGGCGCAGCGCCGAGTCGCGATACAGGCCCTGCTTGCAGGTGGTGAACGCCTCCTGGTCGCCGGGGGCGCTCACCGGGCACGTCGTCTTGAGTTCCTGCGCCAGCTCGGCGGCCGCGCGTTCGACGCGCTGACGGCTTTCGGCCGTGTCGGGGGCCGCCTGGGCCGACGATGCCGCCGCCCAGACGATCGCGCACGCTTGGATCAACTCCCTTGCTTTCATGTTGCTCGCTCTCTTTGTCAGCCGATGATCCGGCCGTATCGGTCGATGGCCACGACGTCGACGAAATGCGAACCGTCGGTGCTGCTGGATGAAAACTGGACCTTGTATCCACCGAGGTCGGTGCGCAGGCCGGCGAGCGCCTCCTTGAAGCGGCTGCGGTTCACGCCGCCGCCCTTGAGCGCGGCGCGGGCGGCTTCGACCGCCACCATGCCGGCGATGTAGCCCTCGAGGCTGGTGAAGCCCATGCGGGTCTTGCCGTCGAGGGCTGCCAGGTCCTCGCGGCAACGCTTGACCACCGAGAGCGCGGTGGAGTTCGGCCGGGGCACGACCTGCGTCATGATGATGCTCTGGCCCTTGTCGGTCATCGCATCGATCAGCGACTGGCCGGCGAACGACGACGAGAAGTACATGCCCGGGTACTTGCCCAACGACATGTGGTTGACGATGCTGATGATCGGCGCGGCGTTGGTCGTGAACAGCACGCAGTCGAGCCGGGCTGCGAGCAGCTTGGCGGCGTCGGCTTCGAAGGACTTGGCGTTGCGGTCGAGCGCCACCGTCTCGGTGAGCTTGAGGTCGACCTGCTGCAGCGCGTTGTTCATCGCCGCCTGGTTGGCCTGGGAGGTGTCCTTCAGGTACACGTACCCGACCCGGCGCATGCCGAATTCCTTCACGTAGGTGACCATGCGGCGGTATTCGTCGTCGTAGCCAGCCCGCACATGGAAGGCGGTCGACAGCTTCGACGAGCGGATACCCATGTTGCCGCTCGCGGTGCCCAGCAGCGCGATCTGTGCGTTCTCGATCTCCGAGATCGACGCCTCGGTGGCCGCGCCGCTGGTGAAGCCCACCAGCCCGGCCACGCCGGCGTCGAGCAAGGCCTTGACGTTCTGCTTGCACCGCTCCTTGTCGCCGCCATCGTCGAGCGTCACGAGCTCGAAGCGGGTGCCGCCGGCCTTTGACGCGGCAGCCAGCGCGGCCGCGATGCCGTCGCGCACGTCCTTGCCGTAGCTCGCCTGCCCGCCGGTGAGCGAGGCCGACTGTCCGAACTTGACCACCGCAGTTTCTGCGCGGGCGGTGCTGGAAAGACCGGTCAGGACGCTGCCCGATACCAGAGCCGGCGCAGACAGGAGCAGATCTCGGCGCTTCACGTTGTGTTACCTCCTCTTGCAATCCATTGATTTCGTCAAGAGGATTGCAACAATCATTCCAGCGCCTACCGCGAATTACTGCGCAAGGCGACCCCCAACCCTTGGGGGCGATGACTGTTTCGGCGGCCGCGCCGTGCTTTTGAGCGAGCGCGAGGTCTACAGCGTGAAGTCGTAATCGATGATCAGCGGCGCGTGGTCGGAGAAGCGCTGCGCGAGGTAGATCTGTTCCTTGCGCGCCGTGTGCGCGAGCGCCGGGGTGGCCAGGTGGTAGTCGAGCCGCCAGCCCACGTTCTTGGCCCAGGCCTGGCCGCGGTTGCTCCACCAGGTGTATTGCTCGGGGTGCGGGTTGAGCTTGCGGAACACGTCGACCAGGCCCATGGTGTCCAGCGCCTTGGTCATCCAGGCGCGCTCTTCCGGCAGGAAGCCGCTGTTCTTCTGGTTGCCGCGCCAGTTCTTCAGGTCGATCTCCTTGTGGGCGATGTTGATGTCGCCGACGAGGATGAACTCGCGCTCTTCCTTCATGCGCTGAAGATGCGGATACACCACCTCGAGGAAGCGGAACTTGGCCTGCTGGCGCTCCTCGCCACTGGAGCCGCTGGGGAAATAGCAGCTGATCAGGCTGAGCTTGCGGTGTGGCGTGTCGAAGCGCGCCTCGACATAGCGGCCTTCATCGTCGAATTCCGGCTCGTCGAAGCCGATGATCACGTCACTCGGTTCCTTGCGGCTGTACAGGCCCACACCGGAGTAGCCCTTCTTCTGGGCGTAGTGGAAGTGGCCCCTCATGCCGTCGATGTGCTCGAAGCGCCCCGACACATCAGTGGCCTGGGCCTTGATCTCCTGCACCCCCATACAATCGGCGGCCACCGTCTCCACCCAGGGCAGCAGCCCCTTGTTGACCGCAGAGCGGATGCCGTTCAGGTTGAGCGTGACGAGGCGGAACACGACGAGGATCCTTCAAAGATGAACACGCCCACCACCGACGATCTGGCCCAGGAGTTCGTGAAGTTCTCCGTGGACTCCGGTGTGCTGCGCTTCGGGGAATTCAAGACCAAGGCCGGGCGGCTGTCGCCTTACTTCTTCAACGCTGGCCTGTTCGACGACGGCGCCAAGCTGGGCCGCGTGGCGCAATTCTATGCACGCCGCCTGCTGGCCAGCGGCCTGCAGTTCGACATGCTCTTCGGGCCCGCCTACAAGGGCATTCCGCTCGCGGCCGCGGTGGCGATCGAGCTCGCGCGCCTGGGCCGCAACGTGCCCTATGCCTACAACCGCAAGGAAGCAAAAGATCACGGCGAAGGCGGCACGCTGGTCGGCGCGCCGGTGACCGGCCGCGTTCTGATCATCGACGACGTGATCTCCGCCGGCACCTCGGTGCGCGAATCGATCGCGATGATCCAGGCGGCCGGCGCCACGCCGTGTGGCGTGGCAATTGCTCTGGATCGTCAGGAGAAGGCCACCGAGAACGGCGCGGACGTTCCGTGGTCTGCAGTGCAGTACGTCACGGCGCAACTGAAGCTCCAGGTGGTGGCGATCGCGACCCTGAACGATTTGTTGCAGTATCTGCGGGCCGCCAGCGATGCTTCGCTGCTGGCCCATGCGGCAGGCGTCGCGGCCTATCGGGAACGCTACGGAGTCTGAATGAAGGTGTTTTGTCGACGACGGTCTCGGGTGGCCGGCAGCCTCGCGCTGCTGGCGCTGGGTGCGTGGTCGACAACGGCGCTGGCGCAGGCCAGCACCAACGCCAGCGGCATCTACACCTGTGTCACATCCGACGGGCGCCGCCTCACCTCCGATCGCCCGATCGCCGAATGCATCACGCGCGAGCAGCGCGTGCTCAACAAGGACGGTTCGCTCAATCGCGTCGTGCCTCCGGCGCTGACGCCCGAGGAGCGCGCCGACCGCGAGGCGCGCGAGCGCAAGGCCGAGATCGACCGCGCCATCCGGCTCGATGCAGCCCGGCGCGACCGCAACCTGATGGCGCGCTATCCCGACGAGGCGGCGCATGCCCGCGCGCGCGAGGCGGCACTCGATACCGTGCGGCTGGCCATGCGGACGTCCGAGCTGCGCGTCGCCGAGCTCGCGCAGGAGCGCAAGCCATTGCTGAGTGAAGCCGAGTTCTACAAAGGCAAGCCGCTGCCGCCCAAGCTCAAGCAGCAGCTCGAAGCCAACCAGGCCGCCACCGAGGCGCAGCAGACCGCCATCGCCAACCAGCAGGCCGAGCTCGAGCGGGTGAACAAGCTCTACGACGCGGAGCTCGCGCGGCTGAAGAAGCTGTGGGCGGGCGCCACACCCGGCACGCTGGCCGATGCGGCGCCCTCGGCGGGCTCCGCACCGCACCGTCCCTGACGGCTGCAGGGCCTCAGCCGGCGCCGAGCCGCCTCAGCCCAGCTTCTTCTTCAGCAGCTCGTTGGCCTGCGCCGGGTTGGCCTTGCCCTTGCTGGCCTTCATCACCTGGCCGACCAGCGCATTGAAGGCCTTGTCCTTGCCGGCGCGGTATTCGTCGACCGACTTCTGGTTGGCCGCCAGCACCTCATCGATGATGGCTTCGAGCGCGCCGGTGTCGTTCATCTGCCGGTTGGCCTCGACCAGCGCGGCGAGGTCGGCCGACGGATCGGTCCAGACCGCATCGAACACCTTCTTCGCGCCGGCGCTCGACAGCGTGCCGTCGGCGATGGCGCGCAGCAGCTGCGCCAGGCGCTCGGGCGTCACCGGGCTCTCGGTGATCGACTTGTCTTCGGCATTGAGCCGGCGCGACACCTCGCCCATCAGCCAGTTGGCCGCCAGCTTGGGCTGCGCGCCGGCGCGCTTGACTGCTTCGTAGAAGCCGGCAAAGGCCACGCTCTGCGTGACGATCGATGCGTCGTAGGCGGGGAGACCGTCCTCGCGCTGGAAGCGCTCGGCCATCACACCGGGCAGCTCGGGCATCTCGGCCTTCACGCGCTCGATCCAGGCCGGCTCGATCACCAGCGGCGGCAGGTCGGGGTCGGGGAAGTAGCGGTAGTCCTCCGCGTCTTCCTTGCTGCGCATCTCCTTCGTTACGCCCTTGTCTGTATCGAACAGCACCGTAGCCTGCTTGATGTTGCGGCCGTCTTCGATCTCGTCGATCTGCCAGTTGATCTCGTAGTCGATCGCCTGCTGCAGGAACTTGAAGCTGTTGAGGTTCTTGATCTCGCGCCGCGTGCCCAGCGGGCCGCCGGGCCTGCGCACCGACACGTTGGCATCGCAGCGGAACGAGCCTTCCTGCATGTTGCCGTCGCAGATGCCCAGCCACACCACCAGCGCGTGCAGCGCCTTGGCGTATTCCACCGCCTCGGTGGTCGAGCGCAGCTCGGGCTCGGTCACGATCTCGAGCAGCGGCGTGCCGGCGCGGTTGAGGTCGATGCCCGATTGGCCGTGGTAGTCCTCGTGCAGCGACTTGCCCGCATCCTCCTCGAGGTGGGCGCGCGTCAGGCGGATGGTTTTCTTCGTGTCGCCGACGAAGAACTCCACCGTGCCGCCTTGCACCACCGGGATCTCGTACTGGCTGATCTGGTAGCCCTTGGGCAGGTCGGGGTAGAAGTAGTTCTTGCGCGCGAAGATCGACAGCGGCGCGATCTTCGCGCCGACGGCCAAGCCGAAGCGGATCGCGCGCTCGACCGCGCCGCGGTTGAGCACCGGCAGCGTGCCGGGGAGCGCCAGGTCGACCGGGCTGGCCTGCGTGTTGGGCTCGGCGCCGAACCGCGTCGGCGAGCCGCTGAAGATCTTGGAAACGGTGGACAGCTGGGCGTGCGTCTCGAAGCCGATCACGACCTCGTAGCCGCGCACGAGTTGAGGAGCAGAGGTACTCATGTCGTTGGGTGGGCGGTTCAGAGGCCGCTCGGTGCGCGTTGGTGCCAGTCGGTGGCTTGCTGGAAGGCGTGGGCGGCCTGCAGCAGCAGGCCTTCCTGGAAGTAGTTGCCGAGCAGCTGCAGGCCCACCGGCATGCCCGCCTCGCCGAAGCCCGCCGGGATGCTCATGCCGGGCAGGCCGGCCAAGCTGCCCGGCAGCGTGAAGATGTCGGCGAGGTAGGCCTTCACCGGGTCGTCGCCCTTGTCGCCGAGCTTCCACGCCACCGTGGGCGCCACCGGGCCGGCGATGACATCGCAGTC
>CBIHRS010000079.1:0-17748 GCA_966212505.1 uncultured bacterium
GGCGTCGTCTGATGCGCCCCCGCCGCAGCGCAGCCCGCTCGCAGCCTTGCGGCACAGCTCGTTGTGGGGCACGGATGAATTCGGTTCTTTGCATGTGCCATACGTCAAAGTACCGAGCCCGCTTCGGCTCCAAACTGTAAACGTTTACAAATTCGGATGGCATGAATAGCGTATTCACCTACCTGAACGTTCTTGTAAACGTATTCATGAATTCCTATGCTCCGCTCCGACGTGCGCCCTCGTCGCGACGGCACTGCTTGCGCACCGGTGCCGCGCCACGTATTCGAAGCAGGAGACAACGATGTTCATGCGACCTCGGCCGGCAGCCAAGCTGCTGGCCCTGAGCATGCTGGCCGCGTGCGCCTTGAGCGCCTGCGGCGGCGGCAGCGATGCAGAGACCCCGCCCGCCGACAACCCGTCGGCACCCCTCACCGATTGGCCCAAGGTGACCAGCGCGATCGCGCCGGACGCCACCCTCGAGGCCCAGGTCAAGGCGCTGGTCGCCTCGATGAGCCTGGAGGAGAAGGTCGGCCAGATGACCCAGGTCGAGATCCAGGAGGTCACACCCGACGAGATCCGCCAGTACCACATCGGCTCGGTGCTCAACGGCGGCGGCTCCTTCCCCAACAAGGACAAGGGCGCCGCGGTGACCGACTGGCTCGCGCTGGCCGACTCGCTGTGGGCTGCCTCGATGGATCCGGCCAACGCGCACCCGATCCCGCTGATCTGGGGCACCGATGCCGTGCACGGCCACAACAACGTGAAGGGCGCGACGCTGTTCCCGCACAACATCGGCCTGGGCGCGGCCAACGATCCGGATCTGCTGCGCCGCATGGGCGAGGTGGTCGGGCGTGAAGTGGCCCGTACCGGCATCGACTGGGCCTTCGGGCCCACGCTGGCCGTCGTGCGCGACGACCGTTGGGGCCGCACCTATGAGGGCTATTCCGAAGACCCGGAGATCGTCGCCAAGTACGCCGGCCAGATGGTCACCGGCCTGCAGGGCAAGCTCGCGCAGGACGCCAACCCGAACGAGAAGGTGATCGCCACCGCCAAGCATTTCCTCGGCGATGGCGGCACCGACAACGGCAAGGATCAGGGCGTGACCAGCGCCACCGAGAGCCAGCTGATCAACATCCACGGCCGCGGCTACTACACCGCGCTGGGTGCCGGCGCGCAGACGGTGATGTCGTCGTTCAGCAGTTGGAAGGACACCGCCAAGGGCACCGATGCCAAGGCGCTGAAGATGCACGGCAATCGCTACCTGCTGACCGACGTGCTGAAGGCCAAGATGGGCTTCGACGGCTTCGTGGTGTCCGACTGGAACGGCATCGGCCAGGTCAACCCGACCAACAGCGACTCGGCCACCGCGTGCACCAACAGCAACTGCCCGCAGGCCATCAACGCCGGCATCGACATGGTGATGGTGCCGGCCCGTGCCGACTGGAAGGCCTTCATCGCCAACACGATCGCGAGCGTGAACAACGGCGAGATCAGCCAAGCGCGCATCGACGACGCGGTGACCCGCATCCTGCGCGTGAAGATGCGCCTTGGCCTGTTCAGCAAGCCCAAGCCGTCGGCACGGCTCGCGTCGCGCGAGCTCGGCACGCCCGAGCACCGTGCGGTGGCACGCGAGGCGGTGCGCAAGTCGCTGGTGCTGCTGAAGAACAACGGCCAGGTGCTGCCGCTGCAGCGCAACGCGAAGATCCTGGTCGCGGGCAAGAGCGCCGACAGCCTGGGCAACCAGACCGGCGGCTGGTCGCTCACCTGGCAGGGCACCGGCAACGGCAATGCCGACTTCGGCGGCGGCACCACGGTGTGGCAGGCGATCCAGAAGATCGCGCCCAATGCGGTGCTCGACACCAGCGCCAACGCGGCGCTGGCCAGCAGCGACACCGACGTGGCGATCGCGGTGATCGGCGAGACGCCCTATGCCGAAGGCAACGGCGACATCGGCGCCGCCAAGACGCTGGAGCTCGCGAAGCTGCGGCCCGAAGACTTGGCGCTGCTCGATGCGCTGAAGGCCAAGGGCGTGAAGAAGATCGTCACCGTGCTGTTCTCGGGCCGGCCGCTCCATGCCAACAAGGAGCTCAACCGCTCCGATGCGTTCGTGGCCGCCTGGCTGCCGGGCACCGAGGGCGACGGCATCGCCGATGTGCTGTTCCGCAACGACGCGGGTGCGGTCAACTTCGACTTCAGCGGCAAGCTGTCGTACTCGTGGCCCAAGTCGGCCTGCCAGACCTCGCTGAACCGCGGCGATGCCAGCTACGACCCGCTGTATGCCTACGGCTACGGCCTCAAGTACGGTGAGGGCAGCGACCAGGGCGCGTTGGATGAAAGCAGCCCGGCGCTGGGCTGCGGCATTCCCAACGGCGGCGGCACCGCTTCGCAGCCGCTCAGCATCTTCACGCATGGCGCAAACCAGGATGCGTGGGTGATGCGCATCGGCGCTGCCACCAACTGGAACGTCGACGTCGCGCTGGCCGGCACCGCGGTGACCACCACGCCGGGCGGCGAGATCTCGGCCGTGCCGGTCGACGACAAGGACGGCCTGCAATGGGCCGCCGTGAAGGCCACCTGGCACAGCGCTTATGGCGAGCTCTTCGTCGACACCGCCGGCGACAAGCAGAACCTGCTGCCGTACCTGAATGCGCAGGGCGCGCTGGTGTTCGATGTGAAGGTGACCTCCGCGCCGACCGAGGCGGTGAAGCTGCGCGCCGATTGCGGCTACCCCTGCAAGGGCGAGACCGACATCACCGACGCACTGAAGGCGCTGACGCCCGGCGCCTGGAGCGAGATGTCCGTCTCGCTGCAATGCCTGGCCGATGCGGGCGCCGACATGACGGCCATCAACCGGCCGATCCTGATCGGCAGCGGCAGCACGCTGGAGCTGGCCATCGCCAACGTGCGCTGGGAACCCAACAAGACTGCCAGCGTGGGCTGCAGCAACGGCGCGATCACCACGGTGACGGTCAACGACACGCTGAACGCCTATGTGAACGGCACCACGGCCAACGCGGCGGTGTTCGCGCCGCCGGGCTCGTGGACCACCGGCGGCAGCGGCAGCATCACCATCGATGCGCCGCACGACATCGGCGGCGGCGAGTCGGTGGTCGATGTGCTGTTCAACAACGTGGGCGAGGGCGGCAACAACGGCGGCATCTTCTTCAAGGTGCCCGACAGCGTCTGGCTCGACGTGAGCCCGATCGCGGCCACCGGCGGCGTGCAGTTCGACATCCGCGTGCTCGACTACGGCGGCACCACGCAGGGCTTCTGGGTCAAGCTGGTGTGCAAGCGCGATCCCAACGGCTGCCGCACCGGTGACCTCACCGACCTCGTCGGCCGGCCCGACGTGAACGCATGGAAGACGGTGACCATCCCGTTCAGCGCCGCCGGCTATGACGCCAACGGCTGGGATCCCAGCAAGGTGAGCTCGGTGCTCGAGCTGCTGCCGGCCTGGGGCGACCAGGCAGGGCAGATCCACTTCCAGATCCGCAACGTCCGGATCGTGAAGACGCTCTGACGGGCGAGGGCGGCGGCGCGCGGTGCGGTCTCTACAATCGCGCCGCATCCGCCGCCGCGCTCATCCTCCCTGTCGATGACGACACCGCCCCGACGCCCGCGCCCCGAGAGCGGCACGGTCACCACCGTGCAGGTGGCCGAGGCCGCCGGCGTCTCCATCGCCACCGTGTCGCGCTACCTGAGCGGTCAGGCCAGGGTGTCGGAGGCCAAGCGCGAGGCGATCGATGACGCCATCGCGAAGCTGAAGTTCAAGCCCAACCTGCTGGCGCGCAGCCTGAAGCGCGGCCGCTCGATGACCATCGGCGTGCTGACGCAGGACGTCAACAGCCCCTTCTTCACCGAGACGCTGGTCGGCGTGGAGGCCGCGCTCGAAGGCTCGGGCTTCCAGCCGTTGATCGTCAGCTCGCATTGGCGCCCGGCCGAGGAGGCCGAGCGCATCCGCAGCCTGATCGGCCGCCAGGTCGAGGGCATCCTCGTGCTGACCGGCAGCCTGCCGCAGGCGCAGTTGCTCAAGCTCGCCGAAGACGTGCCCATCGTGGCCACCGGCCGCGAGCTGCACGGGCCGCGCGTGCAGGGCCTGCGCGTCGACAACGAAGGCGGTGGCTGCATGGCCACGCGTCATCTGCTCGAGCTGGGGCATCGGCGCATCGCGCACCTGGCCGGCCCGGACGACAACGCCGATGCGGCCGACCGGCTCGCCGGCTATCGACGCGCGCTGGCCGAGTTCGGCGTGCCCTTCGACCGCAAGCTGGTGGTGCCGGGCAACTTCCGCGAGACCGGCGGGCTGATGGCGCTGACCCACCTGATGGACAAGGGCATAGTCTTCACGGCGGTGTTCGCGGCCAACGACCAGACGGCCTTCGGCGCGCGCCTGGCGCTGCACCGCCGCGGGCTGCGCGTGCCGGAAGACGTGTCGATCGTCGGCTTCGACGACCTGCCGATCTCCGCTTTCGTGACGCCGCCGCTGACCACCGTGCACCAGCCGATGTTCGACCTCGGCAAGGCCGCGGCCGAGGCGCTGCTGCGGCTGATCGCCGGCGAAGCGGCGGCGCCCCAGGTGCCGGCGCTGAAGCTGGTGGTGCGCGAGACGACGGCGCGCCTGCGCTAAGCGGTCAGGCTCACAGCCAGCGCGATCACCATCATCGCCATCACGATCGCCGAGCCGAGCATGGCGAACCCCTGTTGCTGGGCGCTGAATCTCATCTGCCGTTCCTGATGCGGTTCCATCGCGGGGCAGCTTAGGGAGCCGACCGTTCAAATACCATCCGCCGATCTGAACCGCCCCGGCCCTGTGATGGAACAACCCGAGTCCGACCCGCCCGCGTGGAGCCCCGCGCCCGATCTGCTCGTCACCGATCCGGCTGCGATCGAGGTGCTCTGGTACCCGACCAAGCGGGTGCACCTGAAGCCCTTTCTCGGCAAGGCCTGCGACCTGGCCGGCGCCACCGCAGAGCTCGGGATCAAGAAGACCGCGATGAGCTACTGGATCAACCGCCTGCTCGAGGTCGGCCTGATCCGCCAGACCCATGTGGAGAAGCGCATGCGGCATCGCGTGCCGTTCTACCGCTGTGTGGCCGACCGGCTGCGCGTGGAGCTCAAGGATGCGCCGATGGCCAGCTACGAAGGCGTGTTCGACGACTTCCAGCAGCGCTGGGGTCCGAGCGCGAAGCAGGCGCTGGCCGAATCGCTGGCGCGCCAGGCGCCGCAGCTCGAGCTGAGCTTCGCGGCCCGGCCGCCGGCGGGGCCGCTGTCGACCATCATGCCCAAGACCGGCGAGGTGCCGCCCGACGATTTCCTCTACTACTGGGCGCGCTTCTGGCTCGCGAAGGAAGAGAGCCTGCAACTGCGGCAGGAGCTCGATGCGCTATGGGAGAAGTACGCGGCGCTGAGCGACGCGACACGCAAGACCGAGCAGGTGCTGGTGCACATGGTGCACGTGCAGGAGGCCTCGCGCACGCCGCGCGAGGCCGCTAGCTGAGCTTCGCGGCGCGCGCCTTGGCCGGCCGCGTGGCCGCCGGCCCGTCGGAGGCGCCGGGCGCGATCTTGGGCTGCCACAGCACCTGCAGCTGCTGCAGCGGCTTGCCGCCCACCACGCCCAGCATCAGCTCCGCCAGCTGCACGCCGGCGGCATGGGCCTCGGGCTGGGCGATGGCCGTGATCGCGATGCCGCCGAGCAACGTGTCGGCCGGCATGCCGTCGTAGACGATCACCGAGAGGTCGCGGCCCGGCACGAGGCCCGCATCCAGCAGCGCGCGCACCACGCCGACGCCGCAGATGTTGTTGTCGACGATCACCGCGCTGGGCAGCGGCTGCTGCTTCAGCAGCGCCTGCATCGCCTCGTGGCCGCCGCGCCGGCTGAACCCTGCGGCGACCACGTGGCGCGCCACCGGCTTCAACCCCGCCTCGCGCAGGCCGCGCAGAAAGCCCTGGTGGCGCTGGAACGCGAAGGTGAGGTCGAGCGGCGCATGCACGTAGGCGATGTCCTTGTGGCCGAGCCCGGCGAGCCGGGCCACGGCCAGCGCGGTGCCGGCCTCGTTGTCGAAATCGAACCAGGCGTAGTCGTCGGGCTTCGCGGTGCGGCCATAGGCGACGAAGGGCGCGCTGCTGGCCTTCAGGTGCTCGATGCGGGCATCGTCCATGCGCGTGTGCGGCACGATGAAGCCATCGACCCGCCGCGCCTTCAGCAGCCGCTCGTAGGTGGCCAGCTCGTCGGCGGGGCGGGCCGAGGCGATCAGCACGTCGACGCCGGCTTCGGCGAAGCGGTCGGTCATGCCGGCCACCACCTCGACGAAGCGCGGGTCGCCCAGGTCGCCCGAGCCGGTGGGGTAGACGATGCCGATCGCATCGGCCTTGCCGGTGGCCAGGCGCCGCGCCGCGCCGTTGGGCCGGTAGCCGAATTCCTGCGCCGCCTGCATCACGCGTTCGCGCGTGCGCTCGCTCACGTCGGAATAACCGTTCAGCGCGCGGCTGACGGTGGTCTGTGACAGGCCGAGCTTGGCCGAGAGTTCTTTGAGGTCCATCGCGATCGAGGGTCGGAACCGGGCGTTTGTAGCGCATCGCGGCCGGGTGCCGAAGGTGGTCTAAGGGTAAACGCTCAGAAAAATCCAAAGCGCTTTGGAGAAGAATATCCAAAGCGCTTTGGAAAGCGCGATCACAACGATCACCTCCCTGGAGACATGCGATGAAGATTTCGAGAATGACGCTGCTGGCGCTGGCCGCGGCAGCGGTGGCGAGCGGCGCTTCGGCCGCGCAGGTGGAATTCGGCGGCTATTTCCGCAGCGGCGCCGGCAGCAGCGACCAGGGCGGCAAGGAGGTGTGCTTCCGCTTGCCCGGCTCCATCGTCTGGTTCCGCCTCGGCAACGAGTGCGACACCTATGCGGCCTTGAGCTTCGGCGCCACGCTGGGCACGGTGGACGGCACCACCTTCAAGACCAAGTTCACCACCGCCTACGGCACCCAGCAGATGGCCAACTGGGAGCAGACCACGCCGGCCTTCCGCGAGGCCTTCGTCGAGGCCACCAACATCGGCGCCAGCATGGGGATGCCGGCGCTCAACGGCGCCACGCTGTGGGCCGGCAAGCGCTTCTACAAGAACCCCGACATCCACATGCTCGACTACACCTACTGGGAAGTCGGCATGGGCCCGGGCGCCGGTATCGACAACGTGGACGCCGGCGCGGCAGGCAAGTTCTCGTATGCGGTGTTCCGCGTGGGCGACTTCACCGGCTACGGCATCAACACCTCGCTCGGCGGCTACAACCCCGACCTGATCGGCGGCGGCTCGCGCACCGCCACGGTCCACGACTTCCGGCTGCAGGACATCGCCGTCAACCCGGGCGGCAAGATCACGCTCGGCGCCGACATCGTGATGAAGAACAACCGCAGCGGCACCAGCACCTACACGCACGACGTGGTGCAGCCGATCACGGTCGACGGCACCACCTACAACGTCGTGGTCCGCAAGACCGAGACCATTGACAACACCGCCGGCCGCAACGGCCTGGGCCTGACGCTGAACCACCGCCAGGACAACCTGCTGGGCCTGGGCGGCTTCAACGACGTGACGCTGCAGTTCGCGCACGATGCTGCCGCGCTCAAGGGCTTCGGCTTCGCCGGCAGCAACGACAAGCGCCGCGAGTGGCTGCTGTTCGACCACTGGGTGATGGAGCCCACCGGCATGCCGGTGACGATGAGCGCGACCATCGGCCTGCGCAATGCCACCGTCAACGACAAGAACGTCAAGGACTTCTGGGTCGGCGCGCGGCCGCAATACCACCTGAACAATGTGTGGAGCCTGATGGCCGAGGCCGGCTACCAGCAGGTCAAGCCCGAGGGCGAGGCCACGCGCAAGCTGGCCAAGCTGACCCTGGGCACGCAGTTCTCGATGGGCAAGAGCCTGTGGTCGCGCCCGTCGATCCGCTTCTACGCCACGCATGCCAAGTGGAACAGCGCCGCGTCCGCCGCAGGTGCGGTGGCCTGCACCGGCCGCGACTGCAACACCGCCGCCGACGGCTATGCCGACAAGCGCAACGGCACCGGCTATGGCGTGCAGGTGGAAGCCTGGTTCTGAACGGAGTGAAGTTGGGGAAAAGTTGGCGCTGATCAGGGGATCTCGCCGGCGAGCGACAACGCGACGTTGTCTTGGGGTGGGGCCGGTTCTATAACGGTCCGGCGCCACCCGCTTCTTTTCCTCTCATGCACGAGACAAGGAAACACACGATGGAACGCTTCAACACGAGCCTGCGCCTGGGCGCAGCGCTGATCGCCGGCGCGCTGGCCGCCTCGGCCGCACAGGCCGAGACGCTGGTCAGCATGTGGGTGCATGCCGGCCCCGGCCCCGAGCGCGATGTCTACATCGCCGCGGTACGCGCCTTCAACGACGCCAGCGCCGACATCAAGATCAAGCTGCTGACCTTGCCCGAAGGCAAGTACAGCGACCAGGTCAATGCCGCGGCGCTGGCCAACAAGCTGCCGTGCATCCTCGATTTCGACGGGCCCAACGTCTACAACTACGCCTGGTCGAAGAAGATCGTGCCGCTCGACGATCTGCCGATCGGCAAGCTGGCCAAGGCCGAGATGCTGCCCACGCTGGTGCGCCAGGGCACCTACAACGGCAAGCTCTACAGCGTGGGCCAGTACGACTCGGGCCTGGCGCTGTGGGGCAATGCCAAGACCTTGAAGGCCGCCGGCATCCGCATCCCCAAGGGCGTGGACGATGCCTGGACCTCGGCCGAATTCGAAGACGCGCTGAAGAAGCTCAAGGCCGCCGGCGTGCCGTTCCCGCTGGACATGAAGTTCAACTACGGCATCGGCGAATGGGTGACCTACGGCTTCTCACCGCTGGTGCAGAGCTTCGGCGGCGACCTGATCGACCGCAAGGGCTACAAGACGGCCAAGGGCGCGCTCAACGGCCCCGAGGCGGTGAAGGCGCTGAGCACGCTGCAGGGCTGGGTCAAGCAGGGCTACGTGAACCCGGCCACCAAGAACGACGGCGACTTCGTGCAGGGCAAGTCGGCGCTGAGCTGGGTGGGCCACTGGGTCTACAACGACTACCACAAGGCCCTGGGCGATGACCTCGTACTGATCCCGATGCCGAAGTTCGGCGCCAAGGCCGTCACCGGCGCGGGCTCGTGGAACTTCGGCATCTCCAAGAGCTGCGAGACGCTGCCCGCCGCCTCGAAGGTGCTGGAGCACCTGATGTCCAAGGCCGAGATCCTGCGTGTCACCGCGCAGAACGGTGCGGTGCCGGCCACCAAGGCCGCGCAGGCCGAGAGCGCCAACTACGGCCCCAACGGCGCGCTGAAGCTCTACATCGAGCAGGCCAACAAGGGCGTGGCGCGCGTGCGGCCCGAGACGCCGGCCTACCCGACCATCACCGCGGCCTTTGCCGAGGCGGTGAACAACATCGTCGGCGGCGGCGACGTGCAGAAGGAACTCGACAAGGCGGTCAAGAAGATCGACCAGGACATCGAGGACAACAAGGGCTATCCGGTCCACTGAAGGGCAGGAGCGCAGGCGATGAAGCGGCGATCGTTGGGACGGCGGATGCTTGGCGCGGCGCTGGCCTGCGCCGGCGTGCAGGCCATGGCGGCACCCGCGGTGCTCTCGCTCTGGCTGCACGCCGGGCCGGGGCCCGAGCGCGAGGTCGTGGCCGAGTCGCTGCGCCGCTTCAACGCCGCCCAGGCCGACGTGCGGGTCGAGCTGGCCGCGGTGCCCGAGGGCAGCTACACCGAGCAGATCGAGGCGGCGGCCCGCCTGCACAAGCTGCCCTGCGTGCTCGACATCGACGGCCCCACCGTGGCCTACTGGGCCGCCGGCGGCCACCTGATGCCGCTGGAGACGCTGCCCGGGCTCGACGAGCTGCGCCGCGGCCTGTTGCGCACGATCGCGCAGCAGGGCAGCTACCGCGGCCGGCTCTACAGCCTGGGCCAGTACGACTCGGGCCTGGCGCTGTGGGGCAACCGCAGGCTGCTGCAGAAGGCCGGGGTGCGCATTCCCACCAGCACCCGCTCGACGTGGACGCTCGAGGAGCTCGAGTCGGCCCTGCAGGCGCTGAAGAAATCCGGCGTGCCGCATCCGATGGACATGAAGTTCAGCTATGGCATCGGCGAGTGGTTCACCTATGGTTTCTCGCCGATCGTGCAGAGCTTCGGCGGCGACCTGATCGACCGGCGCATCACGCCGCCGCGCGCCACCGGCATGCTCAACGGCCCGCAGGCCGTGCGCGCGATGCAGGTGCTGCAGAACTGGGTGCGCCAGGGCTGGGTCGATGCCGGCACGCAAGGTGGCGACGACTTCGTGAAGGGCCGCGCCGCGCTGAGCTACGTGGGCCACTGGGTCTACCGCGACTACCGTCAGGCGCTGGGCAACGACCTCGTGCTGATGCCGATGCCGCGCTTCGGCGCGAAGCCGGTCACCGGTGCCGGCTCGTGGAGCTGGGCGGTGAGCGCCGGCTGCCCGCACCCACAGGCGGCGGCCCGGTTGCTGCAGCACCTGATGAGCCGCGACGAGGTGCTGCGCGTCACGCAGGCCAACGGCGCGGTGCCGGCCACGCTGGATGCGGTGCTGGCCTCGCCCGACTACGGCATCGACGGCCCGCTGCGCCTGTACGTCGACCAGATCGTCGAAGGCACGGCGCGCGTGCGCCCCGAAACGCCGGCCTATCCGGTGATCACCAAGGCCTTCGCCGCCGCGGTGCGTGCGGTGGTCGACGGTGCCGATCCCAAGACCGAGCTCGATCGCGCCGCGGTGCAGATCGATGCCGCCCTCGCCAAGAGCAGTTCCCCACCATGAGCAGTTTGCAGATGACTTCCTCTTCAGCCGCCGGTGCACCGCCGGCCGCCGTGCGCCGGCCGAGGCCGCGCGGCGACGGCGCCACCGCCTGGCTCTTCGCCGCGCCGGCCACGGCCTTGCTCGGCATCTTTCTCGTGCTGCCGTTCCTGATGGCGGTGGTGCTGTCGTTCACCAACAAGCGGCTGATCAGCGCCGAGGAGCTGGGCACCGACTATGTCGGCTGGCGCAACTACGCCCGCCTGCTGCAGGACGATGCCTTCTGGGCCGCGCTGAAGAACAACTTCGTGTTCGTGGCCATCGTCGCGCCGCTGCAGTCGGCCTTCGCGCTGCTGCTGGCGGTGCTGGTCAACCAGCCGCTGGCGGGCAGCCGCTTCTTCCGCACCGTGTACTTCATGCCGGTGGCCACCACGATGGCGGTGGTGGCGGTGATCTGGTCGCTGATGTACGCGCCCGACGGCGGCGTGGTCAACCGCTTCGTCGGCTTCGTGAGCTTCGGGCTCATCGCGCCGCAGGACTGGCTGCGCGACCCGGCGCTGGTGCTCTACGCGGTGATGGTGCTGTCGATCTGGCAGGGCGTGGGCTTCCAGATGCTGGTGTTCCTGGCCGGGCTGCAGGCCATCCCGGTCGACCTGTACGAGGCCGCCAAGCTCGACGGCGCCACGCCGTGGCAGCAGTTCCGCCACATCACCGTGCCGATGCTGAAGAACACGACGATCTTCGTGCTGATCACGACCACGATCTACGCCTTCCAGCTCTACACGCAGGTGCAGATCATCGCCAGCAGCGGCACCGCCGCGCCGGTCGATTCGTTCCGCACCGTGGTGATGCTGATGGTGCACGAGGGCTTCGGCAGCGGAAAGATCGGCTACGCCGCGGCGCTGTCGGTGCTGTTCTTCGTGCTGGTGCTGGCGATCTCGCTGGTGCAGCGCGTGCTGCTGAAGGAAGAGAGGGCCGTGGCATGAGCGCCCATTCGCAACGCAGCGCCGATCGGCGCGCCCGCCTCGCGCTGTATGCGGTGCACGGCCTGCTCGCGGCCTTCTTCCTGCTGCCGCTGGTGTTCATGTTCGTCTCGGCCTTCAAGACCGACGAGGCGCAGCTGCTGCGCGACATGAACAGCCTCGCGGCCTTTGCGCCGGTGGGCCAGCTGGGCTGGGCCAACTTCGCCGAGGTGATGCGCAACACGCCGTTCGTGCGCGCCTTCGCGAACTCGCTGCTGGTGGTGGGCGTCACGGTCACGCTCGGCATCCTGGTCAACAGCATGCTGGCCTATGCGCTGGCGCGGCTGCGCTTCACGGGGCGCAACCTGCTGCTCTCAGTGGTGATCGCGCTGATCATCGTGCCCTTCGAGGCCATCGCGGTGCCGCTGCTGCTGCTGGTCAACGAACTGCCGTGGTTCGGCGGGCAGCGCGGCTGGCTCGATTCGTACCACGTGCAGGTGATCCCGTTCATCGGCCATGCGTTCTCGGTCTACCTGTTCTACCAGTTCTTCATCGCGCTGCCCAAGGATCTGGAAGAGGCCGCGCTGATGGACGGCGCCTCCCGTTGGCGCATCTACTGGAGCATCGTGATGCCGCTGTCCAAGCCGGTGATCGCCACCGTGGCGGTGCTGCAGTTCCTCGCGCGCTGGGGCGACCTGCTGTGGCCGGTGATGGTGGTGCGCGGCGACACGTTCGCCACGCTGCCGCTGGCGATGCAGACCTTCTTCGGCCAGTTCCCGCGCCAGTGGGGGCAGGTGATGGCCTTCGCCGCGATGGCCACGCTGCCGACGCTGGCGGTGTTTCTCGTGTTCCAGCGCTGGTTCGTCAAGAGCGCGATCTCCAGCGCGATCAAGGGGTAGTTCGATGGCAGCTGTTTCGTTGCGGGGCATCCGCAAGAGCTACGACGGGGGCGTGCCCGTCATCAAGGGCGTGGACCTCGACATCGCCGAGGGCGAGTTCATGGTCTTCGTCGGCCCCTCGGGCTGCGGCAAGAGCACGATGATGCGCATGATCGCCGGTCTCGAAGACATCAGCGAAGGCGAGCTGCGCATCGGCAGCCGCGTGGCCAACGACCTGCCGCCGGTGCAGCGCGACGTGGCGATGGTGTTCCAGAGCTATGCGCTCTATCCGCACATGACGGTGGCCGAGAACATGGGCTTCGGCCTGCGCATCGCCGGCCGGCCCAAGGCCGAGATCGCCGAGAAGGTGGGCCGCGCCGCAGAGATCCTGCAGATCAACCACCTGCTCGATCGCCGGCCCAAGGCGCTGTCGGGCGGGCAGCGCCAGCGCGTGGCCATCGGCCGCGCGATCGTGCGCAAGCCCAAGGTCTTCCTGTTCGACGAGCCGCTGTCGAACCTCGACGCCGGCCTGCGCGTGCAGATGCGCGTGGAGCTGACCCGGCTGCACCGCGAGCTGGGCGCGACGATGATCTACGTGACCCACGACCAGACCGAGGCGATGACGATGGGCGACCGCATCGCGGTGTTCAACCAGGGCGTGGTGCAGCAGGTGGGCCCGCCGATGGCGCTCTACCAGCGGCCGGCCAACACCTTCGTCGCGCAGTTCCTCGGCTCGCCGCGCATGAACCTGCTGCCGGCGCGCATGGCGGTGCAGGGCGGCGAGGCGCTGCTGCAGGTCGAGGGGCTGGGCGAGGTGCGGCTGCCGGCACCGGCCGAGCTGGGCGCCGCGCGCGAGGTCGCGCAGATCGGCGTGCGGCCCGAGGCGCTCGAGGTCGGCGCGCAGGGCTGGCAGCTCACGCTCAGCCTGATCGAGCGGCTGGGCGACACCACGCTGCTCTATGGCGCGCTGCCGGGCAGCGAGGCGCCGCTGTCCATCAAGCTCGCCGATGCCGGGTCGCCGTGGCATGTGGGCGATCGCATCCACCTCCGGCCGCGGGCCGGCCAGGTGCTGCTGTTCGACGCCAAGGGTCAGCGCATCGGCGTGGTCTGACCGCTCCTTCCTTCTCCCATTCCTTTGCCCGGCCGGCACGATCCATGCGTCGGCAGGGCCTGCTGTTGCCGTACACGATGAAGAACCAAGTCCAGCTGATCACCTATGCCGACCGCCTCGCCGGCGGCGGCCTGCCCGAACTCCATGCGCTGCTGCGCGGCCCGCTGGCCGGCGTGTTCGGCGGTGTGCACATCCTGCCGTTCTTCCACCCGATCGACGGTGCCGATGCCGGCTTCGACCCGATCGACCACACGCAGGTCGACGCGCAGCTCGGCGGCTGGCCCGACATCAAGGCGCTGACGCAGGACATCGACGTGATGGCCGACGTGATCGTCAACCACATGTCGGCCGATTCGCCGCAGTTTGTCGACTGGTCGGAAAAGGGCGCGGCCTCGGAATACGTCGGCCTGTTCCTCACCTACGACGCGGTGTTTCCGCAAGGCGCCACCGAGCGCGAGCTGCTGAACATCTATCGCCCGCGGCCCGGCCTGCCGTTCACGCACGCCACATTGCACAACGGCGAGCACCGCCTGCTGTGGACCACCTTCACGCCCAAGCAGGTCGACATCGACGTGCACAGCCGCGCCGGGCAGCAGTACCTGCAGGGCATCCTGCGCACGTTCAGCGACAACGGCATCCGCATGGTGCGGCTCGATGCGGTGGGCTACGCGATCAAGCGCGCCGGCAGCTCCTGCTTCATGATGCCGGAGACCTTCGGCTTCATCGGCGAGTTCGCGCAGCAGGCGAAGGCGCTGGGCATGGAGGTGCTGGTCGAGGTGCATTCGCACTACCGGCAGCAGGTGGAGATCGCGCAGCGCGTCGACTGGGTCTACGACTTCGCGCTGCCGCCGCTGGTGCTGCATGCCTTCGCATTCAAGACGGCCGAGCGGCTGAAGCACTGGCTGACGATCCGCCCGGCCAATGCGCTGACGGTGCTCGACACGCACGACGGCATCGGCATCATCGACATCGGCTCCGCCGCCTCTGACCGCGCCGCGAACCCCGGGCTGGTGCCCGACGAAGAGCTGAGCCGGCTGGTCGACTGGATCCACGACAACAGCCGCGGCCAGAGCCGCGAGGCGACCGGCGCGGCCGCCTCGAATCTGGATCTCTACCAGGTCAACTGCACCTTCTTCGATGCGCTGGGGGCCGACGAGCGCGCCTACCTGCTGTCGCGTGCGATCCAGTTCTTCGTGCCCGGCATCCCCCAGGTGTACTACGTCGGCCTGCTGGCGGGCGCCAACGACATGGCCCTGCTGCAGCGCACCCGTGTCGGCCGTGACATCAACCGGCATCGCTATGCGCGCGGCGAAGCCGAGCGCGAGCTCGAGCGGCCGGTGGTGCAGGCGCTGGTCGAGCTGATCCGCTGGCGCAACACGCATCCCGCCTTCGGCGGCCGCTTCTCGCTGCAGGCGTCCGATGCGCAGACGCTGTCGATGCGCTGGACGCACGGCGATGCGTTCGCCGAGCTGAGCGTCGACTTCGCATCGCGCGCATTCACGCTGCACTGCAGCGGCGAGCAGCCGGCGCCGTCGCTGGCTGTCTAGACGACCATAAAACAGGGGACGGCGCAAAGCGCGCTTCGGGATTAAGCTAGCGGGCTTTTGTCGCTCGCGGAGCTTTCCCGATGTCGCTGCGTCCCCGCCTTCTCGTCGTTCTGCTGCTGGCCGCGCTGGCCGCCTGCCATCCCGGCGGCAAGGAGGAGCCTGCCGGCAAGAAGGACGCGGCCCAGGCCTTGCTGCTCGCGCCGGAAGACCTGCGCACGGTAGGTGGGGCGGGCGCGCAGGCGCAGGGGCCGGTGATCACGGGATCGATTCAGCCCGAACGCCGTGCCGACCTGCGCGCGGAGGTGTCGGCGGTGGTGCTGCAGGTGTTCAAGGAGAACGGCGACGCGGTGCGCAAGGGCGACCTGCTGATGCGGCTGGACGACACCGCCATCCGCGACAGCCTCGCTTCGGCAGAGGAATCAGCGCGCGCCTCGGGCCAGGCCTTCGAGCAGGCCGAGCGCCAGGTGCAGCGGCTCAAGACCCTGCAGAGCCAGGGCATGACCTCGATGCAGGCGCTGGAGGATGCCGAGGTGCGGCGCAACAACGCGCAGAGCGACCTCGCCGCCGCACGCTCGCGCGTGGTGGCCGCGCGCCAGCAGCTGCAGCGCACCGAGGTGCGCGCGCCGTTCGACGGCATCGTCAGCGAGCGCAAGGCCTCGGCTGGCGATACCGCACAGATCGGCAAGGAGCTGGTGAAGGTGATCGACCCGGCCAGCATGCGCTTCGAAGGCCTGGTGTCGGCCGACCGCATGCACGAGATCCAGCCCGGGCAGACGGTCGACTTCCGCGTCAACGGCTTTCCGCAGGCCAGCTTCACCGGCAAGGTCAAGCGCATCGATGCCTCGGCCAATGCCACCACCCGCCAGGTCGAGGTGCTGGTGAGCTTTGCCGACCCCGCCGCTGCACCGCGCGTGGCCGGCCTGTATGCCGAGGGCCGCATCGCCACCGGTGCGAAGCAGGCGCTGTCGCTGCCCGAGGCGAGCATCGTGCGCGAGCAGAACGCCGCCTACGTGTGGCGCGTGAAGGACAAGGTGCTGGCCAAGACGCCGGTGCAGCTGGGCGAGCGCGATGCGCGCAGCGGCGAATACCCGGTGCGCGGCGGCCTGGCCGACGGCGACCAGGTGGTGCGCAATCCCAATGCCATGCTGCAGAACGGCCAGCGCGTCGAGTTCCATGCCAGCGCCGCCGGTTCCGGCGCCTCGGCCGCCGTGGTGAGGTGAGCAAGATGTTCCTCTCCGATTTCAGCGTCAAGCGGCCGATCTCCGCGATCGTGATCGTGATCGGGCTGATGTGCCTGGGCCTGCTCGCGCTCAACAAGCTGCGCGTCAACCAGATCCCCGATGTCGAGCAGCCGGTGCTGGTGGTCACCATCCCGTATCCCGGTGCTTCGCCCGAGACGGTGGAGCGCGAGGTGATCAACCGCATCGAGAAGGCGCTGCAGAGCATCTCCGGCGTCGACGAGGTGCGCTCCACCGCGAGCGAGAGCCAGGCCAAGATCGTGCTGATCTTCAAGTTCAGCAAGAACATGATCGAGGCGGCCGACGAGGTGCGCAACGCGATCGGCACGGTGCGCTACAAGCTGCCCACCGAGATCCGCGAGCCGGTGCTGCAGCGGGTGGACCCGTCGGCCCAGCCGATCATGCAGCTGGCGCTGGCCTCCACGAAGCAGACGCATGCCGAGATCTCGCGCCTGGCTGAAGACCAGCTGGCCGACCGCTTCCGCGCGCTGCCCGGCGTGGCCACCGTCACCGTCAACGGCGCGTTGCAGCGCGAGCTGAGCGTGCTGCTGCGCGCCGAGAAGCTGCGCGAGTTCAACATCTCGGTCAGCGAGGTGGTCAACGCGCTGCGCAACCAGAACACCACCGCACCGGTGGGCAAGGTGCGCGGCACGCTGGAGGACCAGAGCATCCGGCTCGTGGGCCGCATCGAGTCGCCGGCGCAGTTCGAGCAGATCGTCGTGCGCCGGCGCGGCGAGGAGCTGGTGCGCCTGGGGCAGCTGGCCACCGTGCAGGACGGCTATGCCGAGATGACCAGCTTCAGCTCGCGCAACGGCCATCCGAACGTGGGCCTGTCGATCACCCGCGCGCGCGACGCCAGCACCGTGTCGGTGGCCGACGACACGCGCAAGCTGGTCGCCGAGATCCAGAAGACGCTGCCGCAGGGCACCACGCTCGAGGTTACGCAGGACGGCGGCAAGGACGCGCAGAACAGCCTCAACAACGTGGTGCATGCGCTGATCTTCGGCGCGGGGCTCACCATCTTCGTCGTCTACGTGTTCCTCAACAGCTGGCGCTCGACGTTGATCACCGCGCTGAGCCTGCCCACCTCGGTGATCGCGGCCTTCATCGCGGTGTGGCTGTGCGGCTTCACGCTCAACTTCATGACGCTGCTCGGCCTGTCGCTGGCCATCGGCGTGCTGATCGACGATGCGATCGTGGTGCGCGAGAACATCGTGCGCCACA
>CBIHRS010000080.1:0-17621 GCA_966212505.1 uncultured bacterium
GTGATGTCGTCTTCGTCGTACTGGTTCACGTGCACGGTGCCGGCGCGCAGCGCGCGCGCCACGCGGTGCGCGCGGTTGATGTCGTGGCTCCAGACGCTGGCCTGCAGGCCGTAGCTCGAATCGTTGGCGAGGCGGATCGCCTCTTCCTCGGTCTTGAAGCGGATCACCGACAGCACCGGGCCGAAGATCTCTTCCTGCGCGATCTTCATGCTGTTGGCCACGCCGTCGAACACCGTGGGCTCCACGTAGAAGCCGCCGGTCTCGGCCCGCGCCTGCCGTCCGCCGGCGAGGCAGCGCGCGCCTTCGTCGCGGCCAGCGGCGATGTAGCCCATCACCGTGTTGAGCTGGCCGGCATCGACCAGCGCGCCCATCTCGGTGGCCGCATCGAGCGGATCGCCCGGCTGGTACTTGGGCGCTTCGCCGGCCACGACACCCACGAACTCGTCGGCGATGCTCTCGTGCACGAACACGCGCGAGGGCGCATTGCACGACTCGCCCTGGTTGAAGAACATGCCGCCCGCCACCGTCTTGGCCGCGCGCTCGATGTCGTTGAAATCGGGGAACACGACGAAGGCCGACTTGCCGCCGAGTTCGTTGTACACGCGCTTGAGGTTGGAGCGGCCCGCGTACTCGAGCATCTTGCGGCCCACGCGGGTGGAGCCGGTGAAGCCCACCGCATCCACATCGGTGTGCAGCGCCAGCGCCTCGCCGGCCTCGTGGCCAAAGCCCGGCACCACGTTGAACACGCCGGGCGGCAGGCCGGCCTGCAGCGCCAGCTCGGCCAGGCGCAGCGCGGTGAGCGGCGATTTCTCGCTGGGCTTGAGCACCACCGAGTTGCCGGCGGCCAGCGCGGGGCCGAGCTTCCACGCGGCCATGATCATCGGGTAGTTCCACGGCACGATCGCGCCGATCACGCCCATCGGCTCGCGGGTGATCAGTGCCAGCGCGTTCTGCGGCGTCGGCGCGATCTCGTCGTAGACCTTGTCGACCGCCTCGGCATACCAGGCGATGCAGCGTGCGGTGGCCGGCACGTCGACCGCGAGCGAGTAGCGGATGGGCTTGCCCATGTCGAGCGTCTCGAGCAGGGCCAGCTCTTCCTTCGCGCCGAGGATGGCCTCGGCAAAGCGCTGCAGCACGCGCTTGCGCTGCGCCGGCGCCTGGCCGGCCCAGCGCCGGTCTTCGAAGGCGGCGCGCGCCGAGCGCACGGCCGCATCCACGTCGGCGGCGCGGCCGCGCGCCACCTGCGTGAGCACTTGGCCCCCGGTGGGCGAGATGCAGTCGAAGGTCTCGCCGCTGGCCGCGGCACGGCGCTCGCCATCGATGAAGGCGCGCCCGTCGAACTGCAGGGTGGCGGCGCGGCTGCGCCAGTCGATGGCTTGGCTCATGGAAACAACTCCGGGATCAGAAGCTGACGAGCAGCGAGGTGCCGAGCAGGTGGTTGCTCTTGCGGTACTCGCCATTCTTCACGTCGAGAAAGACCGGGAGGGTCGCGCGGTCGAGGCGGTATTCGGCCTTCAGCGTGGTGTTGAGGTTGACCGCATAACTCAGGCCCAGCGTGAGCGCATAGCGGTTGGCGCCCACCTCCGGATCGCCGAACGGATCGGGGCCGATGCCGTTGCGGTCGTCGGCCGCGGTGTAGCCCAGCAGGCCGCCGCCGTTCTTCTTGTTGTAGATGTAGTCGAGCCGCGCGGTGCCCTCGAAGCGCGGGGTGAACTTGTAGGCGCCCAGCGCCGACAGGCCCCACCAGCGCGCATCGCGCAGATCGCCGGTGACCGGGTCGACCGTGATCGCCGCGTTGCGCTGCCGGCCGATGCTGAACTGGCCCTGCGCGGTGACGTCGCCGCGGATGAAGTAGGCATCGAACTCGAACAGGTCGAGCCGCGAATCGGGCTGGCGCACGGTCTCGCCGGTGACGGGATCGACGATGTTGCCGGTGAGGTTGGGCGCCTTGCCGTGCACGCCGGCGAAGCCGAAGCCCTGGAACTCGCCGCGCGAGTAGTCGACGCGGTACACGAAGGCCGGTGTCTTGTCGCCCGGCTGCTTCTTGCTCGCGTTCATGTTGGCGATCATGCCCTTGTACATCCACTTGCCGCGCGTGATGTCGAAGCCGACGCCGGTGTAGGCGGTGGGCAGCGTGAAGTCGAACAGCAGGTTGTGCGTGATCAGCTTGTTCAGCGTGGGCTGCAGGTATTCGTAGCCGCTCCAGTCGGGGATCTGGCCGGCGATCAGGCGCGTCTGCAGGTCGGTCAGCGGCATCGAGACGCTGGCCTCGTGGACGATGGAGGTGCCGTCGAACACCGAGCCCACGCCGCGGTTGGGCGCCAGCGTCAGGCGCCAGCGCGTGCCGCTGTCGGTTTCCTTCGTGAAGTCGATCACCGCGGCGCCGAAGTAGGAGTTGTCGTAGTTGTAGCCGTCGTCGTCGACCCGGTTCAGGAACTGGAAGCCGGCGCGGTTCTGCAGCCGGTTGTAGATGAAGGTCGGGTCCATGTAGCCGCTGATCTTCAGGTTCTTCAGGCCCATCGCGTCGCGGCTGTCCTCGAGCGCTTCGGTCTTGACCGCGATGCGGTTGAACTCCTGCACCTGCTCGGGCGTCATGCCCCACTGCTTGTCGCCGCCCTCGGCCGGCTTGGCCGCGCTGGCGGCCTCGAGCTTCTTCTCGAGCTCGCCGACGCGGGCCTTCAGCGCGCGCAGCTCCTTCAGCAGCTCCTCGTTCGACTGGGCTTGCGCGGCCGGCATGAAGGCTGCCGCCAGCGCGGTGCTCAGGATCGTCAAGCGGATCGGATGCATGGGCTTCTCCTCTGGGGTTGATTCGTTCAGGGGTTGGCGCGCTGCGCCGCGTTCATTTCCTCGGTGCGCCGCCGCTCGGCGCGGGCAATCCACAGGCTGGCCGCGGTGACGCAGAGGCTCACGATCACGATGATCACGGTGGCCACCGCGTTGACGCTGGGGTTCAGCCCCAGCCGCGCCCGCGAGAAGATCACCAGCGGCATCGTCGTGGCGCCCGGGCCGCTGAGAAAGGCCGAGACCACCACGTCGTCGAGCGAGAGGCTGAAGGTCAGCAGCCAGGCCGAGGCCAGGGCCTGCGCGATCATCGGCAGCGTGACGAGGTAGAACACTTGGTGCGGCCGGGCGCCGAGGTCCATGGCGGCTTCCTCGAGCTGCGGCGGAAGATCCTGCAGGCGGGCCTGGATCACGACGGTGGCGTAGGCCAGGCCGAGCAGCAGGTGGCCGAGCCAGATGGTCATCATCCCGCGCTCGGGAAAGCCGATCGCCTTCTGTACCGACACCAGCATCAGCAGCAGCGACAGGCCGACGATCACCTCGGGCATCACCAGCGGCGCGTTGACCATGCCGGCGAACAGCGTGCGCCCGCTGAAGCGCCGGTACTTCACCAGCGAGAAGGCCGCCAGCGTGCCCAGCAGCACCGAGGCGCAGGCGGTCATGAAGGCGATCTTCAGCGAGAGCCACAGGCCGGCCAGCATCTCGCGGTCGTTGGCGAGCTTGCGGTACCACTCCAGCGTGAAGCCGCCCCACACGGTGGGCAGCGGCGAAGCGTTGAACGAGTAGACGATCAGCGCCAGGATCGGCAGGTACAGGAAGGCATAGCCGCTGACCAGCCAGCCGAAGCCGAAGCGCCGGGCAAAGGTGGGCGAGAAGAACGCGCGCCGTGTCGTCATGCCCGCCGCTCCTGGGCCTGCGCCTGGTACTTGTTGAACACCGCCAGCGGCACCACGATCAGCAGCACCAGCACCACGGCCACCGTGGAGGCCATCGGCCAGTCGTTGTTGCTGAAGAACTCGTCCCACAGCACGCGGCCGATCATCAGCGTCTGCGGCCCGCCCAGCAGTTCGGGCGTGACGAACTCGCCCACGCAGGGGATGAACACCAGCATCGATCCGGCGATGATGCCGGCCTTGGACAGCGGCACCGTGATCTTCCAGAACGCCACCCACGGCGTGGCCCCGAGGTCGGCCGCGGCCTCGAGCAGCCGCAGGTCCATCTTGGCGAGGTTGGCATACAGCGGCAGGATCATGAACGGCAGGTAGGTGTAGGTCATGCCGACCACGAGCGAGAAGGGCGTGTTCATCAGCTTGCCCGGCGCGGCGATCAGGCCGGCGGCATACAGCAGCTGGTCGAGGTGTGCGTGCACGAGCACCTGCGCCACCCAGCCGCCATCCTCGAGCAGGCCCTTCCAGGCATATACCCGCAGCAGGAACGAGGTCCAGAACGGCAGCATCACCAGCATCAGCAACGCCGGCTGCAGCGTGGCCCGGGCGCGCGCCATGAAGTAGGCGAACGGGTAGCCGATGGCCAGGCACAGCAGCGTGGTGACGGCCGCGTATTTGAGGCTGGAGACGTAGGCGGTGAAGTAGAGCCCGTCGCCCGCCAGCGTGATGTAGTTGCTGTACTTCAGCGCGATCTTCACCACGCCGTCGGCCATGGTCAGCAGCGGTTCGGGCGACACGGCGCCCATCTCGGCCAGGCTGAACTTCAGCACGATCAGGAAGGGCGCGAGAAAGAAGGCCAGCAGCCACAGGTAGGGCACGCCGATCACGGCGCTGCGGCCGCGCCACCATGCGGGCCTCATTGCGTGAGCACCACTTGGGCCTGGCGCGACCAGTGCGCCCAGGCCTCGTCGCCGGCGGCCAGCTCGTCGTCGCGGTGGCGCTGCAGGTTGTTCTGGCTCACCTTGAGCGTCGCGCCGCTGGGCGTGAGCAGGTGGTAGACGGTGAAGCTGCCGAAGTACGACAGGTTCTTCACCACGCCCTTCACCGCGTTGAAGCCATCGTCGGGCGCCTGGCGCGAGAGGTGGATCTTCTCGGGCCGCAGCGCCACCGTGACCGGCATGCCGGCGGTGCCGGTGATGCCATGGCCCACGTAGTGCCGGCAGTCGGCGCAGTCGATGATCACGTGGTCGCTCTCGTCGACCGACACCTTGCCGTCCATCAGGTTCACGTTGCCGATGAAGTCAGCCACGAAGCGGGTGGCGGGCGTTTCGTACACGTCGCTCGGCGCGCCCACCTGCAGGATGTGGCCTTCGCTCATCACCGCGATGCGCGAGGCCATGGTCATCGCCTCTTCCTGGTCGTGCGTGACCATCACGCAGGTCACGCCGACGTCGCGGATGATGTTGACCAGCTCGATCTGCGTTTCCTCGCGCAGCTTCTTGTCGAGCGCGCCCAGCGGCTCATCGAGCAGCAGCAGCTGCGGCCGCTTGGCCAGGCTGCGTGCCAGCGCCACCCGCTGCTGCTGGCCGCCCGAGAGCTGGTGCGGCTTGCGCTTGGCGTACTTGCCCAGCTGCACCAGCTTGAGCATGGCTTCCACCCGCTCGGCCACCTGGCCGGCGGGCATGCCGTCGCGTCGCAGGCCGAACGCGATGTTGTCCCACACCGTGAGGTGCGGAAACAGCGCGTACGACTGGAACATCATGTTGATCGGCCGCGCATAGGGCGGCAGGCCGGCGAGGTCCTGCCCGTTGAGCACGATGCGGCCCGAGGTGGGGGTCTCGAAGCCGGCCAGCATGCGCAGCAGCGTGGTCTTGCCGCAGCCCGAGGAGCCGAGCAGCGCGAAGATCTCGCCCTTGGCGATGTCGAGGCTGACGTGGTTGACGGCCACCGCGCCGCCGCCGAAATCCTTGACCACGTCCTGGATCTGCAGGTACGCCTGCGCTTGCGCCGAAGCCATGCGCTCCTCCGGGGTTGTGCTGCGCTTCACCGGCCGTGCGGGCCGGTGGGCGCCGGGGCTGATGCGAAGGGGCTCAGATGCCCGTCTTGAACGAGGTGTAGATCCGCGTCATCGAGCGGCGGATGTCGTTGGTCACCGCCTCGGGCAGGGCCATGTTCTTCATGTCGGCCTCGCTCGGGAACACGGTCGGGTTGTTGGCGACCTCGGGCTTGATGAACTTGCGCGATTCCTTGTTGGGGTTCGCGTAGAACACCTTGTTGGTGAGACCCGCATGCACCTCGGGCCGCATGATGTAGTTGATGAACTTGTGCGCGTTGTCCGGGTGCGGCGCATCGGCCGGGATCACCATCGTGTCGAAGAACAGGATGCCGCCGGTCTTGGGGATCAGCGCCTCGATCTTCTGGCCGGTCTTGCCGTCGATCGCACGCTGGCGCGCGATGTTGATGTCGCCCGACCAGCCCAGCGCCACGCAGATCGAGCCGTTGGCCATGTCGTTGATGTAGCCCGACGAGCTGAACAGCGTGACGTAGGGGCGGATGGGCTTCAGCAGCGCCGGCACTGCGGTGTAGTCGGCGGCGTTGCGGCTGAAGGCCGGCTTGCCGAGGTAGTGCAGCGCGGCGGGGATGATGTCGGTCGGCGAATCGAGGAAGCTGACGCCGCAGCCCTTGAGCTTGCTGATGTATTCGGGCTTGAAGACGAGGTCCCACGCGTTGTCGGGCATCGGCAACGAGCCGAGCGCGGCCTTGACCTTGTCGACGTTGATGCCCACCGTGGTGTAGCCCCACAGCCAGTTGACCATGTACTGGTTGCCCGGGTCGAGCTTGGCCAGCGTGGCCTGCACCTCGGGGTCGAGGTTCTTCAGGTTGGGCAGCTTGCTCTTGTCGAGCTTGCGCAGCAGGCCGCCGTCGGCCTGCAGCTTGGCCCAGTACGAGGAGGGCACCACCACGTCGTAGCCGCTCTTGCCGGCCACCAGCTTGGCATGGACGATCTCGTTGTTGTCGAAGTTGTCGTAGCGGACCTTGATGCCGGTTTCCTTCTCGAAGTTCTTCAGCGTGTCTTCGGCGATGTAGTCCGACCAGTTGTAGACGTTGAGAACCTTCTCCTCTTCTTGGGCCTGCACCGCGACGGCGCACAACGCGAGCGCGAAGGCGCCCCAGGTCTTCAGCTTCATGCAGCGATCCTCCAGTGTGGGTGTGTGTTCGACGGGTGCAAGTCTAAGAGCGGATTCAGAGCCAGCCGTTGCGTTGAGCATCCGCCAGCGTCAGGTCGAGGCAGCGGCGGATCAGCGCCACCATCTCGTCGACCTGCGCGCGGGTGATCACCAGCGGCGGGGCGATGATCATGCGGTCGCCGACCGCCCGCATGATCAGTCCGTTGCCGAAGCAGTGGCCGCGGCACACCATGCCGATCGAGAGCTCGGACGGGAAGGGCACGCCGCCCTGATCGTCCTTGCGCTTGACCAAGCGGATGGCGCCCATCAGCCCGCAGGTCTCGGCCTCGCCGACGAGCGGATGCTCGCGCAATGCCTCGTAGTGCTTTGCAAGATACGGGCCGACGTCATCGCGCACATGCTCCACCAGCTTCAGCTGCTGGATCAGCCGGATGTTGGCGAGGGCCACTGCGCACGCCACAGGATGGCCCGAGTAGGTGTAGCCGTGTTCGAACTCGCCGCCCTGTTCGATCAGCACCTTGGCCACGCGGTCGCCGACCATCACGCCGCCCAGCGGCACGTAGCCCGAGGTCACGCCCTTGGCGAAGGTCATCAGATCAGGGCGGGTGCCGAAGCGCTCGCAGCCGAACCAGTGGCCGGTGCGGCCGAAGCCGCAGATCACCTCGTCGCTCACCAGCAGGATGCCGTACTTGTCGCAGATGCGCTGGATCTCGGGCCAGTAGGTCTCGGGCGGGATGATCACGCCGCCCGCCCCCTGCACCGGCTCGCCGATGAAGGCGGCCACGCGATCGGGGCCGACCTCTTTGATCTTGTCTTCGAGCCATCCCGCGGCCACGCGGCCGAACTCGGCGCGATCCATGCCCCGGCCGTTGGCGAACCAGTAGGGCTGCTCGATGTGCACGATGCCGGGGATCGGCAGGCCGCCCTGTGCGTGCATCGCACTCATGCCCCCGAGCGAGGCGCCGGCCATCGTCGAGCCGTGATAGCCGTTGACGCGGCTGATGATCACGTCGCGCTTGGGCTGGCCCATCACGTCCCAGTAGCGGCGCACCATGCGCACGATGGTGTCGTTGCCTTCGGAGCCTGAGCTGGTGAAGAACACGTGCTTGAACTGTGAAATGGAGCCCCCCGTCGCCTTCGGCGACGCGCCCCCCGAGGGGGCTGCAGCGCCGGCTTCGGGCGGCCGGGCGCCGGCGCTGCTCGCGCATACCTGGGCGAGCAGCTCGGCCAGCTCGATGGCCGGCGGCGTCGCCGTTTGAAAGAACGCGTTGTAGAACGGCAGCTCCTTCATCTGAGCCGTGGCCGCGTCGATCAGGGCCTGCTGGCCGTAGCCGACGTTCACGCACCACAGGCCCGACATCGCATCGAGGATCTTGTGGCCCTCGGTGTCCCAGAGGTAGATGTTGTCGGCCTTGGTGATGATGCGCGAGCCCTTCTTGGCCAGCGCCTGGAAATCGGTGAAGGGGTGCAGGAAGTGGGCCGCATCGGCGGCCTGCCAGTCTTGGGTGCTGCGGATGTTCATGGGTGTTCCTTGCGTTGCCGTTTGCCGGAGCGTTTGCCGGAGGGTTCAGACGTGCAGCAGCAGGTGCTCGCGCTCCCACGGCGAGATCACCTTCATGAATTCCGCATGCTCGATCTCCTTGACCTCGGTGTAGACCGTGACGAAGGCCTTGCCCAGCACCTCGGCCAGGTCGGCCTCGTCGCGCAGCAGGTTCAGCGCCTCGCCCAGGCTGCGCGGCAGCTGGTATTCGCCGAGGTAGGCGTCGCCCTTGCACTCGGGCGAAGGCTCGATCCGGTTCTTGATGCCGAGGTAGCCGCAGGCCAGCGTGGCGGCCAGCGCCACGTAGGGGTTGGCATCGGCGCCGATCACGCGGTTCTCGATGCGGCGCGCGGCCGGGGGCGCCACCGGCGAGCGGATGCCCACGGTGCGGTTGTCGGTGCCCCACTGGATGTTGATCGGCGCGGCGGTGAAGCGGGCCAGCCGGCGATACGAGTTGACATAGGGCGCGAACAAAGCCATCGCCGCCGGGATGTAGTGCTGCAGCCCGCCGATGTACCAGTGGAACTCCTGGCTCGGCGTGCCGTCTTCGTTGCTGAAGATGTTGCGGCCGGTGGCCTTGTCGACCAGGCTCTGGTGGATGTGCATCGCACTGCCCGGTTCGCCGGCGATCGGCTTGGCCATGAAGGTGGCGAACATGTCGTGCCGCATCGCGGCCTCGCGCACCGTGCGCTTGAAGAAGAACACCTCGTCGGCCAGCCCCAGCGGATGGGCATGGAAGAAGTTGATCTCCATCTGCCCCGCGCCCACCTCGTGGATCAGCGTGTCGACGTTGAGCTCCATGCGCTCGCAGTAGGCGTAGATGTCTTCGAACAGCGGGTCGAACTCGTTCACCGCATCGATCGAATAGGCCTGGCGCGAGGTCTCGGCGCGCCCGCTGCGGCCGATGGGCGGCTTCAGCGGCATGTCGGGGTCGGTGTTGCGCGCCACCAGGTAGAACTCGAGCTCGGGCGCCACCACCGGATCCCAGCCTTCGGCCGCGAACAGGTCGCACACGCGGCGCAGCACCGAGCGCGGCGCGAACGGCACGATGCGGCCTTCCTTGTCGTAGCAGTCGTGGATCACCTGCGCCGTGGGGTCGACTGCCCAGGGCACGATGCGCACGGTGGCCGGGTCGGGCCGCAGGTGCATGTCTTGATCCGTGGGCTGGATCACGTCGTAGTAGGGGCCCTCCTCGGGGAATTCACCGGTCACGCCCATCGCGACCACCGCCTCGGGCAGCCGCATGCCGCGGTCTTCGGTGAACTTTTCGCGCGGCAGGATCTTGCCGCGCGCCACACCGGTGAGGTCGGGCACGAGGCACTCGATCTCGGTCACCCGGTTCTTGTTGAGCCACTGTTCGAGCTCGCTGAATGTGAAGTTGTCTCTGACGACCATGGAATCACCTGTTGACGTTGGGCCGCCGCGTTCTGAGGGCGCGGCGTGCTTGGGATCTGGGGACAAAAGCGAAGGGCTGCGGGCGCGCTCGGCGCCCGCGCTTACGCAGGCCCGCGGTGATGGTCGCGATAGGTGTGCGCGGCGTCGCCGAAGGCGGCGAACAGGCGCTGGGAGACAGGGTTGCCCGACGCCTGCCATTCGGGATGCCATTGCACGCACATCGTGAAGCCCGGGGCCCGGTCGACCGAGAAGGCCTCGACCAGTCCATCCGGCGCGCGCGCCTCCACGCGCAGGCCCGGCGCCAGGCGGTTGATGCCCTGGCCGTGCAGCGAATTCACGCGGAAGCCCGGCTGCCCGGCGATGGCCGCGAGCCGGCCGCCCGGCTCGACGATCACCTCGTGCGCGAAGTCGTACTGCACCTCGACCGGATCGTCGTCGTTCGAGCGATGGTCGTTGTAGCCGGGCACGCGCTGCACCGCCTGGTGCAGCGTGCCGCCCAGGGCCACGTTGGCTTCCTGGAAGCCGCGGCAGATCGCGAACAGCGGCATGCCGCGCTCGATCGCCTTGGGGATCAGCGGCAGCGTCCACGCATCGCGCTCGGGGTCGAGCGGCAGCGAAGGATCGAGCACGTCTTCATCGAAGTGGCTCGGGTGCACGTTGGAAGGCGAGCCGGTGAGCAGCACGCCATGGGCGATGTCCAGCAGGTCGTCGAGCTCGCCGGGCAGGGCCGTGGGCACGATCAGCGGCTGGCAGCCGGCGAGGCGTACCGCGTCGACATACTTCTTGCCGACCATGTGGTAGGGATGATGGCCGTGCAGGCGGTTGCAGGCGGGCACCAGGACGACCGGCTTGGGTGCGGTCTTGGAGGGTGTGTTGGTACTCATTGGGCTTGCGGCCACCGGGTTGTTGACCCGTGCGCCATGGGCTTGCTGAAGTGGTGTGGAAGGGTGCTTGCATCCAGTGTGCCAAGCCTCCGGGCGGAGTCAACAGCACAGTGGTAACGAACGCGGGATTGCCGGGGGCCGAAGGTCATAGCATGTCCTTCAGGCGGTAGTAGGCCATGCCCAGCACGAGGGCCGGGGTGCGCAGCAGACGGCCGCCGGGGAAAGGGCGGTGTTTCAAGCGGGCGAAGGTGTCGAAGCGCGTGGCGTCGCCCGCCATCGCCTCGGCCACCAATCGCCCCGCCAGCCCCGTGAGCGCGAGGCCATGGCCGGAGAAGCCCTGCAGGTAGTACACGTTGCCGTGCCCGGCGGCACCATCGGCGGGCAGCCGCCCGAAATCGGGCGCACGGTTCATCGAGATGTCGACGAAGCCGCCCCAGGCGTAGTCGACCTTCACGCCCTCGAGCTGCGGGAAGGTGCCGACCATGCGCCTGCGCATGCTCTCGGCCAGGTTGGCCGGCGTCACCGTGCTGTAGCTGACCCGGCCGCCATAGAGCAGCCGGTGGTCGGCCGTGGGCCTGAAATAGTCGAGCACGAAGTTGGTGTCGCATACCGCCGAGCGCGAAGGGATCAGCGCGCTGCAGCGCTCGGCGCCCAAGGGCTCGGAGCAGACGATGTAGGTGCCCACCGGCATGATGCGCGACTCGAGCTTGGGTGCCAGCCCCTGCAGGTAGACGTTGCCGGCCAGCAGCACCTGCCCGGCGCGCACGCTGCCTTGCGCGGTGCGCAGCGTGACGCTGCGCCCGGACTCGAGCGCGACGACCGGCGACTCCTCGTACACCCGCACGCCGAGCGAGGCCGCGGCGCGCGCCAGCCCGAGGCTGTATTTCAGCGGATGCAGATGGCCCGAGCGCGCATCATGCAGCCCGCAGTGGTAGCGCGGGCTTGCGATCCAGCGGCCGATGTCCTTGGGGGCTATCCAGGTGAGCGGATACCGGTAGGTGGCCTCCACATGCTCGACCCATTGCCGCAGCTCCTGGCCCTTGCGCTCGTTGACCGCGAGGCCGAGGAAACCGTCCTGCCAGTCGCAATCGATGTGGAAGCGCTCGCAGCGCGCGCGGATCAGGTCCAGCGCCTCGATCGACATGTCCCACACGCGGCGCGCCTCGTCGATGCCCAGCTGCGCCTCGATCACCGAGGGATCGCAGGCCAGCCCGTGGATCGCCTGCCCGCCGTTGCGCCCGCTCGCGCCCCAGGCCAACTGCTTCGCCTCGAGCAACGCCACCGAGAAGCCGCGGTCGGCCAGCTCGATCGCGGCCGACAGGCCCGCGAGCCCGCCGCCGACGATGGCCACATCCGCATGCACGTCGCCCTGCAACGCCGGAAAACCGATATCGCGGGCCGCGGTGGCCGCGTAGTACGAGTTGCGCGAGAGATCGCGGTCGGCGTTCAGGAAGGACATGATCGGTATGCGCTAGGCAATTCCTTGGTTTGGCGTGACATCTGCCACGGAAGAGTCTAGGTCGGCGGCGGCGCAATGTGCGTGCACATTTGCAAGGGGTTCACCCCCGGCGACGCAATATCATGCGAACTTCTGAAGATTTGAAGACGGCTCATGCGAAGCAAACCCAGTATGGTGCAACTCGATGCGATCGACCGTGCCATCCTCGCCGAGCTGCAGGCCGATGGCCGGCTCTCCAATGTCGACCTCGCCGAGCGCGTGCACCTGTCGCCCTCGGCCTGCCTGCGGCGCGTGAAGCAGCTGGAGGAATCCGGCGTCATCGCGCAGTACGTGGCGCTGCTCAACCCCAAGGCGGTGGGCCAGCACGGCACCAGCTTCACGATCATCAACCTCGAGAGCATGAACACGCCGCTGCTCGAGGCCTTCGAGCAGGCGGTGCGCCAGGAGCCGCAGATCCTCGACTGCTTCTACGTGGCCGGCTCCAACGACTACCTCATCCGCTTCAGCTACCGCGACGCCGAAGACCTGGAGCGCTTCCATACCGATGTGCTGATGCGCCTGCCCGGCGTGGCACGATCGAACTCGATGCTGGTGCTGCGCACCGTGAAGAAGACCACCGCGCTGCCGGTGCAGGAGAGCTGACGATGCAACGAAGAAGCTTGATGCTGCTGGCCCTGGCCGCCTGCAGCGCCGGTACGCGGGCCGCGGGCCTGAGCGAGGGCGATGCCGCCGGCGGCGTGCGCGCGGCGCTGGAGCGCGGCGCGATCTCGGCAGTGGGCCTGCTCGGCCGCACCGATGGTTTCCTCGGCAACCCGCGCGTGCGCATTCCCTTGCCTTCGCACCTGGAGTCGGTGGCCAAGCTGATGCGGGTTCTCGGTCAGCAGCACCGTGTCGACGAGGTCGTCACGGCGATGAACCGCGCGGCGGAAGCCGCGGTGCCGGAAGGCAAGGCGCTGTTGGTGCAGGCCGTGCGCCAGATGAGCGTGGAGGACGCATGGGGCATCGTGCGCGGCGGCGAGACCTCGGCCACCGAGTTCTTCGAGCGCAAGACGCGCGAGCCGCTGGGCGAGAAGTTCCTGCCCATCGTCACGCAGGCCACGCAGCGGGTGTCGCTGCTGCGGAAGTTCGATGCGCTGGTCCATACCAAGGTGGGAGACCTGAGCTTGAAGACCGACGACTTCAGCATCGAGCGCTATGTCACCGGTAAGGCGCTCGACGGCCTGTTCCTGATGATCGGCGACGAGGAGAAGAAGATCCGCCAGGACCCGATCGGCACCGGCAGCGCGATCCTGCGCCGGGTGTTCGGCGGCTAATATCGCGCGTTCGACGGAGGAGGGGACACATGCGTTCGATGCATATCGCCAAGGGCGAACTGTGGTTGCATGACGGTGCCGAGGGCGCATCGCCGCGCAAGGTGGAATCGGCCTTTGCGCGCGAAGTGATCGAGCGCGATGCGCAGAGCCGCCGCAACACCGGCTGGAAGAACGCTCCGCGCGAGGAGCAGACCGGCGTCATTCCCAATTCGATGCTCTGGGGCAAGGCCGGCAGTGCGCAGGGCGCGATGGCGCCGCCGCGATTCCTGCACGTGCGCGCCGGTGCCGAGGCCGACACGCTGTACTACCTGCTCGCGGTGGGCGGCAGCGTGGGCCTGTTCCGCCAGCATCTGGCGGAGCAGCGCGAGGTGAGGTTGTTCCACCGCACCAATTTCGAGGCGCTGGGTTTCGATTACGGCGCCGCTGCCGATCGCATCGTGCTGTCGCGCGCCAATCCCGACGCCACGGCCCACCTCGAGATCTACGACACCGACGGCAACTGCAAGGGTGCGATCACCAGCGGCGACTGCATCGATGCGGCGCCGTCGTTCGTGCCGTCGGAGCGAACCGCGGTGGTGTTCCAGTCGGCGGGCGTCGCGCGCCATCCGCAGGGCGGGCACGTGATGGCCGTCGGCCATGCGGCGATCAACCGCGTCGACTACGCCAGCGGCCGGCTCGAGACGCTGATCGACGATGCGCGCTACGACCACGTCGGGCCGCGCATGGACCGTGCCGGCAACCTCTACGCGATCCGCCGGCCCTACGAGAAGCCGGCGACGCAAAAGCTCACCAATACGCTGACCGACACGCTGCTGTTCCCATGGCGGCTGCTGAAGGCGATCTTCGGCTACCTCAACTTCTTCTCGATGGTCTATGGCCGCGAGCCGCTGCGCTCGGCCGGCGGCCCGCGCACGCCGCAGCTCGATCAAGACCTCGGCCGGCTCTGGCTGCACGGCCGCATGATCGAGCTGTCGAAGCTCGCACCCGATGCCCGCGCCAACGGTGGGCTGGTGCCGCGTAACTGGGAGCTGATCCGGCGCGATGCTGCCGGCAACGTCGAGGTGCTGGCCCAGTACGTGGTCAGCTTCGACCTCGCGCCAGACGGCACCGTGCTCTACAGCAACGGCTTCCACGTGTTTGCGCTCAACGGCGGCAGCAAGGTGGCGCTGGCGCAGGGCGAGCTGGTGGAGAACGTCGCGGCGCGTTAGCGCCGGCCTGCCGCGATCTGCGCGCAGAGATACGTCCACACGAAGTTGGCGGCGGCGTAGCTGGTCTGCTCGGTGTGGTCGTAGGGCGGGGCCACCTCCACGCAATCCATCCCCACGCAGGGCAGGCCGGCCAGGCCTTCGAGGATCGTGAGCACCTGGTTCGTGCTCATGCCGCCCGGCTCGGGCGTGCCGGTGCCGGGGGCGAAGGCGGGGTCGAGGCAGTCGATGTCCAGGCTCACGTACAGCGGCGGGTTGCCGTGCTGGGCCAACCGGTCGCGCAGCGCCTGCAGCACCGGCGCCATCTGTGCCGGCCCTTCGAGGCCGCGCAGGTCGCGCGCTGTGTAGATCAGCCCGCCCTGGTCGCGCACATAGTCGCGCGCCTCGCGCACGCCAGCCGAGCGGATGCCCAGCTGCATCACGCATGGCGGCACGACCAGCCCTTCCTGGAACGCCTCGTAGACCCAGGTGCCGTGGCCGCTGGGCTCGCCGAAGTGGTCTTTCCAGGTGTCGCAGTGCGCATCGAAATGCAGCACCGCGAGCGGCCGGCCGAGGCGGGCTTTGTAGGCGCGCAGCAGCGGCAGCGTGATGGAATGGTCGCCGCCCAGCCACACCATGTGGTGCCGGCCGATCAGCTCGGCGGCCAGCGGCATCATCGCCTCGCGCATGCCGGCCAGGCTGGTGTTGGGCAGCGGCAGGTCGCCGGCATCGCCGAGCAGGCCTTCGGGCGTCACGTCGAACAGCGGATGCACGCCGTCGCACAGCATGTGGCTGGCCTCGCGGATCGCACGCGGGCCGAAGCGCGCGCCCGGCCGGTTGGTGGTGGAGCCGTCCCATGCGATGCCGGCCACCGCATAGGGCTGCGTGCCGGCGGCCGGCACCTTCATGAAGCTGTTGTTGGCGAGGAAGGCGAAGGCGGTCATGCAGCCATCATACGGAGCCGGCCGCGGCGTGTCGGAGGCGGAACGCATGCGGCGTGCAGCCCAGCAGTTCGCGGAACGCGGCGACATAGGCCGCATCGCTTGCGAAGCCGAGCGTGTGCGCAATGGCCTTCACCGGCCTCCCGTCGTTCAGCAGGTCGAGCGACGCGATGATGCGCGCCCGCTGCCGCCAGGCCCGGAAACTCAAGCCCACCTCGGCGGTGAAGCGCCGCGTGAAGCTGCGCTCCGACATCGCCGCCCGCTCGGCCAGGCGACGCAGCGGCCAGTGCCAGCGGTGCGCCTGCAGCAGCGGCGCGACTGCGCGGCGCAGGGCCTCGCTGGTGGGCAGGGGCAGGTGGGTCGGCAGGGCCGGCGTCTGCTGCAGCGTGCGCAGCAGCAGGGTGACCATGGCCTCGCGCGTGGCGTGATCGAAGCGCATATCGAACAGGCCCAGCACCAGCTCGCGGATCAATGGCGAGACCTCCACCGCATGCACTTCGGTGAGCCGCAGCTCCGGTTCGCAGCGCGCGATCAGCTCGGGCTGGCAATACACGGTGCGCATCTCGGTGGCCGACAGCACCTGCACCGTGTGCGGATGCTGCGGCGGGATCCACAGCGCGCGCTGCGGCGGCACGGTCCAGCGCGACTCGTCGGTCTCGACCAGCATCACGCCGCTGAGGCCGAACATCAGCTGGGCTCGGCTGTGCTGGTGGCGCGGCAGCACGGCGCCTGCCGCATGCGACTTGGCCAGCGTGGCCCAGCCGCCGAAATCCTGGCGTGTCGGCGATGGTTTCTGGCGTTCCGTCTGCGGCATGCCTACATAGTATCCGGCCCATGCACACCGACACCTTCCTCATTCACGCAGCCCGTGCCACCGCGAGAGCGGCCCAGGCGATCAACCCGCCGCTGGTGCGCGCCTCGACCGTCGTGTTCGAGACGCTGGCCGACTACAAGCACGCACACCACGAAACGGTGTTCGACTCGCCGCGCTATGGACGCTCCGGCACGTCGACCACCTTCGAGTTGCAGCGTGCGATGGCGGCGCTGTCGCGCACCGAGGGCTGCATCGCCACCGCCAGCGGCCTTTCGGCCATCACCGCCGTGCTCAGCGCACATGCCGGGCCCGGCCGGCACCTGCTGCTCAGCGAGGGCGTGTATGGCCCGACGCGCGGCTTCTGCGAGAAGGAGCTGGCCCGCCAGGGCACGGTGGTGGAGTTCTTTCCCCATGGCGCCGACGTGTCCGGCTACCTGCGCGACGACACCAGCCTGGTCTTCCTCGAAGCGCCCGCCTCGCTGACGATGGAGATGCTCGACGTGCGGGCCGCCTGCGCCGCGGCCCATGCGCGCGGCATCCCGGTGGCGGCCGATGCCACCTGGGGCACGCCGCTGTTCTTCGATGCGCATGGCTTGGGCATCGACATTGCCATCCATTCGGGCACCAAGTTCATCAACGGCCATTCCGACCTGATGCTCGGGCTCATCACCGGCTCGCTGCAGGCCTTGGAAGGCACGCGGGCCTTCTGCGACTGCAGCGGTGCCCATGCATCGCCCGATGCCTGCTGGCTGGCGCTGCGCGGCCTGCGTACGCTGGGCGTGCGGCTGCGGCGCCATGAGCACACGGCGCTGGCGGTGGCGCAATGGCTGCAGCGGCAACCGCAGGTGCGGCGCGTGCTGTTCCCCGCGCTCGAGTCCGACCCCGGCCATGCGCTGTGGCGGGCGCAGTTCTCCGGCGCGGCCGGCCCGTTCAGCTTCGAGCTGGTGCCGTGCAGCGAGACGGCGTTCGCCGCGTTCATCGATGCGCTGCAGCTCTTCGGCCTGGGCACCAGCTGGGGCGGCTTCGAGAGCCTGGCACTGCCGGCCGTGCCTTTTCCCCTGCGCACGCTCAGCGTGCTGCCCGACGAAGGCCGGTTGGTGCGCCTGCATGTCGGGCTGGAGGATCCGCAAGACCTCTGCGACGACTTGGGCCAAGCGCTCGCGCGGCTCTGACATGTCGACCCCCACGTCGCTTCGCTCCTGCCCCCCGAGGGGGCGCTCAGCCGCCTTGAGGCG